>DGXY01000114.1:41926-50833 GCA_002396885.1 Akkermansiaceae bacterium UBA5020
CTTTTTCAATTCCGCGAAATAAGGAGGAACCGGCTCGACCAAGATCCCCTTCCACCGAAACTGTTTCGCGAAGGGATAGAGGTGGTCGTTGGTGACCCCGTCGTTGGCACCGACAACGCAGAAAGTGACATCCTGGCGACGGGAGATCCCAAATTCCCGAAGGCCGTCGTAGATCATTTGCCGACCGCGTATCTTCTCCGGCAAACCCAGGAAGGCTCCCTTCAAGGCGGCGTGCAAACGTGGATTGTAAGCGAGAATCGAAGAGACCCTCCTGGCGACTGTTCTCAGAAATCGGCTCATGGGCAAGTCTCAGCGGGTGATTTGGTTCTCGAGAAAAAACCAGGGGTGAATGCAGGCTCGGTCCGACTCCGTCAGCGCGAGAATCTCGGGCATGGAAAGGTTCTCGAGAAAGGGAAAACGCTCGTAGGGAACACCGCTGACCGTGCACTCCTCGATCCGGTGGGTGTCTTCGAAGCGGGAGCGGATGACTTTCCCGATGTCCCTCCGGAGGAACGAGTGACGGCGCTCGAAATCGCGCCGCGCGGCCTCGTCCAAGGCGGTGGCGCGAAACTCGTGCACCTCGAGGAGAATGTCGGCGCGCTCCAACCACGGGACCGCCTTCTTGTCCAACAGCACCTCCTCGTATCCATCAACATCGCAGAAGACCAACGGAGCTTCCCCCGGATCGATCGCCCGGAGTGCTTCCGGATCGCACCACTTGCCCATCGTCAAGCGATCAGAGACTCCATTGAGACGGGCCAGGGCCTCGACCGTGGGAGAGCGTTCCGTGGACGGCTCGAAGGCATACAGACGAGCCTCGGGGAAGAGCCTTCCCAAACCGACGACAAAAGTGCCGTCGGCGGCGCCGGCGTTGATCACCGAGGTGTATTTTTTCGTGGCCGCGATCCGCTCGATCCACGGAAACATCTCCATCTCATAACAGCCGATGATCTTCTCGAATCGGCAAGAAATCCAATGTTCCTCGTCCGGAGGATATCGCAGCCCCTTGAAGGGACCGCTCTGAATGACATCATCCAGCAACCCGAGACGGCGGAGTTTCGCCTCGACCCGCCGCCGCAGCGCCCGCTTGTGATGGTAGGCGAGGTAACGGAAGGGGCGCTCCACCCACGATTGTCCCATCAGAGCCACGACCCCTCTCCCGATCGATTGTTTCAACTTCATACGCATTCGCTCCCACTGGATTCTGGAGAGGCGGACGATGCCATCGATGCCACCCTCTGGCAACGCGGGAATCCGCCGATTTGTCGGGATTTGTCAGGGTCTGCCCAACGCGAAGACGAGGCCGGAAATCCCCGTGATGCGGAAGCCCTCGTCGAGGAGCGCCTGCACCGTCGCCCCGGCGGACGCGACGCCAATGAGTTGAGGATGGATCTCGAGGATCACCGTTTTGACCGACTCCGGCAAGGACGGAGCCGTCTCACACCAAACCCCCTCGGTCCCCTCGATGTCCGCGACTAGGACCGTCGGACGAAGACCCGTCGTTTCGGCAATCCGGCGCAAGGTCATGACCCCGGGTCCCTCGCCATCAGGCTCCGACGGGACCGCCTCATCCGCGGAAACGGTGCTTCCAAGAGGGTTCAGCGAGGGAGCGAACCCCCTGGCACCGAACGCCACCGGTGCCTCCTCCGCCCAAACGGGATAAGCGATCGCCTCGACCCAGTTCCCCGAAAATCCATTCCGCCTCAGGACTTCGTCGAAAAACGGTTTCAGAGCCCCATTGCCATCGACGCTCACGACCCTGCCCTGCGGTCCGACCTGTCGCCAGAGGAAGGAGGTCACGACACCGCACGACGCCCCCACTTCGAGGACCTCGTCCCCGGGCTTCACGAACTGTTGCACGAGTCGGCGCTCGTCGGTCTCGTAGCCCCCCCGCATCAGGTGACGCCGCAGGCGCGGTGGAAAAGGCGAATTCCGGATCGGCACTTGAATCCCCTCCAAGAGGGCGATTTCCGGCCAGACCGGACAGAAGGGCAGGCGCGTCATGGCAGCGGTAGCAAGGCGGCGAATCATGATCCAGTCTTGACGAAACAGTCCCCCAGGGAAGCCACCTTCACGATGCCACGCAATCGACGCCGGGCCCGGTCTTTTTCCGCGAGATAACGACGGATCCGGTGCCTCCAAGCCTCGGGGAGCAGGCGGCGGACGATCCCTCCCAAGGGATTACCTTCCTTCGGAGCGGCAGATTCCGACGATTCGGCCTGGGCCGCCTCTTTCCAGGTCGCCGCATAATCGCTTTGAGCAGGACTTACTTGAAACAAGGGAGTTGAAGCAATTTTTTCCGCAATGGCTACCAGCAAAAGCGGCCCCTCTCCAGCGAAGGTGACCCGATGCCCGACGGCCTTGGGATCCGGGACACGGTAAATCGCGAGCGATCCGGTGGACTCGACGAGAGCCAAAAGGGTCAGACGAAACCCGTTGGCAGCTTCGAAAATGCGACAGAAGAGTTCCGGACTGAACTGATAAAATCCGTGCCCGTTGTAGTTGTTCGAAGTCGTGCAGGTAACGAAGACGCCCCCCTCCCGGACGAGTTTCATCGCATTGGCGATCGCGTTCGGAAAATGGAAGACGTGTTCGAGGGTTCCTCCGTCAAACACGACGTCAAACCCCTCGTGCCAGTCCTCGGGCACGGGCTGGTTCAGGTCGTGGATGAGCGTAGAGCCTTCGTATCCGCTGAAATCCATGGATTCGACCTCCCCATACCCGAGCCAGCGCAAGAACGGCTCGGCATAACCTCCCATCTCCCCCCCGCAAAGACCGGGATCGAAAGACCGGGAGGTCCGTTTGGCGATGTCTCGCCACTCCGCGGCAGTGAGCATCAAATGCTGTCGGCCCAACATGAGAAAACGCCGGGACGCGCCGTCACCTTGAGGCAACAGGGCAAGCGCTTCGGCGCTGATTCGGTCGATGGCCATCGGAAAGGGGGGCGGCCCCCCGGTGTCTGGATAGGCCGAAGGAAACTAGACCGACGCGGCAGCGACTTCAACCGGGTTTTCTCCTTCGCCTCCGCTCGGCGAGCGGAGTTCGGGCCCGGGACGCATCCCGACTTGCAGATCGCCCACTTCCAATTAGCCTACGTGGATATTCTTGGAATGGAGTTCTTCTTCGCCATCGTTTTCCTGCTCGTTTATTATCTCCGTCCGCAGGATTGGGTTCCGGGCATGGCTGGGGCGGAAATCATTCGGCCCATCGTCGCCCTGTGGCTTTTCTCCATCGTCCTCGCCCGTTCGAGGAATTCGCCGCTGATCGGTTTTTTGAGGACCCCGCACGACGTGATCATCTGCGCCTACCTCGCCTACATCGTATTTTTCGGGGGGGCTTCCTTCATGGAAACCGTCCCCATGCTCGCCTTTTATGCGCTGACCGTGCAATCCCTCAACACCTGGCCCCGACTCCTCAAATACCTGAAAGTCTGGACCCTCGCCCTCTTCCTCATTGCCCTGCTCGGGGTGCTGAGCTTCTATGGTTTCGACCCGACGGGGGCACAGGAAAACGCCTTCACCCAAATCGGACGCCTCGCCATCGGCACCTGGCTCCACGACAATCCCAACGCCCTCGGCCATAGCATCGTCGTGGTGATCCCGGCTTCCTTCGTGCTCTACTTCTGGAAGGAAAACATGGCGAAACGCTTTCTTATTTTCCCCCTGTTTTCCTTCATCGCCTTCTATTGCGCTTGGCAAACCCAATCGAAGGGCGCCTACCTCGTCGGAGCATCAGCGCTCATCATTGCCCTGATTCTCGGGAAACCGAAGTGGCTCCAGGCCATCGTCCTCAGCGCCACGCTCATTGTGGGTGTCTCGGCCCTCAGTTTCCTCCCCCGGATGTCGGACATGAACAATCTCAGGGCGGATGAGGGCGTCCAAGGCCGCCTCCTCGCCTGGGAGATGGCGAAAACGGCTGAAGAGCGCGACCATACGGGAGTCGGGTGGCGTCAGTTCATCGCTTACATCCCCTGGAAGGAGGGCAACAAAACCCTCATTGTCCCCAAGGGCACCCACTCGAGCTACATCCAGGTCGCGGCCGATCTGGGGCGTTACGGCCTTTTCTTCTATCTCGCCGGCATCTGGTGCGCCTTCCACACCCTGCTCTTTTTCAAAACAACGGATTCCGATCAGGAACGATGTCGACGGGTGCTTCTCGTGTTCCTGATCGCCAATCTGATCTCCGGTTGGATGATCAATCGGTCTTATCACACCGAATATTTTCTCCTCATCGCGGCAAGCGCGGCAATGCACCGGTTGAAGAAGGGCGAAGAGCTGCCCGCCACCGCGCCGGAACCGTCCCCGATTCCGGCGTCAGCGACTCCAGCCCCGATGACGGCGAGCGCCCTGAGTGCCCTCACGAAGCTGCCGGCCTCGGTCCGGGCTGCTTGGGAACGTAAGGAACGACCTGCCTTCTCCTTGGAGAAAGGGTCTTCCTCCCAACTAGGGAGACCGTTTTGGAACCGCTTCGGGATTTTTGATTTCGGCCTCTCCATGGTGATGACATGGCTGACCTTCGCGACCTGGGATTATGTTCTCAAAAACCTCTAAATTCCCGCCACCTCGCGACGCCTCGCCCAAGCCTCGCTTTTCACACTCAGAATTGCGAAGATTTTCATCAGCAAGCCCTCGGTGAATCCTTTTTGTTTGCGAGAATTTCATGCTGACTTAAAATCATCCTGAGGACGCCGACCCGTGATCGGAGCTTCGCCTCAGGACATTTCCCTCCCTGTCCCCCCCTCCGCCATGCTCCAAGTCCTGATCCGGTTTCTCACCTTCAACGTCATGTCCGAGCACCCGGCAGTCTACTGGGGCCTCGCTGCAGTCTGGTTGATTCTCTTGCTCGCGTCCGTCTCAAGCTTGCGCAGCCAGCCCCTGTCCATGGGAGCGAAAGTGGCTTGGTTTGCCTTGATCCTTTTTCTTCCGCTCATCGGGCTGGGAATTTATGCTCTCCGTTGTCTCTTCACGGCTGAGTGGAGCTTCTTCAAGCCTTTCCTCGCCCCGCAGAAAACCCTCAAGAAAGTGGGTCCGAGGCCTGCCTAGGCGACGAGTGTTTCTGCCTATCCCACCGTCAGCGCGATTCCTTTTGTTCCCGCCCTTCCGAGATGGATTCCTCCAACAGCCCCGCCGCCAAATTTGACCCGTTCGTCCTTCTCAGGCAGGTCTTCACCTACTTGAAACACCTGCGGCTGATGGCGATCCTCTTCGCCCTCGGCCTCCTCGGGGGCATCGGATACTTCCTTTACTCCACCCCGCTCTATCAGGCCCGCTCCCTCGTCTTTTTCCAAGCCTTTGGCAGTCCGATGCGGGACGCGGATCTCCCGGAAACGGCCATCAGCACCTCGCGGGCTTCGCGCGCCCTGATGGAGCGCCTCAGGTCCCAGGAAATCCAGATCGCTGCCGCGAAAAGTTTGGGATTGCTCGATGACAGCAACGCGACCCTCGAAGCGCTCGTCGATCACGTCCCGGCGGTTCGCGTGGCCTTCATTGATGCCCGGAATCTGGAGGTCCTTGTTCAGGCCTATGATCCCGACGTGGTTCGAAACTTCTGCGCCGCCCTCGTCGCGGAATTCCAGAAGACTCAGGAGGCCGGCTGGAAGGAATTCCGGGACGACGCTCTCGATCACTACGCCCTCCAACTCACTGAGCTCGAAAAGAAGGTCGCGGAGAACGTCGATTCCCTCACCAACATGGAGCGTGACCAGCAATTCACCGAAGTCACGATCGAACAGCAGAACCTCCTCCAGATCCCCAAGGATCTGGTTGAAACCCGCGAACGGTTGAAGCGGATGGACGGAATCAAGGAAACCCTTGCCCGTTACGAAGCCGAAAATCAGAACGGCGAAAAACTGGTTTCCATTCTCTCCCTTCTCTCCAATTTCGAAAAGGAGACCGAGGTGGAGGTGGGAACCGTGGTCCGCCGGTCGTTCTCCGCGAGCCGCTCCGCGGCAGCGGCCAAGGACGTCGCGGATGTCGAGGTCGTGACCCCTTCCGAAGTCGAGGGTCTCGAGCCATGGCGCGACGTCGAGCGAAAGAAGCGGCAGCTGGAACCCCAGATCGAAGAGGCCAAAGCCATCTATCTTCCCGAGCATCCCAAGATGAAGGAGCTTCTCGCTGAGATGGATAATCTGCAGCGCACGCTCAATACCGAGATGCTCGTCCAGCGCGAAAAATTCAATCTCGAATACCAGCGCCTCAACGAGAAGGTCGCCCAGCTCCAGGATCGGATTCCGGAATACCAGAAAATCACCGAGGAGCTCGGTCGTTCCTCCATTCAATACAGCTCCATCGAACAGGCCCAATTGATGTGGGACAAGGCTCGCGAGCGCCTTGCCGAGAAACTCGCCACGGTGACCTTCTCGGAAGAGTTTGATTGGGTCCAACTCCGCTTCAAAGGCCACACGAGTCTCCGCGACAAGGAGCCAATTTCTCCCAACAAGCGGAAGCTCGTGATGCTTTCGCTGCTCTTCGGCCTCGCCGGAGCCATCGGCATTCCCACCGTCCTGAACCTGCTCGACAACTCGGCGACCTCCCTCTCACAACTCGAGGACTACATCGGCCTGAGGGGAATCGGAATCGTCCCGCTCACCGAAAGGGAGTTTATCGAGGAGGTCCACCGCTCGCCCGCGCAGGGATCGAAGACCCCCAATTTCCTGCTCGAATGTTTCCGCGTGATCCGGGCGAATATCGGCTTGGATTCCAAATTCGAGGGGATGGCCTCACAGGTGATTCTGGTCACCAGCGCCCGCCCTCAGGAAGGAAAGACCACTCAGTCGGCCAACCTCGCCTGGGCTTATCACTCGATGGGAGAACGAGTCCTCCTCGTCGATTGCGACCTTCGGCGGGGTCGTCAACACTCCCTTCTGAAACTGGACAACAGCCAAGGCATGTCCCACATGTTGACCGGTCAGATCTCCCCTCGGGCGGCGGTCCTTAGCACCGGCAAAAAAGGTTTCGACGCGATTCCACGCGGTCCGATCATTCCCGGATCCACTGAAATGCTCTGCCAAGAGGGTTTTGCACTCCTCGTTCAGGAGTGGCGCACCCGCTACGACCGCATCATTCTCGACTGTCCTCCCGTGCTCGGCTTGAGTGAATCGGCCTCCCTCCAACGACTTGCCGACGGACTAGTCCTGGTGGTGAGGTCCGAAAAGACCTCCATGAAAGACGTCAAGGATGCCGTCACCCTTCTCCGGAAAACAGGTGCTCACTTCTTTGGTTTCGTTCTCAACGGCGTCGATCTCTCCAAAATCGGCAACTACTACCAATACTACTACTATTCTTCTCAATACTACGATCAGTTCGATGGCGAACCCGAGGAAATAGCAGAGTCGTTCGTAAGAGGGCCTATCGTCGGGGTGGACACCGCTCCCTTACCCGAACTGCTGCCGGATCCAGATCGCGCACCGAAGCCGCACTCCCCTTCCACGATCGCCCCACCGGCCGGCGCCGCCTCCCAAGTGACGCGCCGTCAGCCCCCTCAAGAGGCCGCGAAGAGCGGGGCTGCACCGGTGAGGCAGGAACGCCCGGCTCCTGGAGCCGCCCCCGCTTCCGTGCAGACGGCACATGCAAAGCCCACCGCGCCCCCGCTAGCAGGGCGGCCGGCAGCCGCCGGCTTTTCCCCGGAAGAACCAAACCGCCAGCAAGCCCGTGCCGAACAGGAGCGCCGTCAACTGGAGTCGGAATGGAGTCAGGTTGCCGAGCGCAAACCGACACGCACCCCTCGCCCGCCTTCGGAACCCTCCTGAAGAGAGAATCCGCTCCGGTTCGGAAAGTCGTTCACGAGGCACGGGGAAATTCAGTTTTGCGAACCTCTCCGGAACGGCCGGGCGACATCTCCTCTCTCTCTCCTCCCGCTGACGGAGGGTTTGATCCCGATGAGGCGCGGCCGGGCCTGCCGCAGATGACTCGAAACCCACGGCCTGCGCTTGAGCAGGGAGAGAATGGGCCGATGACGGGTCACGTCGTGCGCGGTTTCGCTTCTTCGTAAGCGTCACGCGCAACGCCGTTGAAGATCACCTGCCTTAGTGCGGACGCGCTCTTTCTGTCCCGGCGCGTGCGCCGCCGCTTGTTGAAGACGAAGCATGGCCGCGTCGCACGTCCTCGCCGAGCCGTTCCCGCTCCGCCGCGTGCCGGCCGTCGAAGCCCTTACAAAGGTGAGTCGGCTCAAGGATGAGCGCAGCGAACTGTCCGGTCCGACGGTCGCAGAGACGGCCGGAGTGATGTGGCGGCCCCAAGGGGATCTCTTTTTTCCTCACTGAGGGGATGTCGATAGAGCCACCGCCTTGATGATGCCACGCTCTTCAAAAGCGGCTACGCGTGACGCTTGCGCTGGGTCCGATTTGCGAGCGACCTCTGCAGGGCAGGAGCGAACTCTCGGAAGGGCCGCAGCAGCAGATCCCGGGGTAGCTCCCGACGGGCGAAAGGGGGAAGCGCCCCCCCAAAAAAAAATGGAAACTCAACTGACTGCGGTGACCCGTCTTGCCTCTCGAACCCCATCGCCCGGCTCCGGGGACGGCACCTCGTCTACCGCCGCGACGAGATCTTCACGGAACTGAAGGTAATCCTCGTCTCCAGACTTCCGCCCACCGCAAAGGATGATTTTGACAGTTTCCAATAAAATGAAAAAATCGAGGAAGATCCCCATGTGTTTCATGTAATAGAGGTCATACTCCAGCTTTCGAGCTGAATCCTCGACCGACGCTCCATAGGGATAATTCACCTGAGCCCAACCCGTAATCCCGGGCTGGATGAGAAGACGCTCCCGATAAAACGGAATCCGCCGGGCCAACTCGTCCACGATCGTAAGCTGTTCCGGACGAGGGCCAACAAAGGACATTTCTCCCCGTAGCACGTTGATCAATTGCGGGATCTCATCGATGCGGAACTTCCGGAGAAACCCGCCGAT
>DGXY01000114.1:51018-59974 GCA_002396885.1 Akkermansiaceae bacterium UBA5020
GAACCCGCCGATAGGGAAAATCCGGGGAGCATCCTCCGTGGCCCAGCGCTCTTTCCCATTCCCTTCCTTTTGAACATGCATCGTCCGCAGTTTGAACACCGTTACCGACCGCCCCAGGCGACCGGCGCGTTCTTGGCGGAAAATCACCGGTCCAGGCGAGGCCAGACGCACCAAGAGAGCGCCAAGGGCGAGAAACGGACTCAGCAAGATCAAGAAGAGAGTGGCGAGAGCCACATCGGAAAAACGCTTCAGCTTTCGGACGTAAAGCAATTGGGCCTGAGTCGAAGCACGAAAGAGCCACGAGTCCGTGATCAGTTCGATGGGGACCGCGTGATAGATGTCCTCACAGGCGTCCGAAAGCGGAACAATTTCGGACCCATTGTAGCGGAGCTCCCTCAGGAAAGCAGCCATACCAGGGTCCTGAAAGTGGCTGTCCCTCACCAGCACAAGATCAAAGAACTCCGGAAGCCCCCCGCTCCTTAAATCCTCGACCCGGCCCACCACGGGAAGATCCGAAACCGACTGATAGCCACGCCCCAACACGATCCCGAAACTGAGGGCGCGATCCCCCCAGAATCGATAAAGTTTGACCGCGGCCTGCTCATCGGAGTCGCCGCCGACAAGGCACAACATGGATTGAACCCGACGCATCCTTCGCCCCACCACGAGCCAATGACGCACGACCAGCATGGGAACGAGGAACAGGACCGACCAGAACATCACACCCCGGCCGATCCGGGAGGTGAAAACGATCGAACCGGTCGCCAAGGCCACCGCCACCATCCCCAGCAAACCAATCACAATCCAGCGAGCGTTCCGCAGCTTGTCCGATGGCAGATAGCGAGGGGAATAGAGCCCGCCGATGTAGAGGATGGACGGGAAAACAATCGAGGCAAGTCCCACACCGGGACCATAGGTCATTAACTTCTCCCATGAGATCTCTTCGAAGCGGACCACGATTCCCAGAAGGAAGGCGCCCCAAACGAGAAGAAAATCCCACAAGAAAAGAAATCCTGCCCACCTGAGGTGGCGGGATGACCGTTGTGTTCCGAAACCCATGATCTGAAAAGAAAAAATCGAACAAGCAAACCAGCCCGTGTCCAAAACCTCTCAGAAACCGAAAACCTTCTCCGGCACCACGACGATGTCCCCATCCCCAATCGGTGGATCCACCTCCAGCCCTTTTTCGATATTTGAAATGTTCACGGGGATCTTGTGCTTTTTGCCGGCACTGTCGTTTCGCAAGAGGTGGACTCCCGCCGGATCAGCAAACCGGGACATCCCGCCCGCCATTAAAATTGCCTCATAGACCCCGACCTTGCCGCTCGCAGGGAGGGCCACCTTGTGCTGTCCGGGGCGATTCACCTTGCCATTCATGTAGACCGTCAACTTCGGGGCCACAGGGGCGGCAGGAGCCCTGGGTGCGGCGGACTCAGGCGCGACGGCGGCGCGGCCTACCCGATCCAACAGGACGGTCGCCTTCTTGAGGTGACGAACCTCCAACTCTGTCTTGATTCGCTCCCCGGCACTGCCCATCGAAAGCCCCGCGACCTGGATCCTGCCCACCGACGGAATGATGATGTCACCTTGCTCGCGCACGGGATAAGTGCCATTGAACGCGTCATCCTCTTCAACGAACAATTCCAAGGTATCTCCGGTCTTCACGCTCCCTCCGACCGCAGGCCGGGACGGCGCAGGACGCGCCTCTTGCACGACGGGCACGGTCGGCGGAATGAGGGGTGGCGGATAGCTCGATGCGGGAGGGCTCTCGGCGAAATCCGTGGACTTGCAGCCCAGAAGAAAAAGGGAAGAAAGGAAGGCCACTCCCAGAGCGACGAAGGACTTGTGAGTGAGGCGCATGGGTAGATTCTGGAAAGACTTCTCCTGCGGCCAATCCAATCTAGCCCCACCGGGGCGAAAACGGATGAGCCAATCAAACTTTTTTAGGCTCGGTCCTTGGTCGAACTAGGGCTTGGGAGTCGCCGGAGCGTTGACCGACGACCAAACCCCTTCCAAGTTGTTGTTGATGAAATCCTTCTCAACGGGATCCTTGAGGACGGAGACGAGGAGATGGTCAAAGGCCGGGCGATAGAGGGAACTCTTGCCTCCGCCGACGGAGCCCTCCGAGCGGGGCGAGGAAATCACCATCAAACGGAGATCACCGTTCGCTTTCGGGGCCGCCTCTACGCCCTCCACATAAACCATCTTCGGGATGCCGCCGGAGCGCTTCCCCTTTTCATAGGTCCAAGTCTTCACCAGCTTGGAGGAGTCTCCGGAATCAAGCAGCAACTCGGTTCTGGCTTGGTCGCGCCAAACCTTGATTCTCCCGACCTGACCGCCATCACCGGCGGGAAAACTTCCCGAGGCCGAATCGCGGTTCACACCGGTAACCTCGATGCTCACGTCGAGGTCCCCAGCAAAGGCCTCATCGTAAACCTTGAGTCGCAACACCATACGGGTCAACTCGCCAACGCCCAGCTCCAAACCCGGAGGAACATGCTCCGCGCTCAACTGATCCGAAGCCTCCTCGTTGTTAATGGTCCCGTCGTAGTCAAGGTCACTATCGAGATCAATCTTGGTGAGGCGGGAGGCGACAACCTTACCCAACGCGTTGACCGGCACGGAAAGGCGCGGATCATTTGCCTCGGGATCATCCAGAATCGTTTTGCCTGGGAAAGCGGGAGAGGCGGGAGAAGTCACGGTTTTGACCCCGGTGGCGGCCGGAGAGGCAGATCCACCCGATGTTTCCGCAGTCACTTTTGAGAGAGCCTCGCCGGAAACCACGGCCTTTCCCGCAGGCGCGTCCTGGGCAAGAATCTCGAGTTCACCCGTAAAAAGAAGCGATCCCATGACCGCAAGCTTGACGGCTGGGTGGAGGCGAGTCGTTTTCATGAGCAATGGAGTGGTTGAGCTGGAAAAGAAAATCAGGGGGAAAGGTCCATTCCTAGAAGTGACGACGGACTCCCGCCATGTAGAGGTCTTCGTAGAAATAACCGGCGTCCTCGTGTTGGTATCGGAGATACCCAGTCGTCCTCAGGCCGATGCGCGCGCTCAGGCCGGCGTCAAAGAGGGACCGCTCGTAGCTCTCCAAACTCTTCGAACTCTCCCTGAACTCAACGCGATAGCCCACCTCGGTCGAGATCCGATCCGAGAACTTGTAGGAAAGGCGGGCACCGTAGAGGGAGCGGTCATACTCCCCGCCGACGAGCGGACCACTGAGAAACTCATCATTGGACCACTGGGCAAAACCGTGGATTTGCATCCGGTCAGACAACTCATGAGTGATGTAATAATGGATGAAGTTCGAAACCGCAGAATCGATCGAAAAATCATTCATGAAGAAATCCTGCCCCACCCGCAAGCCATGCTCGGTGCGCTCATTGATCTGGTGCCGCAAACCAATGTTCCAGAGCCAGTGATTGCGGTCGGTCCCCATGTCCGAGGTCCAGAAGTAACCAAAGCGGCCATCAAACTGGACGTTCTCGGAGAGGCGCCCGCTCCCCCCGGCGTAGAAGGTCTGGTAAAGGCTCTCGAAATAGTCGTTCGAGTAAAGATCATACGACACCCAAGGGGTGAAGGGAACTCGGTTCGGCTCGGCTCCATGACGAACACCAAGGCGCTCCCGCGCGCTATGGTCGTCTTCCCTCTCGTCGTCGAAATGCCAATAATCCGTGTGATCCGCAGAGAGCGTGAGACGCCAATCAGGCAAGGTGCGAGTGCTGGCCTCAGCCCCGACCCGAGTGTAAAGGAACGGGTCGTAAACCATCCCATTGCGCTCGTCTTCGTAGCCAAGGAACCCAAAGCTGTAGCGACCCGCTCGATCGTAGGCATCCGACCCTAAGACATCAGTGACCGAACCCGTCCCAAAGAGGCCATAGATTCGATAATCCCAAGCCCCGGACTGGCCCTCATAGGTGATCTCGGCAAAGGGCCGCCCCGATGCCCCCGTGCGGAAACCGAGCTCATTTTCGCCGAAGAGGTAAATCACCTCGCCGTTCATCGTGATGTAGAGAGACGGAGTAAGCTGGGCAGCCATCCGGAAACGGAAGTTGGCGTAACTCAGCAAGCCATCCTCCTCACCCGGAAGGTAGGTTCGGTCACCATGGTAATCGGAGAAAAGGACCCCCGCACCAACCCAAAGGGCTTGGAAATAGAAAGGACCCACCTTCAAATGGGCGTCCTCAGGCTTGAAGTCACGCGTGAAGAGCGGCAAGGAACCCTCAAACTCATAACCTGTGTCGCCCAAATAACCCAAGTCACCAGGATCACCCAGCGGAACCATTCCATCATATTGGTAGGCGTAAGGGCCGCCAGGATGGTAGGTGGTGGGGTAGCCGTAAGCAGAACCCCGCGAAGAATCGATCGAGGGAGGTGGGAAATAAGCGATCCCCCCGGCGTTGTCGGAGTAATCGAGCGAGGAGGGAGTGCGTTGGTAACCAGGATAGCCACCCGGGACCGAAGCACCCGGAGGGGTCGCCCAGGTGTCGGGCAAGCGCTCGCTCCCCTCCCCTGCGAAAGTCTGCGAGGCGGAATCTTGCTCACTGCGAATCAGGGTGTCCTCATACTCCCGAAACAAGGCCTCGCCGTCCGAGCCAACACTGTCCTCGGAAGTTCCTTCTGTCGGAGCCATCACCGCACCGATCTCGGCATCGGGATCCGCTGAGGCAAACGCATCGCCGTCGCTGGATTGATACGGGATAGCTGCCACCTCGAAGGGATTCACGATGTGCTCGGGATCCCCGGAACGCCCACTCATGGCGAAAACGGGAGACAAGAGCGCGGTGTGACTCGGATCCGCCGCCACATTCATGGGCGGGGTCGCAATCAGTGGCAGCAAGGCCAACTGGAGGAATTTCCGGCAAATCACCATCTACTCTAAATCGCAATATTACACCATTCTCGAATATAAGACCCCTGCAGGAGGTCAGCCCGGCAAGGGAGCACACCCATGCAGGAAATACCCACAATCACGCCACCTATCCTCCCGAATTTTATTACTGTCAAGGCGCGTATCCCGTGTCTTTACGAGACTCTGGAACAATTGCGTCACCTGAAATCGGGAAGCTTTGGAACTCATGGGTCAGCCGTTCAGAGCAGGAATCCATCCCGAGGGACGGCGTTGATTAGTTGGATTTCTTAAATTTCCATCGAATGATTTTGAACTGGAAAATTTCAGGACTGAGTGTCAATTATGAAATCATGAGTGAACCTCCCTGCCGACTGACGAAGCGCCGGCCAATTATAGCATTTACTATAATCGAGTCAACCTTTGTAATTCTGGCAATCATGATTATCTCGTTTGTTTTAGCGGGTTTGTATCTGCGAAACGCCAAAATGCCGCCCCCGGTTGGCTCTCCGGGGCCTTCGGAAAGCGTGGAATCTGGAACGGCGCCCTGATCGAGCGGTCGGCACGATTCCATCTCTCTCCGAGCACGAATGGACGCTTCCTCTGGAAACCCGGGCTCGAGGGTCGGGGATCGCTTTCTGCGGAAGCTTGGTGAGACGCTCGCGGACGACGCGGCCAGGGCGAGGCTGCGAAAGACGGTTTCCCGCTGGTTTTTACGACTTTTCGGCCTCGGTGCCTTCGGATATGCGGCGTTTCTGGTTTTGCTCATGGTCTCGATGCGCTGGATTGGAGAGAAGAACCTGACTCTCGCATTCCTGCTGTATTTCCCTCGGGTCGCATTTTTGCTGCCAAGCGTCTTCCTTCTTCCGATCGCCATCCTCTTCCATCGCTGGTCGGCGCTCGCAATCCTTGCCTGTTCTCTGGCCTTCCTTTGGTTTGGAATGGATTTCCAACCTCGCCGTCCCTCGCCCCCCACCCCATCGGAGGCCGGAAAGTCTCTCGTCGTCCTCACTTACAATCGTGGGCAGCATCGCAGCCAGAGTCTCCAACCGTTCAAAGATCTCACCCGACCTGACATCCTGACGATGCAGGACGCTCCCGGAAGAGCCGCTGGATACCTCAAGGCGGAGGGATACGGTGAGTTTCCCCATGCGCTCGACCTGGCCGAGTTCACTCTCCTGAGCCGCTATCCCATCCTTGGTGCCACCCCGGTGTCCTTGTCGGGGGAGCCTTCGAGACCGATTGCGGCCCGGTTCGTGATCGATTTCGATGGAAGGGAAATCGCCGTCTATTCGGTCCACACGGTTTCCCCCCGGGACACTCTCGTGTATTACCGTCGCGGGGCCTTCCTCTATGGCTTGATTGGTCTGCCCGGCACTCCCCTCGCCCACAAGCGGCGTTCGAACCAAGACTTCTGGGATCGGCGGATTGAAGAGGCTCGGACGCTCCGTGATCGCATCGCGGCGGATTCCCTACCGGTGATTATTGCCGGCGACTTCAATGCTCCCGCCGGAGGTTACATTCACGGCCTGTTTCGCAGCCGCTTCGAGGATGCCCATTCCGAGGCGGGCGGAGGCTTCGGGTTCACGTTTCCTGGAACGACCCGCAATCCCCTGAGTCTTGGAGGGCCTTGGATGCGGATCGACTACCTGTTCTGCGACGAGTCCTGGCGGACTGCTTGGTGTGTCACCGAAGCGGACCGTCCTTCGCAGCATCGGGCGGTTGCGGCGAAATTTGAAATCCAGCCCTGATCAGTCCACAACCCGATAGATTGAGAAGCGGCTCTCGACCTCCCTTCGCCACGACGGCACGACCCCGATTTGCCGGAGCGGCAGCGGAACTTCCCCATCGAGCCACCCGCCAAGGATCCGCCAATGCTCGAACGGCGTTGTTTCGGGCGGTGGATCGGTGACGAGGTAGTCGATGCCCCGTTCGCCGAGGATTTTCGCCAGTTCCTCCGGGCTTTCAAATCCGACCAGATAACCTCGCCCCATCCAGTCGCTGATCGACAATTCCTTCGACCCCCGCGCCAGGGTTAGTGAGTCGGGTGCCAACAGGGCGCCCGCAGCAATCACGGCGCCCTCACCCGCCACACTGGAAACGACGAGGACCTTGGGAGAAACTTCGCCCGCCTTTTTTCCCTCCGAATCCTCCAAGATCCTTTCAATGCTCCCGCTTGCACCGGTGAAGAGCTTCTCCACCGGGCGCCAGGTCTCCCCGAAAACAAAGAGACAAAACAGGCAGAGGAGAACCGTGCCGAGCGCCGACTCTCCCTTGCCCGCGAAATGGCGAACTTGAGAAGCCCCCAAGAGGAGGATCGATGGCATCACCGGCATCAGGTAGCGATGATCCAGCCCTGCGGGGACCGCCAGGGGAATCACGATGCCGCAGCCGAGGAGAGCCCATAGCACCGCCTCGACTTCCGTCACCCCTTGTTTCCGCCGGATCCATCGGAAGGTGCCGAATCCTCCCGCGGCGACGAGGGCAATGACCGAGACCCAGCCGGATTCCGAGATCACCGCGCTCCCATAGTAGGGCAGCGCCCCCCGCGCCCATTCCAAAAGCCCGCTCTCCTGCATGCCTTCGCCGGTAATCCCGGCGGTCAGAAACATCCACGGAAAGGCGAAGAGCATGACCGGGACAGGAGCGACCCAAAGCCGGGGACTAATGAGCCATTTTCCTTTCCCGGAGAGCGGCAAGGCGATGAGAGGCAGCAGCGCGAGTCCGATTCCCGACCCCTTGGTGAGGATCGCCCCTGCTGCAGCAAGACCGAAGAGGAACGCGTCTCGCATGCCGCCGGATCGGAGGAAGCCGAGGAAAAAGCGGGCAGCAAGGAGACCGAGGAAAACGAGAAGTAGATCGGCCATGACGATGGCGGTGTAGGTCCGGCTTTGGGGGAGAATCACATAAAGGAATGCGACCACAGCGGCTAGGCCATCATGATTCAGGAGCCGACGCCCTAAACTCCAAACAAGAATCCCCGTCCCCGCGCAAAGAAGGTTCATCAAGACCAAAAAGGTCGCGCCGGACCGAAAGGGAAGAAGTCCCGCACTCGCCACCAGATAAAAACCGGGCGGATAATGCCCTAACGCCACTTTGGGGAAACGCTCATAATAGGCCTCGGCGTAACGCATTGGGTGCCAGCACTCGAGGAATCCCCCACCAAGGTAGTCCCGCACCATCAAACTGGTGACCACATGGGCGGCCTCGTCAGCATGACCCCCGAAGTCGCTGCGCCACGCTCCGCTCTGGACCTGGAATCCCAGCGATGTCAGAAAGAGCAGACCGAAGAGAAAACCCGCGAACCGGCGCGACGGGGACTTTTTCTCTGGCGTTGCCTCGGGATGGCGTGAACACTCCGTCATCCGAGGTATTAAGATGGATCCGAATTTTACGCAAGAACCGAAAATGGCGAGCGCCCCGCCGACCAAAGACGTTTCGCCCGCCGCCGAGTTTGATGCCTACGCCGCGAACTACGACGCCGAACTGAACAAGGGCCTGCGGCTCAGCGGCGAATCGAAAGAATACTTCGCGCGGGGACGCATGCTCCACCTCCGGACGCGGTTGGAAGGCCTTGGATGCCACCCCCAAGACGCCCTCGATTTCGGGTGTGGCACGGGCACGGCGACGCCCTGTTTTTTTGATCTGTTAGGCGTGAGAACCCTGCTGGGAGTGGATCCTTCGGAAAGTTCGCTGGAGGAGGCGCGAATTCAATGGGCGGACTATGGGGTGTCATTCGCGACGGGAACCTCCGACCGGATCGGGACCTGCGATCTCGCTTTCTGTAACGGAGTCTTCCACCACATCCCGGTCGAAGACCGACCCGCCGCCTTCGCCAGCGTCAGGGAAACCCTGAAGCCCGGCGGATATTTCGCTTTCTGGGAGAACAATCCGTGGAATCCCCTCACCCGCCTCGCCATGCGCCTCGTCCCCTTTGACGCGGATGCGATTCTCGTCTGGCCCGGGGAAGCCGGACGGCTCTTGAGAAAGAACGGTTTTGAAGTCCTTTCGACGGACTACGTCTTTTTTTTCCCGAAGTTCCTCTCGGCCTTTCGGTTTCTTGAACCGTGGCTGCGGTGGCTTCCTCTGGGAGGGCAGTATCTGGTCCTT
>DGXY01000114.1:60162-82296 GCA_002396885.1 Akkermansiaceae bacterium UBA5020
GTCCTTTGCCGAAAAGCGGGGTAGGAATTACTCCATCCTCACACGTCTCCGCTCTTTTTAAAGACGTGCAGCCCCAGCAAGGCGATCGCGAGCATGAGCGGCAACCCGAGAAAGTGAATTCCTCCGACGAGGACGTTGGCGAGGTCCAGGTTCGCGAAATTGTTCAAGGTCCAGTTGAGCACCACTCCCCCGACAAGAACGCTTTCCATCACGAGGATCGCGAGCAGCAGGAAAAAGAGCGGGGCTTCCTCGATCCCGATGAGGCTCGCCGTGAGCGGCGTGGGCTGCTCGCGTTCCCGGAGAAAAAGGATGCAACTAAAGAGATAGAGCTGCATCCCGGTGATGCCCGCGAGCAGCAGGAGCGCCTTCGAGTGCATGTCGAAAATGTTGAGTCCCCCGATTTCGGTGGGCCCCAAGGCGATCGCAAAGATCTGGAGTGTCGTGCTGACGGCCACAAGCAGGAGGCCGCTGAATTCGAAGAGCCGGGGACGCTCCGAGAGAATGAAGAGGAGGTGTCGCATCCCGTCGCGCCAGGTGCGGAGGTGAGCGACCCGGCCTTCCGGCCCACGGCGGAGACCGGACTTGATCTCAACGGTCCGGGCGCCATGCTTGAGGGCCTTGATCAGCAATTCCGACGCGAATTCCATCCCATTGGCGCGGATCCCCCACGTCTCATAGGCGGACTTCCGGAGGCACCGGAAACCGGAATTGCAGTCCGAGAGTTTCCCGTGGAAGAGCAGATTGATGAGAGTGGTCAGCACCGGAGTCCCGAGCCACCGGTGCAAGGGCGGCATGGCCCCGGGCTCGATCACTCCCTGCATCCGCGAGGCGATGGCCATGTCAGCATCTTCCTGGACCGCCTTCTGATAGAGGGGCAGCGCATCCTCGTATTGGTAGGTCATGTCCGCGTCGGCAAACATCACGTATTTTCCGGCGGCAGCACTGATGCCGCCCCGCAGCGCCGCTCCATAACCCCGCTCGGAGACCGGCACGACGCGGGCCCCTGCGCCAGTGGCGAGTTCGGCCGAGCGGTCCGTGCTGCCATTGTCGGCAACGACGATCTCATACCTCAAATGCGAACCGGCCTCATCCAGGGACCTTTTCACCGCCTCGATACAGGCCACGATCGTCTCTTCTTCGTTGAGACAGGGAAAAACAAAGCTTAGCTCCATGCAGCGACTATCTTGGAGGCTTCTCCCGTTGAGGTCCACGGGAAAAAACGAGATTCGAAAGGAACTCCGCCCTATCAATGCCCGTCTCACAATGCAAGGCGAGTTGCCCGCGAAGTTCAAAAGCTTGTTTGACGGAGTGCGGAGAAAAGCCGAACGATTCTCCGCGAAGGTTGCCTGGACATGGCCGACCGCGACATCTGGCTCGAGGAAACGAGGCAAGCCATCGCCAAATGAAGAAGTTTGAGAACATCCGATGATTGCGTCGACGCTCTTCTGGTGCAGTCTTTTCCTTTTGATCTACACCTTTGCGGGTTACCCCCTCTTCCTGCGTTTCGTAAATCTGGTCTCGCGCAGGAAATTCCCCGTCGCCCCTGCTGTGACCTCTTCCGACTTCCCTTCGGTATCTTTTCTCATCGTCGCGCGGAACGAATCGGCGCGTATCGCGGCCCGCCTCCAAAATCTGGCCGAGTGCCGTTATCCGGGCGAGCGCGAGATCATTCTTGTCTGCGACGCCTGCGACGACGACACGGCGGAACGCGCTCAAGGTTGCGGCCTGACGATCCCATTGACGATCGTGCCGCTCGCGGAACGCAGCGGGAAAAGCAAGGCCCTCAATATCGCCGCAAGTCAGGCGAAGGGAGCGATCTTCGTTTTTGCGGATGCCCGCCAGCGATTCGATCCCGGTGCGGTGGAGGCCATGGCCGCTCTCCTCGTCCAACATCGCGAAGCTGCCGCCGTCAGCGGCAGTCTCGAGATCGAACCATCCACCGAGGGGGCCGCCGCCGGGATGGACGCCTATTGGCGGCTCGAAAAGTGGATCCGCAACGAGGAATCGCGATGGGATTCCGTGATCGGCTGCACCGGTGCGATCTACGCGATGCGCCGCGAGGATTTCCACCCCATCCCGCAGGACACGCTCATCGACGACGTCGTCGTGCCGATGCAGGCGCTCGTCCGGGGGCGTCGCATTCTTTTCGAACCGGCCGCGGTCGCCTATGATCCGCAGACCCTCGACACCCGTCATGAAAAGCGCCGCAAAGTGCGCACCCTCGCCGGAAATTACCAGATGCTCTTTCGCTATCCACAGTGGCTCCTGCCTTGGGTGAACCGTGCTTGGTGGCAACTCCTCTCGCACAAGTATCTCCGCCTCGGTGGACCGCTCTACCTTGCCGCTTGCCTCGCCGGGGCCCTGATTCTCGCCCCCTCTTCCCTGTTTTTCCAAGTCGCCCTCGGAGCCCAAGTGCTCGCCTACCTGGTCGGGTTTGCAGGAATGACCCCCTGGCTGCGGCGCTTCCGGATCCTCTCCATCCCGGCCGGATTCCTCTTTCTCCAACTACAGTCCGCGAAGGCGTTTCTGCATTACCTCCAACTCCGCCTCCGCCCGGCTTCCGGAAGTTGGTGAATTCCCCCCCCCCTTGCTTCTCCGATCCCATGCGCGCCCTCGACAAATGGCTGCTTCCCTACCTCCGCCGCCGCCGTCCCGCAGCCACCGGGCGCTTGCAGGTCTTTGTGGCGGTCTGCGATCATTTCGAACCCCTCCATGACACCGACAAAACCGGTGCCTTAAAACGGCTGAAGATCTGGACGGAACAATTCCCCCGCTCCATCGCCCCCTTCCGCGATGCCGACGGCCAACCGCCCAAGCACACCTTTTTTTATCCCGTCGAACAATACGATCGCGACCTGATCACCCCCCTCGCCGACCTCTGCCACGCTACCGGAAGCGAAGTGGAGATCCACCTCCATCACGACCGCGACACCCCCGAGAACCTCCTCGAGTCGCTCGAAAAGGGAAAGAAGGATCTCCGCAGCCACGGACTGCTCTGCGAGGATCCCGAGGGTCGGACGCGTTACGCCTACATCCACGGCAACTGGGCCCTCAACAATATCCATCCGCAGGGCAAAGGCTGCGGGATCGACGAGGAAATCGGTCTGCTGCGGGAAAGCGGTTGTTACGCCGACTTCACGATGCCTTCGGCTCCCTCGCCGACCCAGACCAAGCTCGTCAATCAGATCGCCTACCTCAGGGACCTGCCGAAGCGGGAGGCTTACCACGAGGCCATTCCCGCGACCGCCGGCACTGGCCCGATCCATCGGGATGACCTTCACAAACTACTCACGATCCAAGGCCCCCTCGCCTTGAACTGGCAACGCCGTTCACGCGGGATCTTCCCACGCATCGAAAACGGAGACCTCACCGGAGCCAATCCTCCGACCCTGCAACGCTTTCGCCTCGCCTTGCGCCAAGGCATCTCGGTGGCGAACCGCCCCGAATGGGTCTTTGTGAAGTATCACACGCATGGCGGAATCGAACCCAATTTCAAAACCCTGCTCGGAGAGCGCATGGCAAAATTCCACGAATCGCTGGCCGGCTGCGGCGACTTCGATCTCCACTACGTGACCGCCCGCGAGATGGCCAACCTCGTCCATGCCGCAGAAGATGGATGCACGGAGCCGCCAAACGAATACCGGGACTATCGCTTTCGGCTGCCGTGAGTTCTCCGGCGGATCAGGCGCGCTGCCTCTGACGGATCGCGATGAGTTCCTTCATCACTCCCGAAAAGTCACTCGTCGATCCGGACAGTCCGAACCCATCATGGAGGGCCTTGTAAAGCGCGTAAATTTCCCGGTAAACCGCTTCATTCTCAGGGATTGGCTGGTATTGCACCTCGCGCATCCGACAGCAATTCCGCTGCACTTCCTCGAGTGAAATCCCGCCGCCACTGACCGCCCCGAACATCGCCGCACCCAGTGCACAGGTCTGCTCGCTCGCGGCGACCTGGAGGGGGCGACCAAGAATGTCCGCATAGATCTGCATGAGGGTCGCGTTTTTGAGGGAAAGCCCCCCAGTATTCACGACCCGATCGATGCGAATGCCATACTCCTCCATTCGCCGGATGATGGTGAGCGCTCCGAAGGCGGTCGCCTCGATCAAGGCCCGGTAGATCTCGTGTGCTTCGGTGTGGAGGGTCTGCCCGAGGATGAGTCCGGTGAGCCGCACGTCGACCAGAATGGTGCGGTTGCCGTTGTTCCAATCAAGGGCGAGCAGGCCGGTTTCGCCCGGCTTCAACGCCGCGAGCCGACGCTCCATCTCCTCAAATTTCTCACTCACCGTCGCGCCGTAGGAATCAGGCACGAGATGATGGACAAACCAGAGAAAGATATCCCCCACCGCCGATTGTCCGGCCTCAATCCCATAGTGACCGGGCAATACCGAGCCATCCACGATCCCGCACACGCCCGGCACCTCGCCGAGCTGCGCCGAGTTGGGCAGGACAGTGATGTCGCAGGTGCTCGTGCCGAGGATTTTCACGAGGGTGCCGGGGACGACCCCTGCTCCGACCGCGCCCATGTGGGCGTCAAAGGCACCCACGGCCACAGGAATGCCTGCTTTCAGGCCCAGCCTTTCGGCCCATGCCGCGGTGAGTTCCCCGGCGGCAGTGTCGGACGAGAACGCTTCTTCGTAAAGGCGCCCCCGGAGCTCGGCGAGGGCCGGATCCAGCGAGGCGAGGAATTCGCTATCGGGCAGGCCGCCCCATTCGCGGGCATACATGGCCTTGTGTCCGGCC
Organism: Akkermansiaceae bacterium UBA5020; assembly: GCA_002396885.1. Lineage (GTDB taxonomy): Bacteria > Verrucomicrobiota > Verrucomicrobiia > Verrucomicrobiales > DEV007 > Arctic95D-9. The sequence continues at coordinate 64,904 of DGXY01000114.1, forward strand.
GAGCAAACGCCGCGCTTGATCCGGTCGGGCCTGGTGTTGCCGGTGAGCACGGCGGGAAGCCAGTCGCAATGCTCGACCCAGGAATGGGCGGCGTGGAATACGGCGGGATCGACCTTCAGGCAGCGCCAGATCTTGCTCCACCACCATTCACTCGAGTAAATGCCGCCGCACTTCGCGAGATACTGCGGTCGCATCCGCGCGGCGGTCGCGGTGATGGCCGCCGCCTCTTCGTGAGCGGTGTGGTCCTTCCAGAGCCAGACATGCGCGTTGAGATTGCCGGCGAACTCGGGTTTCAGCGCGAGCGGAGTCCCGTCGGCATCGACCGGGATCGGCGTGCTGCCTGTGGTGTCGATCCCGAGCCCGATGACCTCGCCCGCATCGAACCCGGGGCGGACCGCCTTGGCCTGAGAGAGCGCCCCGGTGATGATCGCGACTATTCCATCGAGGTAATCCTGGGGATGCTGCCGGGCGACATGGGGATCGGACGGATCGGTGAGGATGCCGAGCTCCCCGGAGGGATAAGGAAAAACGACCGATCCGAGTTCCTCGCCCGTGTCGAGATCGACGAGGAGGGATCGGCAGGAATTGGTCCCGTAATCGAGACCGATGGCATAGCGACTCATAGGCCGAGTGTATAAAGGCATCATCCCAAGGATTCAACCCACGATTCACCCACCGCCTGCAAGGAAATCCCCAACCATTTTTGTCGCGGCCGCGACAAGAATGGTTGGGACCGACAAGCCGACGGACTCTTGCGCAAAGCGGTTGCGCCGGTCGCACCTTGCAGGTTCATTCGCTTCATCATGGAAATCTTTCTTTCCGACATCCCCGACGAGGGAATGGAACTCGATGGTGAATTCCCCGCCTCGATCTTCGACCTGCCCGCGGACGACACGATCCGCCCGGACGGGTCGGTCCACTACGAGGCCACCATCTATGCCTTCGAGGAGGTGATCACCCTCCACGGTCGCCTCAAGGGTCCTTTCCAGCTCCAATGCGGGGCCTGTCTCGACTATTTCCCCTACGAGGCCGACTTTCCCGACTGGTCGACCGAGCTCGATCGCGAACCGAACCAACAGAGCTTCGATCTCGCCGTCGTCGTCCGCGAGGATTTCCTTCTGAACCTGCCAGCCCATCCCCGCTGCGACGAACTCGTCGAAGGACGCGTCTGCCCCAAGGCGGATCTCGTCGAGGATTTTTCCGATGACGAGGAGCCCTCCGCGGGGGAAGAACGCCCCAACATCTGGGGTGCCCTCGACGAGTGGAAGCAGTGAGCGCGTTGCGCGGCGGGAAATTCCGCTTAGGTTCTCGCCCTTTTCGCCCCCCCATCCCCGCACGCATGACCGAACCCGCCACGCCCGCCTCGAAAGACTTCATCCGCGAGATCATTGAAGAAGATCTCGCCTCGGGCAAACACGCCGGCACGGTGACCCGTTTCCCTCCCGAGCCGAACGGCTACCTGCATCTGGGCCACGCCAAATCGATCTGTCTCAATTTCGGCATTGCGCAGGAGTATGGCGGCCGCTGCCACCTTCGCTTCGACGACACGAATCCGACCAAGGAGGAGGTCGAATACGTCGAGTCGATCAAGACCGACATCCGCTGGCTCGGCTTCGACTGGGGCGAGCACCTCTATTTCGCCTCCGATTACTTCGAGCAGCTCTATGACTGGGCCGTTTTTCTCATCAAAGAAGGCAAAGCCTACGTCGAGGATCAGAGCGCCGAGGAGATCCGCAAAAACCGCGGCGATCTGCAAACCCCGGGCTCCGAGAGCCCCTGGCGGAATCGTCCCGTCGAGGAGAGCCTCGATCTTTTCGCCCGGATGCGGGCCGGCGAATTCACCGACGGCGAAAAGGTCCTGCGCGCCAAGATCGACATGGCGCACCCGAACCTGAACCTGCGCGACCCCGTCCTCTACCGCATCCTCCACGCCGAACACCATCGCACCGGCGATGCGTGGTGCCTCTACCCGATCTACGACTACACCCACGGGCAGAGCGATGCGCTCGAGCATGTCACCCATTCGCTCTGCACCCTGGAATTCGAGAACCACCGGGCCCTCTACGACTGGTTCCTCGAGAACCTCCCCGTGCCCTCGCGGCCCCGCCAGATCGAATTCTCGCGGCTCAATCTGAACTACACGGTGATGAGCAAGCGCAAGCTGCTCCAGCTCGTCAATGAAGGCCATGTGAGCGGATGGGATGATCCCCGCATGCCGACGATCTCGGGCATCCGGCGCCGCGGTTACCCGCCCGAAGCGATCCGCAATTTCTGCAAGACCATCGGGATCACGAAATTCGAAAGCACCAACGACTTCGCCCTCCTCGAAGCGGCCGTGCGCGACGTGCTAAACCGCACCGCCCCGCGCTACATGGCCGTGCTCGATCCCATCAAGGTCGTCCTGACAAACTACCCCACAGACCTCGTCGAGGAGATGGAGGCGATGAACCATCCCGAGGACCCGGAGGCAGGCTCGCGCCTCGTCCCCTTCTCGCGCGAGCTCTACATCGATCGCGAGGACTTCATGGAGGTGCCGGCGCCGAAATACTTCCGCCTTTCCCCCGGCTCCGAGGTGCGCCTGCGCTCTGGCTACTTCATCCGCTGCCAAGAGGTGGTGAAGGATGCGGCCGGAGAAATCGTCGAGATCCGTTGCACCTATGATCCCGAGACCCGCAGCGGCTCGAATCCGCCCGACGGACGCAAGGTCAAGGCCACGATCCACTGGGTCAGCGCTCGCCACTCGCTCGATGCCGAGGTGCGGCTCTATGACCGCCTCTTTGCGACCGAATTCCCCGACCGCGGGGAGGGCTCCTTCCTTGATCACCTCAACCCCGATTCGCTGAAGGTCATCCCGAAGGCCAAACTCGAGCGGAACCTTGCCTCGGTTGGCATCGGGGAAACGGTGCAGTTCGAACGGCTCGGATACTTTTGTGCCGATCCCGACAGTGCTCCGGAAAAGCCCGTCTTCAACCGCTCCGTCGGATTAAAGGACGCTTGGGCCAAGGCCAAGGGGCAGTCGTGAGGCTTGCACCCTCTCGGGTCTCCTCTTGCACCCTCCAGAGTCTTCTGATTCAAGCAGATCAGGCTTGCCTGTCGGGAGCCTCGACTTCATCATCCCTCACATCCCACTACCCATGAAATCCCCCCGTATCCTCATCTGCACGGTCGCTTTCGCCGCCCTCTCCTCCGCCCTTGTCGCCCAGGAGAAATTCGAACCCGTCTTCAACGGCAAGGATCTCAGCGGGTGGAAGGCACCCGAGAAGAATGTCTGGTATCTCGTGCAGGACGGCATCCTCCAGCTCCGCAGCAGTGAGGACAAGAAGGGATCGGTGCTCTGGACCGAGAAAGAATACGAGAACTTCGTGATGGAGCTCGAGTTCAAGTTCATCTCCGGCACGATCGACTCCGGCGTCCACGTGAAGAGCGACGACCAGATCCAGATCGGCATCTCGGGCTCGCTCAAGCGCGACATGACCGCCTCGCCCTACATTCCCGGCAAAGGCTATCCCGTCGAGGCCGAGGGCGTGAAAGAACTCCTCAAGATGGACGACTGGAACCAGATGCGCATCGAGGTGCGCGGCACAGAATATGCCGTCTCCCTCAACGGGAAAAAAGTGATGACCTACAAGAGCGAAAGCGGCAAGGCCAAGGGCCCCATCGGACTCCAACTCCACGGCGATCGCGACATGGCCATCGACTACCGCAATCTGAAGGTCGGTGAACTCTGAGCGAACTCCCCTCTCCTTTTTCCTTCCCCTCCATGGAATCCTCCCAACGCGGTAAAAGCCTCTACGAGCGCATCGGCGGCGAACCCGCCATCGAGCGGCTCCTCGATCATTTTTATCACCGCGTCACGCACGACGGCGAGATCGGGCACTACTTCACCCACGTGCCGATCGGGAAGCTGAAGGTGATGCAGCGCGAGTTCTTTTCGATGGTCACCGACGGTCCTGTGACCTACAGCGGCCGCCCCCTTGCCGAAGTCCATCATCCCCTCGCGATCAGCCGCCGGGAATTCCAACGTTTCACCGAACACCTCGTCGCCACCCTCGAAGAGGCGGGCATTGGGGAACAGGACCGCTCCGAGATCATCGCGAAGATCAATCTCTACGCCGACGAGATCACGAACGAGGACAGCTTCGGCTGAGAAAGCGAGACTTTCACGGGGGAATTCACTTCACGATCATCTCGCCCTTCATCAGGATCCAGTGTCCCGGGAAGGTGCAGAGGAAGGGATAGGTGCCGGGCGTTTTGGGAGCCTCGAAGCGCAGCGTTTCGCTGGTGCCATGGTCGAGCAGTTTCGTGTGGTGGAGGATCTTGTCCGAGACGGGGATGAATCCCTTCGACAAGCCCGCCGGATCCTTCGCCATCTCGTTGCCCGCCATGCCGAGTTCCTCGAGGGAGCCGGGTTGTCCGATGACCAAATTATGCTGGGTCACGTCAGGATTGGAAAGGATCAGCTTCACCGGCTGTCCTCGTGAAACGGTGAACGAGGTCGTGTCATAGAGCATGCGCTCGGGCAGGCAGCCGATGCGGACCGTCAGCAGATCCGGACGGGCGTCGAAGGCGGCGTCCTTGGCGTTCAGTTTGGAAATGAGGGGTTTGTCCTTCTTGGTGTCCCAGCTCTTGAGGAAGGTGGAAAGGGCGGGATCATCGCGATTGGCTTCGACCGCAGGCCGGAGGGCCGCCGAGTTCAGGGCGCAGCGGAGGGCGTAGCGGAGGTGGGCGTCCATGGGCTTTTCGAGGACCGGGCGGATCGCCTCAAAGGCCGCTTCTCCCCCGAGGTAACTTGCCGTGATCACCGCCTCCATCCGCACGAGCATGTCAGGGTCGGTCGAGGCGCGACCAAGGCTAGCGATGGTATTTTTGTCAGGATCGCGGTGTCGCATCTGCCGCACCGCAGCGGCCCGGGCCTCGGACGCCTCGCAAACCAGCAGATCTCCCATCAAAACGGGGCGTTCCTGACCGATCCACCGATACAGCCACAATGCCTCGACCTGGTGATGGCGGAATCGTTTGTCCTTCGGGTCAAGATTCCCGACCCAGGCATCAAGCGCCTTCGCCACTTCCTCCGGCTCGCGCCATGAAAGCTCGCGGCGCGCCCAATCCCGGATCTTCGACTCGGGGCGCTTCAGGTGTTCGAGCAGTTCGGGAATCGTCGCCGCGCCGATCTTCGGCGGGTCCTGGAGAATCGCGCCCTTCGGGACAACACGCCAGATCCGGCCCGAGGTGCGGTCGCGGCGCGGATCGCGCAGGGAGTACTGGGCGTGACCTTTGACCGGATTATACCAGTCGCAAATGTAGAAATCCCCTCTCGGTCCAAAGCCCACATCGACCGGAATGAAGCTCAGGTTGGTCGAGAAGATCAGATCAAAGACAAACTCTTCCGCGTAGTGGTCGTCCTTCCGGACCCAACGGTGGAATTCGATCTTGTTGGTTGGCTTGTAGCGCGCTTTGATGAAACCGCCCAACATCTCTTTCGGCCAGAAGGGAAAGTCGACGAAGTCGTGGCCACAAGTGCCGGAATAGGCGGGCAGACCCGTCCCGGGGGGATGTTGTTCGGGGTAGGGCGGATTCGTCGCGTGAAACGCGTTCGCGAAAATCGGGTGGCTCGCGACATGGTTGCCCCATTCGTCGAAGGCAACGCCCCAGGGATTCGTGTTCGGATAACTGCCAAAGGCGACGAGACGCCTCTCCTGCGGCGTGTAGCGGAACCAGGCCGAATTCTTCGTGCGAACCGGGCCGAACTTCGTCTCGACCTGCGAATGGTGGAAAATCGACTCGCGCATGAGGAGGTCGCCGTCGGGCGTCCGGATGAAATCGTGGATGGAGTGGTGACTGTCCTCGGTGCCGAATCCTGACAAAAGCACCGTGCGCCGGTCGGCCCGGTCGTCGCCATCGAGATCCTCGATCAGGGTCAAGTCAGGTTGCTCGGAGACGTAGATCCCGTTTTGGGCCAGCTCGAAAGAGAGCGGAAGATGGAGATCGTCAGCAAAGACCTTGCAGTCGTCGGCCCGACCATCTCCGTTCGTGTCCTCGAGAATGAGGATCTTGTCGTCGGGTTCCTCGCCGGGATAGACGTGCGGGTAGGTCGTCGAACAGCTCACCCAGAGACGTCCGCGTGAATCCCATCGCATCGCGATGGGCTTGGCGAGCTCGGGAAACTGATCCTCGGAGGCGAAGAGATTCACCTCGAAACGCGGATCGATTTGGAAGGCGGCAAGTTCCTTCGCGGGAGAGAGCCATTCGTTTGCGCCCTTCCCTTCGGCCACGGCCTCCAGCGGAGGGAGGTTCGAATCATCGACGGGACCTTCGATCTTCTTTCCTCGCGCAAGTTCATGGATGCGGGCCTCGCGGTTGGCGGCCATCATCTCGAAATTCCGCATCGCCGGAAGGAAGTCGAGGTAGCCGTAATCCTTGTTGCGGTCTCCGGTGTAGTAGAAGGTATTGAGCGGCCGGTAGCGCCGGAAATACTGCCGGTTCATATCGACGACGACGGCGCGCAGGGCCTCGTCGAGATCGGGCGGTGATTCCTCGAAGACGGATTGAAAGACCTCGTGGGCGAAGAGGCGGTAGCCGGCCTCATTGAGGTGGACGCCGTTTCCGGCGGCTTTGCCACTCTTCGCAAGATCGAGGGTGGGTCGATGAAGATCGACGAATCCGATGCCCTGCGTCTTCGCTTCCTCCCGCATCGCTTCCGTGTAGCTCGCGAGAATCGGGTCGAGACCTTCTCCCCCGCCAAGATCCGCGATCGGAGAAAGCAAGAGGATTCTCGGTCCGGTTTTGCCGTTGAAGGCCGAGGTCTTCAGCTCTTGGAGATACTTCGCGAGCCTCGTCTTGAACGCGTCGAGCTTTTCCGCTCCCCCGAAGCTCTCGTTGAATCCAAACGCCGCGAAGACGACGTCGATTTTCTCCCTCGCGAGGTGTTGCGCAACGGTAGCGAAATTGTCGGGTCGGGGCTGCAGGTCCACCTCGTCGCCCGACCACGCGAAATTCCGGATGACGAGGTCGAGGTCGGGATGCGCCTGATAAAGCATCGCCTCGAGAATGCCATGACGGCCCGCCTGTTCGAGGAGACCATTCCCGACGAAGGCGATCCGATCACCCTTCTCCAGTTTCAGCGGCAGCGTCGTCACGACCGCCTCGCCTTTTACCGGGAACGGCGCCGACTCCGCGTAGATGCCGTATTTCGCCAGGGCGGGATCGGCGGGCGGGGCCTCCTTGCCGGTCGATTGGTTCTTCGCGTCGGCGGGGTTGACCGGAAGCGGACCTTTGGTCTGGGCCGGAGCGACGAGCGGCGAGAGCGCGAGAATGAGAGGGATCAGGCGAAGAAGCATGGATGGACGGTGATCTTTCCGACCCGCGAAGTCAAAGGACGGAGTTCCGCCACGCTTGCTTCTCCCCGCCGCTGGGACTATCCTCCCCGTATGTCAGCGGCGGAAAAATGGCACTTCGTCACGGTTGAAGACTACCTTGCCGAAGAGGAGGTTTCACCGGTCAAACGTGAATACCGGGACGGCATCGTCTATGACATGGCGGGTGCGAGGAACGTTCACAATGATGTCGCCGGCAACGGGTTCGCTTCCTTTCACGCTCAACTCCGCGGCAAGCCCTGCAAACCTTGCAATAGTGAAACCAAGGTCCGGATCCGGCTTACCACCGGCACCCGCTTCTACTACCCCGACGCCTTCGTCGTCTGCGACCCGAACCCACCGAACGACACCTACCACGATTCCCCTGTCGTCGTTCTCGAGGTGACCTCACCCTCGACCCGCCGAATCGATCTTGGCGAAAAGAAGGACGCCTATCTCGCGATCCCCACCCTGATGGTTTATCTCGTCGCCGAGTCCACCGAGCCGGTCGTGCAGGTCTACCGCCGCTCTCCGAACGGGGATTTTCATCGCGAACTGGCGATCGGACTCGAGGCGATCATTCCCCTGCCCCAGATCGGTGTTTCGCTCGCCCTTGCCGACCTCTACGAAGGCATCGACTTCGAGGCCGAGGCGGCCGCGATGCGGGTGATGGAGGAAGAAGCGGTTTACAGCGCAACCGGAGGTTGACCCGTGGCCGGTGCCCCGCGACTCATTTCCCGTGACCGCCTCGCTCGACCTCGAACTCACCCCGCGCCGCAAGCTCCTCCTCGCCGCCTTCGCTGCCGCGACGATCCTGCTCATTCCGGCCGGACTCTGGATCGCGGGCATTCCGGCCTTCGTCCTCTGCGCCTGGCTCGTCGCGACCGATCCAGAGCCGAAGCTACGCCGCCGCCTCGCCATTCTCCTTGGCTGCGTCCTCATCCTCGCGGCCTGCGACATCAATCCGGGACTTTCGAACGAGAATTTCCTGAAGGTGGGCATCCCGCTTACCCTCGTCATCGTCCTCCCTTCGCTGATCCAACACTTTGGCGACCGCGGGATCATCCGCTACCGCTTCTGGCCGGTGCACTGGCGGAAGCACGATGTGATCTACACGATCCTGTCGATCCCCCTCGCCTACGCCGTCCTCAAGGGCTACGAATGGGGCAACCGCACCTTCTTCGACGACGAGCTCTTCCGCCATTGGACCCTCGGGGCCGAGGCCGATCCGACGGAAATCCGGCGGCTCTTCATCGGGATCAACCTCGTCGGGATCTGGGACGAGTTGTTTTTCGTGAACACGGTCTTCGCCCTGCTGCGTTCGCTCTTTTCCTTCCGCGTCGCGAACGTGATCCAGGCAGTGCTCTACACGGCGGTGCTCTACGACATGGCTTTCACCGGCTGCGGGATCTTCATCGTCTTTTTCTTCGCCTGGACACAGGGGGCGATGTTCGAAAAATCCGAGAGCCTCCTCTGGGTGTTGCTCGTGCACCTCATCGTCGATTATTTCCTTGTCGCCTTCATCGTGCAGACCTATTACCCAGATTACGGGCTCGATTTCCTCTGGCGGAAGGGTTTCTGACGCATCCGCCACCGCAACTCCGTCTTCCCCCCGTCTTGCGCGGCAGAACGGATCGGCTAGAATCGGTTTCATGATCCGACGGCTTCTTCCCGCTCTCCTTTCGCTTTCATTTTTGCTTCCGCTGACGGCGGCGGACTCCTGGCCGGAATTCCGCGGCCCCACCGCTGATGGTCATGCTCCTGAGGCGAAGGTGCCCACGCTCTGGTCGGCGACGAGCAAGATCCGTTGGAAGGTTCCAGTGCCGGGGAAAGCCTGGTCTTCTCCCGTGATCGCTGATGGCAGGATCTACATCACCTCCGCGGTATCCGAGGGAGGGCAGCTCTCGCTGCGGGCGATGTGCTTTGAACTCGCCGACGGCAAGCCGGTCTGGGATCGCGAGATTTTCAAGAAGGCGGAGGGAGCGATCCACCAGAAAAACAGTCATGCCTCTCCGACGCCGGTTTATGCCGAAGGAAAACTCTTCGTCCACTTCGGTCACGATGGCACCGCCGCCCTGAACGCGGGTGACGGCGCGATCCTCTGGACCCAGAAGAGCCTTTCCTATGCCCCGGTCCATGGAAACGGAGGTTCGCCGATCCTGCACGAGGGCAAACTCATTTTCTCGAACGATGGCCAGGCCGATCCCTTCATCGTCGCGCTGAACGCCACCGATGGCTCGGTCGCTTGGAAAACGCCGCGCAACGTCACGGTGACGCGCACCTTTTCCTTTTCCACGCCCCTGCTGATCGAGGTGAAGGGCAAAACCCAGATCCTTTCACCCGCCTCGGGAGCGGTGATCGCATATAACCCCGCCGACGGGAGGGAGATCTGGCGTTTCCGCTACGGCGAGGGTTATTCGGTAGTGCCGAGACCGCTTCATCGCGACGGGGTGATCTACGTGTGCTCGGGTTTCAACCGCGCCATTCTTTTCGCGGTAAAGACCGACGGCACGGGCGATGTCACCGACACCCACCTCGTCTGGCAGGATGACAAAACCGTCCCGAAGGAAAGCTCCCCCATCCTCGTGGGCGACGAGATCTTCTTCAACGACGACAAGGGCATCCTCAGCTGTCTCGACGCGGCAACAGGCAAGGAACACTACCGCGAGCGGCTCGACGGCCAGGGCGGTTACTCGGCCTCGCCGGTCTACGCGGGCGGTCATCTCTATTTCCACAACGGCAACGGCATCACCACCGTGGTCAAACCCGGAAAGACCTTCGTCAAGGTGGCCGAAAACCAGCTCGGTGAATTCGGGCTCTCCTCTTTTGCGGTGGTCTCGGACGGTTTTGTGATCCGCACCGAGGGACATCTCATCCGCATCGGAGAATAAGCGCCGTCACTGGTCGAGATACCTCTGGAGGGTCTCCTTGAGCTGAGCGCGGGCGCGGAAGAGGAGACTCTTCACCGCCGGCACCGACATCGAGAGGACGACGCCGATTTCCTCGTAGGGCATCTCCTCGTAGCGCCGCAGGACGACGGCGAGCCGCTGTTTTTCGGGCAAGGCCTCGATCGCCCGGTCGATCGCGGCCTCCATTTCCGAGCGGAGCAACTCCTCGTCGGGCGAGCTGCCCTGGACATCCTCGACGACACGGTGGGTGGTCTCTTCGCGCTCCTGCATCGATACCGTCGGTTTGCGCTGGCGACGTCGGACTTCGTTGAAGACGAGGTTCCGCGTGATCGTGAAAAGCCAGGTCGTGAATTTGGCCTGCGGCTCGTAGCGGACCGCCGACTTCCAGACACGGATGAAAACCTGTTGGGCGATGTCCTCGGCATCGGAGGGGTTGCCGAGCATTTTAGCGACCGTGCCGATGACGGAGCGCTGGTGGATCTCGATGAGCTCCTCGAAAGCAGCGAAGTCGCCGCGCCGAATCCGCCCCATCAATTCGACATCGAGGTCGTTGGCCCGCTCCCGCTCCTCACCGTCGCCGGATGGAGGGAGCTTCGGTTCGGGCGGGGTCATAGAGGGATTTTTCGAAATTCCTGAGAGAAGTGCCTGCAATAGCAGGTAAACTCAACCCCATCAAGCCGCGATTGTTTTGCGGCCGCCGTCGCACGACACTACGGGAGACTCCATGACCGACGTGAGCAAGCCAAAAACCCGACGCCGCTGGAATTTTCTGCGGCGTCTCACCCTGCTTCTCATGAGAATCGGGGTCACCAGCGAAATGGTCGCCGTCTTCGGCATGATCCTGGGGATCCTCGCGGGGGTCGCCTTCATGGCCACGGGTGAGACCATCCATCCGAGGCTGGCCTGGAGCAGCGGCCTCCTTCTTTGCCTCCTGCGCGCCCTCGCGATCCGCCTCGACGCGATGCTCCAGCCGACCTCGACCCGTCAATCGAGGGAGGATGAATTCTACAACGAACTTCCCGAACGGGTCTCCGATGCCGTGACGCTGCTGGGTTTTGGTTTCGCGAGCGATTCCAGCCCCTGGCTAGGGCTGGCCGCAGCCCTTTCGGCGATCTTTTCCGCCTACATTCGCTCCCTCGCCTCGGCCCGTCTTGGCGGCCGGCGGCCCACCGGGGTGGTTTTCATGACGAGAACCCAGCGCCTCGTCCTCCTTTCCTTCGCCTCCAGCCTGATTCTCGGCGGGATCACCACCGGCATTCCCGGCACCGATATTCCGGAGATCACGCTTTGGATGGTCATCGCGGGATGCCTCCTGACCGTCTGTCTGAGATGGTTCACGCTCCGGGGCATCAAGGTCTGAGCCTATTCCTTAAGTTTTCTTAATCACTTTCTCGACAGAATCCAAATCTTTCGCTACTCTGCTCACCGAATGCGGTGGCCGTCCCCATCCCTCTTGCTTTTTCCCTTGCTTGCGTCGGGTTGGCTCGCCGCTGGTTCGGTCGTCGCAGGCGAGATCTTCCACAAAGTGGTCATCGATCCCGGTCATGGAGGCAAAGATCCAGGTTCGATTGGCTTCGATCTGGTGGAAAAGGAATTGACCCTCGATCTCGCCAAGCGGATTGAGAAGCTTCTCGTCGGCAAGGGAATCGGGGTCGAGCTGACCCGCCGCGCGGATGTCTACGTCGAGCTCGCCGACCGTGCCGCGGTTTCAGCAGACTCACCCTTTACCATCCTCCTCAGTCTCCACTTCAATGCCCATGCTGACCGAAGCATCTCCGGCACCGAGACGCTCTATTGGCCCGGAAGTGAGAGTGGCCGTGAACTGGCCAGCTACATCCAAAGCGAACTCGGACGTCGCCTTGTCACAAGAAATCGCGGCTTCCGCCCGGAGCGCCTCAAGGTCCTGGAATTGGCCCCGGTCACCGGCGTCCTCGTCGAGTGTGGCTTCCTCACCAATCGCTGGGAAAGCCAACGTTGTGGGGCGGATTGGTTCCGTCAGATCGTTGCCGAAGAAATCGTGCAGGGACTCCTACGCTACCGTGACGCCGGTGAATGATCGGGATTGCGATCGCTTCGAACTGTGTTAATTTCCGCCATTTACTGGAATTTCCGCTATTTCTTTAACATGAGCGACCCCATCGCGAACCGCACTCTGGAACTTGCCTGCACCGTCGGGTCCCTTGACGACGCCCTTGAAGCGATCGAGGACGGCGCCGATGTGAATTTTCGCTCCGGAGCGCCTCTCTTCCTCGCCATCGTGAATCGTAACCGCGCCATCATCCGCTTTCTCCTCGATCATGGCGCGGATGGCGAAATGTTTCTCCCAAAGAAGCGCCTTAAGGAAATTAGGACCCGGGAAGACCTTATCGAAGAGTTGATCGCCTGCGCGCCCTACAATCCGAGGGACATCAAGATTGACGAAATCGAGCAAATCGACACCGCGATCCGGGGTCGGGGGGTGGAGTTTTTGGTCTCTGATCTCGACTGGGATCACGCCACCCGCTTCCGCGACTCCCTCAACGCGATCGGCGCCGGATCGAGTCACCGTTGTGTGGCGGAGTTCCTCCAGTGGGCCCGCAGCGAAAGCTCCGGTTTTGGCCGTGGCCTCGACGAGTTTCTCACCAGCAACACGGACGCCGTTACCGAGTATCGGCAGCGTTACTTGAGCTCCGGCGAAGACCTCATCGCTCTGGCGAGTGATTTTCTCAGCGTCTCTGATGGAGGCGACGAGTCGTGCGGCGGCTAAAATCCGCTTCGAAGATGACAATCTGTGCCCCGAGGCAGCTCCTTGAGCTCCTTCCCTGGGCTACTTACCAATCGAACCAGCTGCTTATCCTGGGTGGGGACGGAAGGCGCAGTGCTCCCGTGCCACACCACGAGAAACTCTCGTCTCACCATCGATAAAACGGACGACGAGGAAAGGAGCAACCGACCACGAAGGGGGGAAACCCTTCTCAGCCGGGGTAGCGCGTCTTACTTCTTCTTCCGAAGGAAGGTGGGGACATCCAGATCCTCACCATCGACAATCGTCGGATCGGTTTTGGCGAAGCGCCCGCGTCCGGCAACCGGATCGAGCTGGAGCATTTCCTGCTGCTGCCGAGCCTCCAAGCTGGTCAACTCCGCATCCAACTCCTCATAGGGCATCCCCTGGGGCTTTCCCGTAGGCAACACCGGACCGTCGAGGGCCGGAGCGAGCGGATCGCGTGTCTTGATGCGCCCCGTGCCCCCCGAGCCAAAAACCCGGCTAAGAGTGATCTTCTGGGAAGATTCGGTGAGGGCCTCGACCCGACCTACCTCATTACCAGATGACTGGGGAGGAAACGGCGGCGGCGAACCGAAACCGTGCTCAGGGGTGCCGCCCATCGCCCGGGCAATCGGATTGACCAAGTCGGATCCATCTTCGGGATCCGCTTGAAAAACAGGGGCCCGATGCAGAGGCGGAACCGGGTCCGGCGCATAGGCGGGAACGATCGGCTCATCCTCGACAAACGGCACCTCGAAATCCTCAAGGGGTTCGAAGACGGATGAATCATTCGTCGGCTCCGGCTCAAAGATGGGATTTTCTTCGGCAAGGGCATCCGCCTCGAGCTCCGCCTCCGGCTCTGAACTATAGGCAACAGCGGGAGCGGAGACTGGAATCGAAGCCAAGGGACTGATCGGCTGAGTCCTTTCAGGAATCTCGGCCAGAGCAGGCATCCCAAGGCTGATCGAAGGCGCTGCCGCTTCCTCTTCCTGAGCCGCTCGAATCGAAGAGGCGGCGGGTCCGGTAATCGAACTGATGATCGTCACCGTGAGACTGTTGCCGAGGCGTTTGTCGGTTCCGGTTCCAAAGAGAATCTGAGTTTGCTTCCCGACATGCTTCGCGACCTCTTCCATCACAAGCTGGACCTCGAAGAGAGTCATCGTATCCCCTCCCGCAACCTGCACGAGAACCGAGCGCGCATCCGTGAGGAGTTTGCCGCGGTCGAGAAGCGGACATTTGAGGGCTTGCTCGAGCGCTTCGTGCGAGCGGTTGTCGCCCTTGGCGACCCCGTAACCGAAAAGGCAGCGGGAATCCTCGGCATCGAGGGCGGAGAGCAGGTCGTCCATCCCGATGCGGATAATGCCAGGCCGGAAGACGACGTTCATCGTCGCACGGATGCTTTGGCTGATGATCTTGTCTGCCGCGGCGAACGCTTGGGCCACTCCGTCCTTGGGCACGATCAATTCACCCATGCGATCGTTGTCGAAGGTAATGACGGCATTGGCATAACGGGCGATCTGATCCAACGCCGACTTTGCCTGCCCCATGCGGCGCTCTCCCTCGAAGGTGAAAGGCATCGTTGCGAAGACCACGAGAAAGACTCCTTCTTCCCGGGCGATCCGGCAGACTTCGGGAGCGGCTCCGGAGCCCGTCCCCCCTCCAAGTCCGACGCAGACGAAGACCATCTTGCTACTACGAACCGCTTTCCGAATCTCATCCACCGCTTCGATGGCCGACTGTTTGCCCAAGGTGGGATCACCACCAGTCCCCATCCCCTTCAGCAAGGTCGTGCCCAGCTGAATTTTTTGACTGGAGACGGAGGTCGAGAGCGCACGGATGTCCGTGTTGAGCGTCAACAACTCGGCATCGTCACTGCCCTCGAGGGCCATCCGATCGAGAACGTTGGCTCCGGCACCGCCGATTCCGATCACTTTGACGCCGAACTCCGAAGTATCAGAGAATTCGCCCTGTTCCGTTTGGTGGTATTCAATCATGGGGTTCGCTCCATTTTGGTTGAATGACCGGGATTGTCAATCAATTAGGAATGTTGTCTGAAATGTCACTTCCCACCCCCGAAAAACTTCTCCAACTTTTCACCCAATTTGGATAATGGACCTCGCTTTGGCTTTTGTTCGTCAAGGAGTTGCGCATATCGAATCAATCCGACGGGAGTCGCATACTGGGGATTTTCGAAGAGTGCCGAAGGGCCGGACATCGCCGCCGCTCCGGACTTTTGCACAGGGATTCCGAAAATTTCTTCGGTCAAATCAGAGATTCCACGCATTAAACTGGACCCACCGGTGAGGAAAATCCCTTTTCCGAGACGGCTCAAATACCCGGCCTTCGCAAGCGGCTCGTGGATCACGGAGAGCAATTCCGTGACTCGCGCGTTCATGATTTGATTCAGCAACTCCTGACTGACTTTCCTGCCGGATTCCCCTTCGACGGGGATCTCGACATCGATCATCCCCTTCAGCGAAGCACTTCCGTGATTGACCTTGAGTTTCTCGGCCCGTGCGAGAGGAATCTTGAGAACCAGGGCGATGTCGTTGGTGATGTGATCCCCCCCGATCGGGACACACCCCGAGGCGACAACCGCTCCGTCGATGAAGCAGATGTAGTCGCTCGTGCCACCGCCGATGTCGATGAGGAGCGCGCCCTCGTTTTTCGCCTCGCGATTGAGCACCACTTGAGCCGCAGCCACGGGCGAAAAAACGATATCCTCGACTTCGAGCGGCACTTCCCGAACGCATTTGATGGCGTTTTGGATGCGCGTCTTCACTCCGTGGATGATATGGTAATCCGCCTCCAGCTTTTGCCCGAGCATTCCCACGGGATTGGGGATCTTGTCCTTCCCATCGACGTAGTAATGCTGGATGATCGAATGGATGTAGCCGTTCTCTTTGGGCAGCGGGACATCGCGGGCGATTTTCTTGACTTCCTCCAGGTCCTCCGGAGTGATCTCCATCTGCTCGTCGGCCACGCGGATCGTCCCACGGTTGTTCAAACTCTGGACGTGGGATCCCGTCACCGCGAGAAAGACGGTGTTCACCTCCACGTTGCTGCGTTCCTCGGCGCGCATGAGCGCGTCGTGCAGGCAGGTTTGGACGGTCTCGGGATCGACGATCTCCCCTTTCCTGACTCCGGCGGAAGGATGCTGTCCGACGCCGAGTATCTTGATGGCCCCGTCACTTCGGACTTCCCCGACGACCATGCACACTTTCGATGTTCCGATCTCCAACCCGACGTAGATGTTCGATGCAGCCATAGGCTTGAGTCCCCTCAAAAAAAATGATCTCCGAGTTGGCGGGAGTTTAGCCGCCCCTCAAAATTGAGCGCAAGTGTTTTTCCTGATCATTCAGGTCCGCCACCCCCTGCTGCTGCGTCGGCACCGATGGAGTCGCCGCGCCATCCGGCCTGACGGTGTCGGTCGAAGGCTTCTCCGAACCTGCACCACTCCCCGCCGCATCAGTCTTCGCCACAAAGGTGACGGGTATATTCCTCTCCGCCGCGACGTTGACCGAGGCGAGAGCACGCCCGGACTCCGCCATGCGTTCCATGATCAGCTGGAGGTCACCAAGACCACGCATGAAATCGTAGATCCCGAAAGTGACCCGAAGATCGCTCGAGTAATCGCACTCGACGGCCCATTCGTCCCGAACCTTGACCCCGCGCACGGTCAGTCCCTCCTCCGCGAAACGTTTGTCGCTTTCGAGGATGAGTTTCAGTCCGGCGAGAACCCCTTCCGACTCCACCTGCGCGCCCTCGACCGGCTCGGACATTTGGAAGGATTCAACCACCGGGAGAGACTTCATTCCATCATTCAGGTCCAGACAACGGAACAAATGCCCGTCCTCGTCGAGGAGAAAGCCCCGTTCCATGTCCCAAGGGCGAACGCCGAGAGGAGGGACCGAGAGCCATGCGACCGGAATCCGCTCGCGGATGACCAGGTGAAGCCGATCCGGTAGCTCACGAGTGACCTTGACCTTCTCGACTTGCGGCAGCGTTTCGACCTGCTTCTGGATCCGCCCCAGATCGAGGTCCATCAAATTCATTCCCGGAGCCACATTCGCGATTTCAGCGAGCCGACTGACTTGGAGAACCCCATCGGTCTGGATCTGAAGCGTTTTCAGAACGAACTCTTCGTTCTTAAAGAAGACCTCTCCATACCCCCAATGGACCGCCAGCGGGATACTCACTGAAAAGCATCCAAAGGCCGCGATCTTCGCGTAAAGGAGGCGGCGACGGACCCGCCGCCTTGGACTAGCCTTCGCAGCAAGCGGCTCCTCATCAAAGCGAAACCACTCCGTCTCGTCATCGGCGCGACGGCTGGCGAAGAGAGATTTGAAATGAGACTTCCGGGCATTGCCTCGCTTTGATTTCTTTCGC
>DGXY01000114.1:82478-93279 GCA_002396885.1 Akkermansiaceae bacterium UBA5020
CTCGCTTTGATTTCTTTCGCATTAGTTGAACTTTAGCGAAAGTTCAATAATTTTCAAACAAAGATTGGCGTAATCGATCCCGACCGCAGCGGCAGCTTTCGGGAGCAGGCTGCTCTGGGTCATGCCCGGGATGGTATTCACTTCGAGGACGAAGGGGGTTGAATCGGACTCGCGAAGGAGCACATCGACCCGGGAGTAAACTTCGATGCCGAGGGAGCGATGGGCCTTGAGCGCTTCCGCCTGGACGGCTTTCGTGACCGCTTCGGGCAGATCGGCCGGGCAGAAATAGTCCGTCCCGCCCGATCCGGTCATCCAGGGATACTTGTTCGAGATGTCGTAAAAGCCCGAACGGGGCTGGATGTGAATCACCGGCAAGACCAGATCCCCCACGATCCCGACGGTCAATTCTTTTCCGGAAATCAGCTCCTCGACGAGAAGATCGTCCGAGTATTTCGCGGCATCGGAGAAGGCCGCCGACCACTGTTCGCTCGAGCGGACGAGGTGCACTCCCACGCTTGAGCCCTCCCGCGGCGGCTTCACGACACAGGGAATCCCAATGGACGCGGCCGGCTGGTCGGTTTTCGAAGCATGGATCACCGCGGAAGCGGGCGTGATCACCCCGGCCTCGAGAAAGCGCGCCTTGCTGAGGATCTTGTCGAAAGCGGTCGCTGAGCTGCCCCGGCGGGCGCCCGTGTAGGGAATGCCGCGTCGCTCCATTTCCGCCTGCAATTGACCATCTTCCCCGAAGGTGCCGTGGATCACGTTGAAGCCGAGATCCGTTCCGTCGGGAAGTTCAAAATCGGGACCGTGGACATCGACCAGGGTCACCTTCCCGACCCGACCCTCCAAGGCTCCGACGACTCCTTTCGCCGAAGCGAGAGAGACTTCACGTTCTGATCCGGGTCCGCCTGCGAGGACGGCGATGTTCAGGGATTCAATGGACTTGCTCATGAAAGAAAGGACTCAACGGGGTTCGGTCATCGGGTCGAGAGGGCTCAGACCGGCTCATCCTGACCGAGGATCTGCACTTCGGTCTCGAGTTCGATGCCGCGCTCTTTCATGGCCACGGCCTTGATCTCGGCGATGAGGTCGAGCACCTCACGTGCGGTCGCCCCGCCTTCGTTGACGATGAAATTCCCGTGCACTTCGCTCACTTTTGCCGCGCCCCTGGCGGTGTTCTTCAGGCCCATCTCGTCGACGAGTTGCCCCGCTCCGACCGGTCCGGGATTCTTGAACACACAACCGGCGCTCGCGGCGACGGGCTGGGAGGTCTTGCGCTTTTGCTTTGAGGCGCCCATCCGCGCGGCGATCTCGTCATCCGAAGCGGGGGTTCCCTTGAAGATCGCGGAGACGGCGACGTTGTGCGCAAGTTCAGGGACGTGGCGGTAATAATGGCGGATCTCGCCGATCGGTTTTTCGAAGATCGCGCCCTGGGCATCGACCATCTTCACACTCACCACCTGATCAAAAGTCTCCCAGCCCATCGCGCCGGCGTTCATGCGCAGGCTCCCGCCGACATTGCCGGGGATGCCTTCCATCCACTCAAAGTCGCCGATTCCGGCCGACTGGGCGGCCGCGGCGAGGGCCTTGAACTTGACCCCCGCTCCGGCGCGGATGGTGTTGCCCTCGACGCTGATTTCACCAAATTCGCCCCGCACCGGACTCATCACGACGCCAGGGATCCCGCCGTCGCGGACGAGCAGATTCGAGCCGCGTCCGACGACCCTCAGGGGGATGCCGCCATCGGCGCAGAATTTCACGATGCGGGCGAGCCCCTCGACCGTGATCGGCTCGATCCAGAACTGGGCCGGGCCACCCACTTTCATCGTGGTATGGCGTCGCATGGGCTCGTAGAGCTTCAGGACTCCAGCGGACTCGGCGAGGACTTCGCGGAGGCGGTCGAGGGTCGCGAGGTCCTTGGCGAGACGGGTCCCGACTTCGTGGACGTTCCCGGCACCGAGGGTGATGAGCCAGTCGCCCGGTTCGAGCTTTTGCCCGACCGCGAGATGAAGCGTGGAAAGATCGGGATGAAAAGTCACCTTCTCGACTTCACCGTTTTCGAGCACCGCATCGACGATGGTCTGGCCTGAGACCCCGGGAATGGGCGGCTCGCTCGCGGCGTAGACATCGGTGACCCAGAGTTCGTCGACACCCTCGAAGCAGCGGCCGAATTCCTCCCGCAGCAACTGGGTGCGCGTGTAGCGGTGCGGTTGAAAGACCACGACGAGGCGTCCTGCGTGTTGCGAACGCGCCGTCTGGATCGTCGCGGCGATCTCGGAGGGATGGTGCCCGTAGTCGTCGACGATCGTGACGCGGTCGCTGTGGCGCTTGAGTTCGAAACGGCGCTTCGCTCCGCGGAAGGAGCCGAGGGCTTCGTCGATGCGATCGAAGGAAACCCCCGTCTCGAGTGCGAGGGCGATCGCAGCGAGGGAATTGAGGACATTGTGGCGTCCGGGAATACCAAGAAAAACGCGACCGATCTCCAAGCCCTT
This sequence comes from Akkermansiaceae bacterium UBA5020, assembly GCA_002396885.1. Lineage (GTDB taxonomy): Bacteria > Verrucomicrobiota > Verrucomicrobiia > Verrucomicrobiales > DEV007 > Arctic95D-9. The sequence goes on from DGXY01000114.1 coordinate 84,971, forward strand.
TTGCCGCACGGTGAACTCGGTCCCGGCACCGCGAGGCGAAAGGTCGCAGGCGGAGATGTCATGATCACGATTCCACCCATAGCTGATCGCGTTGGGTCGATCCCGGCATACGCGCCGGGCATTGGCATCCTCGCCGCAGTAGATGATCTTGCCGCTGGTCTGATCACAATACTGGCTGAAGACCGCGCAGATCGCGTCGATGCCATCATAGAAGTCGAGGTGCTCGGCCTCGACGTTGAGGAGGATGGCATGTTCGGGATGGAAATTGACGAGGGTCCCATCGCTTTCGTCGCCTTCGGCCACGAACCACTCCCCCTTCTCTTCCCAATTCGCATTCGTGCCGAGAATGGGAATCTCCGCACCGACATAATGGGAGGGAGCCTTGCCCCCGACCCGCAGGACGTGGGCGGAAAGCGAGGAGGTCGTCGTCTTGCCATGCGTACCCGCGACAACGATGCCCTTTTTCCCGAGCATGATCGCCGAGAGCGCCTCGGCCCTTCGGAGGAGCGGGATGCCCCGCTTCACCGCCTCGTCGTAGGAGGCATTGCCCGGCTTGATCGCGCTCGAGTAGATCACGACGTCGGTGCCGACGACGGCCTCTGCGGAATGGGGACTGGAAAACCGGAGACCCGCCTTCTCGAGGCGCTCCGTCTCGCGAGAGGTCACCTTGTCCGATCCCGAGACGTGGTGCCCGAGGCCCAGGAGGAGGGAGGCGAGCCCGCTCATGCCCGAGCCCGCCACACCGATGAGGTGGACACGGACCGGTTCGTCGCGCTTGGCGAATCGTTCGCCCCAGAGTTTGCAAAGATCGCTCATAGAAACAGATTCACTTCAGGCTTCCTGCGACCACCTCACAGACGCGCGCCGAGGCGTCGGGAATGGCGAGGGCTTTCGCAGCGGCCCGCATTTTCGCAAGCCGCTCATCATCAAAAATCAACTCAAGGATTTTCTCCGCAAAACCTTCTTCGGTGAGCGAGCCCTGCGTCCACAACTCCGCCGCGCCGGGATCCGAGAAAATCTCGGCATTGGTCGTCTGGTGATCCTCGGCCGCAAAGGGATAAGGAATCAAGACCGAGGGCAGCTCGTAGTAGGCGAGTTCCGTCAAGGTCGAGGCTCCCGAGCGGCAAATCGCGAGGTCGGCGGCGGCGAGCGCGAACTGCATTTCGGAACTAAAGCTCTTGAGCACGCCCGCGTCGGGATGGGCCTCGTAGGCGGGGCGGACGAGTTCGTAGTCGGAAGGTCCGCTGATGTGCAGCACCTGCACGCCTGCTGAGGCAAAACGAGGCAGACCTGCGGCGACGAGTTCATTGAGGCGCTTCGCCCCCTGGCTGCCACCCATCACCATGATCGTCCTGCGGCCCGGCTTGAGTCCGAAAAACGCGAGCCCCTCCTCCTGCGATGGCCGACTCACGATCGAGGGGCGCAGAGGAGTGCCGACGACCTCGACCCGTTTGCCCGATCCAAAAAGCGGCGCGCAACGCCCGAACCCGACGAGGACGGCCCGGGAAAACTTCGCGTTGAGCCGGTTCGCCTTGCCCGGGATGGAGTTCGACTCATGGATGAAGGTCGGTAGTCCCATCCACTTCCCGGCAGCGAGCGGAGCGGCCGAGGTAAAGCCACCCATACCCAGAACGGCGTGGGCTCCGAACTCGCGGAGGAGTTTCCGGCAATTGAGGAAGGACCGCAAAAAGGCGAGGAGGAATCCCGGCATTTTGAGCGAAAACACCCCCGGCATCGCGATCGAGGGCATGCGCTCGAAGCGGAGATGCCCATAGCCCTCGGTCGCGAGGGTGTCGATCTGCTTTTCAGAGATCAGGAGCAAGGCCTCCCCTCCTCGCGCCGTCCATGCCTCGGCCACGGCGATGCCAGGGAAGAGATGTCCCCCGGTGCCACCACAGGCAATAACCAAGCGTTTCCCGGTATTATTCAACATTTGATAATTATCAGATCTTGCGTGATTTCATCGCGATTTCAACCGCAGATCCGCCTCAAGGGCACTTTTTACGGGGGAATCCACGCGGGGCTTTCAACGAACCTGGTTTGTGTCACCGGATACCATGCCTCTCCGGCCCGCTCCATTGACTTTCGTGGACTTGGGAGGACCGTTCCGGACTCCTCATGCACCGTTCTTCCCTTTCTCTCTTCTCGCTGACAGCGGCCGTCACCTTCGCCACCGCGTTACCTGCACGAGCCGCCCAGTCGACGCAGTTCAGCAGTGGAAAAGCGGCCGCCTCCCAGTTGGGCCAATCCAGCCTTGCGAGCGAGGAGGGTGACAACCGGGGTGGCGTGGCATCGGCCACAACCCTCTCCGACCCATCCTCGGTCGCGGTCGATCCCACCACCGGAAAGGTTTTTGTCGCCGACCTCGGTAACAACCGCGTGCTCCGTTTTGACTCCACCGCCGCCCTCACGAACGGGGCCGCGGCAGAGGCCGTCCTTGGGCAGCCGAATTTCACGATCACCGCCGCCGCCGTCTCCCAAAGCCGCGTTTCCAAGGTTCGGTCGATTTGCTGCGATGATGCGGGCCGCCTCTGGGTGCTCGACGATCGCCGCGTCCTCCGTTTCGATGCGGCCTCCACCCTCGCCAATGGAGCCAACGCGGATGGCGTGCTCGGTCAGGCCAACTTCACGACGATGGTTGAGAACACGGGCCAGAGCGGACTCGGCGCCCCGGATTCGCTTTTTCTCAGCGTCACCGGTTCCTTGTGGGTTTCCAGCCCCGATTTGAACCGGGTCAGTCGTTTCGCAAGCGCCGCCACGAAATCGAATGGCGCCAACGCTGACAACGTCCTCGGCCAGATCAACTTCATCGCCTTCGGTGCGGCCACGACCCGGGGCGGCCTGTCGTCCCCTCGCGGCCTGGCCGTGGATCTGGCGGGAACTCTTTATGTCGCCGATTCGGGCAACCATCGCGTGCTTGTTTTCAGGAACGCGGATCTCGGAGCCAACGGTCGCGAGGCCAATACCGTCCTCGGTCAAAGCCTCCCTACCGAGGCCATTGCCGCAGCCGGGCCCCTCGGAATGGACACCCCGGTCAGTCTCTCCATTAATTCCCTTGGCACTCTGTTCGTCGGCGACCAGGGAAATGATCGCGTCCTTCTCTTCCAGAACGCCGCCAACAAGGGCGACACAGGTAGCGCCGATGGCGTCCTGGGCCAGCCGGATCTCGAGACTCAGGAAGGGCCTAGCTCCTTCGCATTCGCCGAGGGAATCTGGGCCGATGGCGAAAAGCGTCTCTGGCTGGCCGATACGGGAAATGCCCGTGTCCTCCGCTTTGAGACCGACCGATTCCAACCCGACGCCCAGATCGGCTCGAAACCAACGCTGCTTAAGGGCGACGGCATTTACAATCAGACCGGTGCGGGACAGAAAGCGAGCATCATCATCGATGGCTTGAAGACGGCGAAGGCCCACGTAAAGCTCGAAAACGACGGGGACACCGCCGACGATCTCCGTTTCTCCGGTCCTTCCGGGAATCGCTTCATCCAACTTTCCTACCTCGATGCATCGGGTAAAAACGTGACCGCCCAAGTGACCGCGGGCACTCTGGGCATCGACGACCTCGGGGCGGGTCGAGCCACTTTCGTGCTGATCATGGCCCAAGGAGACCGCAAAGACAAGAAACGCGGCAGCAGTTACCGAGCCAAGCTCACCACAACATCGGAGACCGACAACGAATCTGATCGCGTCGATTGTAGCGTGGGGAAACGTCCGTGACCGCGGTTGGTGATCCTCGTTCCGATGGACCTCGAAGCCGCCGCCCACCTCGACCTACCTTACCTCGCCTGAGCGGCCCCGTCCGCCCCGCTTCACGCGAGCGGATCCAGCTCCGGCTTGAAGTCGGCAGCGTGATAAGAGCTGCGCACGAGCGGCCCCGAGGCGACGTGACGGAAACCCTTCTCCAGCGCGATCTCGCGGTAGCGATCGAAAGTCGCCGGCTCGATGTACTCCACCACCGGCAAGTGTTTCGGAGAAGGCCGCAGATATTGTCCCAAGGTCAACACGGTGACGCGATGATCGCGCAGGTCATCCATCGCCTTCAAGACTTCATCCTCGCGCTCGCCGAGACCGAGCATGATCCCGCTTTTGGTGGCGCAGCGCCGGCCCATCTTCTCGGACATCTCGCGGGCGGTGAGGAGCACCTTCAAGGATCTCCAGTATTCCGCCTTCGAGCGCACCACGGGAGTGAGCCGTTCGACCGTTTCGAGATTGTGATTGAAGATCGCCGGAGCCGCCTCGACCACGATCCAGAGGGAATCGTCGCGTCCGATGAAGTCGGGCACGAGCACCTCGATCACCGTCTGCGGATTCCGTTCACGCACCTTGTAAATGACGTTGGCGAAGTGGCAGGCCCCGCCGTCCGGAAGATCGTCGCGCGCCACCGCTGTAATGACGACGTGATTCAGCTTCATCCGCGAGACCGCCTCGGCGACGCGGTCGGGCTCGTCGGCCTCGAGCGGCAAGGGGCGGCGCGTATCGACCGCACAAAAGCCACAGGCGCGGGTGCATCGGTCGCCCGCGATCATGAGCGTCGCGGTCCCCTGCCCCCAGCATTCCCACCGGTTCGGGCACTGCGCCTCTTCACACACGGTCACGAGCTTGAGGTCGTCGATCAGCCCCTTGGTGTCCCAAAAGACCGGATTGTTCGGCAACCGCACACGGATCCAGGAGGGCTTGCGCTCCTGATGCAGCTTGGGATCGATTTTGACAGGCATTGCGGAAAGGTTCAGACGAGGGCGTAGGCTGGAGCTTTCTCCGGAAAAGGAGGCAATCCCGTCTCATTTGCCGGACACCGCCCCGCTCCGTGATCCGCCGGGCGACGTGTCACCGGGCCGACACCCCGGGAGCAAGGTTCGCCAAGGGCGTCCTTTTCGCAACCAGATTCAACTCGATCGTCGCCTGATCCACGGGACGAGCCTCTTCGCGACCCCGCCGCCTCACCCCTTGCCGAGGGCGCTTCGAAAGATGCCGAGATACCAAAACCAAATCGCCGGACCCGTGAAGACCCAAAGGAAGGCCCCCAGCGTCAGATAGGGGCCAAACGGCAGCGGGCGCGACCACTTTTCCCGGAAGACCAGCTTCTGCGACAGTCCCACCACCGCACCCACCACGGAAGCCGCGAAAATGGTGAACAGCGCTGCCTGCCAGCCGAGAAAGGCTCCGATCATGGCCATGAACTTCACGTCGCCGAAGCCCATCGCCTCTCGCGGAACGACGGCCGAGGTGATTTTGCCGGAGACCTTCTTCACCGTATCGATCTCGACCCGCCTTCCGTCGACCTCGAGGCAATCCCCGAGGACGCGGAAGCGGTCCTTGAAGCCGACCGTCTCGTCATCGAACAAGAGCTCTTTCGTGTCCAGCTCGAGACGGTCCCAGTTGCGGAAAAAGACGTCGCCCCACTCGTAGGTATGCTCTCCCAGTTGGATGAGGATGGGCGCCTCCTCGCCGCCCGGTTGCGAGATCTCGAAATCGACTGGCTCGTCCCAGCGATGATGGATCTTGCCGAACATCATCTTGCCCATCAGCACGATGAGCCAGAGGAAGCCGAAGCCGACCGCCGCGCCGATCACCCCCTGCAGCCCCCCTTGCCACCAGTTCAGCGTCGGCCCGTGCAACGCAGGAATGGCAAAGCTTGCGATCAATCCAACGACGGTGCCCCCGATCGTGATCGAATCGGGAATGATGAAGTGGTCGAAATCGATGAAAGTCGCCGCGATCAACAAAGCCGCGAACACCCAAAGCGCCAACACCCCCTGCAGGTCGTAGCGGGCGATGCTGTGTTTGAACAGAGCGAGAAAGCAGATCGCGGTTAGCAGCTCGACGAGGAAATAACGGAAAGCGATCGGCGAATGACACCACTTGCACTTCCCTCGCAGCATCACCCAGGTGAGAAGAGGGATGTTGAGCCAGATCGGAATCTGCGTCTTGCACTTCGGGCAGAAGGACCGCCTCGGCTCGTTCACACTGAGACCGTTCGGCACGCGGTAAATCACCACGTTCAGAAACGATCCGATGCAGGCCCCGATGGCAAAGGCCATGGCCGGTAGAAAGAGGTCGAACAAAAACGGCGGCGACATAGCGAGGAATGGAACGATCTTCGCTTAGGAACCCCGTAAAGTCTAGAAATTATAGATTCTTTCGACTAGCCAGTTTAAGGACCGGATTCCTTGTTGGCTCGCGACGAGAAAGAGCCTTTCCAAGACCCGCTTTCTCAGCCATATCGCTCCCCTACCGCGCGTTCCCTCTTCTCACGATGCTGCGCCCCCTCCTCATTCTCTGCGTATTCCTCGGTGCCGTCCGTGGTGGACTCGTTCCCGCCGCCGAGCCGGTGAAGATCCTCTTCGACACCGACATGACCACCGACTGCGACGACGCCGGAGCCATGGCCGTGCTCCACACCCTCGCGGACCGCGAGGAATGCGAGATCCTTGCCACGGTTACGAGCGTGCCTGATCCGAACGCCCTCGCCACCGTCGATGCCATCAATCGCTACCGCGGTTGCCCCGACCTGCCGCTTGGATGGGTCAAGGGCAGCGGCGTGCAAATGCCGTCGAAGTTCACCGGCCGCATCGCCAGGGAATTCCCCCATCGGCCCGTGTCCGGCGGCGACTTCCCCGACGCCGTCGACGTTTATCGCGAAATCCTCACCAAACAGCCGGACCGCTCCGTCGTCCTCGTCACGGTCGGCTACCTCACCAACGTGAGCCGATTTCTCCGATCGCCCGGCGGCACGGAGCTCGCCCGCGCCAAGGTCGCCAAGTGGATCTGCATGGGCGGCAACTTCATCGGCGATCCGCCAAAGGACGACCTCGCGCTCGGCAACGTGAATTTCCAGCGCGACGCCGCATCCGCCCATCATGCGATCCACCACTGGCCCGGGGAGATTGTCTTCGCCGGACGCGAGGTCTGCTCGGTGCCGAGCGGGCTCGCGATCGGCGCCGCCCTGACAAACACACCAGAAGACAATCCCGTGCGCCGCGCTTACGAGCACTACTTCGACGGCACCGCGCGCGACCGCCACGTCGCCGACCTCGCCACGGTGCTCTACGCGGTTCGAGGCTCGGCGGATTGCTGGGATCTCTCCGCGCCTGGACGAATGGACCTGCACGAGGACATGACTTTTGCTTGGATTCCCGATCCGGCGGGGCGTCAGCGGCATTTGCTGAAGAAGTCCGGCAACGACCGGCAGGTGGAGCGCCTGCTGGAGACCTTGCTGGTGGCGCCTGCGAAAGAATGACGTGAGTTGATTCCCCGCGAACGAAGCGAAAGCTACCGCTTCCCGGAACCGATCCCCATGAAACCTCTCTTCGCCCTCCTCGCTCTTCTTTTCCTCCTCACGCCCTTCGCGCGATCGGCGCACATCGTCTGCCTCACCGTCGAAGAGCCGAACAACTACGACGCGGTGAACGCCTGCCGCGGCTTCGCCGAAAGGGAGTGGAAGGCGCTCGGCCACCGCGTCACCCTCATCGAGGGCAATCACGAACTGCCGACGAATTTCGAAGGCTTCGTCGAGGCAATGAAATCGGCCGATCTCCTCGTTGTCTTCGTCCGCCGCGCCACCCCGCCGCGCGAGCAGCTCGACGCCATCCGCGCTCACCTCGCCGCCGGCAAGCCGCTTCTCGGCGTCCGCACGGCGAACCATGCCTTTGTCCCACCGGCCAACCGACCCGTGAGCGATCCGGCACTCTCGACCTGGCCGGACTTCGTGCCCGACGTGCTCGGCTGCGACAACACCGGCTACGAGACGAAGGGCCTGCCCTACGCCGTCAGCCTTCACCCGCAGGCACCGGCGGAAAGCTCCTTGCTCGAGGGCGTCGATCCCGCGGCGATCCTGGGTCATGTCTCGATGTATCGGGTCTTGCCCCTCGCCGCGGATGCCACGCCCCTCTTGCTGGGCAAAGCCAAAGACATCGAGCCGGCCCAACCGCTCGCGTGGACGCGTCTTTACGGGCCGAAGAAAGCCCGGGTCTTCTACACCAGCCTCGGCGCGCCGGAAGACGTCACCCAACCGGCCCTGCGGCGCCTCATCACGAACGCGGTGAGCTGGACGCTGGGGAAGAACGACTAATCCCGGCAAAGAACTCGGGCCTACGGAACACACCGAATACTCGGAAGCCATTCCGATCCGCAGTCCGTCCGCGTCAGTGGGCTCCGTTTAGTTTAAAGGCCTACCCTTCCGTGTCTTCCGCGTATTTTGATGCCTTCGGCATCTATCTCGGTCTCTTGTCTTTCCGTTTTTTCCGCGTGTTTTGATGCCTGCGGCATCGATCTCGGTCCTCTGTAGTTCCGCGTTTTCCGTGATGGCATGA
>DGXY01000065.1 GCA_002396885.1 Akkermansiaceae bacterium UBA5020
CATGACGAGGCCCGCGAAAGGAGGCTTTTCCGATGAAAAAACGAACCTACACCCTTGAGAAACAATCTGAGTCCACGGCGCAGACCGTTCTCATGACCTGGGCGAAGTTCCAGGCGAACCTGCTCCCGGGCATCGACCTGCTCCATGCGATCCCGAACGGTGGGCACCGGCACATCAATGTCGCCCGCCAGATGAAGCGGGAGGGCGTCACCTCCGGTGTGCCTGACCTCTGCCTCCCGGTGGCCCGAGGAGGTCACCACGGTCTCTACATCGAGATGAAGGCCGAGCACAAGCGTCCGAAGGCGGGCGGCGCCGGCGGAGTTGATCCCGCGCAGGTCGTGTGGCTCCGCCGTCTCACCGAGGAAGGCTACCTGGCAGTGGTCTGCTGGGGCTGGGAGGAGGCGAAGCGCACGATCGAGACCTACTTGAAACCGGAGCCCCCGGCGACCTATGTGCCCACGTTCCGCGAGCGTTTCCTCGAGATCGCCGTGGACGGTCGCATCCGCACGGTGAGGCAGATCCGGGACGACTTGGGCCTGACCGAATCCTTCAACGTCACGGAGGCCCTCAGATCGCTTCAGGGAGCGCTCGCGGCCGAGGCACACGCCTGGAGACTCAGGACGCACACCCTGACCTCCCGGGCCCATGTGAGCATCTGGTGGCTCGAGAAGAGAAAGGAGACCCCCACCCCATGAGTCACCCGTTTTACATCATCAAGGACTGGGACACCCACTACGAGAATTCCCGGTCTCGCGCGGTCGAGAACCTCCGGTGGGTCTCCGTCCCGAACAAGCACGATGGCGAAGGCTATGGTTTGACCATGGAGCAGGACAATGCGGCGGAGCTTTTCGCGGCCTGGGTGCTCATCGTCCAGGTGGCATCGAAGTGTCAGTCGCGCGGCACCCTGGCGAGGGACGATGGCAGCCCCCTGACGGCTCGGTCGCTTGCAGCAAAGACTCGCGCACCCGAGGCATGGTTCACTGCCGCTCTCGAGTTCTTCACTACCAAGACCTTATGGCTTGAGCGTCACTCGCCTGATAGTGTGGCATCACCCGACCATCACCTGACTATCACCCAGCCATCACCCTCCTATCAGGTATCTGCCGATAGAAGGGAAGGGAATAGAAGAGAAGAGAAAGGAATAGGAGAGGATCCTTCCTTCCCTAGTTCTGAAACGTACGTCGAAAGTAGACCGACCGTCTCCACCGCTGAAGGAAGGAAGGAAGCCCAGCCTTCAGCTTCGCAAAAAGGAAGAGAGGAAAGCCTGGGATGCTCAGAGGAAGTCTTCATGATCATCGCCCGCCGGCAGGACATCGATGAGACCTTCGCCAAGAGAATCTATTTAGACCTCCTGGCGAGCGGCTGGAAGTCCGCAAATGGTTCTCGGGTGGTTTCACCCGCCAGCTACCTCCTAGCCCTCTGGAGCGCACGGGAGGAGGCAGCAAAGGCATCCTCAGGAATCCGCGAACCGTGGATGGTCGATCGGGACCTGAAGCGGCTGAAGGACGAGATCAAGCGCATCTCGGAAGATCCCGCATCGAAACACGGCGGCCGAGGAGCGACCCTGTCGTGGGAAGAGCACAAGGAACGCTACCGGGCCGACTGGATGACGGTGGTGAAGCTCAACCACGACGAGGCCAAAGCGAAACTACCCGAGGACTTCAAAGCCTTCGAAGCCTCCCTCGAGGAAACCCGCGCGGAGATGCGCAAGGGCGCCGCGATGCTCGGGATCCCCGCGGACCAGGCCGACTCCGAGGATGTCCGGCTCGAGCACTTCGTGACCTGCTTCCCCGATGACTGCCCGACCTTCGAGCGATGGGACAAGCAGTGGAACAAGGCCAACACTTGGAAGGATCCCAAGACCCTAACCGAGGAAGCAAAGGCCGAGATCAGTCTGCTGCGGTCCCAGGTCACGGCACTGGAGAACGAACGGCGGAGTCTGCTGTCGAAGGTAGTCCACCCTTGATTTTCGTGGGAATAGAGCGTGTCCATGAAGATGATCCTGAACCCACGGCAAGCCAAATTTGCGGAGCTTTACGTCGCCAGTGGCAACGCGACCCGTGCCTATGGCGAAGCTTACGACGTCGCGAAAACCGAAGAGGGGAATTTCCCAGGATGGTGCGCGACCGACGGGAACCGTTTGCTCAGAAATGAGAAGGTCCAGGCCGAGGTCGAGCGGATCAAGGGCGAGAATCAAGCGCTAGCATCGCTCTCACGCGAGGAGACGCTCGACTACCTTGTCTCGGTCATCACCACCCCGGTCGGGGAGATCGGCCCTGACAGTGCGCTGTGTGAGGAATACGAGGTGAAGCCGGACGGCACCGTGAAGGTGAAGTGCGTTTCGAAGCTGGGAGCGGTGAAGGAACTGGTCCGACTGACGGGCATGGCCGCACCGGAAAAAAAGGAGGTCTCGTTCGACTCCGAGGTCACTGCCATGCTCGCCGGCATCATGGGCGCCAAAGAATTATGAAAGCACGACGAACACACAATGTCGTCGCCACCATCGGGACCTACAAAGGCCGGGACGGCGCCGAGAAAAAACGATACGCAACATGCGGCACGGCATTCACAGGGGAGGACGGTCGCCTCTCGTTCAAGTTGGAGGTCGTGCCAGTCTCGCCGGAATGGTCTGGGTGGTTCAAGCTCTACGAGATCGAAGACCGGCGAGAAGAGCAACCGATCCCCGCGGCCGGCCGATACGAGAACTCCGATGCACTATCGAGGAATGAGCCGACCCGCGATCCTCTCCTTGGTGATGAAGACATCCCGTTTTGACCTATGAGCAACGAAAAAACGAGCAAGCTAAAAAACTTTGGCGACACGAGACGAGCTATTGATGCTGCCGCCGAACGCAAGGCCAATCATCTCAAGAATAGCACCTGCCTCAGAAAGGGGAAGGGCGGGAAGCTCCGCATGATCCTGCACACCGAGCGGACCATGTTCGGCGAGGAGTGCGACCAGTGGTGATGACGCCCGCCCTCCAGGCCCTCGAGGCGAAGCTCTCGTCGAAGCAGTGGAGGATGGAAAACCTCTACCTCATCCTGCCCGAGGACGGCATGGAACCGGAGCCGCTCCAACTGCGGGCGGAGCAGAGGCAGTTCCAGAAGGAACGACACCACCGGAACTTCGTCGCCAAGGGCCGAAAGCTAGGGATGAGCACCTTCATCGTCCTCGACAACGGAGACGAGTGTCTATTCAATGCCAACTTCTCCGCCGGCATCATCGACCTGGCCGAGAAGGACGCGTTCGACAAACTAGGCATTTTCAAGTTCGCCTGGGACAATGGGCCGCGACATCCCGACCCGGCCATCGCCACACTGTGGAAGATGATCCACAAGGCGAACCCTCTCACCAGGGAGCGCGATGGGCGCCTCGAGTTCGCGAACGGTTCGACCTATGCTGCCGGCACCTCCTACGTCGGGAAAACTCCCCAACGTCTCCACGTTTCGGAATACGGGCCGATCTCGGCCGCATCGCCCGCGAAGGCCTCGAAGATCAAGCGGGGATCGATCAACTCGGTCCCGCCCGACGGCATCGTGGACATCGAAACCACCATGGAAGGCGGCAAGTTCGGCGAGTGCTACCTGCTCTTCTCGCTCGCCCTCGAGAACGAAGGGAAGCCGATCTCGAAGCTCGACTGGAAACTGCACTTTTTTCCTTGGTGGGGTCACCCGAGTTACACCCTGCCAGGTGGCAAGCCCAACCGGGGCGATACCATCGACTACTTCGCCGAGATCGAGAAGACGCACGGGCTCAAGATCCCCCTCGACCGTCAGGCCTGGTATGAGGCGAAGAAGCGGGAGCAGTCAGATGACATGTATCAGCAGTTCCCGACGACGATCGAGGAATGCGATCGACAGATTGTTCCAGGGCAAATCTTTCCTGAGCTCAAGCGGGTGCGAGCGGAGGGCCGGGTGAAGGCCTTCAACAAGGAACCGGGCCGACCGATCTTCACGACTTGGGACTTGGGATCCTCGGACAACATGTCGGGGTGGCTCGTCCAGCCGTCAGGCCGGGATCACTGCTTCTTCTCCTGGTGTGCTGGCGAGGGTGCCGGCGCCCCGTCAGTCGCCGAGGTGATGAGGGCCTGGGAGGCGCAGCATGGACCGATCGCAGGGCACTTCCTGCCCCATGATGCCAACCTCACCGACAAGGGATCCGGCAAGACCTACGTCGACCAACTCGTCGAGTGCGGGATCCCTCGCCAATCGATCACGGTGGTGCCGCGGATTCCTGACCTGTGGGTCGGGGTCGGGGAGGTGCGAAAGATCCTCCCGAATTGCTGGTTCCACACCGAGACCGATCAACCGGTGATGAGCGAGACCGGCGCCAAGCTTCCCGGGGGAGTCGGCCGGCTCGAGGGATACCGCAAAAAGCTCGATCAATCGACTGGCATCCTCCGGGACATTCCGGTGAAAGATGTCTGCGATCACACTGCCGATGCTCTTCGCACCTATGCCGAGGCCTTGAGCCGGGGCCTGGTGCGGGCCGATGTGAAAAAACCCTCGAGCGGTGCGGTGGTAGTCAAATCAGGATGGCGGGGCGCATGACACCCTACCTCCTCGCCCGGTCCGTCTACGAATCCGAGCCCTGCGCCAGGACTTTCGAGGAGGACTTGCTCGCCCACCTCTACACCGGATATGTGGTCTCGACTCCCGAGGTCTTCCTGATGTTCCGGCTAGTGCATAGTGCTGCGGATCCAGAGCAAATCCTCGACCCGTGGACGATCTTCGAGGGCGGCGACTGCTGGCATGTTTACCTAGCTGCCGGCGATGCCTCGCAGTTTCACGCCCATTTTCCACAGTCCCTCCAGTGGGTCTCCTTCGAGCGAAAAAACCGTTTGCGCTTCCGTCGCTATAGAAGTTGTGCCTCGAAACTGGCACACCATGGAAACCGACGGTCCCTACTTCGATACCTCCCTCATCGGTCCTGACGGCAAGATGACTCGCCTGCACAAGGGCGGAAAGGACAAGGCGAACGCGTTGCAGGCGGAGGCGAATGCCCTCGCGATGCGCAACATCAGAATCGAGAAGAGGCAGAACAAAGTCGAGAACCGGATCGCCGTCCGCACGGCGCAAGCGGACCGAAAGTCTGCGGCCGCCTCGGCCCGGACTCTCGCCTCGGCGCAGGCGGAGGCAACCAAGGCCCTCCAGGAATCGCAGGCCGGCAATGCGCCGACCCAATACATCGAGGACGAGGAAGCGATCGCCCGCGCAAAAATGGCGAGGGGAATGGGCGGAGGTGCCTTCGGAGTCTCCTCGTCCCGTGCCATGTCGCAGTTCGGTCTCGGGGGGGCGCCTTCCTATCTCGGATGATCGCAAGACTCACGACCACGCTTCACGAGACTTCGATCGTGACCCTGGTCGAGATCGACGAGGACCCCAGCAAGAACACCCAGATCACGATGGAATATGAAGATCAAATTCCGATGGACCGACTGGGAGTGACCCAAGCTCTCACCGCAATTGCTCGCGAGGTTGCCATGCAGATCGCCAAGTAATGGACAAGATCACCTCCATCCTGAAGCGATACGAGAAGGCGAACACTGACCGTGTCTTCATGGCGCCGACCTGGCGGGAGATTTCCGACTACGTCCGACCGGTCAAGCAGAACATCTCGACCGAGGGTGGGAACAGTGACTTTCGCGAGACCCCGAACACCCCGCGCATCGCGGCCCTCTTCGACACGACCGGGATCGAGGCCAATCTGACCTACGCCGCGGGGAACATGTCCTGGTTGACGCCTTCGGAGTCTCACTGGTTCAGCTACGACGCGCCCTACGGCTCCAAAGGGGACGATGAAATCATGCGGTGGTATGGGATCGTCACCGAGGAAACGAGGCGGATCATCGCGCTATCGAACTTCTATTCGCAGATCCACGAAGTCTACCTCGACGACGGAGCGTTCGGGACTTCAGGCATGCTGCTCGAGGAGCGCAATCTCTCAAACCTTCGCTTCGAGGCACTGCAGATCGGCGACTATTCCATCCTCGAAGATGACAACCGAAACGTCGACACGGTCTTCCGAGACCTGAAGCTAACGGCTCGACAAGCGGCGCAGAAGTTCGGTGTGAAGAACCTGCACCCGGACATGCAGAAATGTTTCGAGGAAGGCGGGAAGGATGCCGACAGAAAGTTCGAGTTCATCCATGTCATAATGCCGCGCGATGACGCCGATCGGACTCCTGGCATGCTCGACCAGCAGAACATGCCCTGGGCCTCGCTCTACATCGACAAGAAGGCCCGGTTCGTCGTCGAAGAGGGCGGGCAATGGGAATGCCCCGTCGCCGTCCACCGGCACCTGCTCTGGTCACATTCTCCCTACGGTTTCTCCCCGGGCCTGCAATCACTCCCCGATTGTCGCCAACTTAACTACATGCAGCAGATGCTCGACACCCTCGTCGAGGTCCAGGTCTCGCCGCCGGTCAAGGCGCCGGCTGGCTACGAGGGTGCGATCGATCTGCGGGCGGGTGGGGTGACCTATTTCAAATCGCAGGATGAGATGCCGCAGTTCTGGGAACCCCGCGGCAACTACATTATCGGCGAGGATCGTGTCGCCTTCAGGCAGAGGCAGATCCGCAACGCGTTCCATGTCGATCTTTTCCAGTCATTGTCGGAGGTGCCGGTAGGAAAGGTCATGACCGCGGCCGAAGTTGTTTTGCGGCAACGCGAAAAACTGACGCTCTTCTCTCCGACCTTCGCCCGCAAAAACAACGAGCTGAACACGCCGATCATGCGCCGTGTCTTCTCGATCTTGCTCCGGGCCGGCGCGTATCCCCCGCCCCCCCAGAAACTCGTCCAGATGGGATCCGATGGCATGGCAAGGATCCCAGACCCGGAGGTGATCTACACCTCGCGCCTCGCGCTCCAGATCAAAGCCATCCACAACGAATCCTTCAGCCAGACTCTGGGAGTTTTGGCACCCATCATGGAGGTGCGACCGGACATGCTCGACCACTTCAACTTCGACAAAGCGGTGCGCGAAGTCGCCCGCAACGAAGGATGGAGGGAGGACTGGTTCAACCCCGATCGGGTCGTCACACAGATGCGGCAGCAACGCGCCCAGGCCGAGCAGCAGGCCCGCCAGGAGGCAGTCGGAATGGAGCAGGCTGAAACCATCGCGAACCTCACCAAGGCAGGAGTGCCGGCCGCAGCATGAACCTCGGAGAGAAACTCTTCAGCGCCGAACCTCGCGGACTCGACACGACCCCTCCCCGAAAGGAGACCGATGCCGAGGCCAAGGCAAGGGTCAACGAGACACGGTTGCTTTTCCGAAAGGTCTTCGACAACCCGGACGGGAAGAAACTGCTCAAGGTCCTCTACTCGCACTCGCATCCCCTCGCGCCCCGTTTCGTCCCCGGGCAGAGCGCGGAAATGGCCGCCTTCCTCGACGGCGAACGGCACTTTATCGGACTGCTTTGGCTGAACGGAACTTCTGAAACCACAATGAAATGAGCGACCAACTGACAACCGAACAAATGCTCGAGGCCCTCGAGGCCGCGGGCAAGCGCATCAAGACCAACGCGACCGACGACGAGGTCGCCATGGCTCACCTCGAGCTCGAAGCCGAACTTGAGGCGGCAGGCATCATCCCGCCCACCGCACCGGACGAGCCCGAGGTCATCGCCGAAGTGCCCAGCTTGCCAACCGCAGAGACCATCAATGACGTCATCACCCGGGTTCGCTTGAAGGTGATGGGGGAAAACAAGCGGGACTACTTGGGCGACAAGGAACCCGAGGTCATCGAGTGGGCCCGCAAACACCTCACCCCTGAAGAGTTCGAGGCATGTTATGCCGGCCGGCTCCGCTGAAGTATTTCACCATGAGCGACATCACACCATCGGGCGCCGGATCGGCGCCAGCTTCAAACCTGGCTCAAGGTGACGCCACCGGGGGAATCCCTGGGGGCGGAACTCAGTCCCACCACGCTCCGCCGGCCGGATTCTCTCCAGATCCCGGCACGCAGTCCCATCACGCCCCCCCGTCGATCTTCTCCGAAGGCCTCGCCTTCACGGAGGGGTGGTATGAGGGCGTGAAGGATCCCGCGTTTCATCCCTACCGATCGATGGCGGCCCAGTTCAAGGACCTTCCCACCGTCTTCAAGTCGCTGCACGACACGAAGGCGGCACTGTCTCAACGCACCGACGGAATGGTGAAACTCCCGACGGCGACCTCCACGCCAGAGGAGGTATCCGCCTATCATCGGGCGATCGGAGTGCCCGAGACCGCGGATGCCTACGAGATCACCCCGCCCGCGCAACTGCCCGAGGGAGTGGAGTTCGCTCCGGAATCTCTCCATGAGTTCAAGGAGTTCGCCGTGAAGCACGGGATCCCGCCGGCAACGGCGAACGCTCTCATCGCCTTCCAGGCGCAAGCCGAGGGTGAAGCGATCTCCCAAATCCGCGAAGCCCACCAGGAGCGTGCGCAGGCAGAGCAGGCCCAACTGCAACGGGAATGGGGCATGAAATACGAGCAGAATCTGATGCTCGCGAAACGCGCGGCCGAGACCTTCGGAATGAAAGCCGATCACCCGGCGATGCGGAATCCCGATGTGCTCAAAGCAATGGCTTTCGCCGCCTCGAAGATTTCGGAGTCGAGTCTCGTCTCCGGTGAAAAGCTTGGGGGCATGCTCTCGCCCGGGTCGGAAGCCCGCGACATCATGGCAAACCCAGACAACCCGCTCCATGCTGCCTACCACACCTCGGGGCACCCGAATCACGAATATGCCGTGAGCCAATACATGCTCAAGATGAAGGAGCAGGCGCAACGCGAAGGATTCCAGGTCTGACATTTCCACCGACAAGGGAAAGCCTCGCACTGGGTTTAGTCGTTTTCTCCCGGTGCGGG
>DGXY01000009.1 GCA_002396885.1 Akkermansiaceae bacterium UBA5020
TTTTTACCTTCCTACCTTTTACCGCACCGAAAGGCGCTCCTACTTACTTCCCCGTCGGCGCGACGAGCTTCAGGCGGCTGACGAGGAGCCTTTCATAGCTCGCCCAAGCCTCATCAAGCGTCTCATACCCGATCCCTCCGGCAAGGAGGACGCGGGCCGGCGGCTTCGGATCTCCGAGAACCCCGATGAAAAACTTCTCGCGACGTTGCAGGTAGACGGGATTGTAGGGGTCGTAGGAGAGGCCGTCCGGTAGCCACGTGAAGCGGAAGACCCACATCGGCAGTGTCGAGACAGGCGAGATGAATTCCAGCACCAGGACCTTCATGGATCGCCCGCCGATGGTGATGTAGCGGGGTGGATGCTCCTGCTTCAGCACCGCACCGGTTGCCTTCATGCAGATTTCGGGGGCGTGTCCGAAGACGTCGTGAATGAACCGCGAATTGCCCGGATCGTATTCGAAATAAAAGAAGTCGAGCGCACGCTTCGGATGGTCGCCGTGCGCCTTTGGCACGAAAACCCCGCAGCGTCCCTCGGCGAAGGAAAGCTGCCCTTCGACTCCCGCGAGCCGCTCCGACTGCTCCACGAAGGCATAGGGGTCGTCGCCGTTTTGGGGCTCCGGCAGTTCGAGCTTCAAAACCGGCTCGCCGGCCCAATGGAGCCGCTCGGGGATGGTCCGGAGGAAAACAAACAACTCCGCCACCACGATCAACCCTGCGGCGAGCCACCAGAATCGCTTGGTATGTCCGGGTCGGAAGTTCATGAGGCAGGCTGGGTCGGAAGGTCTGGCCACGAACTTACACCACTACCGCTCCGGCGCGACAACGGGTGCCGGGGGCGAGGTTCACGCCCGGAGCCACGAAACACTGCGCGGCGATCCAGCAATGATCGCCGATCGAAATGGGCCGCGTCACGAGATCGAAGGTCTCCTTGGAAAAGTCGTGCGACCCGGTGCAGAGGAAGGCGCGCTGGGAAAGACAGACCTGCGATCCGATGACGACGCGATCGAGGCTGAGGATGATGACTTCGTCCCCGATCCAGACGTGGTCTCCGATCTCGAGCCGCCAGGGAAAGGTGATGTTCACCCGCGAGCGGATCACCACCCCCTGTCCCACCTTCGCCCCGAAAGCCCGCAAGGCCACGACCTTCAGCCGCGACGGCACGGGAAACCAAGGGGCGAAAAGCAAGGAGCGCACCACCCACCAAAGACCTTCCTTGAATCGCGAAGCGCCCCGATCGAAGGAAGCGTTGTTGTATCGGGAGAGGTCGATCATGGGGATTGGAACGAAGCGGTCGGTTCCGCAGACAAGGTAATGGGGAAAAGGGAAAAGGGAAAAGGATTGGCAGGCTCTCGGGACCCTCGCTTCCCTGATGGCGGTGGTCGCGTTTCCAGGGAGGCTCCGATCGCCGCAGGATTCAGGGCTAAGATCGAAAAACCCGCTTTTCCAAGAGGATGAGAGACAGCACCAGTTCGGCGTAGGTCCGCTGGAGCGCATAAAAGAGGCCGGGCCATCCGTCGAAAACGACCCCCTTGCCAAAGAGGGTGTAGAGAAAGGCAGCGGGTGCGGCCGGCCAGATCATTTTTCTGAGGCGGTCGGGAAGACCGGCCGGATGAGGCTCCGACTCGAGTTTCTCCGCTTCGAGCCGGGCGTATTTGAGTTGCGAGTCGAACCAGCGCAAGAGCGGTTTGCGGTCGTCGTGATCGACCCGGAGCCGCACTTCCCCAATCTCTCCATCGATCACGACCCGGTGCCCGTGTCCATCGTTCCTGTAACGTGCCAGCCTCTTCCGATAGAGAATCACCCGCGGCGGATAAAGGCAGGCCCGCAGCGGCCTGCCATGGACCAGATACCGAAAGGGGAAACGGATGCCGTCGGTTTTCGCGGTGTGCGCTTCGACGACCTCCGGGAACTCAAGGGGCATCAAGTAGTCGGCGTCGATCGACAAGACCCATTCGGTGTCGATGTGTTCCAGCCCGGCGTTGCATTGTCCCGCAAAGGAATCGAACGGGCGCTTGATCACTTCAACGTTGGGGAACCCGGCGCAGATCTCCAAGGTCGCGTCCGTGCTTCCGCTATCCATGACAAGGACCCTGTCCGCCCACTTCAGCCTTTCGAGGCAACGTCGGATGTTGGGTTCCTCGTTCCAGGTGAGAACAAGCGGAGTGATGGAAGCAAGGTTCATGCGGAGCAAGGAGCGTGAGGGGCGCGTTCAGCGCCGGAACATGGCACAAGGAAAGAACAAAAGGGAAAGAGGCAGGGGGAACATCCGCTCCGCATTCTAAAACGACCAAACCCCGTAACGTATCCAATAGTAAAGCGCCGCAAGCTTTTCTCGGCGTTGGGAATGCCGGTCCCAGGGCGGCAAGGGATCGGAGGCCGCCTCCCAGGTGCTGACGAAAGCCACGCGGGGAAATCGGTTCCGGAAGACGGCCTCGGAGCGGGGCACGTGAAACCAGTTCGTCACGAGAACAAATCGCTCGACCTCGTGCTCCTCGAAGATCGGCGCGAGCAAGGCGGCATTTTCATAGGTGGATTCGGCG
Organism: Akkermansiaceae bacterium UBA5020; assembly: GCA_002396885.1. GTDB lineage: Bacteria > Verrucomicrobiota > Verrucomicrobiia > Verrucomicrobiales > DEV007 > Arctic95D-9. Next base: position 2,540 of record DGXY01000009.1, read on the forward strand.
TCGGGCTCGATCACAAAACGTTCCTGGGGGACCCCTCGTTCGAGCAACCCTTTCTCCAGAAACCCGCTGTCACCGGTGATGATGACGGGCGCCTTGGGAAAACGCTCCGCCATTCTGGCCGCTTCCCGGACTCTCACCAAATCCCCGCTGCCCAGCACGACGATGGCATCCGGCTCCCAAGGAATCTCTTCGCGCTGTGGTGCCGGCCAGGGCCAGAAACAGATCCATGCAAGGAAAAGGAAAACGAACCCGCTCGTAACCAGGAGCAGGACAAGGATCCATCGACGGGATTGGTTGACGATGGTCGGTTCCCCGGTCATTCCCTACACGAGGCATCCCGGCCGGGTGCCGCCCCCGAGCATCCACTCATAGACCTCCTTCATTTGGGCTGCGACTTTCGGCCAGGTGAATTGTTCTTCGACGAGAGTGCGGCCCGCACCGCCCATCGCTTCGAGATCCCCGGGCGATCCCTGAAACAGTTCCCGGAGTCCCCCGGCGATGCCCGGCACCTCCGTTCCAATGCGGATGGCGGCATCGGCGGTGAAACCTTCGGGAAGATTGCAGTGATCCGTCATCAGCACCGGAATCCCGTAGGCCCAGGCCTCGAGGACCGCCATGGGCAGCCCTTCGCTGAAGCTCGGAAGAATGAAAGCCTCGGCCTTCCTCATGAGGGCGTCTTTTTCCTTTCCGAAGGCGGGTCCATTGAAGATCACGGGGGCGGGCGAAGCGGAATCGGAGTTGCCGGAGGGATTGTCGGAATAGTCGAGGCCCAGTTCCCGGCAGAGGGCCTTCAATTCATCGCCATGCCCGCCCTGATCCCATCCGGCGATGACGAATTGCCAAGCCTCCCGCCCCGTGCCGCGTGCCTCCTCGCCCATGACTTCGGCCCAGGCTCGCAGGGCATTCACCAGTCCTTTCTTCGGGTGGAGGCGACCGAGGAACAACAAGACCCGCGGGCCGCCCGACCGCTGACGCAGAGGTTCGCTGCTCGAAACCTCCGGGAGAGCGACTCCGTTGGGGATGAGACAGATCGGATTGCGCAACCCGTAGGCTCGAAAATCGGCGGCCTCTTTCTCCGTGTTCGCCTGGAGAGAGGCGGCAGACCGCAGCATGCGGTTCTCGTAGCAGAGCGCGGCGGCGCGCTTGATCCATTTCGATCGCGAAAGCGTCCACGGTTCAAGCATGCCGTTTGCCGTGACGAGATACGGACGGCCCGTCCTGCGATGCCAGCGATGCACGGCGACCGATGGATACATCCAGAGGTGCTGCAGGTGGAGCAACTCGCAGTCCGAGTCCACCAGATCGGAGACCAGGCCCGGCACATACCCGAAGATCCTCGGGCCGGATCGTTCGCGAAGCCGGCACTCGATTCCATCCCACTCATCCGCGACCCTTTCCCAAGGTTCATCCCGGACGCCCCAGGCTGTCACGGAGATTCCGAGCCCACGCAGATGCAGGGCGAGGGATCGCTCGATCTCGAAGATTCCCCCGGCCGTCGTGGAGAGTGAATCGCTGACGAAACCGATGTTCATTGGCGGAGGCTGCCGAGAAGAATGAGCGATTTCAAGAGGATGCGGTCGAGCAGACCCGCCTTTTTTGGGCCCACCTCAAGAGCCTTGTCGGCCGCCTGCCTCAGACCACCGGCAAAACGATCCAAGCCCCAATCGGCGATGATGCGCTTGCCCGTTTCGCCGAGGGACTTTCTGTCCGGTTCGGGGAGGGCCGCGAGCCGAGTCATCAATCCGGCCAATTCGTCGACCCGATAAGGATCGAAAGTGTATCCGTTCGCCCCTTCGCGCACCAGTTCGGGAGCACTGCCGCAACGATTCGAGACAAGGACGGGGAGACTGCTCGCCATCGCCTCGTTGATCACCAAGCCCCAGGTGTCCTTCGTGCTGGCGAGGATCGCAGCATCGGCATGGGCGTAGAATCGCGGCAACTCGTTGATCTGGCGGAATCCTGGTAAATAGACCACGGGAGCTGCCGCGTCCCCGGGAGCCCTCAGGTCATCCCAGGGGGCCGAGGGCACAACTTCGAACCCCAGCGAGACGGCATGCGCGACGAGGGATGATTTCAGTTCCCCATCGCCGAGAATGCAAAGGGAACGGGGCGTTTGCCCGGGATTGCCAACGGCATCGGCCTGGCGCCGGTAGAGAGCGTAGGCATCGAGTAGGCGGAAAAGGTTCTTTTCCGGGATGAACCTGCTGGAAGAAAGAAAATAGGGAGGGAGCTGGCCATCGGTCATCCTCCAGGCGGAGACGTCATGCTCACGGCATTTCGCCGCCTCGCTGGCGAAGCGATCATTGTCGACGACATCGTAGCCGCTGAAGCAATTCTCAGGGGACAAGCCCAGCTTGGCGAGATAATCGATGTGGATCCGACCCGCAGCGAATCCGGACGAAGCCAGTTTCACAACGCGCGCTTTCGTCCACTCGCGCCACTTTTTCCGCGGCATATCGACCTCGCGGCTGTCACTCATGATCAACCACGGGATGGAACGTTGCGCGCAGAGGGTGATCAGCGAGAGCATCGCGGGGTGACTGTATCCGGCGATCGCACAAACGTCGGGAGCGATGTCGTCGAGGATCGGGGCGAGGTAATCCAGCCAGTCGGTCACACGCACTTCCTCCAGTGGAATGTTCGGACTCGCGCATCGGGGTCTCTCGCCCGCAATCTCTCCCCAGGCATATTCGGACTGAACCCTCGCCATTTCGAGGCCGCAGAGATTGACCCCGTCAAACCCGGCAAGACGTTGGGCCTCACCAAGCCTGGCCAGGTGGTAAGGGCCGAAGTTAAGGAATGACAGGAGGATTGTCATCGACAGAGTTATCTGGAAGAAGGAGGCGAGTCAAGCGAACGAATGGGGAGCCCAGGATTCCTGCCGCCAAGGAGCTTTTCGTAAAAGAGGATCCCGAGATAGCCGAACAAGAAAGGAAAGAGCACGAGCAGGGTCAAATCACGCCCCGTGTTCAAGGTGAGCCCCAGCCCAATGAGGAACAGGGAGAGCCGGAACGGCGAGTCGGACTGGCACCAGAGACGGGCAAGGAAGCCCGCCCAGAGCGCGAACAACAAGGCGGCGGCGATCACCCCGAAAAACCGTCCGAAATTGACACAGCCCTGCCCGATCATACCGGTGGAAACGCTGGCAAAGACGCCCGCACCGCCGCGGCTGCCGCCAAATCCCCGGGCGATGGCATAGTCGATCCCGACCATGGGTTTGCCCGGCCAGATCGAGCGGGGAATCGGATTGACGATCTCGGCAAAATACCTTCCTCCCATGGTGGGTCGATACCGGCCGGATTCGATGAAGGTATTGATCCAACAAAGCTCTTTCAACATGTCCTGGCCCTCGCGTCCCATCTTCCGGCGGGCGGGGGCGTCCTCGTCTTCCTCATCCGTATTGCTCTCGAGGAAGCTCGTGAGATCATACTGGGTGCGGTATTCGGCGACCTTCGTGAACCAGGCCACTACCCCGAGGAAGAGGACTACCCCCACGGCGATTTTCACCCAGATCTTGCTGCGCCCCAGAAGAAAAAAGGCCCCACTGCTCGGGAGCAAGAGCGCCAGCATCCGGTTTCGGGTCCGGTCGAACAAGAAGTAGGGCCAACTCAACAGCACCATGCCGATGGCCACCCACCGCACCGGTCCCCTCGCCATCACGGCTATCACACCGAACATCGCGCAGATGAGGACGTGGATGTAGCCCAGCGCGTTGTAGATGAACGAAAAACCTCCGCCCACCCCGACGAGGGGATACATCCCGATCTTCTCCGGGTGAAGCGGCGGCCAGATGATCGCCTTCCACAAAGACGGATTGAGGGAGACCCCGAAGGCAAACAGTCCCAGCCAGACGAGGATCAGGACGATGAGCGCGTTCAGCAGGATCGCGGGAGGGAACTCCTTCTGCAGGTTCGTCGCGGACGAGCCTGTCTGTTGCTTGCGGAGTCGGAGCGGCTTGTCGCAGAACCGACGTGAAAACCAGACGAGCATGACTCTGAAACAGACGAGGAAAAGGCAGACCTGAAAGAAGGCCATGCGGACCACTTCGTCAGAGAACCGTTGGTAATCCACTGGGGTGGAAAGCAAAAAGTCTCCCGTATACCAGAAAATCACCGTCCCATAAACCACGAGGGCGGGCTTCGCCCAGGGCGCGTGCCATTTCCGGATCCCCTCGACGATGAAGACGGTCAGCAGGAGCACGTGCAACCAGAAAGAGAAAGGTGCGTGTTTGAGCTGTTCGATCATGACATCGTCTCAAGTCCGGCATGCGCCAGGTATTGCCTCATCATCCGCTCCGCGGTGAAGGAATGGGCGAACTCCCGGGCCCTTGAGGCCAGAAGTTGGTCCCCGGGGAACTGAATGGCACGGATCACCGCCTCCGCCAAGGCCTCCGGATCGGCGGGGGGCACGAGCGTTCCATAGGTTCCGTCGACGAGCACCTCCCGGCACGCGGGTACGTCGCTCGCGATGATGGGCACCTCCGCCGCCATTGCTTCCAGGAGAACGGAGCCAAGCCCCTCCTGGGGCGTGGTGGAGAAAACAAAGAGATCGGAATCCCCGAGGAGTTCCGGCACATCGCCACGCATTCCGAGAAACTCGACGATGTCGGCGACTCCCAGATCCGCAGCGAGTCCCTCGAGAGTTTCACGCAGGGAACCTTCTCCGGCCAAACGCAGCCGGAACCCGGGGGCCGCCGCACGAATCGCGGGAATGGCGCGAAAAAGCGTCTCGTGGTCTTTGTGGGGTTCAAAGGTGGCGACCATGAGGGCGCGAAACTCCCCCTCCCCCGGCCCGCGCTGCGCCCGCCGCTGCTGCGCCCGTTTCGAAACCTCGGCGGCACGGGTGCAATTCCAGACCGTCTCGAGGAGGCCGGCGGGAATCGACGGCACCGCACGATATCCATCCCTGACGTAGTCCGAACAGCAAAGGACCTTGGCGTTCATGAGAGCGAGCGGCCACAAACCGTAGCGGGTCATCAGATCCGCCTTGAAACCCCGGCGCGGAGGGTTTCCGCCATAGACGAGAAATCGTTTGGCGCCCGCGAGGCGGGCTCCGAGACACGCCCAGTTCGCGAAGCCCGTCACCCAGCAGATGACCAAATCGGGCTGCCGTTCGCGACAGACCCGGTGGACCCCTCTCGCGATCTCGTCAAACTTGCGCCGTCCCCGGTCAAAGTAGTCCGCCTCGCCATACCATCCTGAGGCGGATCGCAGGCGCCCGGTGAGGTCAGCCGGTTCGGCATGCAGCACGAACACCTCCTGCTCGTGTTCGCCGGTCGCGAGCCAGTCGAGCACAAGATTGGGCGTACCTTCCGCACGCGGGGTCGCGAGAATGTGGAGAATTTTCATTCGCGAATCAGCCTGCTGGCACTTTCGCCCGACTCCGCGAGGCGTGATTGGATCGCCACCGGATCGCGGAAGTAGAAGGTGTTGTTCTCGCCTTCGTCCTCCCTCTCCAAAGGAAGGATCGTGTTGGACGCGAAGTCGTAATGGTAGGGTTTGAAGCCGTGTCCCGACAGGATCGTCTCCATTTGTCTGAGCATCGGCTGCTGCCAGTTGTGCGGGCGGAAGGTCTCCAGCAGCAGTCCTTGCAAGGCAGGGGACGCGAGAACCTCCGACGCGCCGGACAGCACTTCCAGTTCGTATCCCTCGACATCGATCTTGAGAAAACCGGGAGAAACCGACGACCTCACGAACTCATCCAGCGTCGTCGCTTCGACCACTACCAGCCCCTCGGTCTGACCGCCCGCCACCACGTGGTTCCCCGTGCCGAAAGCCGAAGTCATTTCCAAAGAGCCGGATTGGCTTCCGAGGGCAAGGTTCACGGGCTCGATGGAACACGACGGGCGGTTTACTTCCACATTTTCGCGCAGACGCACGAAGCTAAGCGGGACCGGTTCGAAGGCCACGACCCGGCACCCCAAGCCCGCCGCATAGACCGCATACCCTCCCGCATTCGACCCGACATCGTAGAAGACATCTCCAGGGCGAAGATAGTTTGCGAGAAACGACATCTCCGCGTAGTCGGGGAGAATCGAATACCAGAAGCCGGTGAGGCCCTCGTGCGGATAGATCCAGAGGCGGGTTTCGTTCGGCCCCTTCATCAATTTCGGCCGCGCGGTGAAGCGCTGGCGGACCTGCCAATAGATCCAGCGGCCCCAGGCTTTCAAGGGATGCCGCCGCGCGACGGGATGTTGCCGCAGCCAGTTGACGGTCGTGAGCGCGCTCATCGGGATTCAGCGATCAATCAATCCTTTCCACGGTTGCACGGGGTCCGCGACCCGTCCGGTCTCCCAAAGTTCCTGAAATTCCCTCACGCATCGTTCCCATGTGACCAACCCAGACCACTGTCGTGCGCGGTTCACATAATTGGCCTGATCTGCTTCGTTCTGCAAGTATTCCTCCAATCGGTTTGCCATGGATTCGACCGTGGACCCCGCCCCGAAGCGAAATCCGGCGTCTGGCGGGATCGTATCGGCCATGCCCTCATGATCGAATCCCGCCACGGGAACGCCCGCCCGGAGAAACTCCAGCGTCGAGATCCCGAGAGCCTCCCGCTCCGAGAAAAGACAACCGAGATCACACGAGGAGAGCAACTCGAGAAAACGGCGGCTCTCCTTCTCCTTGTCGACATAGCCGGCATAGCCGACCCCGCGGGTATTCCGCAGCTCCGGCGGCGCTTCGCCGATCACGAGGACCCGGCATTTCCACCCCCTTCGTTCCAATTCGTTGCGAAGGGAGACCACGAGCGGCAGTCCCTTCCGTTTCCAATCCTTGCCGACAAACCCGAGCGTGAAATCCCGTTCCCTGCCCGCTCGTTCTTTCCGTATGGGGAACTCCCAACCTTCCGGCAGATCCAGATTCGCCCCCGGGAGGATGACGTGGACCTTACCCGGCGCCACGCCACATTCCTCGACCGCAACCTCCGCCGCCCATCGGGCCATGGTGATGACCCGATCACTGGCTGCGTAGTTGTTCCGCTCCAGTGCCAGAGCTCCCTCGACGACCGCGGCAGGCAGTTCGAGTTGAAGCCCACGCCCGGTCGCAAGGGCAGCGAAGGGCGCATCGATATAATGATTGAGCGATCCGCCACCCCGGACCACCGAGGTTGCCCTGGGAAAGTGTTGATTGAAGCTGATCACTTCGCCCTCCAGGAGATCGGCCGGGACCTGTGCTTCGATCAATTCCAAAAACCGGGCCGAATACTGGAATCCTCCGTGTCCGCGTCCGAGGAGGAGTTGCTTCAGGTTCCAGCAACGACGGGGCCAATGGAGTTGGCCAAGATCGATCCGGAGAGGATCGGTGGCAAAACCGGCTCGAGAGGCCGCCTCGAAGAAATGCGAAGGGACCCCGCTCCAGCACAAGTGGCTGCAAACGTCTCCGACCGCGGCGATGGAACGTCTCGTGGGCATCACCTGGGCAGTCTTTGGGGGGAGCGGGTGAGATCGAGCAAGCGTCTTCCCACTGCTTCGAGCCCGAATCCACCCAAGACGTCGGGCGCGTCGCTCATCCGCTGGAGCGCGTCGGGTGTTGAAAGCAAGTCCGAAAGCGTGCTTCGAATGGCGTCGGCGCTCACTGCTCCGAGGAGGATTCCATTCACTCCGTTCGTGATCACCTCCCCACAGTGTCGCGAGACGATAACGGGGAGTTTCCAACTCAATGCCTCGAGCTGGGTCAGGGCGAATCCGTCGGAGAGCGTGGGCAGGAGAAAGACATCGGCGGAACGGTAATGATTCGCCGTCTCCTGCCTCGGGATCTGCCCGACCCATTCGACGTTGTCCGGCAGACGGAGATCGGGCAGATCCGTGTTTCCTCCGACGATCGTGAAACGCACCGGGAGACCGAGCATCTTTTCCGCCGCCTCGATCACGAGATGGATCCCCTTCCGCACGACGGGTTGACCGAGAAACAGGACCTTCATCGGTCGGTCGTTTGAGAAGGCATCCGGGTAGATCCGCTTGAAGGAAGCCGCCTGCGGCGCGGCCTCATAAGCACAGGGCACCACGTGAATCTTTTCCGCGGCAACGTGCTCCTCCTTCAGGCAAGCCGCCGACCATTCCGAGTTGACCGCAATATGATCCGCAAGCTCCGTCTCCGAACGCCAACGGTCCCAGTAGCCGTCCGGAGGCAGGTAAAAGCGACTTGGCGGGAAACCGAGCCGTTCATACTCCCGGATCACGATTCGTGATTCGAGCGGCCCCGGATCGATCTGACCGAGGACGGTTTTCCATCCCCGCTCCCGCGCGTAGGAGAGGATCTCGCTCGCCGCATAGCTGTAGGCAAAGACCACGCGCGGGGAGGCATCGTCGGGGATCTTTTTCAGCGCGGAGAGGCAGTGGCGCTGGAAGGCCTCGTTGATCTCCTCCTGTTCGCGGTACCACTCCGGTCGCCGCAGACGCTGGACGAGGCGACGGACGATGCTCCGGTAGGAAAAATCCATCACCTCCCCCGCGGAGAAGTCGGGGTGGAATCGTCCCTGCAGGGTGGGAGAGAGCCGGAACCGAGAACCTTTCGACGGCCGCCACCAGAGGTCCGTGATCATGCGGACGTCGACCCCGAGGCGTTTCAAGGCACGCGGAACGGCATAGTGCTCCCTCGCGCCATGTTGGCAGCAGATCCAAGAGGCACCGCCGGAATCCGGCGTCGCGAGAAGATCTCTCATGACCTCACCTCCCGGTCGCTTTGAAGTTCGTTCAGGTAGGCCTTCGCAAACGCCTCCTGCGAAAAGGTCTCCTCCGCGCGCTGGCGCCCCGCCGCGGCGAGGCGGGCGCGGGCCTCTCCATCGCGTAGCAGCGAGACGATCCGGCCGGCGAGAAAGGTGGCATCTCCCGGCGGCACCAGCGGATCGACCGCAAGCCGGCCCACAACTTCCCTGATCGGCCCGGTATCGGTGGCGAGGCAGGGCAGACCGGACATCATCGCTTCAATCAAGGCGTTGCCGAAGCCCTCCCGGTCGGTGGTGGCGTAGACAAAAAGATCCCATCTCCGCAGCACGGCCGCGACATCCGGGACCGTGCCGAGAAAGCGGACCCGCCCTAGGATCCCGAGCTCTCCGGCGAGGTCTTCCAACTCCCCCCGGAGTTCCCCCTCCCCGGCGAGTTCCAGACGCGCGTTCGGAACATCGGCCAGCACCAGGGCGAAGGAGCGAAGGAGCGTGGCATGATCCTTGATCCGGTCGAGGCGGGCCGTCATCCCCACGACAAAGCCGCCATCCGACCGGTCCGCTGGCGCGTCGATGGCAACGGGCGTTCGGAGATGCGTTCCATTGGGGATCACGATTCTCCTGAATCGGCGCAGATAAAAGCTGCTCTCGAAGGAATCGGCGACATGCCGCGAGCAACAGACGTAGGTGGCGGAGGCGCGACGACCGAGCCATTGCTCCCGCAACCAATGCCGGAGATCGACCGAACGCCGCATCGAATGCGCCGGATTCCCTCCGTGGACGAGGATGCTGCCGTGGAAGTCGCGGAGCGCGTGGAGGATCTCGGGGAGCGCGACCATGCCATGCCAGACGATCACCCCTTCCGCCTTCGTTTCTTCCATCGCGCGGGCGACCGACCCGACCAGCCGTCTCGCCCCCCGACCGAGGACCTCGTCGTGCCGGATCGAGACAACCGCTTTCGCAAACTCCTCGCTCATCGTCCCCGGCCCTCCCAGGACGAGCACATGGTGAGACACCTCGGGAGCGGCCTCGATCAGACAAATCGCATTGCCTTCACAGCCGCCGCGATCCATTCCGGCCAGAATATGGAGCAGGGTTTTCACGCGTTTGTCAGGCTTTTCCGCCGAGCAGACGATCGATCACCGCCAGGTAGGCCCGAGTCATCTGCGGAACCGAAAAACGTTCTTCGGCGGCTCTCCGGCAGGCGGTCCGTTCGATCGCACCGAGCCGCGCGACCGCTTCGACCATCTCGTCCTCCGAGTCGCAGAGAAAACCGGTCACTCCGTCCTCGATCACTTCAGGAGTCGAGGCGCATCGGCTCGCGATCACCGGCGTGCCGTTCGCAAGACTTTCCACCATCACGATCCCGAAGGGCTCCTTCCACCGGATCGGGAAAAGCAGGGCACTCGCTCCTCCCAGTAGGACTTGTTTCTGCGCATCATCGACGGGGCCGACCCATTCCACGTCCGGCCCCAGGGCGGGACGCACCTCGTTTTCAAAAAACTCGGGCCCGCCCTCTTCCTTCGAGAGGTTCCCCCCGATCCGGAGTTTCATCCCGCAACGCCGCGCCACCCGGATCGCGGTGTCGGCGCCCTTGTTTTTCGTGACCCGGCCGAGGAAGGCGAGGTAAGGCGGTTGCGCGGCTACCGCACGCCAGGGTGTTGCCTCCACGTCGGTGGCATTGGGGATGAGGAAAAAACGTTCCCGTTCGCTGAGGTCTTCGATCTGGGATCTGCTGATGCCGACGAGGGCGAGTCTTTTCGAGCGGCGGCGGTGCAGCCAATCCATCTCCGATTGCGAAACCGGATTCTGGAAACAGCACAAAAGAGGGACCGACAGGCGCAGCGCCGTTTCGAGGTAGTCGAGGCGTCCGAAATTCAGGACCACGTCCGCGCGGAGCAAAGCGGGGAGAGAAAGAATTTGGAACCAGATCTTCCGAAAACACCGGCTCCAGAAACCCGCGCCCGGCTCATGATGAGTGACCAGGCTCCCGCCAAACGCGTGCGATCCGGGACCCGCGATCAGATCGACGCGATGCCCCAGCGATTGCAGCTCGGAAGCAAGCGCGGCCGCGATGCGCTCGATCCCGCCGTAGTCGTGCGGGGGCACGGGAATGCGGGGATCGACGATGAAAAGAATGTTCATTCCTTCCCCCTCGACGGGTTTCTCGAAGCAAAATAGACCGGCTCGCGGCCGTGACCGATTCGCTCGAGATGGAAACCAAAAGGCGCCAGGTAGGAAGCGATCGCCTCCGGCGTCGTGTTCGGATGGATCTCGAGGAGGATCGCGCCCGCCCGCGTGAGCCATTCGTTATGGCTCGAAAGCAGTTGCTCCTCCGTTCCCTCGATGTCGATTTTCACGAGATCGACCGCCTCCCATCCCTTTTTGGCTAGGAGATCGGGAACCGTCATCACCTGCACCTCGGTGGCGTTTGAGAGATCGTGCATGGGAGAGGTTTCCAGGGCCGAACAGGTCGGGTCCACATCGAAGCGGAGCTTTAGCTTCCCGGGCACCGCCCCAACCGCCGCCGCCACGATCTCGGCGTCGAGCAGGTTCACATGGAGATTCGTTTCCAACAGCGCGAGATTTCTTGGGTCGGGCTCGACACAGAGGAATTCCGCCACGGGGAACTGGCACGCGAGCGAGAGCGATCCCATTCCGATGTTGGCCCCGAGATCGAGGATGCGGCGGGGCGGGCTCTCGAGGAGACCGGTGCCATCGTATTCGACGTCCAGAAACACGCCCTTGAATGCGCCCAGGTAGGGTGAAGAGAGACGGAGCTCGAGCGGCCGCGAGAAATGCCGGAACCGGAGCGAAACGACTTTCGCAGCGCGCCCGAGCCTTGCCTCGACGCGCCCCCGGTAATGGAGCGAGAGGAGACATCCCCGGCTCGGCCCGAGGCGCGCCAGTTCACGATCCTCGCGCCACACTTGCCTAAAGGCGGACCAGGAAGAGGCGAATGACATGAGGGAAAAAAAGCGTGGGTGAAATCAATCGTCCAACCGCGTCGCCGTCGCCACGAGAGCGGTACGGAGATCGCGATGATCTTCCGTCAGCAAGACGGCATCGAAAAAGAAACGCCGGTGACGCAACGCGTAGTCGATCGCCTGCTTCAGGAAATCCATCCCGGCGGGCTCGTCGATGCGGCCGTGGCCGAAGAACTCGCCAAAATTCGTGTAGAGGAGGAAGTGCGAATAGCCGCATTCACGCAGCATCGGAAAGATGCCCAGTGGATCTTCGTCCTGATCACGCAGCACCGTGGGCGCGAGTTCGAAATAGAGCACGGGATGCCGGGTCTCGAGACAGTGCCTGCCGCCGCGCAGGACGCGGTAGTCGAACCCGTCCGTGTCGATCTTGATCAGGCTGACCCGATCCTGCAGCCCGGCCTCTTCGAGAATTTGGTCGAGCGTCGCCAGTGGAGGTCCCTCTCCGCCATCACCGCGTCTGACGACCCCGCTCCCGAAATTCGATTCGATCGTCAGGCCCTGCTCGAGGTCACCCGCCTCGCCACAGAGTCTTTCCCGAAGGAGAAACCGCCCCGACATTCCCGCCCGCTCGACATTTCGCTTCAGGAACTGGAAATATCCCGGCGAACCCTCGATGCAGAGGAAGGTGCCATGCGGCGCCAGCAAGGCCGACGGGATCGCCGTGTCGCCGATATTGGCACCGACATCGACCATCACGAAGTCCTCGGGCCGGCCGTGTCCCTGCATCGTCGCGACGAGATCGAGGAGCGGCTTTTCCTGATCCGGGTTTTCACAGAGATAGACCGGCAGGAGATGCCCCGCCGGGAGGAGGAAATCGAATCCGAGAATCCTTGCCTTGAAAGTGGTGTCCTCCGGGCACCGTCGCAGCACCCAATTGTGCAGGCCGTAGACAAGGTGGGCCATCGCCGCGTTGAAGTGATCCTTGCGCGGGGAAAAGTGGAGGAGCCAGCGGTAGACGATTTGGTAGAGGGATTTCACGCTTCTAGAGAGGGCAGAAAGAGGGTCGGCGAAATTCAGGAGACCTTCAACGAGATCCGGGAGACCGCCTCCCTGCGAGCCGCCGCCGCCCAGTCTCCGGGATTCCGGTATTGGGCACGGATCCCCCGGTAACCCATCGCCGCGAGGGGGGTGAGGAAGTCCATCGCGTCGAGATTCCGCCGTTTCAGGATCTCCCAGTGGACTTCGAGTTGCAGCGCCGGTTTGATCCGCTCGATGAGGGGCAGGGACGAGGTCAGGATCTCGTATTCAAACGATTCCACATCGATCTTCACGAGATCCGGGACCCAGTCGAGCGATTCGACCAAGGCGGTCAGGGTTTGCGAAGGCACTGTGATCAGTTTTCCGAAATCGGCCATCCCCTTCTGCGTCTCAAAAGGCGTGTTGCTGATCGGCATCTCGATCGTCCCGATGTGATCGGAGACCGCCTCGTGCCGGATCTCCCAGTCGATCCCTTGGGGGCTGTTGAGTTCGCGCGCGCGGGAGAGGATAGCCTGCACTTGCGCATCCGGCTCCATCGAGAGGATGCGCGCCGGCCCCTTGCGAGAACGCGCGAAAAAAGCCGAGATCGATCCGGTCTGCGCGCCGATGTCGATCAATGCGGAACGACCTTCGGAAAGCTTCAAAAAATCCCTCACCTCCAACCACGATTCGTGGTCTTCGATCCCATGGGCGCGCCAATTCACGTAGGCGGTCACGTTCTCCGGGATCTGCACGTGGATGTCAGGGGTGATGAACAGAGGCAATCCCTCGAGCCCCCGTTGCACGCGGAGACTCTCGCTCCGGTCGATGCGCCAATAGGTCGGCAGACGTTTGCAGAAACCTCCGAACTGCCAGAGTCCGGAGGGAACGAGGGATTTGAGTTTATTCTTCAGGCTCATGATGGGCGGGATGCCGCGACGACGGGGACGGTTCCGCAGGGTTTCGCAAGCGGAAGGAAAACAACCGGGTGACCAGGGCGATCTCTTCCCGCAAGACCCGGCTGGCGAGGAAGAGGAAGACCACCGTCACGACCGTGCCCGTGACCGGAATGATCAGCCAGACCGGCAGGGATGTCATGGCAAACTTCGCCCCCCACCCGGCCCCGAACGATACCGCCGTGGTGACGCCCAGGGAAAGCCAGAAGGTCGCCTTGGGCAGAATCCCGTTTCCTCCCACGGCTCTTTTCAGTTCGAGGGGGAAGAGCCATCCCGTCACGAGGAGGACGGCGGAGAGATTGGCCAGGCCCACCCAGGAAAAGCCGAAGCTGCGCACCGTCAGGATCCCGATCACGAGCGCGAGGATTCCCCCAATGAGTTCGCCGATCGCCGCGCGCCGGTGCCGGTTGATCCCGGTGAGCGCGTAACGCATCGTCGTGATCACCGCCCCAGATCCCGCGATGATCAGCGCGTTCGCCAGCATAGCAGGGCTCAGTTCGATCCGACCGTTCGTCCAGACCTCGACGAAATCCCCCGCAAGGAGGAGCCACCCGCATCCTAACAAACCGAGCAAAACGAAGACCTGCCTGAGGATCAGATTGACGGTTGCCGCGACCCAACCGCTTTCCCCGCGCCCCATCGCCTCGCCATAGCCCGATTGCAGGCTTGCGCTGAAGTTCGAGAGGATGCCGAGCGGAGCATTCAAGAGGGTCAAGGGGATGGACAGATAAGGTACGATCTGCGGCCCGGCTCCGAGACTGGTCGCCAGCACCGGGGCGGTCGCCAGAAAAACCGTGCCCGATTGCATGAACAAACTCGAGACCCCGGCGCGGAACTGCCGTCGCACCTGTCCTGGCTCCCACAGAGGCCCCCGTCGGAATGCCCACGGATGCCGTTTCCGACAATGGACGGCGGCGAGAACACCCACGATCATGACCCCGGCGACATTCCCCCCGTAGACCCATCCGAGCGGCGCCCCGGTCGAAGCGATGAAGACCGCGGCGATCGTTCCCGCCAATCGCCCGCTCCCTTGGTAGGTGGCCGCGAGATGGGTCTCCTGCAGGCCGATGAAAAGATTGTAAAAGGGCGAAAAGGCGAGGCTCGCCAGCACCGAGCCCCCGATTGCGACGAGCAAACCAGGAAACTCCGGATGATGAGGGAGCCATGACACGGACCCATTTCTCTCGAGGAGCAGGACGAAAGCGGCCACCAGCACCACCACAGCCAGCGAGGACAGGGCGGCAAAGGGAAAACTGGTGCGAAAAACCGCGGCGACTCCAGGGCGGTCGTTTCGTCCGTTCGCTTCCGCGATCAACAGCATCGAAGCCCAAGTGATCCCCGCGTCGGAGAACATCAGATAACCGGCGATGGCGATACCGGTGAGGAGCAGACCGTAGCGCTCCTCCCCCAACCAGGAGAGGTAGAGCGGCACGGTGACCAGCGAGAGCAGCAGACTCGTCCAGTTGAAGCACTGGGCGATAATGGTCGCTTTCGCGGCCCGACGGAGTCGACTCATGGAAAGATCCTCCGATACCTCACGGAGGTGAAAGAAAGAGGGAAAAGAGGAGGATTGGAAAAGGCCTTAGGCAGCGACGTCACCGCCCCCCCTCTTTGTCCTCGTCAAAGAGCTCCGGAAGAGATGCCATCGGTTTCGGAACCGGAGGCGCGATAAGTGTGGCAGGCGAAGATTCCGTCAACGTCTCGAGGAGCGGCTCTGCGAGACCGTCTTCAAACAGGATCGGTCGCAGGCTGCGGGGCCTCTCCTGACGCTCCTCGCGGGCCTCGGGTTGCGACGGCTTCGGAGATTGAGGCTGATTGCCCGCCCACGGAGACGATACCTTGCGTGGCGTTTTCCTTACATAGCGGCTCCACCACCAGAAAAGGAGCCAACCGAAGAAGAAGGGATAAAGCACCAGCAGGGTGATGTCGCGGCCGAGGTTGAAGGTCAGGACGAGCCCGAGCCCATAGAGGAGGAGCCGGGCCGGCTCGCCGCGGGCGCAGAGATCCTGACGCGCGAGGAGGGCCGCCCAAAGCGCCATGAGCAACGCCGACGCGAGCGGTCCGAAGAAGCGGCCGAAGTTCGTCACCCCCTGGCCGATCATCCCCGTCGAGACCGAGGCGACGACCCCCGCCGATGAAGCCGTGCCCCCGCCGAAGCCACGCACCTTGGCGTAATCGATCGCGATGAGTGGTTTGTTGGGCCAGAGCACACGCGGGATCGGATTGACAAACTCCGCGAAGTAACGGCGGCCGAGATTCGGCGTGTAGTTCCCCGCCTTGATGAAGGTGGTGATCCAAGCCAGTTCTTCGAACATGTTGAGACCTTCGTGCTTGGTCTTTTCAACCTCCGCGGTCGGATCCTCTTTCTCGATATCAGTCTTGGCAACGCCCTCCTGGCTCTCCGCGAAAAAGGCCGCGACGTTCTTCCCCTCGCCCCTCGACTTGATGACGAAGGAAAGCCAGCTTTCCAGAGCGAAAAAGGCCACCACGAGCAGGGCGAGACGCACCACGAAATGGCCCCTCAAGCCGAGGAAGACCCATGCGAGCACGCCCGGCAACACCGTCGAGAGGATCGTGTTCCGCGTCCGGTCGAGGAGGAAGAAGGGCATCGTGATCGCACAGATGAAAAGGGCGATCAACTTCGTCCGGGGATTCCGCGAGACCCCCGCGATGATCCCGAACGACGCCGTCATGAAGACCTGCACATAGTGGGAAAGTGAAAGGATCGCGTCGAACCCGCCCCCGATGCGGTCGCGCCCCCAAGGTTCCGCCTTGTGGCCCAACCAGGGAAAGAAGAGTCCGGTGAAATCGAAATCCGTCCGGACCAAAGCGAGAATCATCAGGGGGATCCAGGCAAGGATCAACGAGAAAAGGAATCGGTCGATCGCCCGTTGAAAGCTGGGTTGCTCGATCTCGCGTCCTGCCGCGAAACGCAGCACCTCGCTGCTCTTTTGTGACCAGCGCCGGTTTATCGAGCGATGCACGGGTGGCAGGAGCAAGGCAAATCCCCCGATGAAGAGCACGACCTGCCACCAGGCCATGTCGAGGGTATCGGCGCCGAATCTCAGCACCATCGTCGCGTAGTCATTGTATAGCGCGTCTCCGAAATACCACACCGCCAAGGTCCCCAGCACTGCCATTCCCGGGATGCCAAAGCCGGTGTGGCGTTGTTGCCAAAACCAATAGCCAGCTCCGACCGCCATGAACACGGCAATCCAGAACGGAATCGGGAATTGGGAGAAAGCAGGCATTCTCAGTGGGCGGTTGCGGTTGCGCCTCTCGGCGCAGTAAAAGGTAAAAGGAAAAAAGGTGAAAGATAAAAAGTCAGGAGCGCGCAGCACGCGGTCGGACGTGTTCCAATCACTTCATCAGCATTCCTTCGCGACCGATTCGGTTTTGAAAGATGCCAACTGGTCTGAGGGCTCTGCGAACAGGCAGGTTGGAAACGCGAATGGGCGCGAAATCCTATCGCACCACGAAGCGCTTCCTTTGTCACCTCTTTTTACTTTCTACGGTGCCTCCGGCGCCAGTCGCGCGGCGAGATCGTCCATCGCGAAGGCGGGCATCTCCACCTTCGGCAGCGGCAGGGCCTCACGGGCGGCGCGGATCGCATTCGCGATGTTTTCGGGTTCGAGGTCGGGGAGAATCCACCCATTCCCCCCGTGGGTCACCGCTTCGCCGCAGTGACGCGAAGCCAGCACCGGCAGCCCGTGGGCAAGAGCCTCGAGCTGGGTCAGGGCGTAACCGTCCGAAAGAGTCGGGAGAATGAAGAGATCGGCCGCCCCGTAGGATTTCCCCACCTCGCTCCGCGGAATCACACCGACCCATTTCACCCGGGGCAAGTCCCCCCACGCTGAAGGGTCGATCTCACTCGGACCGGCCAGCGTCAGCGAGATCGGCTCGTCTTTCAGCAGGCGCATCGCCTCGAGCAGTCGCCCCATTCCCTTGCGCAGATTGATCTGCCCGAGAAACAGGATCTCCAAGTTCAAGCCTTCCTTGGCAGGCCTCTCGGTGGACAAGCCACCAACGAACTCTTCATAAACGAGCGGCACGATCTCCATCTTTTCCGCCGGGACGCCCTCTTTCACGAGGCACTGAAGCGACCACTCGGAATTCACGACGACGCGATCCGCCAAAGCGACCTCTTCGCGCCATTGTTCCCAGTAAAGCGGCGGGTTCGGTTTCCAAGACGTCCTGAGCTCTGGGTATCTCCGACTCTCCGCCTCGACGATCCGCTCCTCCTCGGGCCCCGGATCGATCTGCCCGAGCACCGTGCGCCAGCCCCGCGCCTTCGCGAAGCGGAAGAGTTCGAGCGCCGCACCACTGTAGCTGAAAAGGGTCGGAGGATCCCCGCCGTCAAAGGACTCCGCCACGGCAGCGAGATGGGCGACGAGGTATTTCTGATAGAGTGTGTTGCGGGCGATGATGGCATCCCACCCCCGGGATCGGCGCAAGCGTTGCCCAACCTCGAACGCCAGCATCCGGGCGGTCGGAGCGAAAACCGCTTCCCCCGCCAGTTCATCATGATACCGGTCGCGCAGCCGTCGCGTCCCCGGCAGGCTCGCCCACACCGACCCCGGCCGGACCCACGCATCCGTGCAGAGCAAGCCGAGCTCTCCCGCTCTTGCCAGCGCGCGGGGAATCGCATAGTGCTCGCGGGCACCGATCTGACTGACGATCCACATGAAAAACTTCAAGATCCCCTGCCCTTTCCGGGCCAACGGGGACTTCACCACCGGGGGTGATCCACGGCGTTCCCGATCACCGATCACCCAACAGAGCACGCAGCCCCCGTCCGAACGCCTCGGTCGGACAGCGCTCATTGAGCAGCTCGGCACCGGCGCTCCCCATTGCGAGCCGCTCCCCTTCCGCGAGCGAAGCGAACCTTCCCATCACCTCCGCGATTGCTCCCGTATTCTCGGCATCGAAGGTCCATCCGTTGTATCCTTCGCGGATCAATTCCGCCGCGGCCCCGACATGATTCCCCGACAGGACCGGCAAGCCGCAGGCCATCGCCTCGTTCAAGACGAGTCCCCAGGGTTCCTCCAGCGCCGGGTGGATGAATGCCCCCGCCGCCGCGTAGAAGCGCGGCAGTTCCTCGATCTGCCGGAACCCGGGGAAGTAGACTTTCGGCGATGAGCAGTCGGGAGCTCTGCCCTCCGTCGCTTCAACCAAGGAGGGTTCCCACGGGGCCGACTCGATCACCGCCAGCCGGAGTTCGTGACAACGGGCGATGAGACTCGCTTTCAAGTGGCCGTCACCGAGGAGGCAGAGGGACCAGGGGAGGGTTGGCTGCGGCCGGTTGACGGCGGTCAGCCCGGCCTCCGCAGCTGGAAGAGCGAAGGATGGCTGGCGGAATTGCGCGTAGGCCTCGATCAGGCCCATGAGATTTTTGCGTTCAACGAAGCGATTCGATGCCAAGAAAAACGGCCCCTCCATGGCTGAAGCGACAGAGGACAGGCCGTCCACCGCTCTCCACCGAGCCGCCTCTTCGGCGAAGTAAGCGTTATCCACCACGTTGTAACCGGTCACGATGCGCTTGGCGGGAATGCCTAACTTCACGAGGTAATCGCGATGGGCCGCCCCGCCGACCAGGGCTCCATGGACATGGCGCATCATCAGCCGCTTGATCTGCTCCTTCCACCAGAGACGGTCCCCATCGACCTCGCGGGTCTCGCTCATGATCACCGCCTTAGCGCCACGGCGCCGACACCAGCCGAGACTGACACGGGCGTCGAGCGTCCCCCACCCCGGCACGGCCACCGCGTCCGCCGCCAGATCGTCGAGACAGGCCACGACGCTGCGGCGGCACTCCCAAGACGGGATCTCGTCGTAGATACGGCCCGGGAACACCGTCACGACATCACCTTCGCACCCCAGCCCACCCGGACCGGCCTTGCTTTCGCGCCAGTCGTAGGTCGTGTCCATGCTCGCCGTCTGCAGGCCGATCACCTCCCAGCCGAAAGGTGCCAGCTCTCCCGCAACCGCACGGAGACGCGCATGATGGTAGGGCCCGAAACGGGCGAAATGGACGATGAGGCGCATGAGGAGGAATCAATTCCCGCGGACCGGCGCGGCGGCTCAGTCGAGCAGGGTGGTGAGCCAATAGGTCTCGATTTCCCGGGACTCGGCACCGATCCAGGGCAGCGGCTCCATCGCCCGGACCAGGAACGGCCGATTTCGCTCCACGAAAAACTGCGCCACCTCCGCAATCCGCTCTCTCCCGTGGATCTCCACCAGCCAATGATGCTGCGGTGCCTCGAGCAGGGCGGCGGCTCCGCGCAACACCTCGCCCTCGGCACCCTCCACGTCGATCTTGATCAAGCCGGTCTTTCCGGCCAGGGCGGGACGCGCACCGAACGCCGCATCCAAGGTCGTGGTCCCCTCTTCGACCCGGGCCCCCGCGAACTGTTCGATGATCTCGATCTCGCAACGGGAGTAGTCGGGCCACGTCAGCGGGATCGTCAACTCGGGTAGATTCGCGGCATCGGGCTCGAATCCGACGACCCTGACCGGTCTCGTGTTCCCCGCGGAGGCGAGGTAGGCAAACCCGTAAAGATCGTATCCGGTGTTGGATCCGACATCAAAAATGAAGTCGACGCGGGGCGCCGCCTTCGTGATCCATTCGTTGAGAACATATTCGTAGAGCCCGAGGATCTTTCGTTTTGAATTTGCCGGGTTCAGGAACATCCGCGCCCCGCGAAACGGACCCCGTAAGATCCGCATATCCTGCGGCGTTTTTTGAAGAAGCTTGATCATGAGGGACGGAGATGGGGTCGTGGCTTTGGTATCGGGTGGGAGATGGGAGGTTCAAGTCCGGGAGGTTTTTGGCCGATCAGGTTTCGGCAGAAGGCACTGCCTTGCGGCCCGGCTTCCCTCTTCAAAGCCGATTCAGAATCCAGTTGCAGAGCCACGGCCTTTTCCCAATCTCGCGGCGGATCGAGGCGCGAATTCCCGGCGGGACGACTTGATACCCGCGTGCTTTCGATGGGCTCTCAGGCAAGGCCTCGAGGAAAGTCTCCGGAGCTCGCCGCTCCAAGGTTGCCCGCTCTCGACGCATCACTTCCTCGATCAGAATGCCAAGTTCGCCCCCCATTCGGTCGGCGTCGAACCTCCGTCTCGAATCGTCGATGGCATTCCTCGAGAGTTCCTCGAGTCTGGCTCGGTCCTGATCGAGAATCCGGATCTGGCGGGCCCACTCACGGAGATTCCCGAGAGGGACCAAGATGCCGGTACGACCTTGCCGAACGATCTCGGTAGTTCCGGAAACCACATCGTAACCCATCGGCACACAACCCATGCTCATCGCCTCGATGGTGACCATCCCAAAGGGCTCCTTCCGACTCGGCATCAGCAAAAGTTCGCAAGCGGCAGCTTGCTGAAAGCATTCTTCATGCGGGAGCACCCCCTTCCAATCGACCTGATCCGCAACACCGGCCTTCGCGAACTGCGCCATCAGATACGCGTCGATCGGCCCCACGATTGAAAGCGTTGCCGGGACACCGATCCGGCGGAGTTCCTTAAGCAAGGGTGGCAGATCAAAAACACCTTTGAACGCATCGGTTCGCCCCAAAAAAAGAAGCCGGAGCGGGCCGTCGTGCCGATTCCTGGATTCGAGCGGAGGAAAGCGCGCACCATTGTGAATGGTCCGGAGAAGCCCCGTGAAACCGGTTGAAGCGAGCGGTTGTTTGAGAAGCGATTCGATGTGATGGGCGACACAGACCACTCCGTCGATGTTTGTAGCGTTATTGATCGCCACTTGGTGATAGCGCCTCAAACAGTCATGGATCTGGACAAGGTGCCGGGTCGCTTCCGGAAGGTAGGGGAAGGCCGGTTCGATGTGGCTGACGCCACTCGAAATGACCAGGTCCTGCGGATTGGCGCGGAGCCAGTGCAGGAACCTCGACGGAATCTCTCGTTCCAGACCGAGCGAAACGAGGCGCAAGCCGGAACCGCTCGTCTCCTCAGTGGGTGGATCATGCAGCGAAAGAAGGGTCACTTCCCAATCGGTCAGGCGGGCGAGGGCGTCTGCGCCAAAGAAACAGACCGGGCCGATCCCGCCGGCAGTGCGGGAAGGAATGATCGACGTCACACGAAGTGGTTTCATTTCAGCGGGCCCCGGGAGTGCTCCGGGAGTGATTCGATCTTCGCGACAAACTCGAGAGCTCTCTCTTGCCACGTGTTCCCGGAGATGTAGTTGCAGCGGGCCTCCAACTGCGACTCCGGTAGCCGGTCCGGCGTATGGGACAGACGGGAAATGAACTCCGCCGGATCAGGAATGATCTCGACGAAGTCGCGGTGCATCCGGACGCCATCGAGATCGGTCGACAGGATCGGAGCATCGGTCGTCAGGTAATCGTAGATCCGCAGCGGATCGCGGCGGTGATTGTGATCGGAGACCGCGAGCGGGTTGAGACAGATATCAAATCCGCGAAGATAATCCGGGAGCCGCTCGTGATCCACGCGCCCCAGCCAATGCACATTGCCGAGCTCGAAATAGCGCCGGATGCGATTCGTGATCTCGCCTTCCTCGAAAAGATTGCCGATGAAGACAAACTGCGTTGCCGGGTTCGCAGTGGCGGCCGCTTCGAGCAAATCCCAGTCGTAGGTGTGATTGATCTGGCCGATGCACCCAACGATGAGGCGGCCCGATTGCCTTATCTTTTCAATATCCCGGGGGAGCGATCCGTGTCGCTCGGTGAGGAAGTTGGAGGCGACAGCGTCGTGGAGCAAGCCGAACGGATGATCCGGATATCGTCTCGCGTAGTCTTCGACGAGGAGCGGCGCCATCGCAAATCGGGCATCACACAGGGGAACGAGGCGGTCTTCATGATACTCGACGAAGCCCTCGGGAAACGCATAATAGGCAAAGGCATCATGGGCCCAATACGCCAGTCGGGCCCGAGGAAACTTTTTCCGAACGATCTTCGCCAGTTCGGAATAGAACGGAAACGTGAACAAGACCACCGTTTCTTCATCCGAAGGTTTCGACAATTCTTTCAGGAACATCGCCGTCAAGTGCGCCGAAAGGGTGTTGAACCTCCGCCATCCTGGCGTCGCAATGAGAGTTTCCTCACTTCTTGGACCGGTCCGGTGCCTTCGAAAGAGATGCGGCAGGTCCTTGAGCCCGTTCGGGAGCCAAAGCGGATGAAAGACCTTGAAGTTCGCAACGCTCCAATCCTCCGGCATTCCATCCGCGAGGGATCGAATCCACGACGCGTTGGCGTCGATGACACATAGATGGGGCATGAAGAAGAGAGGCTGCGGAACGCTCGGCGCGATCAATTCGCTCGTTGCAAGACCGTCAAGTTCTTGATGTGGGCAAAGAGGGTCAGACTACCGCGAGAACTGCGGAGGAGCTTGGTCACCGCGGTTCGAGCCCCGCTGAATTCATTGGCGTCGGTATCATGAAACGCAATCAGACCACCAGGAACGAGGCGTTGCGACCACGAGGAACCATCAAACCAGACGTTTGCGAAATCATGAACCGCGTCAATGAAGGCGAAAGAAATGGCAAGGTCCCGGTGATCGCGCAGGAATTGACCGGAAGTTGTCCGATGAAAAGAGATGTTCGGAAGCGAAGCAGTTCGCGATCGTTGTCGTGTGAGATCCGTTTCAGCACCGCCATAGCCCGCATAGGGATCGATGATGTAGTAGATGCGTTCGGTCCTCGCCGCCAGCATGGCGCTCGTGACTCCTCGGAAAGCCCCGATTTCCGCAACCGGCTCACCGAGTGAGTTCGTTTCTTTGATGCAGTCGAGGAGAAGACTCATGTGCTCATCCGTGACCGCGGTATCCTCACGGTCGAATTCCAACGATTCCTGGCAAGACTCACTGGGAAGCTTGATAGGCAACTCCGCCCGCTTAAATGTCAGAGCACTCCAATATTCCAACAACTCAGCTTGGATTTTGTGCGCGATGCGGATCGGATTTCGCTTTGAAAGCGACTTGTATTCGAAGGGATCCTTGGGGAGTTGCGTTTCGTTCATTATCTTAAAACCGTTTTGGGTCTTCGAGTGCCAGCGCGTGCTTCCAAGACAAGTGCGCCCGTTCGAGGTTGAATCCTTCGTCGTAGACCGCCCGGGGTCCTTCGGGCCTGACTTCGCCGAGTTCCAGTTTCCGGACCACGGCTCGAATCCCTCCAGCGATCGCCGCCGCGTCTTTGGAATCCAGCAGCATTCCCGCCTCCGGATGATCCGCATAAAGATCGGGAATGCCTCCGACCGCGCTGGCGAGGACGTAACGTCCCGCCTGCATCGCCTCGAGGAGGGAGAAACAGGGCCCGCCTTCGAAATAGGAGGTGTAGACCACACAATGCAGCGGTTGAAGGATGCGCGAGAGGTCGCGGCGATGGTCGTAGGGTCCGTGGATCCGGATCACCTCCGCTTCGTCGCGGGATTCCGTGAGAGCCTCGAGGGCGCGGAGATCGGGGCCTCCGCCAAAGAGATCCAGCGTGACCGGAACGCCGTCGGCGGCGATCGAAAGAAAGGCCTCGACGAGAGCGAAGAGATTCTTCTGCGAATCGTCGAGACGCCCCAGGAAGCCGAAACGCCAGGGCGGTCCCGCCGGCAACGGGAGCGGCTCCGCGAAATGGAGGAGGTTGTGATAGGGAACGACGTGCACCTTGCCCTCGTATCCGTAGACCTCGCGGTAACCGGGAACCCCGGCCCGCGAAACGGAGATCACCGCATCAGTTTTGGCGACGGCTCGATTGAACGAGGCAGCGAGACGGGGCGAGACCTTCAGCGCGTCGGGGGTGAACATCCAACTGGCTGCGACCCTCGCGCCCCGACGGCGGGCACCGTCGACCAGCGTTTCGTAGATCTCCTCCCGCGGCTGGCGGATGCAGTAGACCCAGTCGCCGGCGCGCAGATGCCGCAGGACCCAGTGACAAAGAAACCGCTGCCGCATGCTCCATCGATCTCCGGGGACCCGTCGTTGCCGATAAACCGGGATGCCAGCCCGCTCGATCTCATCGACGACCGGGCACGGCGCCATCTCGCAGACGGCGACCCGGAAGGGGATCTCTTCCCCTTGAAGGTGCGTCGCGAGGGCGTGCAGGTAGGTCTCGATGCCACCGTTGGCAGCCAGATAATCACTGAAGATCCAAATCATTCGCGGGAACAATCAGCGAAGGGAAATCGAGGTCCAGGGATCCGCCCCGGGTTTTTCCGCATCTTTGCGGAGCAGCGAGGCGGAGAGCTTCTCCCTGCCCGTCCCGCTCGTCCAGCGCGGACAATGGATCCCCAGCGTGGAGCCATCGACCTGACAGACCGGAATGCGGGCACAGAGTTCATGGAGGTATTCGGGGACTCCGTTGAAGCCATTGAAACGCCCCCAGTTGGCGTAGTCGTGCCAGAGCATGAACCCGTCCGGTGCGAGCAGCGGCAGGAGGATTTCCGTGTCCGCCTTCACTTCGTGATAGCGGTGTCCGGCATCGAGGAAAATGAAGTCGAAGCTGCCGGGGGCGTCGGCGGCGAAGGTTTCCGGCACCACCTCGGCGACGCGACGCTCGATCCGGGCCGCCAAGGGAGAGTCGCGGTAGGCCTCGCCGTGATCAGGAAAGCGGTCGACGGTGACAAGAGTCGCGTCGCTGGGCATGTGGCGGGCGAGCATCAAGGCGGTGTAGCCGCGAAAGCTGCCGACCTCGAGCAAACGGCGCGACCCCGTGCAAGCCGCGATCTTCGCAAGCATGAGCACATCGACCACCGGCGAAGACCAGGAACCGGCCGGCAGTTCGTGAAAGACCACCGGGGTCGCATCAAAGCCGTCGAAATAGGACGACGCGGAAAGAACCGGAAGTTTCAGGCGGTTCTTGTCGATGGCCGAAAGGGCCTGATCGATCCGGGGGCGCGTTTCGAGGAAGCGGGAGATCATGTTGAGTGGGTTCTTGGGGAAGTTATCGCGATGGACGGATCGCGGCGAGAATCTCGCGAATGTCATCTCCGTCGTTCGCAAAGAAAAAGAGCGACGCCGTGAAGTAAAGGAACGTGGCTGCCGTGGCGACCCAGCGGATCGATTGGCTCGCGTTATACTTCAAAAAGGCATCGCGCCCGAGGTAGCTCTTCAGAAAGATCGTGTAGTAGTGGTTCACAGCCACTCCAAGGGCACAGAGGGCACCAAAGACGGCGTAGTGCCATCCGACGCCGTGCCAGACTCCGATCAAAAGAAAGGTCACCAGAATGCTTGCGGCAATGGCATGATTCGCGGAGCGAGGCCCGAACACGCGGATGAGGTATCTTGAAAGCGGGGAGAAAACGATGTCACGCATGAATTGCGAAAGCGTGATGTGCCAGCGGTTCCAGAACTCGCGCAGATTCCGGGCAAGGAAAGGGCGGTCGAAATTCTCCGCCACGGGGATTCCCATCAACGCGGCGGAGCCGATGGCGATGTCACAAGCACCGGAGAAATTGCAGTAGAGGAACAGGTAATAGGAGATCGCCGCTACAGGGAGGTCCGTCCATGGGTGAGAATGTCCGTCGAGAATCAGACCGGAATAGGTGAGCTGATTGAGCAAAGGCCCGAAGACGTTGAATTTGACGGCACCGAGAAGGACGCGTGCCAGGCTTCGAAGGACCGGAGGAGCCGTCCACTTTCGGCCGAGCCCCTCCGCGTGCAGCGAATAGGGGCTGATCGGACCGACGGGGAGCGTCGGCAGGAAAAACGCGAAGGAGAGGTAGTTGAAGAATCCGGGAGGCTCGACAATGCGATTGCGGATTTCAACAACCAGAAGGCTCGTCCGGAAAGCGAGGTAGGAGATACCGAGAAACTGTGCCGACCAAGTGAAATCCGGATTGGCTTCGATCTTGCGCGCGAGCGGCGGGAAAAGGTGAGCAAACCAGTCTGCGGGAACATAGCGAACGGCGATCAGGAAAAGGATCGGTGTGAAGAAGGCAATCGCGTAGCGAAGGTCTGTCGCACGATGCAAGGATCGAATGGCGAGATACTCGAGCGCGACGAATCCACAGTAGAGCGAAAAATAGAGCGGCGCGTTGAGACCGGAGAACCAAGCGAGAAAGACCGCCGCAAGATTCAAAACTGCGAAGGCCTCGCATCGGTAGGTCCATGACGACGAAAGCACCACCCTGCCACAGCCAAGGTAGATCGCGAAGATTCCGTAGAGGAAGAGGTCCATTCCAGAGATCAGAACCCGCCGTAAACCGCGGTGTTCTCCCAGCTGAAAACAAGATTGGAGTGGCAGACAGCGATCGCGAGACCCGCTGTCACGATGAAAAGGATGAGGAGGATCCGTTCCGTGGGACCAAGTTCACTGTCCATGGGCTTCGAGAAGGGAGGGAGTGATGAGACGGGTGAAGGCCGACTGAAACGCACTCCTCATGTGGCGTCCGTCCTTGTAGAGGTCGTCAACGGAGGCGGCATCGAGTCCTGCAAAGAGTTCACCGGGAGGAATTCCAAGAAGCACCGGCCCGTCTTTGGCGAACCAGCCCTCCGGGGCGCGAACGGGGATCTCGGGCGAAAGGCGCTCACCGGCGGTGGGAAGATGAATCATCACGAGCCTCGTGCCACGGGCTTCGCAAAGCTCAAAAAGCCTTTTCGCAAACGCCGCTTGGTAGGATTCATCGCCATCCTCCAAAAAAGAGAAGCGGTCCGCCGACCCTGCATCGTAGGAGATCGGGTTGATCGACCGGTCTTCCGGGAACAAGGGATGAATCCCGAAGCCCTCGCGCGGTTGGATTTCCGCGGCGTCGTCGATCCAAGCGCCGGAGGTCAGCGATAGATCGAGCGTGTTTCCAACACCATCATGATAGATCGAACCGGTATCCGGCAGATCCCGGCGAAATCGGGTTAAGGTTTGCCTGGGTAGTCCCAGAAGCGACCCGGCATAGAGGGTCGTCTTTTGGCCTGCGGTCAGGCTTGAAAACAGCGCCGGATCATCGTGCCACCTGACGATTCGCTGGGAGTGAGGATGAGGAACCTCGGGCGAGTCGACGCCCTCGTCATAGATCACGAGCGTCTTCACCTTCCTCTCCGACAGCAGATCGGAGGCGACCGCGAGAAGGACGTCGTATCCCGCCCACTTCCATCCGAGGGTGATTACCTCGGCGTCGGTTCCGGATCGCGATGAAAGCTCTTTCCGCACATACGGCGTGTTGATGTTTCCCCAAATCAGCGAAGATCCCATGAAGGCGATATCGACCGGTGTCTCCTTCTCGTAGATCTGCCCGTGGATCCAGTGGAATGGACCAAATCGGTTCGTCACCGAAGGGTAGATCCGCTCCCTTGGAATCGGACCGAAGCCGAAATCGATCGCCGGTGCCGCAAGCAGCAGCAGGATCGCCAAAATCATGGGAAGGGGTCGGATCATGTCACGGATTCTCCGGGCACCTGCACTACGCGAGATGCGAGCCGATGATGGCGACGAGGTCGGCGATGTTCTTCGCGGCTTCCACCTCTCCGATGCGGAAGCGGATTTTGAAGCGCTGTTCGATCGCGACAAGCAAGGAGATGTGGGTCAGCGAGTCCCACTCCGGCACGTCTTTTGCCGTCGTCGCCCCCGTCAGGGTCGGGGAATCGAGAAAAATCGAATCAAAGATCTTCTGCAGGTCTTCCAGAATGATTTCGGGGTCAGCGGGCATGTTGGGCGATTTGGATGGGCGAAGTTCTTGGTTTGAAATCGGTGACGGAAAGCGTGTAGGCGAACCCCTCTTGATCGCTCCCAAGAGCGGTGAAACCGAGCTTGTCGTAGTGGTCTTTCACGAGGGCGTTCTTCTCCGTGGGAAGGTAGATCCCGCGGATGCAGATCAGGTTTCGACTGCCGGCGAGGCGGGCGAGTTCGTTGAGGCAAAGGTGCTCGACGCGACGATTGAGAACCCGGCAACTCATCAGCCAGGTCTCGACGACGAGAGACTCCCCGTCGAGTTCTCCGATGAGAACGGCGACGAGACCGTGATCGACGAATCTATCGCGCAGACGGACGGTCAAGGTGATGAATTCGGGGGAACTTGAGAAGCGCGCCACCGCGGCTTCGGAATGACGCCGCGTCGTCAAATTGAACTGGTTGCTTCGGCCGATGAGCTGGGCGATCCGGGGAATGTCTGTTTCCGTAAATCCGGAAAAGCTGGCCTCCATTTCGAGCGACTCAAGATACGAGTCCATGTCGGTCACCGATTCCAGTCGGCTGCGGAGATTCTTTTCAATCTGGTAATGGGTGGTCCGGTTCCGATCCTCTTCGGTCACCGACATCGTGGAAAACACGCGCGCTTCCTGGAGAATCTCAACAAAAAGGGAGGGATCTTCCCCCAGGTGAATCGCGGTCACTTCGGGGGTGAATTGCCGGACGATTTCGATTTCCGCCGGATTGTCGTCAACGAAAACAAAACTGTT
>DGXY01000087.1:0-488 GCA_002396885.1 Akkermansiaceae bacterium UBA5020
GAGGTGGTGCTGTAACACTCGGGCCAAAAGCGGTGCTCCTGACTGGTGCCGTCGGGATACGCCAGCTTGACGTTGATCGAGAGGTTATCGAAGGCCAGGCGGGAAAGCGTGCCTTCCTCGTAGTTCTTCCAAATCGGCTTGGGCTCCTTCGGGAACAGGTAGAACCCATCGGCATCCTTGTCGGGAGGCACGATGGTGGCGCGCCCTTTGTCGATCCGTTCGAAGACGTAGCCCTGGAGGAAGTCGTTATCCTTGTTCGTGACCTTGACGTTTTGCGAGTAGCGCAGCGGTGCCATGACCAACGGTCCATAGCGCAGCACGACGCCGTTTCTCACCTCCTCAAGCTGATAACCCATTCGGCCGCTCAGGACATGGCGGGTCTTGCCTCCCGGCAGGTTCGTCACCTTCACCTCCGCGCCCTTGATGCAAGACGGAATGCGGATGCGGGCCTTCATCTCCGCTGGTGCCCCGCTGATCATCACGGTGGT
>DGXY01000087.1:778-10173 GCA_002396885.1 Akkermansiaceae bacterium UBA5020
CCCCGCAGGGTCACCGCGTGGTCGGCAAACTCGACCATGGCGACCCCGGCGTTGTGCAGGCAGCACCACCATGCTTCCGATTCCAGCACCGCTCCGCCATAGGTGTGATCGGATTCAAGTTCACGATGTCCGAAACCGCCGTTGACCGTTTGATTCAGAAACAGGGCGTTCCACAGGGCATTTTCAGCCTTTTCATAGGCCTCGTCTTCGCCTGAGATGAATCCGGCATTGAGGTTCAACATGATCCACTCTGCGATGGCGCACCCTTCGTTTCGGGAGCTGGAGGGGAGGACCTTCTCGCTGATATTGCCGTCCGCCCAGACGGCCTTATCGGCGACCTCCTTCCTGAACTGCTCCGGCTGTTTGTTCCACGACGTATCACCCGTGTAGATGGCGGCGAGCTGCAGCCCTCGGAGCGTGGTCTGCACGCCAACCGCGATCCCTCTTCCTTTCAGCGGGCGCGACTCCTGCGCCTCGGCCACCGCCCGGCATACGTCCAGGCAACGCGGATCTCCGGTGATGCCGAACAGTTCTGCCATGGGCTCGGTGATAATGGTGCCGAAGTCACCCAAGCTTCCTGCGGTCCTGATCCATTTGTGGAGGTCCTCCGGCTTCTGCTGCTGAATCGAGGCCTCCCTGACCCGATCTAGGTTTGCAAAGAAAAACTCCGCGTTCCTGCGTGCCGCCGCGAGCGCCTTCGGATCTCCCGTCTCCTTATAATAACTCAGTAATCCGATGAAGACCTTGCTCGCGGCCATCCAGGCCGGTTCCGTGTAAACGCCTTGAACTCTGCCGAAAGTCCCATTCGGCGTCTGACACGCCAGCATGCGCGTGAACAGCGTCTGCATTCGGTCGCCGTCCGACGGTTCGAGATGCGCGCTGGCGGCGAGGAAGTCGAGGTATCGGCCAGTCAGATCCCCGGTGAAGAAATCGGCATGCCGCGTCAGGGTCTCCGGCCGCTCCAGATCCACCATGATGAAATCGAGCGAATCCATCGGGTAAGAACGCCCCCGCTGCTTCGCCAGCTTGATCCGGTTGAGTAGGGGCGAATCGTGGAGAGTGGCCTGCGCGAACGTCGAAAAATGCGTCGCCGGCTGTTCGGCTTCCGCCGCGTGAGACGAGGTTGCGGCCAGCGGCGCGAGCAGCAGGGCGGTGAAGAGGGGGAGGGTGTGTTTCATGGTCACTGAGCGTTTTCCTGATAGGGGTAGTCGAATGGGGCCGCGCGGAGCAGCACCGGCTTGGCGGCATCAGGCCGCCACACTTGATTCGGCTTCACGGTGAGTTCATGACGGACACCAGCAATCTGAAGCACGACGCTGTGCGGTTCGGGAGCGATGCCGACGACTTCGCGCACGTTACCGGCAAGGTCAGTCACCACGCGGACGCCGCGCACACAGGAGAATACCTCCTTGTCGCCGATGCTGGCGGTGAAGCGGCCTTTCGTCGCGGTCACCGTCCAGGTCCGGTCGCCCCATCTCTGCGTATATGTGAAATCTTCACCTTCCAACGCTGACCACCAGACCTGATCGTTGATCAGGTTGAGATGAACGCCCTGCATCCGCGAGATGTATTCGAGCGCGGCCAGGATGGTTGGTCCGTAGCCAGTGCGATTTTTGGTGGCTCCGGTGAAAGGGTCATATTGCTGCCCGAAGACGAGTTTCTCCTGCTGGATGGTCTCGATCAGCTTGGTTCCGATCAAAGAAAGTTCGGCATAGTGCCCGTAGTTCTCCAGGGCGCGGATGGCACGCTGGAAGGTCAGTCCCTGGGATTGTCCGTTAAAGTCGTTGCCGGAGACATTTCTGAACTTTGGGTCGTTCGCCGCGATCGACGGCAGTGGCAACGGGGTCCAGAACTCCTTGGGATTAAGCAGATGGTGGCGCACGAACTGATCGGCCATCTCCTGGTCAAAGCTGCCAAAATACATGCAGCGAAGATTATTGTGGACCAGTGTCTCAAGGATTTTGCCATTCCGATCGCGATCGAAGCAGGCCTTTTTTTCGGGGATCCAGAGGTAGTCTTTGATCTTGGCACTTACATTGGCGGCCTGCTTGGTCCAGTGTGCCTCGCGACCGTTGCCCAGGATCTTCGAGATTGCGGCAAGGGTGCTGCGGTTGGCGTAGGAATACGACATGACATCCATGGACTCCATGGGCATTGGGGATTCGACCTTTCGATCGGCCGAGGGATCTGGCTGCCACGTCACTTTTTGACGCTTCAATACTGCCTCCGGCAGACTCGCGATCCGCTCCGGTGTTGGAGGAAAGTCGAAGCTCCAGAAGTGGTAGGAGTCACCGAACCTCGTCGAGTGGTCCTCCCCGGTGTCACCCATGCTCCACGCCTCGAGGCAGCCATTGCCGTTCGAATCCCGCACCTTCCAGAGATACCGGTCGTGCTTCTCCAGCACCGCATAAAGCTGTTCGAGGTAGGCCCGGTCTTTGCCTATCCAGAAATAAACGTCCAGCGCTTCCTGCGGGAAACAGTGTCCCTGAAGAGTTTTATACATCGCCAGAACGCCGTCCTGGCCCACCGCAATCGCTCCCGGTAGCCAGCCATCGTCGCGCATACTATTCGCCCATCGCTTTTCGTCGAACACATTAACGCTGCCCGGAAGTCGTCCGTCCTCCCGTTGATGAGCCATAAAGACGAGCTGATTGTTTATTGCGACCTCGACATTCCGCTTTGCATACATCGCACCACCCATCGGCTGCGTCTCGATCCATGCGGCATTATAACCGGCGCCCTCGACGAGAATGGTCATCGTCGGCGAGAATGGTTTGAGGTTCGCTGCGGCCTGTGCTTCCGCCGCTTCAAACAACCGTTGCAACTTGTCGTCGGCGGTGCGGAAAGTGACGCCGGTTTTTTCGGGTGAAGGAGATTTGTCAGCAGCGTGTAACGCCGCCAATGGAGCGAGCAGGACGGTGAAGAGGGTGAGGGTATGTTTCATGCTGTAAGTGTTGTCACTTGGTTTTGGAGTCCTTCCTGGCTTCCGCATCGAATTGATCGGCCTTCTGTTGGATTTCGCGGTCGAGTGCGGCGGAACGCGTGCGTAGCTCAGCAAGGCGGCGCAGTTCCTCCGTCGTCGGAGCGACGAGCACCGGCACGGTTGCGCCGCAGTCCACGCGAGAATCCTTGACGGTCACGTCCCTGGCGTCGGCGAGTTTCGCCAGGCCAGGCACTGGTGCGGGAGCGCGGGCTACGACGCCGTGCAGCGTCAGGCCTTGCACGTCATCCCCGGCGATGAAGGCGCGGGCATCGGGCTTCTCCACGGCGAATCGCACGTTCTCCAGGCGCACGCCTTTGACGTGGCGCAGATAGAGCGCCGAAGCTGGCAGTTCGCCGTCGAAGGGAACTGCCCATTTGAGATACTCAAAGGCTTCGAGCAGCTCGCCCACGTCGAGACGCGCCGCTTGCTCTGCGGTGCCGCCGCCGGGAAAGGTGATGTCGATGTCGGAAAACGAAATGTCCTCGATGCGGCTGCCAGGTCCCGACACCACGGCCGAACAAAATCGCTTGTAGGGGGCTGCGTCCCTCCAGCTGCTCCGCAAGATCCCGCCATCACCCACGACCGCCTTGATGTGCTCGAAACGGACGTTCCGTATATGCCCTATCGGGGGGCGACGCGTTTGGTGGTGCTTGCTGAAGGCGAAGCGCGAGGCCAGCACCATGATGGGCTGACAGACCTTCGTCATCTCGATATTCGAGAAGGAAAGATCTTCGTGGGTCTGCCCGCCGGCAGACTCGATCTTGATGCCGCCCTGGCAGTCCGTGAACGTGCAGTCGCGCATCGTCAGGCGTCGCGTCGCCCCGAAGGACTCGCACCCGATGCGGATGGCGCACCAGTTGGTGGTCAGGCGGCAGCCGCTGATCTCGATGTCCTCGTTGGGCCAGTCGGGGTGGAAGTTCATGAATGTAACGCAGTCGTCCTTGCAGTCGGCGTCGCAGTCCTTGATGCGGACGCGACGCGAACCGGCGAAGACCAGTGCATTGCCGAACTTGGCGGAATTCCGGCTCCGCACCGTGACGCGCTCGATCTGTATATCCGTGCTGCGCACGAAGAACGTCGTCAACATCCCGGGGTCGATCAGCGTGAGTCCGCTGAGCTTCACGTTACGGCAATGCTCGAAGCGGATCATGATCGGATGACGGCGCTGTGGGTCGTCTTTGTTGGGGAATATCTTGCTGGCTACTCCGCCCTGGCCGTCGATGACGCCCGAACCCTCCAGTCCGACCTGTTCGGCGTCTTCCGCATAGATCAGCGCCGGACGGTGTTGCACGTTGAAGGACTTAAACTGGAAACTTGGTGCTTCTGACCAATCCAGTTCCGCCGTCTCGACCGCGTAGTCGGCGATCTTCGGGCTGCCGCGCAGGATGGCCTCTTTCTCGACCCGCAGGACCACGCCGCTCTTCAATCTCAACGAGCCCGTGAGAAAGACTCCCTTGGGCACGCTCACCACTCCACCGCCCGCATCATGACAGGCGTCCACCGCCTGCTGAATCATCTGGGTATTCAACGTCGTGCCGTCGCCTTTGGCACCATAGGACGTGATGTCGAAGACCTTCGGCTCGGCGGCGTGAAGCGCGGCCAGCGGTGCTAGCAGCAGGGCGGTGAGGAGTGTGAGGGTGTGTTTCATGGGGAGGTCTATTTGGATTCAGGGTGGCTCAGCTTCCAGACGTCCAGCTTCGTGCGGCGGGCTGTATCGCGTTGGCTGAAGAGGACGAAGCCGTGGGGCTTCGTTATTGTCCGGCGCAGGGGTGATCTCTTGTCATGCGATGAGATCCTTGAACAACGTGCCGCCGAACTGGCTGAGTTGCTTGAACTGGCCGGCGTGGTATGAGCAACAGAAGAACAGGAACAGAGATTGGCGTTTTCATTCGGTTGGCTCCAGGTTTTCACGGTTCACAACTTCACCGCCACGCTGGCTCCGCCTTGTTTGGCGGAAGCATATATGGCCTCGACGATGCGGATGTCGCGCAGGCCCATTGCGCCGTCGGCTTTGAAGGGCGACTTGCTGGTGATGGCCTTGGCGAACTCGTCGAGCAGCACGGCGAGCTGGAGCGTGTCTTCGGCGGGCACTTCCTTTTTGTTCACCATGAGGCGCTTCGGATTGGGTTTGTTGCCTCCGCTTTGTCCATAGACGCTGCCTTTGTCTCCGGGGAGGATTTCCACGCTGCCTTTCGGGCCGAGCGTGGTGCATTGATGGAAGCTGTTGCTGTAGCTGGCGCGGCACAGAGCCTGGAAGCCGTCGTCGAACATCAGTTCGAAGCTCATCGTTTCTTCCACGCCTTCGGGGAAGAGGTCCTTGTGCCGCGTGGCCGGAAAGGCGCGGACGGACACCGGCACCTTGCCGGTGAGGTAACACGCGGCCTGCACGGGATACACGCCGGTGTCGAACATCGCTCCGCCACCGGCCATCTTCGGGTCTAGCAGCCATTTCTTGATGGTCGCGGCTCTCACCGGGTCGGCGAGGCCGGCGGCATAGCCCCAGGAGAACTCATAGTTGCCATTCGAGAGGTCGCCTACCGCTCCATCGCGCAGCGCCTCGATGGCCTTCACATGATGCGGCTCCCATTGCAGGCGGTAGTTCACGCCGAGATAGACATTGGCGGCCTGCGCGGCGGCGATCATCGCCTCGCACTGCTCGACGCTGGTTGCCATGGGCTTTTCGCACATGACATGCTTGCCCGCTTTGGCTGCGGCGATGCTGTGCTCCGCGTGCAGCGAGTTCGGCGTGACGACATGCACGATGGCGATGTCTTTCGCCTCGGCCAGCTTTGCCATGTCGGCATAAGAGAAGATGTTTTTCTCCGGGAACCCGTATTGCGCGGCCCACTCGCGACCTTTGGCGGCATCGCCCGTGATGGCTCCGGCGAAATACACGTTCTTTGCCTGAGGCAACTCTGGTGCGATGGACTGCTTCGAGAACCCGCCGAGGCCGCAGAGCGCGACACCGAGCTTGCCTTCATTGGCGGTCTGCGCACGGACGATGGAGTTGAGGCCCACGATGGCCGGTGCGGCGAAGGCGGCGGTTTTGAGGAAGGAACGACGAGGGGTGGCGGATGGAGTCATGGTGTCTGAGGGAGGTGGGTTACTGAAGTTGGGTGACGTAGCAGGCGTCCCGTGTGGTCACGGCGAGACGGCCTTCGGGGCCGAAGGCGATGCTGGTGGGCTTGCCGGGGGTTTTCAGGAGGCCGAGCGCTTTGCCATCCAAGGCGGTGATGCGGATGCCGTCTTTCGTGCAGACCCAGAGCTGGCCCTGCGGGGACATGGCGAGGCCGTCGAGGCCTTTTTCGGTGAAGGTGGCGAAGACTTCGGGCGGCCCCAACGTGCCGTCCGCGTTGACCGGGAAGCGGAAGACATTGGGCGTGCCGCTGTCGGAGATGAAGAGATGCTTCTCGTCGGGCGAGAAGGCGATGCCGTTCGGCTTGTCGAAGCCCTCGGCGGCTTTCGCGAGCGTTTTGGTCTTCGGATCAAAGCGGAACACGAACTGGCCGGGCAGCTCTTTTTTGTCATTGGGGCGCTTGCTGAAGAGCCAGTCGGGATCGGTGATCCAGAGCGTGCCATCGGACTTCAAGATGACGTCGTTGGGGCGGTTGAGCTTTCTGCCCTCATAGTCATTCGCGAGCACTTCCACACGCTCGCCTTGGGCATTCCAGCGGGTGAGCTGCCGCGTGGTCTGCTCCACGACGTAAAACCCACCTGCGCCATCGGACCGGAAGCTGGTGGCCTCGGGCGAGTCCTTGCGCCAGACGACGAGACCGGTGGTCTCGGACCATTTGAAGGCGAAGCCGTCATGATGCGCGGCGTAGTGCAGCGTGTCGCCGATCCAATGTGCGCCCTCGCAGCCCGCATGGCCGGAGCTGATGACGCGCCAACTGGCGTGAGGCGGGAAAAGGCCAACAAGGTCGCATTCCACCAAGGGTTCACGTGCAGGAGCGAGTAATGGAAGAAGGAGAAGGGATAGGAGCAGCCTCATTTGAGATGGCCGTTTTCAAAGATGGACTGGATTTCTGCCCCGCTAAGCACGGCGGCATAGATGGCGAACTCGTCGATCGCC
Source organism: Akkermansiaceae bacterium UBA5020 (assembly GCA_002396885.1). Classification (GTDB taxonomy): domain Bacteria; phylum Verrucomicrobiota; class Verrucomicrobiia; order Verrucomicrobiales; family DEV007; genus Arctic95D-9. The sequence continues at coordinate 7,834 of DGXY01000087.1, forward strand.
CCGTTGAGATTGCGGATGGGAAACGGATGACCTTGGGTTGGCAGCCCCCAGTTGCCCAGTTCGCACGGTCCATAGCTGATCGGGCGTCCGGGCTGGTGCTGATTGAAAACTTCACGGCCGACTTCCGCTCCATCGAAGTATTGAATGACCTCGCCGGAGTGATTTGAGTAACTAACGGCGATGTGATGCCAGCGCCCCAGACTGTCGGCGCTGAAGACTGGTTTGGAGTAGTAGATCTGGTTCCAATCGCCGCCTCTGGTGACTCCCTCCGGACGATAGATGATGGAGAACATGAGGCTGCCGTCTTCATAGATCTGCCAGTGCGGTTCGCCGTTGTCGTAACCATCGGTCAGCAGCAGCGAGTTGTATTTCTTGTCCACACTGTCCACCTTCACCCAGGCGGACATGGTGAGCGCCGTGTAACTGCCGTCGAGGTTTAAGCGCAGACGGTCGCCCGGTCGCTTGAACTCCAGCGCTTCCTTTCCAGGCCAGCGACCTTGCGTCCACTGGGCGCCGACGGCACCGCCAGCACGCTGCTTTTGCTGAGGAGCCGCGAAGTTGCTCACCAGCCGATCCCAGCGATCATCCGGCGCATGCTGGAAGGTGTAATAGGCGATGAGCCGCGGGTCTTTGCTCGCTCCTTCCGACCACGCCTGCCATTGCTGAAAACGACCTTGCTCGCGCTGCCGGATCAGCCCCTGCAGTTCGCTGACGGGAAGGAAATCCTGCGGCGACACGCTCGCCGTCGTGGAGGCCAGGGACATGCCCACTTTCAGGCTCGCGGGTGCTTTGTCCTTCGTGTGCGCGATGACCTCGCCATCAAAGACGTGCACCGCGCTTTCCCGGCCCGTCACATTCAGCGCGAACTCCGTGCCGAGGTCCTCCAGCTTCACATCCGGCGCATGCATGAGGAAGCCCTTCGCTGCCGGCGGCACATGCACGCGCACGCGACCGCTCACGCAACGCGCTTCCCAGGCTGAGAGGATCTCGATTTGCGTGGCACCCTCGATCAACACCGTCGCACCGCTAAAGAACTCGATCTGTGCCAGGCCTTTGTTCAAGGTCAGTTTCCCCGGCGCGATGGTGTCGCCACTGCGCACCGTTGCTTGAGCAAACTCAGCATCCAAGGTCTGACTGACCATCGCGACCCCATTGGATGTCGCCTCGTTATCCGCCGCCGAGCGAGGCCAGACGATGAATGCCAGCAGGGCAATCGCCGCCGCCGAAGCGATGAGCGCTGAGGTCCGCCAACGCACCGTTCGGCTCATGACCGATGGCGGCTTGAGCCTGCCGGTGTTCACGGCCGGTTGTTGGAGTAAACGCGCCTGTTGATCGGCGAGTTCCAGATAAAGGCGCCGCGCCTGCCAGTCATCGCGTAGCAGCGCTTCGAGTTGCTCGTGCTGCTCCGGCGTGATTTCGCCGTCGAGCTTGGCGTGGATGAGTGAATCAAGATTCATGAGAGTCCCTCCGATTGAAGCTGGCGTGTCACACACTCATGTAGTCGCTGGCGCAGCAGTTCCAGATTTCGAAAGAGCGTGCGACGGCTCATCGCGAACCGCTGCATCATCTCCTCCGCGCCCTGACGCATCGCGTATCGGCTGGTGACGAGTTCCTTGTCCTGCGGTGTCAGTTTGGCGAGACACCCATCCAACAGCTGAACCCGCAGATCGAGTTCCGGCTCCATCTGCGCCCGGTCCTGCGTCAGCAAATCCAGAACATCCTCGCTGAACAACAGAGGTAATCGTGTTGCCTTCTCGCGATGCTTCTGCACCTGCAAATAGGCAAATCGATAAGCCCAAGGCAAAAAAGGTCGCGACGCATCATACGCATCGAACTTCCGATACAGGGCCAGACTCGTCTCCTGCAGAATATCCCGCGCATCCGCCTCGCAAGCCACGAGACTGAAGATGTAACGAAACAACGGCTCCTGATGCTGGGTCAGCAGCAGGACAAGCTGTTCGGTGCGTGGGACGGATTCAGAGCTCATGAGTGAGGTTCAACCGTAGTCCCGGCAAACCCGCTCCGAGTGCCAAATTTTCTTCAGAAAGAGCGGAGGGAAGTTGGCGCGACGATGAATGGTAGGATCCAAGGCGAACCTACCCGCCTTGACCCGCATCGCGGCGTCAAAGGCTATGGCAAATGCGACATGGCCCCGTCATGCCCGAAGCTCCTGCAGCCTGGCTACGAAGCTTGTTGCACAACGAACTTCAGCCCCCTTGAAAATAGGAGGTTCACGAACGAAGACCTACGCGGAGGGGTTCCGTGAGGTCGTGCTATCGGATCCCGGAATCTCCTCAATCCACCGGAAGGCCGGCGAGCATCTTATCAAAGCCTTTGATG
>DGXY01000087.1:10372-10663 GCA_002396885.1 Akkermansiaceae bacterium UBA5020
GCCATTGTATTCGACGATGCCTTTGCGATCGATGATGACCCACCAGGGAGTGCCGCCCGGTTTGTAAGCGCCGCTGACCCCCGGAAAAGCCGGGACTTTGGTGTAGTGACCCATCGGGATTTTCAACTCGAACTTTTTCGCCGTCACCGGAAGTTTGTCGGGGGTGTTGTCGAGAAATCCTTCGAAGGCAGTCTGGATCGCGAGAAAGACAATGCCATCATTCCCCTCGTAATGTTTTGCCAGCTTCTGGAGCACCGGAAGTTCCCGCTCCTGGGAGGCTTGGCACCAGTG
>DGXY01000087.1:10898-23921 GCA_002396885.1 Akkermansiaceae bacterium UBA5020
AATAGTCGGTGATCTCGATCTTTTCCTTCCCGGCGGGGAGTTGATACCAGTCGCTCACGTTGAGAGGCGGCGCTTTTTGTCCTTGGATTCCTTTTTGCATCTCCTGGCCCGAGGCGGCGAAGGGCAGGCAGGTGGAGAGGAGAAGGGCGAAAAGTGAGAGGGCTTTGAGGGGCATCATCGTCTGGGGCGGTGGTCTTACGGGAAATGGAGCACAAGATTGCGCCCTTGCGGGGAAAATTTTGCTCCCTAGACTGGATTCGGGATAGTCATCCATCCCGATCCAATCCCATGACGCATCCGCATCCCGATCCTTTCAAAAAAGCCCGTGCCGAGGCGCCGGTTCTGCAATGTCCTTTCCGTGGAGAGCCGATCACGATGATCCTGCGTCACGAGGAGGTTCGCAAATCGGCCAAGAATTGGCAGACCTTCAGCTCAGACGCGCCTTTCCGTGTGCCGATCCCGTCCGAGGAGGACGTGCGCACGATGCGCCAGCTCCCCATCGAGACCGATCCGCCCGAGCACACCGAATACCGGGCCATCGTCGAGCCCTTTTTCAAACGGGCCAAGGACCCCGGGATGATCGCCCGGGTCGGGGCCCTCGTCGACCGCCTCCTCGATGAGGCGCTTTCCCGGGGAACGAGCGAGATCGTCCACGAATTCGCCCTTTCCCTCCAGTCCCACGCCCTCACCTATCTGCTCAATGTGCCCGAGAGCGAGGCCGCCACCTGGATCGGCTGGGGCATCCACGTCTTCCGGGTCCGTGATGGGCTGAAGCCGGGGACGGAACTGGAAGAATACCTGCACCGCCAATTCGACCTCGCCGAGGCTGCGCCGGGCGAAGACTTTTTCAGCGCCCTCGTCCAGGCCGAATACCGGGGTCGCCGCCTCACCCGGGAAGAGGCGATGGGTTTTGCCAACCTCGCCTTCGCCGGTGGTCGGGACACGATCATCCACACGGTTTCGAACATCTTCGCCTACCTCTCGGAGAATCCGGCGGCGCTTGATTTCCTGCGCGAGGATCCGGGCCGCGCCACCCATGCGAGCGAGGAATTTTTTCGCGTCTACATTCCGCTCACGCACATCGGACGGGTCTGTCCCGCGGATACCGAAGTGGGTGGTGTGACCGTTCCCGCAGGGCAGCGGGTCTCCCTCTGCTGGTCTTCGGCGAATCGCGATGAGACGGTCTTCGACGCGGCTGACGAGATCCGGCTCGATCGCAAGCCGAATCCCCACCTCGCCTTTGGCTTCGGCACTCACCTCTGCCTCGGGGCGCCACATGCGCGGCTCCTCGTGCGCACCCTCCTGCAGAAGCTCGCCGAACGGGTCGCCTCGGTCGAGGTGCTCTCGAGTGAAGCGCGGGTCGAGCGCGAGGAGAAGTATGAGCGCATCGTCGGCTACGATACCCTCACGGTGCGGCTTTCGGCCCTTTGATCTCCTCGAAAAGCGGTTCGAAAAGCTCGCGCAATTCGCGTGAGCCGTAGGGTGAAAGGTGGCTACGGTCTGTGTAGAGGGCTTCTCCCGTCCTCGACATCAGGTAGCGTCCCTCCGCATCGGTGAAAAAGGGTCGGGGATCGAGGATCGTCGTTCTCGTCCCGGCGAGCGTCTTGTCGAGGAGAAGGTTGACGGCAGCGTCGGTTTCTTCGTGTTCTGTCAGGGGGATCGCGAAGGCATTTTCATCAAGTCCTCGTGATCGGGCCTGGGCGATCGTTTCGGGAACGCTCAGGGGCTGGTGGGCGACGGCGCGCATCAGGAGGACCCGCGTGCCAGAGCTCTCTAGGAAACGCACCGTTTCCCCTAACCGATCTACCAAAAGGCGCGTGGCCTCGGCTTGAGGGACGCTCTTTCCCTCCCCATCGGTGAGAAGGTAGTTCCGCGAGGCGGCGGAATGTTTCTCGAGATAAACCGGCCATCTCGCGAGGAGGAGGACGGCGTCGAAATCCGTCGCCGCGAGCAGGTCGCGCACGGCCGGTTCGAAATCCTTTCCATCGAGGGCGATCCGGGCCGAGCGGGTTCCCAAGAGCGGGGCATTGCCCGGTTCGCAGGCAGCGTAGACCGCCACGCCGAATTCCCGCCCCAGTTCATCGAGGACGGGCAGGGTCGCCATCGCATGGCTGTCGCCCCAGAGGAGGAGTCGTTTCGCGCCGGCCTCCTGACTGCCGGCGATGAAGGGGCCGCCCTTTCGATCCCAGGCGCGCATCGCGTGGAATCCCGCGACCGGATTCTGAACGGAGGCCAGGCCGATCGGGGCGGCCGCCGGATCGCGAAAGCCGTGCGTCGCCTCCTGGATCGCGCCCACCGCAACAAACAAGATCGAGCAGGCCACGCTGGCGAGGACGAGCGGACGCGTCTTCGCGAAGACGCGCTGCTCCCGCACCGGACGTTCGATCCAGCGCGAGGTCGCCCAGGCGAGAAGGAACGACGCTGCCAGCACGGCCAGGGCGAGGGACGGACTGGGGTTGCCGGGCCAAGAATAGCGCGCAAAGACGAGGATGGGCCAGTGCCAGAGATAGAGGGGGTAGGAGATCTTCCCGATCCAGACGGGCAGGGGCGAGGCGAGCGCCCTGCCGCTCGTGGTGAGGGATCCGGCATTGGCAAAAATCAAAAGAGCCGAGCCGAGGCAGGGCGCAAGCGCGGCGACGCCGGGAAAAGGCGTGCCGGCATCATAGACAAACACGGGGGCGAGGATCGCGGCGAGTCCGGCAAGGGAGGCGAGTTCGTTCGTTCGCGGATCACGAAAGCCGGCTCGGGGAAGCAGGGCGAGGGCGAGCCCGAGGTCGAGCTCCCAGATCCGCGAGGGCAGCAGGAAAAAGGCCGCCGAGGGAAAACGCATCGAGGCATGGAGCGACCACGCGAACGACGCGGCAATGAAAAGCCACGTGACGATCACCGCAGGTCGTCGGCCGCGTTTCAAGAGAGGGACAAGGACGAGCGGGAGGAACAGGTAGAATTGTTCCTCGACCGCGAGCGACCAGGTGTGGAGGAGTGGTTGGTAGTCCGACGCCGTCTCGAAGTAGCCCGACTGCGACCAAAAAAGAACATTCGCGACGAGGAGCGGTTGGGCGATGAGGGCGGCCCCGGTCTGCTCGAGATGCGTCGGGATCAGCAGAAACGATCCGGCCACTGCGGTCGCGGCGAGGGTCACGGCGAGGGCGGGGAAGAGCCGTCGGATCCGCCGCACCCAGAAGCCGGCGAAGCGGAACTCCCCGGTTTCGCATTCCCGGAGGATGAGCGATCCGATCAGGTAGCCCGAGATCACGAAAAAGACATCGACCCCGACGTAGCCGCCCGGACATCCCAGTCCCGCGTGGAAAAGGAGCACCGGGAGTATCGCCACCGCCCGCAGCCCGTCGATCTCGGGGCGGTAGGGCAGGGGGCGTTCGATTGCCATGAGAGTGACGGCGTGACGCGGGTCACTGGACCGACTCGGGCATGTTGTCGAGGATGCGGATGTCGCCCCATTGCACGAGCTTGCCATCGCGGAAATAGAGCAGCAGCTCGCCGTAGTTCGGATCGTCGTAGCGGATCACCTCCGCCTTGCGGGCATCCGCGGTCTCCCTTGCTCCGACCACCTTATACTCGTCGCCGAGGAGGGCGGTGGTCTGTTCTTTCGTCATTCCGAGGCTGAGCTTCTGCGAACGCGAGTCCAGCGAACCGAACGAACTGCATCCGGCGAGAAAGAGGGCGGCGAGAATGGCTGGAAGGGAAAGAGAGGGTTTCATGGAGAGGGAAGTTCGATGGATTCAGGCGGTAGATCAAGTGTGGCTTCCGAGGATCGAGCGGATCGAGTCAAACAAACTGGCGCGATGGGCGCCGTGTCTTCTTGATCCCGTTTTCCGGGGGGATGGTGGCCGGCAGATTCCCAATTCCAGGACTGACCGGAAAGCGCAGACGCCGCGAGGCAACTTCTCAGGGACAGGTGAAATCGGGTCAACTCTGGGGAACGACCTGCTTAGCCCTGCTCACCCACGGCGGCTTCGGCAGCGGCGATGGCGGTCTTGCGCTTGGCGATGCGCTCACCGGTGGGCGGGCCTTCAAAACGGCGGTTTTCCACCAGCACCCAAAGCACCAGTGCCACGGCGATGAAGCCCATCACCACGTAGAGCACGCGCTCATTGGGCGGCGCGACGGCGATGAACAAGATCACGGCCATGCCCATGACCGAAAGAAGCGTCACCAGCCGATAGACTCCGGTGCTCAACGCCCAAGGGCCTGGATGTGGCCACTTCGGTCCGCCATAAGCAATCATCCCGGCCACCAACGGCACGGTGAAGGACAAGAAGAGGAACACCAGCGTCGAGTTCACCACGATCACATAGATCGAGGTTCCATCCAGTTTGATCGACAAGGCCAGCACCACGTAGAGGATGCACAGCAGCGTCGCCGTCCAGATCGCGTTGACCGGGGTGCGATACTTGGTCGACACGGTCGCAAGCGCCTTTGACCCCACCGGCATGCCGCCATCGCGCGAAAAGGCGAAGAGCATCCGGCTGGCTGAGGTCACTGTCGCCAGGCCACAGAGCAGTTGCGCGATCAGAATGCCCAGGTAGAGCGCCGTCTTGAGCCCGGTCGGCATCACGGAATCCATGGTGTAGAAGAACACCTCCCAGCCTTTCGAGGCTCCTTTGGTCATGTCCGGAATGGCCAGCGTGATCGCACAGATCATCACCCAGCCCACCAGCGACGACCACAGGACCGCCGAAACGATGCCCTTGGGCACGACCACGGCTGCGTTTTTCGTCTCCTCTGCCGTGTGGGCCGAAGCGTCGTATCCGGTGATCGTGTAGACCGGCAAAAGCAGGCAGAGCAGGAATAGATAGGCGGTGCTTTCGCTTCGTGGAAAGACCCCTCCACCCGCCTCTCCCGAGAAATTGCTGAAGGTCCAAAGCCGCGAGATGTCGATCGCCGGTGCGAAGGCAAGACAGGCCACGACCAAAACCGCCGTTGTCGCGAAGATCACATAACCCGAGGTATCGGTGAGGAAGGTCGTCACCTTGATCCCGATGTGATTGAAGACCGCCTGCAAGATCGTGACGACGGCGACGAAGATCACGACCTGTCCATCCGTGCCCGTAAAGCCGAACATCCCTCCGAAGGTGCCGGCAAAGAAATAGGCAGTGCCGATGTTAATCGCCCCGAGCACCGTGATCAGCCCCAGAAGGTTCAGCCAGGCCGTCAGCCAGCCCCAGAACCGGTTGCCCAGAATGGAGCCCCAGTGATAAAGCCCCCCCGCCGTGGGGAAGGCCGAGGCGATCTGGGCCATGGCCAGGGCGAACATGCCCGACAGCGCGCAGCCCACGATCCAGCCGATCCCGGCCCCCGCCCCGCCGATCGACGAAATCGCTTGGGCAAAGGAATTGATGCCTCCCGAAAGGATGCAGATGATGGAAAAGGAAATCGCGAAGTTCGAGAACTTGGACATCGACCGCGACAGCTCCTGCGCGTAGCCCATGCCATGCAGCGCCTTCAGGTCTTCGCTTTTTTCTGTATCGGAATCGTCATCCATCGTGCTCCTTCGTTGTCTGTTGCCGCCTGGTGCGGCTGGTTGTTTTGCCGTTTGGGGCTTTTTTCGTTGCCCGGCCCAGCAAAGTCTGGATTTTCATTCTGTCCAGCGTTGAACAACCCTTTGACACGGAAGGAGCGATTTGCCGTTTGCGATCTCCCGAAAGTCCGCCACCTTGGGAACCAGCCCTCTTTATGGCTGTCACGCCCGTGACCGATTCTCTCACCATTGCCAAAACCTGCGCCAAGGAAGCCGATGAGATCCATGCCGAGGACATCATCGTGCTCGACCTGCGCGGGATCTCCAACCTCGCGGATTATTTCGTGATCTGCACCGCGACCTCGGTGCCCCACCTCAAGGCGGTCGCCCGCGATGTGCGCCACAAGACGGAGGAGGCCCTCGGGGAAAAACCTCGCACGACCGAGGGCGATGCCTCGAGTCTCTGGGTGGTGATCGATTACGTCGATGTCGTGGTGCACATCTTCCACGAGGAAATGCGCGAGATCTACCGACTCGAGGATCTCTGGTCGGATGCGCCGCGTCTGCCGCTCGATTTCCTGCCGACCCCTCCGTCGGCGTCGCAGGGCTGATCCTCGAATGTAGCGCCCCTTTTTCGGCACGGCCTTCCCATGCGTCTCGAAGTCGTCAACACCGGCACGGAACTGCTCCTCGGCAAGGTCGTGAACACCCACGCGGCCTACTTTGGTCAGGAACTCTTCAAGCTCGGTCTGCGGGTGCAGCGCCAGACGACGATCCCCGACGGAGATGAAATTCGCACGGTCCTGGCCGAGGCCTTTCCGCGCTGCGACGTGATTCTCATCACCGGTGGACTCGGTCCCACCAGCGATGATATCACGCGGGAAGTCGTCGCGGAGATGCTGGGCCGTCCGCTCCATCTCGACGAGGGCATCCTCGCGACGATCCACGAGATGTTCCGGGTGCGGAAGTTGAAGCAGAATCTGCTCAATGATCGGCAGGCGATGGTCCCGGAAGGGGCGGTGGTGCTCGAGAATCCGAACGGCACGGCCCCGGGCCTCTACCTGCCGGCCGATGCCGTGCTCGGTTCTCCGCACCTCTTTCTCCTGCCAGGACCGCCGCGCGAGTTGAAACCGATGTTCGCCGATCTCGTCTTTCCGGTGCTTTCCCGATTGCTCGGGGAAGGGAACGAGCCGCCGGCGTGGCGGAATTTCCGGATCTATGGTGTCGGCGAATCCTCTCTCGCGACGAAGCTCGAGCCCCTGCTGGCGACCCTGCCCGATCTCGAAATCGGCTATTGCGCCCGGTTGGGCGAAGTCGATCTCCGTCTCATCGGAGCCTCGCTCTCGATTGAGGAGGCCTCGCTGATCGTGAGGCGCGAGTTTCCGAAGGACATCGTCGTCGAGAGCGAGAGTTCGATTGAAGAGGTGATCGTGCGCCTGCTCGCGGAGCGTGGCGAGACCGTTGCCACGGCGGAGAGTTGCACGGGGGGGCTCATCGCGAGCACGATCACGGACGTGCCGGGTTCGAGCGCGGTCTTTCATCGCGGCTATGTGACCTACGCGAACGAGGCCAAAACGGCTCTCCTCGGGGTGCCGGTGGAAATGCTCGCGGCCCATGGTGCGGTGAGTGATGAAGTCGTCCGTGCCATGGCCGAGGGCTGTCTGGATCGCAGCGGCGCGAATCATGCCATCGCTGTCAGTGGGATCGCCGGTCCCTCGGGTGGCTCGGCGGAAAAGCCGGTCGGCACGTTACACGTCGCGGTCGCGACGAAGGGTGGAGTGATCTTTTCAAAGCGTTATCTTTATCCCTTCGACCGGATCAGCTTCAAGCAGCGTGTCACCCGGCTCGTGCTTGATCTCCTGCGCCGTCGTCTTCGAGGGATCGACTTGGATTGATTTCTGGGGAAAAAATCCGTGATCCGGTGTAGGATGGGCGCGGCCGGGATTTTCCTTCATTCGGGAGGGAGACTCTGGCAGAATTGATTGAAGATGAAGTGGTCCCTCCACAATGCCTCAGCCCTCCGCGCCACCCTCGCGACGGTGATGATCGCAGTCGGTCTTTCCTGCGGTCCAGCGAGGGCGCAACTCTTCGATGGTGGAGGCCTCTTCAACCGCAAGACCGAAGCCCCCCGCGCCCAGACCGAGGACGAGATCGGCGTGCCCACTCCGGTGACGGGCCGGGTCGAGGCGCTCAAAGGCCACGAGGTGACTTTTGAGATCCGGGCCGAATCGAAAACCCCCGGGGCCACGGTCGAGTTCCTCGTCCGCACTTTTCCTTCGGCGGGAAAGATCATCTCGATGGTGAGCAAACCGAACGAGCGGAACAAGGCCCTCGTTACCTACTGGGCGGATCCCTCCTCGAGCGCGACCGAGGATGCTTTTTCCTTCGCGGTGCGCTACCGGGGCGGCCGCTACTCTTCGGAAATGCGTTATGACCTCTCGCTGGTCGATTTGAAAACCGAGATCCAGGTGCCCGCGATGGTCGACTTCGGCGAGGTCATGATCGGCGACGAAGAGATCCGCGAGATCACCGTGCGCAACTTGGGCGGTGCCTCGATGGAGCGGCAGGTCTTCCTTGCTCCTCCCTGGCATCTCGTCGAACCGGTCGATGGCAAGGTGAATCTCGGTCCCCGCGGCGCGCGCGTGCTGAAGGTGGCCTTTCGTCCCGAGCTGATGGGGGAGACGAGCTATTTCCTCAGCTTCAGCCGCAGCAAGGAAGGCACCACGAAACTGGTGGGCAAAGGGGGGGATCCTTTCACCCTCATGACCGAGGCGGTGGAACTGACCCTCGACGAAAAGACGAACGAGCGGATCGGCGAGATTCAATTGCAGAATCACGGCCCCAAGCCACTCGCGGTCGAGGCGAGGGCGAGCACGCGCCTCCAGTCAAGCATTCTCGAGGCCTACTTGCTCGCTCCGGGGCAGGTCACGAAGGTCCCGGTGAAACTCGGTGGCACCGATACCGCGCCTTTTGATGGGACCATCGAGTTTTTCCTGAAAAACGGCTACGCCAAGTCGGCGCGGGTCATCGCTCCGGTGGTGCCGGGGCGCCTCGTCGTGACGATTCCCAATTCCATCACCGCCGAAGTCATCAATTTCGGCAAAGTCGACGCGGGACGATCGATGGAGCGCGGACTCACTGTCACCAATCCGGGAGGCGTCGCCGTGCCGCTCGAGTTTCATGTGCCTGAGCCTTTCCGCCTCCTCACCAATCCCGGCCCGCAGCTTGGCCCGCTTTCCTCGATGAATCTGTCGGTAGGGCTTTTCCCGACCTCGTCGAGCCGTGGGCTCGTCGATGTGACGATGAATGTCTACGGCAACGAGCAGACCGTGCCGATTCGTCTCCTCGGGAACGTCGTCGCTCCGACAGGGGCGGCGCCGGTGTCTCCCAACTTGCCAAATCTCCCGGGGAAGGGAGTGCGTCTGGGTGGGGCCAAAGCTCCGGAACCCATCGCCACCGCCGATCCGACGAACACGTTCTCCACTTCGAGTGAGCCCGCTGACACGGCGGCCGTGGGCAACCAAAAGTCTGCCGATGCTTCCGATCCGGATGATTTCGGTTTGCCCGAGCCGCTAGCTCCGGGTGACGGATCGATCGAGCAAAGTCCGCTGGGTTTCAGCACGCGCTCGCTCCTTGCCCGCGAGGTCGACGCGGCGCTGAAGCGTCCCGAGGATCTCACAGTGCTCAAGACCAGTAGCGATTCCATCGCGCTAGCCTGGACCGCTCCGCGGGAGATCGGCCCCGCCTCCTACGACGTCGAGATGCGCGGGCTTTTGGTGAATCCGGAAACGGGTGCCGTCGAGAGTGTTTGGTCGCCCTTTCCGGCGAAAGGGATCGAGAAGATTGATCGCCTTGTCAAAGCGAGGCTCGAGAACCTCAATCCCATGACCCAGTACGAGGTGCGTGTGATTCTCACCACCGAGGATGGTCGCAGCTCGTCTCCCTCCGAAGCACTTCTCGTCATGACAGAACTGCCGATGGACTGGACCTATATCTACCTCTTCAGCGGCATCGCCCTGCTTGTGGGTCTTGGCCTGGCGATCCGCAAAGTCTATCTCGACCGGCGTCCCGAGGTTTATCAATCCCAATACGTCGACGTCTGATCCGTTTGCTCGTGCTTGATCAAAGCGATTTGCGGCAGGAGTCGCAGAATTCATTTCCATCAGCGGCGACGCGGAATTCACGCTCGGGATGGGTCTTTTCGGTCGCTCTGCAGGTGGTGCATTCGTGGAAGGTGTCACCGGTCGCGATCTCGCTTTCAAACTTGTGGCGCCGCACTTTCGCCGTGCTTTCGCGGCGGTAGCTGTCGATGAACCCCGCTCCAAAGGTGAGGAGAAATGGTAGGAGTCCGATCACGACGAGTGAGCCCAAGAGCAGGGGAAGGGATGACGTGAGGACCATGGCGACGAGGTAGGCGAGATTCGCCCAGCCCAGCCACTTCGCCTTGATCGGAATAATCCCGAAAAGGTGGATCACCTGATTGGGGAAGAGCGAGGCAAAAGCGAGAAAGACGGAGGAGTAGAAAATCGTGCTCAGCAGATAGCCGGGGACCATCGCGAAAGGGATCAGCCCCGTCAGAGAGAGAATGAGGATGGACGCGAAGACATAGAGATTCAGGCGAAAGCTGTCCCACTCGGCTTCGAGGCTGTCATTGATGAAGAACATGAAGAGCGCGGCGAACACGACGATGAGAACAAAATCCGAGGCCGGATACACCGCCCAAGTGAGGAGGCGCCACACCTGCCCGTCGAGAATGGCTTCTCGGTTGTATTCGAGCCACCCGAGAAAGTCGGGAGAGATCAGAGAGAGCGCCCAGGTCAGGACTTGAAAGCCCGCGATCCAGCGGAGGATGTGCGGCAGGGTGAGACGCCCGAAGCGGCGCTCGAGTTGGTCGAGGAGGCGATTGCCCTTTTCGTAAATCATCTCGTGGAAGGTGCGGGGGATCGCCGCGATTTCAAACGCTATCGGCGACGATCCGAGCTCTTTTGATCTGATGACGGAGGGCTCCGTTGACATCATCGTGGGCGTGGCGACACTCCCGTCATGAATCGTTCCCCCCTCCACGACCGCCATCTCGCCCTCGGCGCACGCATCGTGCCTTTCGCCGGCTGGGAAATGCCGATCCAATACCAGGGCATCGTCGCCGAGCATCAGGCCGTGAGAAACGCGGTGGGAATCTTCGATATTTCCCACATGGGCGAGTTCGAGGTCGAGGGCCCCGGGGCTCTGAACTGGCTCAACGGACTCCTCACCAACGACCTCGCCGCGCTCGCCGTCGGCGAGGGGCAATACACCCTGCTCCTGAATGAAAACGGTGGCGTCATCGACGACCTCATTGCCTACCGGACCGGCGAGGAGCGCTATTTCCTCGTCGTCAACGCCGCCCGCATTGACCAGAATCGTGAATGGATGCTCGCCCATCCCGGCGAAGGCGTGACCTTTCACGACCGCAGCGCCGAACTCGGGGCTTTCGCCGTCCAGGGGCCGAAAGCCATCGCCGTCTGGCACGAGATCGAGCCAGGGGCCGGCGTGATGCCGGCACACAATCGCATCAGCGAACTCGGTCAGGTGATCCTCTGCGGCACCGGCTACACCGGCGAGGAGGGTTTCGAATTCTTCGCCCCCGTCGAGGAGATCGGTGGCTGGTGGGATCGGTTTGTCGCGGCAGGGGCCATTCCTTGCGGGCTCGGTGCGCGCGACACCTTGCGTCTCGAGAAGTGTTTTCCGCTCAATGGCAACGACCTCGATGAAGTCCACACCCCGATCGAGGCCGGGCTGGGCTTCTTCGTGAAACTCGACAAACCCGGCGGGTTCATCGGACGTGACTCTCTTGAGTCTCAGAAAGAAGAGGGCATCCCCACGCGTCTTTCCGCGATCCGCCTCCTCGACAAGGCACCGCCGCTGCGACACGGCTACGAGGTCCTCGCCGCGAACGGATCTGGCAAGGTCGCCGAGCTCACGAGTGGCTCGCTTTCACCGGGGCTCGGCTTGGGCGTCGGGCTGGCGTATCTGCCGTCGGAGATGTCACGGCCCGGCACCGAACTGCTCATCGCCATCCGCGACAAGACCTATCCGGCGAAGGTGGTGAAGAAGCCGTTTGTGTGAAGGCGGGCTCCCACGCCCCAAAATTCGTGTCATCCCGAGGATTCTCCATTGTCATGGGGCGGGAATTCGGTTTGTTCCTCTCCTAGACCCGATCGCTCATGAACGTCCCTGACCACCTGCTCTACTGCGACTCCCACGAATGGATCGATCCCACCACGCCCGAGGCCGCGCCGGTCGGGGTCAGTGACCACGCCCAGGAGGAACTGACCGACGTCGTCTACCTCGAGCTCCCCGCCGTGGGACGTATCGTGAAGAAGGGCGAGGCCTTTGCGGTGATCGAGTCGGTCAAGGCCGCGAACGACATCTACGCGCCCGCCAGCGGCGAGGTCGTGGCGGTAAACGAGGCGCTCGTTGAGTCGCCCGAATCGGTCAACACCGATCCCTACGGCGCGGGCTGGATGGTGAAGATCCGTCTCAGCGATCCTGCCGAACTTTCCGGTCTCAAAAATGCGGAGTCCTACCGTGAATTCCTTTCCTGATTCCACCCCCTTCGCGGACCGCCACCTCGGCCCTTCGGCGGAGGAGGTCGAGGCGATGCTCGCGTCGCTCGCTTGTCCGTCGCTCGATGCCTTCATCCGCGAGGTCGTCCCCGCCGATCTTCTCCGCGACGAACCTCTCGACCTGCCGTCCGCCCTCAACGAGACCGAGGCCCTCGCGAAACTGAGCGGGATCTTCGGGAAAAACGCGAATGTCCGATCCTGCATCGGACGCGGCTATTACGGCACGGTCACGCCGCCAGTGATCCAGCGCTGCATCCTCGAAAATCCCGGCTGGTACACGGCCTACACACCCTACCAGGCCGAGATTTCGCAGGGACGGCTCGAGGCTCTCCTCAACTATCAGACCCTCATCTGCGAACTCACCGCGCTGCCCGTGGCGAATGCCTCGCTCCTCGACGAAGCCACCGCCGCGGCCGAGGCCATGGCCCTTGCCGCCGGGACGCGGGTGAAGGGGAAGAAGCTTTTCGTCAGCGACGCCTGTTTTGCACAGACCCTCGATGTCGTCCGCACCCGGGCCGAGCCGCTCGGGATCGAGGTGATCATCGATGTGGCCGGTAGTTTCGACTTCGCCGCCGCGGGCGAGGAATTGATCGGCGTCCTCCTCCAATATCCCGGTGAAAGCGGGGGAGTGGACGATCTACGCGATCTCGCCGCCGCCTGCAAGGTCGCCGGAGGTGTCGTCATCGTCGCGGCCGATTTGCTGGGCCTCGTCCTTCTTGAACCACCCGGACGCTGGGGCGCCGACATCATCGTCGGTAGCGCGCAGCGTTTCGGTGTGCCGATGGGATTCGGCGGACCGCACGCCGCCTACCTGGCCTGTAGTGATGCTTTGAAACGCCGCATGCCCGGCCGGCTCATCGGCGTCTCGCGCGATGCGGACGGACGCCCCGCCCTGCGTCTTTCCCTGCAAACCCGCGAACAACACATCCGCCGCGAAAA
>DGXY01000087.1:24106-25239 GCA_002396885.1 Akkermansiaceae bacterium UBA5020
AAGGCGACCTCGAACATCTGCACCGCCCAGGTCCTCCTCGCAGTGATGGCCGGGATGTATGCCGTGTATCATGGGCCGAAGGGACTGCAACGCATCGCCGGACGCGTCCACGCCGCGACCTCTGAGCTCGCTGTCGCACTTCAGGCCGCCGGATACCGGCTCGCGAACGGGACCTGGTTCGACACCTTCACCGTGATCGTCGATGAGACGAAGCGCGCCGAAATTCTCGCGCGTGGTGCGAATGTCAGGATCAACTTGCGCACCGACCGGGCCGGAGTGCTCGGTCTTTCTCTCGACGAAGCGCTCGTCGAAAGCGGGGATTGGACCCTGCTCTTCGAAGTCTTCGGCGTCTCTCGTTCGGAGTCCGAAGTGCCGTCTGGCATCCCGGAGGCGCTCCGTCGCTCCGGCGAACTCCTCACCGAGCCCGTCTTCAACCGCTTCCATACCGAAACCGAGTTGTTGCGATACCTCCGCCGCCTCGAGGGCAAGGACATCGCCTTGAACTGGAGCATGATCCCCCTCGGATCGTGCACGATGAAACTCAACGCCGCTGCCGAGATGATGCCGTTGAGCTGGCGCGAGGTCGCGGCCCCGCATCCTTTTGCCCCGGCCGACCAGGTTGCGGGATACCGCGAGATGATCACCTCGCTGGAACACTGGCTTGCCGTCGTCACCGGCTTTGATGCCGTCAGCGTGCAGCCAAACGCGGGATCGCAGGGCGAATACGCCGGTCTTCTCGCGATCCGTCGTTTTCACGAATCGCGCGGCGATGGCGACCGCAAGGTCTGTCTCATCCCCGTCTCCGCCCACGGCACCAACCCGGCGAGCGCGGTGATGGCGGGCTTCGAAGTCGTCGCGGTCGCCTGCGATCGCGAGGGCAACATCGACACGGCCGATCTCGCCGCGAAGGCGGAGCAACATGCCGCCCGCCTCGGAGCGCTCATGATCACCTATCCCTCGACCCACGGGGTCTTCGAGGAAGGCGTTTCCACCATCTGCGAGCTCATTCATCAACACGGCGGCCAGGTCTACATGGACGGGGCGAATCTCAACGCTCAGCTCGGCCTTTGTTCGCCCGGCTCGATCGGCGCGGATGTCTGCCACCTGAATCTGCACAAGACCTTCTGCATTCC
>DGXY01000087.1:25417-25580 GCA_002396885.1 Akkermansiaceae bacterium UBA5020
ACAAGACCTTCTGCATTCCCCACGGGGGTGGTGGACCGGGGGTTGGACCGATCGGGGTGCATTCGCACCTCGCGCCCTATTTGCCGGGGCACGGCGAGTGGCCCGAGGCCTCGAGCCACGCCGTCAGCGCCGCGCCCTATGGCAGCGCGAGCATTCTCACGAT
>DGXY01000016.1 GCA_002396885.1 Akkermansiaceae bacterium UBA5020
ATTCGCTCGTTGAAGTGATTTCTTTCGGAGGGGTGATGGTTCTACTTGGGTGCATTAATTTTTTTGCGATAATTTTTTCGATTCGATAAATTATGGTCAAGCAAACGGTTCGTTCATTTCTACGTCGCCTTCTTGGAAGGCGAACCGTCTCGAAGTCACCAAAGGCCGAAAGTCGTCCTAAAGTTGTTTCGGGTGAGAAGTTTGTCGGGCGTAAGATTGATCTTGATCAGCCGAAATTAAACTTGCTGGTTCGACGTGAGCGCGAACGGGCCCGTCTCGAGGCAGGTGGTTGGATCTTCAACCAGCCGAAACGGCTCAAGTTGATCGCCGACCGACGCATCACCACTTTGATCGATTGCGGATCCAACGCCGGCCAATACGTTGAGGAGCTCAAAAGGACGGGATGGTCCGGGAAGGTCTTTTCCTTCGAGCCTCTCAGCGACGCCTATGCGAAACTGCGCGCCAAGGCACAAGCCTCGGAGGGTTGGCTGACTTTCCCGTTCGCGCTTGGAGATGAGAACGGAGAGTCTACCATCCAGATCGCGGGGAACTCCTATTCGAGCTCGCTCCTTCAGTTCTCGAATGATTTCAAACAATTGCGTCCCGACGCTAGTCCGGTCGGGTCGGAGACGGTCACGATCCGGCGGCTCGATGATGTCGTCAGGGAGGAGCGATTGGATTTCGATGGTCCGGTGATGTTGAAGCTGGATGTGCAGGGATTTGAATTGAGCGTCCTCCGGGGCGCGCTCGAAACCCTTCCCCGGGTCTCTCTTCTGCAATGCGAGCTCGCCCTGATCCCTTCCTATGAGGGCGGGGCCACCTTTGTCGAGGTGCGCGAGTTCTTACGCGAGCGGGGATTCGTCCTGGCCCACCTCATTGACGGGCACGCCAACCACGAAACCGGGGAACTCAGGGAGGTGGATGGCGTCTTCCTGAATACCCGGCTGGTCTCCCCCGAGGCCTGATCAAGAAACCGAGATGCTGACGATCGATCTTTTCACCACCCCGAAGCCCTTTACCGGGCTGACCGCCACCCATCAGGCGAATGCTCTGCGGAGCTGGCGTGGCTGTCCGGAGGTTCGCCGGATCTTCGTGTTCGGGGCGGTCTCGGGCGAGACTGATTCAATCACGGAAACCGGGGCCGAGGTGATGCTCGATGTCGAATGCACGGAGAACGGACTGCCCTCGATTCGCTCGATGTTCGAGATCGCGGCGGAGAGGTCCGAGGCAGACCTGCTCATGTTCACGAACGCGGACATGATTTATCTGCCCTCGTTTTTTGCGGGAGTGACCGCCTGTCGCGCGGAGGCGGGAGACCGTTTTCTCCTCGTCGGTTCGCGGATGGATTTCGACAGCGAGCGAGCTTTCTCCTTTGGCTCGCCCCCGGCAATTTCGGAGTTTGAGGATGATGTGAGGAGCAACGGGAAGATGCATCCGCCTTCAGGGAGCGACTACTTCATCTTCCCGCGCCGCCAGTATCTCGAGCATCGCCTCCCTGATCTCTGGATCGGACGCGGGGGCTGGGACCTCTACATGATCTACCACGCCAAGTCGCATGGATTTCTCACCGTCGACCTGAGTCCCTCAGTGTGGGGATATCATCAGAATCACGATTACAGCAATCGGGGGAAAGAGGCGGGAGTCACCTACGAGAAGGATCCCGAGGCGGCCTACAACATCAGCCTTCTGCCCGAGGGATCCTGGAGGCAATGGACGCTGCGCGGCTGCCCGATGGAGTGGGCCGATGGAGCGTTCCGCAAAAAGTCTCTGTCGAAGGGAGAGGGGGGAGGGCCGGGCTCTTCCCAACCGGGCAAGCGACCCTCCGGGAAAAAGAAGGACGCGAAGAAGCGTTCTCGATGGAGTGTCTGGATCGCGAGGCTCCGCCAAGTGTTCGCTGGATCGAGGAAAAAACCGGAGGGTTCAGCCTCGACCCCGGATGGGGATCCGAAACACCTCGCACGCGAAAGCATTCTCCGGGCATCGCGTGAGGGAATGCCGGTGAGGCTCGTCGTCGGGGCCGGCCGGACGGGTTATGAAGGCTGGATCAGCACGAACATCGATTCACTCAACCTTCTCGACCGCGGGGACTGGGCGTCGCTCGTTGGAGAAGTCCGTCTCGACCGGGTCCTTGCCGAGCATGTCTGGGAGCACCTTTCTCCGGGCGACGGAATCACCGCCCTGCGGAACGTCGCGGATCATCTCAAGCCCGGCGGACGGGTGCGCATCGCCGTGCCGGACGGACGCCACCCCGACGAGGATTACCTCGCGCACGTGAAACCCGGCGGCATCGGACCCGGGGCTGACGATCACATGATCCTTTACACCGTTGAGATTCTCGAGGCGGCCATGCGCGAGGCGGGACTCGTGCCCGAACGACTCGAACACTGGGATGCCGCGGGTGAGTTCCATGCGACGGACTGGGACCCTTTCGACGGCAAAGTGGTGCGATCGCTGCGATATGATTCCCGCAACGCCGAAGGGGTTCTCAAATACACGTCGTTGATCATCGACGGGGTGAAGCCATCCACATGACGCTCGCTCAAACCATTCCACCCGTCCTCGTGACGATGTTCAACCGTCCCGATCATGCCTCAAGGGTGATCGCGGAGGTCGCGCGGGTGAAGCCGAAGCAACTCTTCCTCGCGGTCGACGGCCCGAGGCCGGATGTCGTGACGGATCGCGCCGGAGTGGAGGGATGCCGCGCCCTTGTCTCGCGGATCGATTGGGATTGTGAAGTTTTCACCCGTTTTCGCGAGAGAAACCTGGGATGCCGGGAAGGCATGATCGACGCGGTGAGCTGGTTTTTTGATCACGTCGAAGGAGGGGTGATCCTCGAGGATGACTGCCTCCCCCACGAAAGCTTTTTCACCTTCGCATCGGGAGTCCTCGGTTCATTCGGCGAAGATCCCCGCTTGATGCAATTGTCAGGATACAGCCACGTCGCCAATCTTTCGGGCAGCGTCTCCTTCCTTCCCTTGACCAGTTCGTGGGGTTGGGGGACGACGAGGAAGGTGTGGCGGGAGTTTCTCCGTCAACGGGACGGGCTCGTCGCGGACTTCGAGGCCCACCCGGAGCTCCACGACCGTTTTGATCTCGACGGTGCCTACCCTTACTCGAAGATGTTCCTCCGGAACATGAAGGGAAAGGTGAGCTCCTGGGCGATCCTCTTCTACTGGTTTGTGTTCCGCGCTGAAGGACTCGTGGCCTATCCGCCGCAAAGTCTTATTCAGAATTTCGGTTTCGACGGCTCCGGCACCCACGGAAAAGCCCGGTCCGGCGATGCCACGGAGTGGTTTCCCGCAGGGCGCACGGAGATTCGGATTCCCGTGGGCGTATCCCTCGATGAGACGCTTTTCGCGCAGGTGCGGCAGGTCTTGAAACGCTAACAGGTGGACGCACCTTCTCACATGAGTTCCTTCATCGACAAGATTCTCAAGCGCCTCGTGAAACGAGGGCTCCGCCTCATCGAGGCAGACGCGAAGCAAGGCAAACAGGTCGGAAAAAAGAAGGAGAAAAGTCAGATTCCCAAGGGGGTGGTGCTCGATCCCTCCGCGGTCGTCCATGACAGCGCCGTCTTTCTTCATTGCAGGAAAACCGATGGTGCGATTCGGGTGGGCGCCCATACTCATCTGCGCGGTGAATTGTTCACCTTCTGGGACGGTGGTGAAATCCAGATCGGTTCCAACTGCTACCTTGGCCATGGTTCCAGGATTTGGTCCCAAGCCTCGGTGCGCATCGGCGATGATGTCCTCATCTCGCACCTTGTCGATATCCACGACACCGATGGTCATCCCATCGACGCGGCGGACCGGGTCCTCGACGGCCGATCCATTCTCCAGGGGAAGGGGTATCTCACCCCGACACACACGATCAGCTCGCCGGTTGTCATTGGTGACCGGGTCTGGATCGGATTCAAAGCGTCCGTGCTCAAGGGGGTGACGATCGGAGAAGGAGCCATCGTCGCGGCAGGTGCGGTGGTGACGAAGGATGTTGCCCCCTACACGGTCGTGGCGGGGAACCCGGCCCGAAAGATTCGAGAACTTGGCCAGGACAACCATTGAGACGATGATCACCTGGGAAGAAGCCGTCGAGCAATTGCGTCGCGATCCCGCGCAGGCGGAGCTCGTGCTCTCGTGCTATTACGATGATCCGCTCCGCGGAGCCGCGGAGCGCTTCGCGGCGAGCGAGGAATGGGCGGCGTTGCAATCGTGGCTGCCGCCCCGGGGCCGGGTCCTCGAACTGGGTGCGGGACGCGGCATCACCTCGTGGGCCTTCGCCAAAGCGGGCTGGGAGGTGACCGCGCTCGAGCCCGATCCGAGCGAAGTGGTCGGGGCCGGTGCGATCCGTTCGCTCGCCGCTGAAACCGGCGTGACCATCGAGGTGGTCGAGAGCTGGGGCGAGACCCTGCCTTTTGCCGAGGGAAGCTTCGAGCTCGTCTACGGACGTGCCGTCTTTCACCATGCACGGGATCTCGAGGCTTTTTGCGCCGAAGCCTTCCGGGTGCTGCGTCCCGGTGGGCGACTGATTCTGACGAGGGAACACGTTCTTTCCTTGGAGAAAGATCTCGATCGGTTTCTTGCGCAACATCCCCTTCATCGGCTCTATGGCGGCGAAGCTGCCTACACTCTGGACCGCTACCTGGGCGCCATTCGCGCCGCCGGATTTGCGACGGTGCGCACCAGCGGACCCAAGTCGAGTCCGGTGAATTATTTCCCTGAGTCGTCAGCCGGAGTCGACGCCGCTTTGAAAGAGCGACGCGCGAAACGCATCGGCCGGATCCGCGCTTTCCTCGGAGGTTGGTCCGCGTCGATCCGCGAAGAGGAGGCCGCCCTCTGGGAGGCGAAGATGAAAGTGCCGGGGCGCCTCTATTCCTTCATCGCCGAGCGAGGCGTCGGATCATGAAGCGGGTTCTCATCACCGGAGTGAGCGGATTCATCGGGCGAGCGCTCGCGGAATCCTACCTGGGTTCGGGGTCTTTGGTTTATGGAGTGGCGTCGTTGAGTGAAAGCGCCGCTCCCGCAGGTTTGTCTGACCTGGTCCGGCTGACG
Organism: Akkermansiaceae bacterium UBA5020; assembly: GCA_002396885.1. Classification (GTDB taxonomy): domain Bacteria; phylum Verrucomicrobiota; class Verrucomicrobiia; order Verrucomicrobiales; family DEV007; genus Arctic95D-9. The sequence goes on from DGXY01000016.1 coordinate 5,049, forward strand.
CTGCCGGACGGAGAACTTCGGAAGAAGCTAGGCAACTGGCAGCCCGACCTCGTCTTTCACTGCGCCGGGAGCGCGCTTCCGGCGCGATCCCTGTCCGATCCAGCCGGAGACTTTGTCGCGGCGGTGCCGGTAATGCAGCAACTCCTTGAAGGGCTGCGGATCGAAGCTCCCGGGGCGCATCTCGTCGCGCTCTCGAGCGCTGCCGTTTACGGGCAGCCGGAACGCCTCCCCGTTTCGGAAACGGATGCGATCCATCCGCTCTCTCCCTACGGCTACCACAAATGGATGAGCGAGTTGTTGTGTCAGGAATACTCCGGCATCTACGGATTGCGCACCACCTGTGCCCGTGTCTTTTCGGCCTATGGTCCTGGTTTGAGAAAACAGATTCTCTGGGATGCGATCTCGAAACTGCGCGGCAACGACGGGGCGGTGTTTTTCGGCACGGGAGCGGAGACCCGCGACTTCATTTACATCGACGACCTCGTCGCCGCGCTCCGGCTCCTCGGCGATCGCCCTGACGAAGCGCCTCACCTCGCCTGCAATGTCGCCTCGGGCCGCGAGACCCGGATCGACGAGGCGGTCGCCGCTGTCGCGGAGGGCCTCGGGATCGCTTCCGGGTCCTGGCGTTTCTCCGGCGAGGTGGCGCCCGGGGCGCCGTCATGCTGGCGCGCCGACATCAGCTGGCTCGAGCGTCTCGGCTTCGTCCCGGCGGTTGCCTTTGACGAAGGCGTAAGACGGACCGTCGCAGCCGCCCTTGGCGAACCAGGCTCACAAGCCTGACATTCACACCAAACGCATGCTTCTTTCCGAAAAGCCTAAGTTGCTCTTTGTTCACATCTACAAGAATGCGGGCACTAGCATCCGGCGCGCCTTTCTCAAGGCGGGCGTCTTGGACGAATCGAAGGAGCTCGGCCTGCACGGACATGCCACGGCGGCCGAGATCGCGCGCTTCATCGGCGAAGAGGCGTTCCGCGGGTATCTTTCCTGTGCGGTTGTTAGGAACCCCTGGGACTGGCAGGTCTCGCTCTATCGCTACACCCTCGACAAGCCGAACCACCACCAGCACGAGTTCGTCAAGGCGCTCGGATCCTTCGAGGCCTACCTCGACTGGCGTTGCGCCGAGGAGGTTCGCCTGCAGAAGAGCTTTCTCATCGGCGACGACGGCACTTGTCTCGTGAACCGACTCCTTCGTTTCGAGACCCTGGCCAAGGACTTTGGGGCGCTTTGCGCCGAGTTGGGCATGGATCTTTCCCTGCCGCATCTCAACGCCTCGCAGCGCAGTCCGTGGCGCGATTGCTACGACGACCGTCTCTTCGAACTCGTGCGCGAGACCTTCTCCGAAGACATCGCCTACTTCGGCTACGAGGACTGCTCCCTGCCTTGAGGCCGTGCCGCGGCCTCCAACCCGTTTCTTCCCGTCGTGAAAAAACTCACTTTGCTCATTCGCCCGACCCCCGATGATGGCTGGGTCGGCGGTGCCATTTACTTCCGCAATCTCGTGAATTCGATCACGCAGGCCGCCCGCGAGGATGGCGTCGACGTCGAGATCGTTCTGGCTTACGAGGAGCGCTCGCATCTGCCCGCCTCCGACCGGCTCCTGCCCGCGGACTTGAAGCGCGTTTTCTTCTCCGACTACGAGGACATCCCCCTGACACCCGCACAAAAGGAGCAACTCATGGCGATCCCGGCCGGTCCCGAGCGCCGGCCTTTCCGACAGATGTTGCAATACGGCGCGCTGATCCGCGAGACGGGTGGCGACCTCATCTTTCCCCTCTTCCCGATCGGCGACTACCGCTTGCCCTGTCCGATCCTGTCGTGGATCCCGGACCTGCAGCACGCGGTCTTGCCGGAGTTTTTCAGTCCCGAGGAGATCGAGGTGCGCGATCGCAAGTATGGCAGTGCCGCCAAGGCCTCGGATGCGGTCATTCTCAGCAGCGAGGCGGCGCGGGATGATTTTCTTCAAAAATACGGCATCCCCTCGGGACATCTTGAAGTGCTGCGATTCTTCACCCTCCCGGAAGAAGCCTGGTTCCAGGGCGATCCGATCGCGGTGCGGAAACGGCTCGGGATCCCGGACGATTACCTGATGGTCTGCAATCAGTTCTGGGCTCACAAGAATCATCAGCTCGTGATCCGCGCACTCTCGGTCTTGAAAGAAAGGGGGATCGCTCCCTTTGTCGTCTTCACCGGCAGCCTTGCCGAGAACCGCCGCGGAGGCATCGTCGACGGGGTGCTTCAGAGGCTTTGCGAGGCGGGCCTATGGGAGCAATGCCGCGTCCTCGGTCAGCTCGACCGGGTCGACCAGATCCAGCTCGTGCGCGGGGCCCGAGCGGTGGTGCAACCATCGCTCTTCGAGGGCTGGAGCACCGTCCTCGAAGATTGCCGCACGCTCGGCAAGCGCGTCATCGCGAGCGATCTGAAGGTCCACCGCGAGCAGGACCTGCCCGGTGCCACCTACTTCGATCCCGCTTCGCCCGCAGCCCTCGCGGATGAGATCGCTTCGGTGCTCTCTGAGCCCGTCGAAACGTCCCTTTCCCGAGAGGAAGCCGCCCGTGCCGGAGCTGGGGCGCGCACCCTTGACTTCGGCCGGCAGTTCCTCCGTCTCGCCCGCGAAATCGCCCGAGTGGGGCAATGATCATTCGACAGAGGCCCTGTTTTGGGCGAGAACTCAGCCCGGTTTGATCCCCGTCCAAACGCAGCGGGGCATGGTTCCCCGAGCCGTCCGCGCTGCGCCAATCCGGGACCGGAGCCGCCAAAAACCGATGAAGGTTTCGATCGTCATTCCCACGTATCAATGTGCCGATCTTGTCGGTAAGACCCTCACGTCCATCCGCATGGGTGGATGGGACGATGTCGAGGTGATCGTGGTTGATGGTGCGAGTAAGGACAACATCGCCGAGGTCGTTGCGTCGTTCGGTGATCTCGTCAGTGTTTTCGTGAGCGAGCCCGACAACGGGCAATACGACGCGATCAACAAGGGCATGGCCCGCGCCACCGGTGAGGTGCTTTGCTGGATCAACGGAGGCGATTTTTTCATGCCCGGGGCGATCGCGAATGCCATCGAGGTCTTCCAACTCCGTCCCGAAGCCGAGTGGATCACGGGACGTCCCTGTGTCGCCGAGGGTCTTGCACTGCGTCGCCAAGGGAATCACGAGGTCGTCGTCTCGAATCCCGAGATCCGCTACGGACTCTGCTGCGGAGGGGCCACGGGATTCCTCCAGCAAGAGGGTATGTTCTGGAAACGGACCCTGTGGGAGAAGGCCGGCCCCCTCGACTTGACTTATCGGCTCGCCGCCGATTTCGAACTCTGGACCCGCTTCGCGAAAGTGGCCGAGCTCTACCGTCTCACCGTGCCGACCGCGGCATTTTCCTATCACGAGACGAACCGCTCCATCGTCCAGCGGGACAGCTACATGGCGGAGGTCGATCAAGCCGTCGCGAAGTTCTCGGACCGCGAGCGCCGCATCCGCCAGCGTCTCAAGCCCCTGCCGTGGATCTGCCGCGTCGCGCGGAAGGTTCCCGGACTCAACTACCTCGCCCGTTTCATCATCCAGCGCATCAACCCGCTCCTCGTCCCCGTGATCTCGTGGCGCAAGGTGAAGAACGGGGGCTTCAAGATCGAACACAACCGCCGCGTCTGCTGGATCCGTTAGACTCTCCAACCCCAACACGATCATGCTCGTCAGTCACCGCAAGCAATTCATCTACACCAAGACCGCAAAGACCGCGGGGACTTCGGTGGAGTCCTACTTTGAGCAATATTGCATGCCCGAGGGAGAGTGGACCCCCGAACACACCCGCGACATCCACGTCTCGGATGCGGGCATCATTGGATTCCGCGGATCGAACCGACCCAAGGACACCCCGTGGTTCAACCACATGTCGGCGAAGCGGATCAAGGCCCAGATCGGCGACGACATCTGGAACCGCTACTTCAAGTTCTGTGTCGTGCGCGATCCCTTCGACAAGGCGGTCTCGGCTTTCTTTCACTTCAAAAAATACCGCGAGGCGGCCGGAGGCAAGACGGAATACAAATCGCTCAAGCAGCGCCTTCTCGGCTTCCTCAAGCCGACGCCGAAGTTCTCCTCGGTGAAGGACGAGTTCGAGCATTGGCTCAAGAGCGGGGCGATGGTCGTCGACCGCGACAAATACACGATCGACGATGTGTTCTGCGTCGACGAGGTGATCCGCTACGAAAACCTGCAGGGAGACATGGAGAAGGTCTGCCAGCGGATCGGGGTGGAGTGGGAGCCGGCGCGCCTGCCCGAGTTCAAGAAGGGAATCCGTGACGAGTCGGTCGGATTTGCCGATATCTACACCCCGAAGTCGATCAAGATCGTTTCGGATCTCTACGCCTACGAGCTCGAGCGTTTCGGCTACAAGGCACCAGAACTGAAGTGAGCGGCATCTGAATCCCACACGATGAGCGGACAATTCGGCAATCCCCTGATGCGCTTCCTCCGCAAGGTGAAGGCTCGCTTCACCGAGCGCGAGGGCACCCGCGGCTACCAGCGCCGTCTCGAGCGCGAGACGCGCCGGGTCGCGCGCACCTTTGCCGGAGAACTCCAGCCTGTTCTCATCCACACCTACGGAAAAGTCGGCTCGACCGCGATTCAGACTTCGATCAACAAGCTCTCCGGCTTCGGATCATTCCAGACCCACTTCATCTCCGAGGAGGGCGTGGCTGAGGCCCGCGCCGTTCATCAGGATCACGATCGCGATCCCATCCACCTGAAGGTCGGTGAAGCTCTGCGCCGTGGCATGATCGAGCATCCCGACAAAGTCGTGCGCGTCATCACCCTCGTGCGTGATCCGGTGGCCCGGGCGGTTTCGAATTTGTTCGAAAATCCCGTCCTGCTTCTGGGAGAGAACGGCGGAGACCTCCGCAAGATGCCGGTGGAGCAAGTCGTCGAGATTGCCGCCGAGCAGATCCGCTCGAGCCTTGACTATACGGAGCGCTGGTTCGACCGCGAACTCAGTGGGCTCTTTGGGTTCGACTTCTTCGCGGCTCCGTTTGACCGCGAGGCGGGCTTCCAGATTCACGAGGAGGGCCGGGTGAGGTTGCTTTCGGGCAAGCTCGAGTTGCTTTCCAACAACGGAGGGCGTTTTCTCGGTGAGTTTCTCGGATTGCCCGAGCCGCTTGACATCCCGCGTCGCCGGGCCCGCGAGGCCACGGGCGAGGCATCGCTCTACGATCAGGTTCGGAAGTCGCTAAAGCTGCCCTCCGCCTTTCTCGACGAGGTCTATCAAAGCCGCGTCTGCCGCTATTTCTACACTCCGGCCGAGATCGACGGCTTCCGCGAGATCTGGCAGGCGTGAAGTCTTCCGCCCGTCCCTTCCCATGACCGTTCACGTCGTGGTGCCGACGTTCCGTGAGAGCGGTCTCGTCGGTCCTTTCCTCCAAAGCTGGGACGACGTGTCCTCGGTCGATCTCCGACTCCACGTCGTCAATGGAAATCCCGGCGACGAGACGAGCACTCTTTTGGCGGAGTGGCAGGGCCGTCATCCCTTGACCGAGCACCGTGGGCATCCGGACCTCTTCTGGACCGGTCTGGTCGCCCTCGGACTCCGCGAGGTCTCCCGCGTCGCCGGAGAAGGAGACTTTTTTCTCCTCACGAACATCGACGTCCGTCCGCTCGGTGATCCGCTCGAGTCCATCCTGACAAAAGTATCTTCGCCGTCGCAACATCAGGTCGCGATTCCGGTGACGGTCGGAGAGGGGAAGGTGACCTCGTCGGCGGTGGTGGTGCGTTCATGGGCGCTTTCGCTCAATCGCCATCTCGGTGAGGGTCAGGAGATCGGGGAGCTGCCGTTCGAGGCCTGCCTCGAGGCGACCTACCTGCCGACGCGCTTTCTCCTCGTCCCGGTGAAGGCGCTGAGCGAGGGGCACTTTCCCGACGAGGGAAATCTGCCGCATTACTGCGCCGACTACGAATACACGAACCGGCTCCGTCGCGTCGGCTACACTCCCGTTCTTTTTACGGGGGCCCATGCCGCCCTCGTCGAGGAGAACACGGGCTTCGACACCTTTCTCGCAAAAACCTCGATCTGGTCGCGACTGGCCAAGGCATGGGACATCAAATGTCCCTACAACCTGCGCTACCGCTACCGCTTCGTGCGGCTCGTTTATCCGGCGGCGGCATTTCTCCCGGGGCTTTGCACTCATTTCGCCAAGATCTTCCTCGAGATCGCCTTCGGGGGGCGGAAGCTCCGCCGCCTGAGAAAACACTGAACCGCTCCTTCCTTTCCGCATGAGCGAACCCGTCCCTCTCGTTTCCATCATTGTGCCTTGCTATAATGCCGAGGCTTTTCTTGGTGCGACGCTCGAGGCGGTGATTGCGCAGACCTTCACGGACTGGGAGTGCGTCGTCGTCGACGATGCTTCGCGCGACGGCAGTGCCGCCGTTCTGGCGCAGTATGCGGAGAGGGATCTGCGTATCCGTCCAGTCTTCCAGCCTGTCAACGGCGGTGCCGCCGCGGCGCGGAATGCGGGCCTCGGCGTGATCCGCGGGCGATACCTCGCCTTCCTCGATGCCGATGATTACTGGTTGCCGGAGAAGCTCGCAAAGCAGGTCGCTTACATGCGCGAGAAGGGAGCGCCGATCGTCCATACCTCGTATCGTTTCATCGACAAGAAGGGAGCCTTTCTCCCGGGGGGAGTGCGTGCCTCCAACCGGGTCGATCTCCGCACTTACATGCGCAACACCGAAATCGGCATGTCGACCTCCTTGCTTGATCGCGGGCAGGTGGGTGAGTTTTCCTTCCGTGACATCCGGCTCTGCCAGGACACACATCTCTGGCTCGTGCTTCTTCGTCGGGGCCTCGTTTCGCTTGGCATGGCGGAGACGCTCGTGCACTACCGGGTGCGCGAGGGGCAGATCAGCGGATCGAAGGTGGCCATGGCGAAGCAAGTCTACGCCCTTTACCGGGAGATCGGCGAAGTCGGAGTCGCGACCCAGTTGTTTTCCTTCGCCTCCTACGCCTTCAACGGCTTCCGCAAGCGGCTCGCGACTTTGGAATGAAAGAGCCAATGCGAATCCTCGTGACAGGTGCGAACGGTTTTGTCGGTTCTCGGTTGATCCACTTTCTCCGGACGTCCGGGCATTCGGTGACGGGGGTGGTGCGGCGCGATTTTGAAGGACGCGACCGCTCCCTGGTGGTTTTGTCAGGGGAATCGTCCTTCGCGCCTCTTCTCGAGGAAAGCGATGCCGTCATTCACGCCGCGGGAGTCGCCCATCGCCCCGGGGCGACTCGCGAAGAATATTTTTCAGGCAATCGAGATTTGACGGCCCGTCTTGCCGGTGAGGTGGCGGCTTCGCCAGTCCGCGTGCTGATCCATCTCAGCAGCATCGCCGCGCGCGAGGCCGGGTCGGGCCGTTCGCGTCGTCCCGGGGACTACGGACTTTCCAAACGCGAGGCCGAGCCTGCCGTCGTGGCCCTCGCCGAATCTGGCAAACTCGGGGTGAATCTTCGTCCGCCTCTGATCTATGGGCCCGATGCCCCGGGGAATTGGGGCAAATTCGTGCGTCTCGCGAGGCTTCCGATGCTTCTGCCCTTCTCCTCGGTGTGCAATCGCCGATCTTACCTCGGGCTCGACCACCTGGGTGAGGCGATCGAGGCGATTCTCTCTGCTCCGGCCGATCCGAGCCGATCCGGCACCTACGAAGTCGCTGATCGCGAGACGCCTTCCCTCCCTGAAGTCCTCGCGGCGGTGCGTCGGGGGCTCGCCCGCCCGGCCGGACTGATGCCTTTTCCTCCGGGAATCCTCGACCGGGCTCTTCGCCTCGCCGGACGCGAGGCCATGGCCGAGGGGCTTTTCTGCGACCTTCTTCTCGATTCCCGGCCCTTTGAGGAGGCGTTTTCCTGGCGTCCCGCCTCTCCGACGCTCGAGGCGATGGAGCGAACTCTTGCCTCTGAATCATGAGAAGTCTTCTGGAAAGAGCCCTCGCCCTCCTCGGGCTGATCGCCGCGTCGCCCTTTTTGGCTGGCGCCGTGATCCTCATCCGTCTCGATTCCCCCGGCACCGCCATTTTTCGTCAGGAGCGTGTCGGCCGGTATCGCAAGCCCTTCATCTGCTATAAGCTGCGAACGATGGCGGTCGGAACGAAGCAGGCCGGGACCCATGAGGTGAGCGCCTCCTCGGTCACCAAAATCGGTCGCTTTCTCCGGGCGACGAAGCTCGACGAGATTCCCCAGCTCTGGAACGTCGTGCGCGGGGAGATGGTCTTTGTCGGGCCGCGTCCCTGCCTCCCCTCGCAGACCGAGTTGGTCCAAGAACGCGAAATCCGCGGGGTTTACGGGATTGTTCCCGGGATCACCGGGCTCGGCCAGGTGCGTGGGATCGACATGTCCGAGCCCGTGCGGCTGGCCGAGATCGACGCCGAATACCTCCAAACCCGCTCGCTGGCGCTCGATTTGCGTCTTGTCTGGCAGACCGTCCGGGGCGGCGGGTCCGGGGACCGGGTGAAATCAACGTGACAGCGGCGGGGCTTTCGTTTACCTGTTTCTCCCTCGGGGTGAGGTTCCTTACGGAACACCCGGGGAGTGGACGGAATAAGACGGGATGCGTTTTCTCGCCAGATTTTTTATGGAAAGCACCGCCTTCAGGCGGTGTTTGGCTTTTGTCTTCCACCTGGTCGGAATCGCCGGGTGTTACCTCTTCGCGCACTTCATCCGCTTTGATTTTGAGGTTCCGGAGAAGCACTGGGACAGCTTTTACCGCACCTTCTGGGTCGTCGTCGCGAGCTACCTTTCCTGTATTCTCCTCTTTGGGCTCTACCGAGGACTCTGGCGTTTTTTCACCTTGCGGGACTGTGTCATCACCGGGATTGCCTTCGCCGTGGGCACCCTCTTCGCGACGGTTCTGATCTACATCCGCAATGGGCTGGCCTTCGAAGATTTCCCCCGGTCGGTCCTCATGATCACCTACATGCTCCTCCTCTTCTGGGAGATCGGTGGACGGGGGATCGTCCGCGTGATGCGGGATAGCCGCCGTCAGCGGCGGCGCCAGACGAAAGGAGAAGATGGCCGGCTCCTTCTTCTCGGCGATCCGGAGGAGGCCGACGCGCTCTTGCGCGGGGTGCAGCGATTTGCCGCTGATCTCGGCCAAGTCGTAGGAATCATCTCGGACAACCCACACCATGGCGGCGCCAAGCTTCGCGGGGTGCCGATCTATGCAGGATTGCACCGCACCGGCGAACTGGTGAAGAAACTACGTGCCTCGACCCTTCTCTTTCTCCCGCCCTTCACCGGACCCGGCAAGATCCGTGAGGTCGTCGATGATCTATCGGAGAAGCAAATCGCCTGCGATTACCGCGTCATTCCCTCGCTCGACGAGATCGCCTCGGGCCGGGTCGACGTCAGCGGCATCCGCCGCGTCGCGATCGAGGACCTCCTCTACCGGGTGCCCTACGAGATCGCCTCGGACATGCTCGTCCATGCAATCGGCGGCAAGCGCGTCCTCGTCTCTGGCGCAGGCGGCAGCATTGGCTCGGAGATTTGCCGCCAACTTCTCCGCTACCGGCCCGCCGTGATCGTGCTTTTCGAGGTGAGCGAATTTCATCTCTTCGAGATCGAGCGCGAGCTGCGTCCCGCCGCGAAGGAGGCGGGTGTCGAGATCATTGCCTGCGCCGGCGACGTGCGACGTTCGGATCAGCTCCGTGCCGCGATCCGCCAAGGCGGTGGCATCGATCTTTTCTACCATGCCGCCGCCTACAAGCACGTCGATCTGATGGAGCGAAACGCGCTCTCCTGCTTTCAGAACAACGTCGTCGGCACCCAGGCCGCCATCGGGGTGGCCGAGGAGGAAGGCGTGAAGGATTTCGTCCTTATCTCAACCGACAAGGCGGTGCGTCCGACCAGTCTCATGGGCGCGAGCAAGCGGCTTGCGGAGCGCCTCGTCATCGAGCGCCCCGCGCGTGGCACGAAATGCAAGGCGGTGCGGTTTGGCAATGTGTTAGGCAGCAATGGGAGCGTCATTCCCATTTTCCGCCAGCAGATCGAGCGGGGCGGACCTGTCACCGTCACGAGCAAGGAGGTGACCCGCTACTTCATGACCATCCCCGAGGCGGTCGAACTCGTCCTCGCCGCCGGGGCCATTCCGGAGGACCGACGCATCTTCGTCCTTGAGATGGGCGAGGCGGTGAAAATCGACGAAATGGCCCGCCGTATGATCGAGCTTTCGGGTCTCGTCCCCGATGTCGACATCCCCGTCGTCTACACGGGATTGAAGCCGGGGGAAAAGGAATACGAGGAACTCCTCACCGACGACGAGGACGTCGTCCGCACCGATCTCGACCGGATCTGGGTGGTGAAAAAGAACGGGGGCGAGGAACTCGAGCCCGTCGATGTCGGGCTCATCCTCGACCTGATCGACGAGGGTGACGAGAAGGCCCTGCGCGCCTACGCCGATTCCCTCATCCGCGGATCGCTCCTCCTCAAACCCGAAGCGGCGCGCCGCTGACGCCTTCTCCGCGAATGAACGGCCTCACCTTTCTCCGGCCTCGCGCGGACTGGTTCTCGGCCGCGAACCTTTTCGCCGCAGGACTCTTTTGCCTGTTTGTCGGGATCGGCGGAGGCGCGAAGCCGGTCGCGGTCGGGCAGGTCTTTGTTTTCCTCGCGATCGCAAAAGCGTTTCTCGAGAGGGGGCGCGAGACGCTCTCGTGGCGGAACCTGCCTCCCAGTGCGTGGTGCCTCGTGGTCTTCGTTCTCGTCTCCGCGCTCTCGGTCTTCGCCAACTGGCCGGTCATCGGCGCGCCCTTCGAGCACCTCGGCAAGTTGCGTTACCTTGCCGCCGTCCCCGTGCTGCTTGCGATGCCCTGGCTCGTGCGGGGGCTCCTGCCGGTGCCGTGGCGACGTGATTCCCTGGTGCTGGCGTGGATCGTCCCGCTTGCCTTCGCGATCGGCGTGGGACTCATCGCCTTCACGACGGGAAACCACCCGTTGCGGGGAGGTGACCTTGTCGACATCCGCCGGGTTTCCGGACTCTACGGCCAGGTCATGACCTTCGCCTATTCCCTGCAGTTCTCCGTCATCGCGTTGCTTGCCTTTTTTCTCACCCCCCGCGTCTGGAAAGCGATGACCCGGGTTCCTTGGTGGATCGCTGTAGCCATGCTGCTGCTGAGCGGGGTCGCGCTTTACTTCACCTACACCCGCGGGGCGATGCTCGGCGTGGCGGCGGGTCTGGCGGTGCTCACGATGCGCCGCTCATTGAAACTCGGAGCCTTCACTGCGGTGATCGGGATCGCCGGAGTCGCCTTTCTCGCGCTCAAAGCCGGCCGCGAGGACGAAGGGAAACACGACCGCGTTCCGCGCTACCTCCAGACCGACTCCGACATCCGGCTCGGGCAATGGCGCGCGGCTTCCCTCAGTTTCCTCGAGCGTCCCGTCTTCGGCTGGGGATACCGCAATTTTGAATTGCAATCGGCCGCCCTGAAGGAGCGCTACGGTTTTGAAAAGGATGTCGTCCGCAAGCGAGGCCAGCCCCGTCAGGTCACCTACTTCCAGGGACACGCCCACAACAACGTGCTCGAGTCCTTCGCCTCGATCGGAGTCGTCGGCGGTCTCGCCTTCCTCGCCTTCGTCCTCTGTTGGTTGCGCGAGGCATGGGCGAGCCGCCACGGACTGTTTCTCGCGCCCCCGGTCGTTGCTTTCCTCGTCTCGGGGATGTTCGAGAACACCTTCTTCGACTCCGAGGTGCTCAACTGCCTGCTCCTCCTCTACCTCATCACCCAGTGGGTGCGGAAGGAGGAGGGTGAGGGGGAGACCGGATCAGACGCGGGCAGGCTTGCCTGACTCTGAAGCACCGAATTGGGGATAGAATCCGACCTCGATTCCTACGTCCCCATCACGTCCTTCTGCAGATCGCGCAGGACTCGCAGATCGCCCCAGTCTGCTCCCCTCATGCGCCGGGCACCGGTGCTGCGTTTTTCGCCAAAGCGTTTTCGCGTTGCCTGCTCGCGCTCGAAGACCGCGTTCACAAACGCCGCCGTCC
>DGXY01000073.1:0-430 GCA_002396885.1 Akkermansiaceae bacterium UBA5020
GAGAGTGAAACGGACCTTGTTCTTGTTGCGCTTGGCGTTGGAGCGGGCTTTGCGTTTCGTCTTCTGAGCGGGGGTCTCAAAGGAACGGAGGCGGCGCATCTCGTCCATGATGCCTTCCGTTTCCATTTTGCCTTTGAGGCGCTTGAGGGCGCGATCGATCGGCTCGCCTTTTTTGATGTCGACTTCTGGCATGGTGCAGTGGGATGGGATTTCGGGAAAAGTTCGTCTCCACCGGGCTTCCAGGGGACGGAAAGCCCGGAATCTAGGGGGCAAAGGCCGTTTCGTCAAGGGGGAGAGTAGGGGAGAATTCCCCATCAATCTTCCTTCTGCAGGCTCGCGACCACGTTGAAGTCCTCGAGGGTCGAGGTATCGCCCTTCACTTCGCCGCCCGAGACGATCTCCTTGAGGAGGCGCCGCATGATCTTGCCGC
>DGXY01000073.1:607-1196 GCA_002396885.1 Akkermansiaceae bacterium UBA5020
TGCCGCTGCGGGTCTTGGGCAGGCTCTGGGTGAAACGGATGTCGTCGGGCTTGGCAATCGCGCCGATGGCGCGACCGACGTGATTCTGCAGTTCCTTCGCGAGACCGGGACCGTGTTCCGCATGTTCCTTCAGCGTGACGAAAGCGACGACGGCCTGGCCCTTGATCTCGTGGGGACGTCCCACGACCGCGGCCTCGGCCACGGCGGGATGGGAGACGAGCGCGCTCTCCACCTCGGCGGTGCCGAGGCGATGCCCGGAGACATTGAGCACGTCATCGAGTCGTCCCACGATCCAGAAATACCCGTGGTCGTCGGTGCGCGCGCCGTCACCGGCGAGGTAGATGCCCTCGTATTCGCTCCAGTAGGTGTCGACGTAGCGCTGCGGATCCTTGTAGATCGATCGCAGCATGCTCGGCCAGGGTTTGCGAATGACGAGCTTTCCGCCCTCATTCGGGCCACAGGGTTGACCGGATTCGTCGAGAATCGCGGCGTCGATTCCGAAGAAGGGTTTCGTCGCCGTGCCGGGCGTGGTCGGAGTCGCGCCGGGCAGGGGGGAAATCATGATCGCCCCGGTCTCGGTCTGCCACCA
>DGXY01000073.1:1437-2214 GCA_002396885.1 Akkermansiaceae bacterium UBA5020
CCAGGCCTCGGGATTGATCGGCTCGCCGACCGAACCGAGGAGGCGAAGCGAGGAGAGATCGTAGCGATCGACGAATTCGTCGCCCGCCTTGATGAAAGCACGGATCGCGGTGGGAGCGGTGTAGAAAATCGAGACCTTGTAATCCTCGATGATCTTCCAGAAACGACCCCAGTCGGGCGAGTTCGGCGCGCCTTCATACATCACCTGGGTCGCCCCACAGGCCATGGGACCATAGACGATGTAGCTGTGACCAGTGATCCAGCCGACATCGGCGGTGCACCAGTAGACGTCGCCGGGCTGGTGATCGAAGATGTAATGAAAAGTCGTCGCCGTGCCGGTGAGGTAGCCGCCCGTGGTGTGGAGGATGCCCTTCGGCTTTCCGGTCGATCCCGAGGTGTAGAGGATGAAGAGGGGATGCTCGGCGTCAAAACCCTCGGCCGGACAGTCACTGGAGGCCTCGGCGGTGGCCTCGTGCCACCAGAGATCGCGACCCGCCTGCATCGTCACTTCGTTGCCGCAGCGATTGAGGACGAAGACTGTTTCGACCTTGCCGTAGGTGGCGAGGGCCGCGTCGACGTTCTCCTTGAGCGGCACGATCGATCCCCGACGCCAGCCGCCGTCGGCGGTGATGATGGCGATCGCCTCGGAATCCTCGAGCCGATCGGAGATCGACATGGCCGAGAATCCGCCAAACACGACCGAATGGACCGCACCGATTCGGGCGCAGGCGAGCATGGCCACGGCCGCCTCGGGCACCATGGGCATGTAGATCAGCAC
>DGXY01000073.1:2406-2570 GCA_002396885.1 Akkermansiaceae bacterium UBA5020
CGGTCGCCGGCCTTGATGCCGCGGGCCTTCAGCGCATTGGCAAAACGGCAGGTCTCGGCGAGGAGGTCCGCGTAAGTGAGGTCGCGGGTGTCACCCGGCTCGCCCACCCAATGGATCGCGACCTGGTCGCCCCGGCCTTCGGCGACGTGGCGGTCGAGGCAGTT
>DGXY01000073.1:2737-3129 GCA_002396885.1 Akkermansiaceae bacterium UBA5020
CGGCGACGTGGCGGTCGAGGCAGTTTTCCGCCGCATTGAGCTTGCCACCGACAAACCATTTCGCGAAAGGGGCCTCGCTCCAGTCGAGCACCTGATCCCAGGGCTTCTGCCACTGCAGGGTCGCAGCGCGCTCGCTCCACCAGCCCTCCGGATCCTCGAGGGAACGCCGGTGCAGAGCCTCGTAATCCTCCATGGACTTGACGTGGGACTTGGCGGAAAACTCGGCGGGCGGGGCGAAGACCCGGTCTTCTTTCTGGAGCGATTCGATGTTCTGGCTCATGTGGCGATTTTTAGAGCCCGGACCCTAGCAAGCTCCCATGAAAATGGAAATGCAAAAATTGGCGTGATGTCTTCTTCCCTCGGGCCGGAGAAACTCGATCGCGCCTCACGTC
>DGXY01000073.1:3405-4108 GCA_002396885.1 Akkermansiaceae bacterium UBA5020
CTTCTGGCTTCCCTGGGGATTCCGGCAGTCCTTGCCGTCTCCCCGGCGGGTTCCGTCGGGGCCGCTCCCGTTTTTGAAAAGGACGTGCGCCCCATTCTCAAGGCGCATTGCTTTCATTGCCATGGTGAGGACGGGGAGAAAAAAGGGGAGCTCGATGTGCGCTTGGCACGTTTTCTCTCGGAAGGCGGCGAGTCCGGACCCGCCCTCGTTCCGGGAAAACCGGCCGAGAGCCACCTCCTCGAAGTGCTGAAGAAAGGGGAGATGCCGAAGGGCAAGGCGAAACTCCCCGACAAGGACATCGCCACGATCGAGGCCTGGATTCTCGCCGGAGCGCTCACCCTCCGTCCCGAACCTGAGACGCTCGGCCCCGAGCACCAGTTCACCGAAGAGGAGCGTTCGTGGTGGTCGCTCCAGCCGATCCGGCGTCCCGAGGTGCCGGCGAAGAAGGATCCTCGCGAACAAAACCCGATCGATGCCTTTGTCAGGGTCGAACTCGAGAAGGCCGGACTGTCCTTCTCCGACGAAGCCGACCCCGCGACCCTCGCCCGCCGTATTGCCTTCGACCTCACCGGGCTCCCTCCGGGAGCGGTAATCAGGAATCGGTTATCGGTGAACAGTGGAGGAGATCCGATTACCGATCACCGATTCCTGATTACCGAGCTCCTCAACTCGCCCCAATACGGCGAACGCTGGGGCCGCCACT
>DGXY01000073.1:4286-8561 GCA_002396885.1 Akkermansiaceae bacterium UBA5020
CGCTGGGGCCGCCACTGGCTCGATGTCGCCGGCTACGCCGATTCCGAGGGCTTCAACGAGCAGGACACCGAGCGGAAGCACGCCTGGAAGTTCCGCGACTATGTGATCGAGGCGCTCAATGCCGACAAACCCTTTGATGAATTCGTGCGTGAACAGATCGCCGGCGACGAGATCGCCGCGAAGCTGGGCCTGCATGCGAACGCACCGACCGATACCGAAAAGGCTCGCTACGCCGAACTCGTCACCGCCACCGGTTTCCTCCGCATGGCTCCCGACGGAACCGGCACCGAGAACACCCTCCTCGCCCGCAATGCCACCATCGTCGACACGCTCAAAATCGTCAGCACCGCCTTCTACGGCATGACGATCCAATGCGCCGAATGCCACGACCACCGCTACGATCCCATCACGCAGAAGGACTACTACGAACTCCGCGCCGTCTTCGAGCCCGGCTTTGATTCGAAGAACTGGCGCCAGCCCGCCCGCCGCCTCGTCTCGCTCCAGACCAAGGAACAAAAGGCCGCCGCCGATGCCATCGAGAGCGAAGCAAAGAAGATCGACGACGCCCGCCTCGTGAAGCAGGAAGCCTTCATCACCGAAGTTCTCGAAAAGGAACTCGCGAAACGCGACGAAGCCGTGCGTGAGCCGCTGCGCAAAGCCTTCCGCACCGTCGTGAAAGAGCGCGCGCCCGATCAGGTCGCCCTGCTCAAGCAACATCCCAGCATCGCGAGCCTCAGCGCCGGATCGCTCTACCTCTACGACACCACCTACAAGACCAAACACGCCGACACGCTCAAGAAGATGATCGACGAGGCCGCGGCGGTGCGGGCGAAAAAGCCGAAGGAAGAGCTCGTCCACGCCTTCACCGAAGTGCCCGTGAAGCCCGAGGCCATCCCCGCGACCTTCCTCTTTCACCGTGGCAATCCCGAGTCACCCAAGGATCCCGTGAAACCCTCTGATCTGGCGGTTTTGTCAGGATGGAGGAAGACGGACCTGCCCGAGAAACTCGCCGAGTTGCCCACGAGCGGACGTCGCCTCGCCTTTGCCGGAATGCTCACCGATGGACAGCATCCGCTCCTTGCACGGGTCATCGTCAACCGCGTCTGGATGCATCACTTCGGCACGGGGCTGGTGAAGACTCCTTCGGACTTCGGTCACCTCGGGGAAAAGCCCAGTCATCCCGAGTTGCTCGATTGGCTCGCTTCAGAATTCATGGCGAAGGGCTGGAGCCTGAAGGAGCTCCATCGGCTCATCCTCACGAGCCACACCTGGCGTCAGAAATCGGATCGCGACGCCCAGCGCGACCTCATCGATCCCGACAACCGCCTCCTCAGCCGTCAGAACAAGCGCCGCCTAGAGGCCGAAGTCCTGCGCGATGCGCTGCTCGTCGTCTCGGGCAAGTTTAACCCCAAAGCGGGCGGCGAGCCGGTGCCGGTGATGTTGACCGAAGAAGGCCAAGTCGTCCTCGGTGTCGACACGATGGACACGGCGGGCCGTCAGACCGGCAAATACATCCCGCTCAACGGCGAGGAATTCCGCCGCAGCGTCTACGTGCAAATCCGGCGTTCGCGTCCCCTCGAAATCTTCGCGACCTTCGACGCCCCTGACATGACCACCGCGAACTGCGAGATCCGCCCCGTCACGACCGTCAGCCCGCAGAGCCTCCTCCTCATGAACAACCTCGGCATGCGCGAGCATGCCCAATATTTCGGCGAGCGGCTCATCAAAGAATGCGGTGACGAGAGCGTCGAGGAGCAGGTGCGCCATGCTTGGCGGACGGTCTACGGGCGTGAGCCCGTCACGGAAGAACTCGAGGCCGGCGCGGCCTTCCTGACGATGCAGACCGCGCATTACACGGTGGAGCCCGCGAAATTTGAAAAGACCGCAGGTCCCGCCGAGAAGGCCGCGGCATCGGGACGCATCATGGGCGCGGCGGCGCTGGGACATGCGCTGATGAGCGCGAATGAGTTTTTGTATTTGGATTGAGCGACTCAATTGCCCTGATTTGCGGTCATTCGCGTTTCATTCGCGCCCATTCGCGTTCTAAAAAATTCAACACAGATGGTCACAGATGAGCACGGATTTTCACAGATCACATCAATGTCTCCGTCTTCATTCGTGCCATCTGTGAGAGCGAAGCGCATCTGTGATCATCTGTGTTCCAAGGAAACTAACGCGAATGAAACGCGAATGACGACGAATCCATGCTGACGAATCCATGCTGACGAATCCACTTCGAAGATCCTGTCAAGATTTGCGAAAATTCGCGTCTCATTCGCGCCCATTCGCGTTCCAAAAATCCGGTGTAACTCCCTCCTAACAATCCTTTCCCGCCCCATGCTCACCCGACGCGACTTTCTCGAACGAGGCTACGGCCTTGGCGGCATCGCCCTCGCCACGCTCCTGCAGGAACAGGGTCTGCTCGCGAACCCGGCCCTGTCGGGTGCCGCCCATGCCTCTTACGACAATCTGCCCAAGCCGCCGCATGGCTTTGGTCAGGCGAAGGCGATGATCTCGATGTTCATGCAGGGCGGACCAAGCCACATCGACCTCTTTGATCCGAAGCCCGAATTGACCCGCCTCGACGGCAAGGAATTCCCGGGCGAAGTGAAATACGACGACGCCGCGGGCGCGAGCCGCGAGGTCATGGGCTGTCCGTGGAAATTCTCCAAGCACGGCCAAAGTGGGATGGACTTCAGCGAGCTCGTGCCCCACATGGCCGGGATCGCCGATGAGATGACGATGATCCGTTCGATGCACACCGGGGTGAACAACCACGGCCAGTCCATCAACGCGCTCCACAACGGATCCATCCTCACGGGACGCCCGACTCTCGGCAGTTGGCTCACCTACGGCCTCGGATCGGAGAATCGGAATCTGC
This sequence comes from Akkermansiaceae bacterium UBA5020, assembly GCA_002396885.1. Taxonomy (GTDB): domain Bacteria; phylum Verrucomicrobiota; class Verrucomicrobiia; order Verrucomicrobiales; family DEV007; genus Arctic95D-9. The sequence continues at coordinate 7,168 of DGXY01000073.1, forward strand.
CAGCCTACGTCGCCCTCACCGATCCGCGTGGATTGCCCGTGCTCGGAGTGGATAATTTCACGAACGGATGGCTGCCCTCCGTCTACCAAGGCACCGTGATCCGCCCGAAGGAGCCACGCATTCTCAACCTCGATCCGCCCATGTCCCTCAAGGGCACTGCGCAGGACCGCTACCTCGACTTTGTCGGAGGCCTGAACCGTCGTCACCTCGAGGAGCGTCCCGGTGAGACCGAACTCGAGGCCCGCATCCAGAGCTTCGAACTCGCCGCCCGCATGCAGGTCGCGGCAAAGGAGGCGCTCGATCTCTCGCAGGAAAGCGAGGCGACCAAGGCCATGTATGGCATCGGTGTGAAAGAGACCGACGACTTCGGCAGTCGCTGCCTCATTGCCCGCCGTCTCATCGAGCGCGGGGTGCGTTTTGTCTCGATCTTCACCGGCAACCAGACCTGGGACAACCACACGAGCATCCTCACCTCGCTCCCGGCTGCCTGCGTCTACGTCGACAAACCGGCCGCGGCCCTCGTTCGTGATCTGAAACAACGCGGGCTCCTCGACACCACCATCGTCCACTGGGGCGGGGAAATGGGACGACTCCCCGTCATCCAAAACCGCGCCGGAGCGGCCAAGGGCGACCGCAAGTCGGTCGGGCGCGATCACAACACCTACGGCTTCAGCATGTGGGTCGCAGGCGGCGGCTTCAAGGGCGGCCACACCCACGGCGCCACCGATGAATTCGGGCACAAGGCGGTCGAGGACATCGTGAACCACTACGACTACCACGCCACCCTGCTGCACCTCTTCGGCCTCGATCCGAAGAGCCTCGTCTACAAACGCAACGGCATCGATCAGGCGCTCATCACCGATGAGCGGGCGAGGGTGGTGTCGGAATTGCTGGCTTAGAGTAGAAGCGGCGTCCCGCCGCTTTTTCCATCGAGAAAGCGGCGGAACGCCGCTTCTCCTTTAATTGACAAGGATTGTCTCCTTGTTTCCGGATCGAAAATCCTTTCGAGTGACAGGCGTTCAGCCTTCGACCTCCCGCACGATCGCCTCGACCGGGCAGCCGTCGCGAGCCTCTACCGACGTTTCACACCACCTGTAGCGGAAGCGGCGACGCTTCCGACCCGGACGTCCCTTGGCCCACGGTCGGAACGTTGGCACGTTCCGCCACGCTCGATTATCACGCGACTGTAGCGGAAGCGGCGACGCTTCCGACCCGGACGTCCCTTGGCCCATGTTCGGAACGTTGGCACGTTCCGCTACGCTCGATCATCACGCCAACTGTAGCGGAAGCGGCGACGCTTCCGACCGGACGTCCCTTGGCCCATGTTCGGAACGTTGGCACGTTCCGCTACGCTCGATTATCACGCGAACCGTAGCGGAAGCGGCGACGCTTCC
>DGXY01000073.1:8916-28959 GCA_002396885.1 Akkermansiaceae bacterium UBA5020
GCGACGCTTCCGACCGGACGTCCCTCGGCCCACGGTCGGAACGTTGGCACGTTCCGCTACGCTCGATCATCACGCCAACTGTAGCGGAAGCGGCGACGCTTCCGACCGGGACGTCCCTCGGCCCACGGTCGTCTCGTAACCCGGCGACTGCTTCAAGGGCGTGCCCGAGGCGACCCTGTCTCGTCCATTCGGATGCGGATCACACAGACAATAGGCGAGGAAAAAGGGGCGCTCGTCCGCTTGCCTCACGACGACTTCCGCCTCCTTCGCCACCGCCACGATATCCTTGCTCTCCGCCTTCGATTCAAAATGGAGCGGATCCTTCTCCATTGGGGCCAGAGATTTTATCTCATCAAAGCCTCAAATAAACCCGGTTCCGATGCATCCACCAGACCACGAGCCAGAAGATCACCGCCGGTAGCAGCGCTTCAACCACGGGACCCGCCGCTCCCGCGAAGACGAAGTCGGGCAAATGGATCTTCAGTTGAGTCAGGGTCCAGCCCTTCGAAAGCTGGCCCATCAGATAGAGGGCGAGGGGATTGAGTCCCGCCACGACGAGAATCCAGACGCCGGGCTTCCAGCCCTTCACATCGATCACCCCGTAAAAGAGCGCGAGCAGGGCCACGACGTAGGCTCCGCTGAAGAGCACCCACGAGGGCGTCCAGATCCGCTTCACAATGGGACACACGGTCATGCCGAGGAGCACACCGACCCCCAGCATCACCACCGCGCCGAGGAGGAGCCGTTTCACCTTCGCCGCCGGTGCGACCTCCGGATTCCGCAGCAGTTCGCCGCAGATCAGGCCGATCAGCATCGTGACAAAGGCCGGCACGAAGTTCAGCGTCGTGTAGCCGCCCGGATTGCCCTCGTAGACTTCGCTTCGCGGAAAGAGATTCAGGAACCATTGGTCGAAGACCGCCGCGAGATTCGTGTGGATGGACCAATGGGCGAAAAAGCCCGTCAGTTGCCCCGCACCACCCGCCGTCGCCTCCGCTGGAGCCGCCCCCAGCGGATACAGCGCAAAGATCAGCCAGGTCGCCGCCAGCACCGCCGCTCCCGCGATCACCTGGGTGCGGAGCGCGCGACCGGCGAGCAGGGCGAGAAAGGGATAGCCGAGTCCGATCTGCGAAAGCACGTTCGTGAAGATCCACTGCGTTTCTTTCGCCCGGGTCGAGGAAAGAAACACGCCCAGAAGGATGAGCAGGAGCGACCTCGTCCAGGCATGGGCCATGATGCGTCCGCGGCTTTCCCCGAGCGCGGCGCGTTTCGCGTAGGAGTAGGGCACCGCCACCCCGACGATGAACATGAAGGCCGGCTGGATCATGTCCCAGAGGGCAAAACCGAAGAGGTGGAAATGACTCAGCCACTCCGGATGCGAGGTCTGGAAGCCGACCCATTTCAGAAAGGCCGAATCCGAGTCCTTCGCCAGCGTCGCGAGTCCGAAACCGTTCACCGCCAACAAAATCATCACGGCCCCGCGATAGGCATCGAGGGAAAGAAGGCGGGGTAGGGGAGCCGCCTGAGTTGCGTCGGGTTTGGCCATGGGTCAAGAGGATGGGATCGTTAATTCTACCCTCTTGGGTCGACGGGAGGGAAGGGGATTTTTAGGTGGGATCGCGGGAGGGGGCAGGAGCGCGCTTCACGATTCCCCGGTTGCACGCCTCCCATCTTCTCGCTACGCTCCAGTCCTTTCCGGGCCTGTAGCTCAGCGGTTAGAGCAGGGGACTCATAATCCCTTGGTCCAGGGTTCAAATCCCTGCGGGCCCACCGTTCATTTTCGAAAAGTTATGAAGTAGCCCGTTGCGATTGAGGTGGTGATGATGGATCCGGACGATGAATCGAAGCTGATCCTCGCGTGCGGGAAGAACAAAAACGGGAAGCCCTTCGAGGAGATCGGCGTGGTCTACGACGAGGACGCGGGGGTCTACCGGATCGATGGCGACTTTGATGCGGAACGCTACCGCGAGGCGATCGGCGCCGATGGGAAAATCAAAGATCGGGCCCGTCCGCGGGTCTCAAAAAGATCCCTCACGGGAGTGCCCAGGGCAGGCCGGATTCATGGACGGGGAATCAGGGGGCTCACCCACCGGTGGCGGCCGCAACGATTCCTGCGACCACCGTGAAATTGACCCGGGAGGGGGAGTAGTCCTTCGTCACCATGAGCGGTTCCCCGTCGATGCTGATGACCCGGTGGCGGCGGTCTTCGATGTCGGCGAGGACCCCGGCCGCTTCGAGCGGCAGCCCGACATAGCGGGAGTAGTCGGGGAGGCGCCACTCTCCGAGATCGATGACCCCGTTCCCGTCGCCGTCCCTCTCGTCGAACCAGTTCTGGATCTCGAAGTTGCCCAGATTGTTGCTGGTTTCCAATTCCACGGAGGTCACCTTGCCGTCGGAATTGGCATCGAGGTGGGCGAAGCTGCGTTTCGCCCGGTCGACCGGGGCCGAGGCCCCAGAGGGCAAACGGCGGCCGAGGGCGAGGGCGAACTCGGAGAAGGAGACCGCCCCGTTGCGGTTGCGGTCGATTTTCAAGAACGGGCGCGGGAGGCGGAGCACGGGGGCGGAGACGCGCCATTCGATCGGGCTGAGCAAGCCGTTTCCGTCTGTGTCGCGGGACTGGAACAACGCGGATAGTTTCGCCACCATGCCCGCGGAGGCGATTGGCAAGGGATTGGCCGCGGAGCCAACGTTGAGGGAGGAGGCGAAAAGGAAAAGACCGAACGCGAAGGGGCGGCAACGGAGAGTCATGGGGGAAGAATAACGAGGCGCGTAATTGGGGGGCAAGCAGAAAAGGCGGTCGGCCCGATTTCACGAATGGCGCAGGCGTCCAAGCACTGAACCGCCTCACTAGCGGGACGGAAAGATTCCTTGCAGGGCGATGATGAAATTAATCCCCAGGTAGGGCTGGAGGTTGTCCTTTTCCACATCGGGCGTCGCAGGCGTGGCCGCTGGTGTGCTAACCGGGGGGCCTGAAACGAAGTTGGCTCGAAAGGGTGGTTTTGTGGGGGTCAATATCTTCACCTTGCTTGGCTGATTCGGTGTGGGCGGAGTCGGGGGCGTCGGGGCCGGGAGGATCGTTTCGTCTCCGCCTGCCTCTCCAATCGCTCGGCTCGTCAGCCCCGGGCCGGTGCCGGGGTGGAGTGGGACCCGTCCGCGGAGATCGGGAAGGGCAAAGTTGGTCGTCCCGTTCCCCCCAAACTGGGTTCCTAGAATGGAGAAGAGAGCGGCGTTTTGTGCGATCGGCAGGAGCTGCCCGTCGCAAAAGGCCCACCCCTGAGGGGCGAAGTTCCCCGCGAACATTCGAATTTCGCCGATGAAGGCGTCCTGTGCCCCGGCTCTGGAGGGAGCGCCGAGGAGGATGGAGAAAGCGAGGGCGACAAGGGCGAGCAGCGTGGGTTTCATCTTCATCCCCATTTTTCTATCAAAAATCGCCCCGCGTTCAAGCGTGAAGATCGCGACGAGGTAGCAGAGGTTTCGTCAAAAAGGGATCTTCGCCAAGCGGTGGCAAGGTCTCACCTCTCTCCATTCTATCTCCTGTCCCGCGCCTCACAGACGATAGACCCTAGGCTCCTTCTCTTTTTCCGCGAGCCGCGCTGAGGTGTCAGCAAGACGGCGGGCGAGTTGGCCGGCAAGAAATCGGAAGGCAGTGGCCTCGCCACGGAGGCGCCGCATCGGGTCGAGCGATTCGGCAAAGCCCGGGCGCACTTTCAGAAGGAGCGCCGCCGAGACAGCTTCCACGGTGGCGCTGCGCGGCTCTCGGTCGAGGAGACTGCGCTCGCCGATGATCTCCCCGGGCTCGCGAATCGCAGCGATGGTCTCCCCGCCCTTGATAACGATCAGTTGCCCGCGCAGGAGAATGTAGAAGGCGGCACTCGGGTCCCCCTCGCATAGGATTCTATCGCCGGGCAAACACTCGAGGAGGGTCGCATCCTCAAGTAGTTCATCAAGTCCGGCCCCCTCCAGAGCGGCAAGGCTGGGGATGGAGAGGAGGGAACGAGGCAGTCGCCCACGTTCGTGTAAATAGGGAATTTCACGCATAGGAGGTCGATCATGACAGAGAGCTCAGTGCCTGACAACGAAGATCTCATTTGGGAAACGGGCCTTCGCCTGGCTTCCCTAGGGCGCTGCGTGCTTGCCCTCACACGGCCGATACCACCACCCGCTGCTCCTCGGGCTCCCTTTTGCGGCGCTTGATTGGCACATGGCCCTTGAGGCTGTCGACCTTGCGGAAGCGGCTGGAATTCCACGGGATCTCTTTCTGGAGATAAAAAACCCGTAAGCCGGTGATGAGCAGTCCCAGCCCAGAGTTCGCCGAGGGAACCGCCGCGACATGATAAACCACGTCCTGGCGCAGAACACCATCGGGCATATGGTAATCCTCACGCTTTGACCCAGCGGCGGGTTGAATGGGCCAAGAGAGATCCGTGTTGACGCAGACGACTTTGTCTCCTGCTTGAAAGGTTTCCATAGCTCGAGGATGGGGAAATACTGGTTTGTGATCGTGGGTGGAATGGGGGATTGATTTCCCTACAAAGGGTGGGAAATCTACACCCCTGTGCTAGCGCCGAAGGAGGCCTGCGGGGGCCTTGTGCCTTACTTTTAACGGTTTCCTTTCTCAACCCCTCGGCTTTGACGCTTCCCTCCTGCCCGGTGGGCAGGCTACCTTCGTTTGACTCTGGTTCTTCCCACCGAAGGCCCGGGGACGGTGGGGGGGCATGGCAACTGACGGTCTCAGTGGAGTCTTATTCGACCCGTCTCGAAGCGTCAAGGTTTTCCGATGGGTAAGCTCCCTTTCCAGTTCAGCCTGCACCGGGTCGAGGCGGACGGTAGCCGACATCACAAACTCTTTCTGGACGTTAGCGGGGCGGATCCAACGCGATCTCTCGCCCAGACCTTGATCCGCTGCGTCCGATGAAGTCATCAAAACGCTCCGCAAGATCGAACAACTCCTCTCGCTTCACCAAACCCTCGACCCACTCTGCGGGAATGGCGCCTTCTCCGTGCAAGATCCCCGCTAGGCCACCGGCGACACAGCCGGTCGTGTCGGTGTCGTCGCCGAGGTTGACGGCGTGGAGGACGGCGGCGGCGAAGTCGTCATGCTGCGCGTTGACCCAGAGGGCGGCCTCGAGGGTGTCGATGACGTGGCCGGTGGAGCGGATCGTTTCCTCGGCGCGGGCGAAGAGGCGGTCGGGGTGGAGGGCGTCGAAGCGAGGGCGCTCCGCAGGCGAGAAGATCCAGCGATGATCGAGAATTTCCCAAGCGAAGGTGGTGGCTTCTGCAATCGAGCCTCCATGGAGGAGCTCGCTGGCGACGAGGCAATAGAAGGCGCAACAAAAGCGTGACCGTTCGTGCGCGTGAGTGAGGGACGAAATCTCGGAGGCTTTGACGATGAGATCGGGATCATCGGCGTAGGCGAGGGCAATGGGGAGGATGCGCATGAGCGACCCATTGCCGTTGGAGCTTTCCGAGGTGCCGCCGCATTCCAACGGGGGAGTGCCGGAACGGGCGCGGGTCAGAGCCTCGCGGGTGGCATTGCCGATGTCGAAGACAACGCCGTGCGGAGTGTGACGGGCTTGGTCCAACCAGAGGCCGAATTGGTGCATCACCGCGGTCGGGTCGTAGCCGCCGGATTCGATCAAACCGGTCATGGTCGCGAGGATCATGGAGGTGTCGTCGGACCAGGTTCCGGCGGGCTGATGGTGGGTGCCGAAGGCACGCATTCCCGTGACGGGATCGGTCTGGCGGGCGGTGCGGCCCTGGAACTCGACCGGAACACCGAGGGCATCCCCGATGGCCGCCCCGAGGAGGGCGCCGCGGATGCCCGCGGCGGGAACCGTCGCCGCGGGATTCCATTCGCGGACGTAGTGGCGTTGCGGGTCGGTCTCGGGGCTCTCAGAGGCGGATTTGGCGCAGGCCTGCCAGCGCGCGGACAGGACCGAGAGGGCCTCGTCGCCACGATGGCCGAAGAGTTCGTTAAGGACACAGCCAGCCACGGTGCCGGTGCGGCCGCGTCCACCCCAGCAATGGAGGTAGAGGGTGCGGCCCCGGTGGCGTTCGCGCCGGATGGCGCGGAGGATGTCGCGCATCTCCTGCGTCCGCCGGGGCACCGAGACGTCGCGGATGGGATGGCGGAGAAAGGTGAGCTCACCGGGATCGATGCCGAGCGAGGTGGCGGTGGCCAGGGCGATGTCTCGGTAGGGTTTCAATTCGCCTTCCTCTGTGAGATCGAGAAAGACGCGAACTCCGGCCTGAAGGATTGCGGTCATGCCCCCGTGCCCCCCGAGGTCGTCGAAGTCGCGCGGGTATTCACCGCAGAGGATGCGTCCCGGCTCGAGCCAGTAGGAGTTGGGAAAGGGTGGGGTCATGGAGTTGGTTCGTGGTCAATGATGGGATGCCAGCGTCGCGCCGAGACGAGGCGGTGCGAGCCAGTCGCAACCAAGTCTTCGGTGGGAACATCGATGTCTCTTCCAACGTTGGCCCCAACTCCGGTAAAGTCGATCCTCAATCGGCAGCAGTGCCCGGCACCGCTGGTTCCTCAGATGTAGGTGTTCCGCAGCATGTCCGCGACTCCGGCGTCCAACTGCTCGCGGCGACGCACGGCATCGAAGCGGTTCAGGAGATCCTCGGGCCGCACGCGTGCCCGCTCCGCTCCGCGAAGATCATGGAGGACCTGCCCGCGGTGCATCATGATGATGCGGTCGCCGAGATGGACGGCCTGCTGCATCGAATGCGTCACCATCAGGGTGGTGAGATTGTCGCGCTGGATGATCTCGTGGGTGAGCCGGATGACCTGGTCGGCGCTCTTCGGGTCGAGCGCCGCGGTGTGTTCGTCCAGCAACAAGAGGTCGGGCTTGAGCCACGAGGCCATGAGCAACGTGAGGGCTTGGCGCTGGCCGCCGGAGAGGCTGCCGATGGCGTTGTCGATGCGGTCCTCCAGACCCATGTTGAGGGATCGGATCCGGTCGCGGATCTGCTCGCGGAGTTTGGGATTGAGCGCCCAGCCGAGACCACGGGGCTGCCCGCGGCGGGCGGCCAGGGCGAGATTCTCGGCGATCGTCATGGCGGGTGCGGTGCCGCTGAAGGGGTTCTGGAAGACGCGACCGATGAGGCGCGCCCGTCGGTGTTCCGTGTGCCGGGTGATGTTTTGGTTCGCCAGCGTGATTTGGCCGGAATCGACCAGGAAGGTACCGGCCACGGCGTTGAGCAGGGTCGATTTTCCGCTGCCGTTGGTGCCGATGATGATCAGGAACGAGCCGCGTTCCAGCGTGAGCGTCACCCCGCGCAGGGCCCGGACTTCGTTGGGAGTGCCCGGGTTGAATGTCTTGATGAGATTCTGGAGTTCGAGCATGGCTTCAGGTGGCGGAGGGCTTGGCTGCGGGACGGAGTTTCCGCAGCAGGGCGGGCGTGACGAGGGCGGCGAAAACGAACAGCGCGGTGATCAGCTTGAGGTCGTTGGGATTGAGGCCCCAGCGGAGCGCGATGGCCACGAGGAGGCGGAAGAGGACCGATCCCATGACCGCGCCCGTGATGAGCAGGCCGATTTTCTTGGTTCCGACCAACGCTTCGCCGATGATGACGCTGGCGAGCCCCCACACAACCATGCCGATGCCCATCTGCACGTCGGCGAAGCCCTGATACTGGGCCAGCAGGGCACCGGAGAGGGCAATGAGTCCATTGGAGAGCGCGAGCCCGAGGATGATGATGAGGTCCACGCTGACCCCGAGCGCGCAGATCATCTGGGGATTGTCGCCCGTAGCGCGCATCGCCGTCCCCAGATTGGTGCGGAAAAAGAGGTAGAGGGCGAGACCGACGGCGATGACGATGAGGAGAACTCCGCCCAGCATGGCGGCGTCGCGGATCCCCACGGACCAACCGGCCAGCAGGAATTCGGACTTGCTTCCACCGAGAAAGCCCGAGGCGAGGGATTCGGCCTGGTCGGCGAGGGTGGATTCGTTCAGCAAGGGGATGTTGCTTTTGCCCATCACGTGCAGGTTCACGGAGTAAAGGGCGGTCATCACGAGAATGCCGCTCAGGAGGCCGTTGATCTTGAACTTGGTGTGCAACACTCCGGTGAGGGTGCCCGCGACCACGCCCCCCAGAAAGCCGGCGAGAGTTGCCGACAGTGGCGACCATTGGTGGACCAAGAGGATGGACGCCACCGCCGCCCCGAGGGTGACGGAGCCGTCGGCGGTGATGTCGGGGAAATTGAAGATGCGGAAGCTGAGATAGACTCCCAGCGCCAGCAGGGCGAGGATCAGTCCGATGGTGGCGGCTCCGATGAGAAGTGTCATGGCAGGAAGTCAGGATTGAGGTGCATTTACCAACGGGCGCAGCGGGCTGAACCAACAGGCCCCGCGCATGAAATCCGTTTCGCCCACCCCTTCGAACTCCCGCTCGTCGGCGAGCAGGTGCATCACCGTCTCCGCCGCGGCGGTGTTCAACAAAGGCGCGACTGTCTCCGCGAGGTCGACCCGGCCCTTCGGCAGTGGGCGGTAGGGGAACACGGCGGCGTGAAAGTGCCCGAGCGCCGGAGTTCCGGGCCCGATCCGACGCAGAAACGGAAGGCTCTCCGGCTGGGGGGATTTTTCGGCGAATCCGACGATCAGGACGACCTGCCGCTCATTGGCTCGCTCCGTCGTGAAGCTCATCCAGTCCCTCACTTCGGGAAACGCGAGGGGGGATTGACCCGCGGTCTGGTCGGGAGAGCGCAGCAAGGTGCCGCCCACCAGGCCTGCCGCCTCGGCGACAATGACAAAGGCGGCCGACGGGGCGGGAACGCTCTCGAGGACCGACCCGACGAGGGTGGAAAGACCGACGACGCCACGGGGGCTGCGAGAGGCCTCAAACCGGAGCAAGTGGGAGAAGTCACCGCGGGCGGAAATCCCGTAGAGCAGCTGAACCTCGGGGACGTGCTTTCCCTCGGTGACCTGATAATCCGGCACGCTGCTGCCATCGGTGGGCATGGAAACGGCCGCACCTGCGACGACCAGCGTCTCCCCATAGCGGCCTGAGCCCTCTTCCGACGTGCGGCCGAACGCTCCCAAACCAACCGAGACGAGGTCCGGCTCGCAGCGCAGGTGGTGACCGCGGGAGACCGACAGGGTGCCTTCGGCGAACGCGTCCGGTTGGCCGTGAAGGAGGCCGGAGAGTTCCGCCTCTGGTGCCAGCGTGTGCAGTTCGAACTCCAATCCGTCCTGCTCCCACTGGCGCGGCGGGATCGTCGCGGGGGTGGCGGCGATTGCGGCCGCCGCCGGGGCGCCGGCCGGTTCCGACGGGCCGATGAGCATGCCGGCGATGCCCGACAACTGGAGCACTTCGAGGACCCCGGGGGTGGGCTGGAGCACCTTGAGGGCGCCACCGACTGCCTTGAGCTGCTTGTGATACTTCAGCAGCACCCGGATGCCGGCGGAGCTGAGGTAGTCAACGCGCGCGAATTCGAGGTCCACCTGGTGATAACCCGACTGGATCGCCATTTCAATCGCCTGACCGACCCGGTCGGCCCAGTTCGCATCGAAGCGCCCTAGAAGCTGCAATTCGTGGCGGCCTTCTTCGTTGAGTGAGGTGATTTCCATGGTGCTGCTAGTGGGCGGACTTCGCTGGCTGAAAGAAGCCCTCCGCAATGCCGATACCGAGGCTGCGGATCGCCGTGCCAGGGGTCGCGAGATCTTCGACAGGGTCGAGCGTTGCGAGCCGACCCAGCCGCGCAGGGGCGGCGGCCCCGGTTGGCGGCACCGACGCGTCGGCCGGGGGAGCGGGCGTGTCGCCTCCGTGGGGCGCCGACTGCCGGGCGGCCTCGGCCTTGAGTGCCGGCGGGAAGGTGAGGCCGAACTGCCGCGCGAGGGCCTCATCCAGAAACACCTGCTTCTCGATGACGTTCTCAATCGGGATGGTGGCCGGGCTTTCGCCCAGCAAGACCCGGGCGACGGGCTTCGCGACCGCGTAACCGGGCTGGTAATACCCGAGCCCCACACAGGCGAGCGGGCCGCGACCGGCGGTCGTGCCATCGCTCGCGAACAAGGGCAACTTGCTGTCGCGCGCCACGCGGATCACCGCGTCCATGGCCTGGGCCACGGTATTGTCGTCGAGGATGCAGAAGGCCTCGATCTCACGGGCCGCGAGGGCCTGAGCCGCCGGCATGACATCGGCCGAGGTGGACACTGTGACCTCCTCCAGCGTGACGCCGGCTTTCGCGAACAGCTCCCGCGCCACGCTGACCACCTTGACCGAGTTGGCCTCGGAGTTGTTGTAGATGACACCGACGGATTTGATCCCGGGCATGATCTGCCGGATCGCGTCCAGAATCGCCTGCACCGGCGGAAACGAACCGATGCCGGTCACGTTGGGCAGGTGATCGGTGAACGAAACGCCCGCGCCGGCGGCGATGGGATCGGTGCAGTAGGTGAAGACGACCGGCTTCCGTTTCACGAAACCGATCGCCGCGCTGATCACCGGTGTGCTCATCGGCAGGATCAGATCCACGTCCGAGGAATCAAAGTTCTGCAACATCCCCGGAATGTTGGCGATCTCCGCCTGCGCATGCGCCCGGCGGATCTCCAGGTTTTTGCCTTCGACGAAACCGAGCTCCTTGAGGCCGTTGACGATTCCCTCGCGGCACTGGTCTCCCGCGGACTCCGGCGCGAAGTAGGCCAGACCGATCTTGTAAACGCGCCCGGGCTGCGGCGCGGGGGGGAGCGCGGCCTTTTTCTCCAACGCGGGCTTTTTCTCCAGCGCGGGCAGTTTCGTCTCCGTGGCGGTGATGAACCCGTCGGCTTTTTCCTTCAGGTCGGCGGGGATTTCCCAGCGGTCCCTGAGGCCTTCCAGCGCGGTCTCGTTATAAAGAAAAATCACCGGCACGTAGTTGTCGATGGGCATCTCGGCGGGATTTTTCCCATCGAGGACGTCGGCGGCGATGTCTCCGACATGCTTGCCGATCTCGAAGAAATTGGCGCCCATGTCGAACAACGCGCCACTCTTGACCGACGGCGGCATCACCGTGAACACCGGAATACGGGCCCGCCGGCAGGCTGCGATGACCTGTTCGGTGGCCGTGGAGACCGCGACATCCCCGCTGATCCACAGGCACTCGGCCCCCCGGGAAATGACCGAGTTCACCGACTCGACGACCGCGGTGCTGTTCTCGGCGTTGCCCTCGATCAACTGGATGCCCAGTTCGGCGCAGATTTCCCGCGCCATCTTGGTCTGGACCATCGAATTGACCTCGGCCGCATTCCAGACAAGGCCGACCGACTTCAGCTCGGGACGCATGCGCTTGGCGATTCGGAAAGACTCCTCCACCGGTTGCATCGAGCCCGCACCCGCCATGTAGGGTGGATGGTCGAGGTGATTTGCGGGATCGATGCCCACGCCCGCCGCGTAGGGATCGGTGACGATGCCGAAAACATGACGGGTGCCCGCGCCGTTGCGGTTGGCATTCGCGACTGTCTGGAGGGAAACGGTGCTGGCCGTCAGGATCAGGTCGAAGCTGCCGGTGGTGACCTCGCGCGCGATCGTGTTGGCCGTGCCGATGTCGCCCTCGGAATTGTAACGACGAATCGCGAGGTTCTTGCCGTCCTCATAACCCCGGGCCGCCAGCGCCTCGAGCATCCCTTCGACGCCCTGATCGAGGACGAGCAGCGAAGCATGCTGCACGAGCGCGACGCTTGTTTCCGACTTGGCGCTACCCTCGGTTTTTGCGGAGCGGCGCGATCCCTTGTCGGTGTAGAGCAACACGCCCGCCGCCAGCGCCAGCAGGCATACTCCCAGCGAAAGTCTCTTCAGGATTTCAAACATGGGCGTGTGGGTTTCGGATTGGCTTTTCCGGCGAGAGGAGCGGGCGTTCCCACAGAATCGGATGGTTCCCGAGCCTGACCGTCCGGAGGCGGTCGGGACCGTATCGATTTTCGACGCGATGGGAAGGGGTTTTTCAGGCCGACCAATCTCCTCCAGCGAGAACTTCTCCCCCCGCCGAATTTCGAAGGGCGTCGGCGGCATCGGCTTCGGAACCGCGGAAAGCATAGGCGGACAGCCCGGAAATTTCGAGGACGCTGGCCACCAGGGCGGAGGGATTGAGAAAGAGGAGGCGGCCGCCGCGCCCGGCGACGGTTTTGAGGGCTTGAAGGAGGAGGAGGACGCCGAGAGAGGAGACGAAGCGCGTCTCGGAGAGGCCGATTAGGACAAGCGGGCGCTCGCCCCCGCAACTAGCCAGAACCTCGACCTCGACCGCTCGCGTCCCGGTGAGATCAAGATTCCCATCCAGCTTCAGCAGACTGACATCTTCTCCAATTTCTGCAAAGGACAATTCCATGGTGAAAATCGGACGCTAGGCCGTGGTTTTCTTTTGCAGCGTCACCCGGTTCCGGCCGTTTTTCCAAACGTATTCCATCCGGTCCGACAGTTTCCGCAGCAGGTGGAGGCCGAGGCCACCGATCGGGCGCTCTTCGATCGGCAGGTTCGTGTCCGGCTCCATCTGCTCCAGGGGGTTGAAAGGGTGACCGTCGTCCTCCACCATCATGGTCAGGCCGTCCGGCCCGAGCTCGACCTCGACCTGGATGACATGTTCGGCCTGGTCGTCGTAGCCATACTTGATGGAGTTGGTGACGAGCTCCTCCAATGCCAGCGTGGCCAGATAAGCGGCCGCCGGAGCCGCCTGCTGATCCTCCATCCAGCGCGACAACTCCTCCATCGCGGTGGCGAGCGAGCCCGGTTCGTTGATGACCTCGAATTCGCAGCTTGCGCTCATCGGTTCCAAGCAATGGGGTGGTATTCCCCAATATCTTCCGTTTGCTCCGCCCGAGTCGGTGGCACGTGCCTTGATTCGTTTTTAACCCTCATCGGCCAGAAGGGTCAACTCATCGGTTTCTTTTTCAAAAGAGCCTGCGAATCCGCCCCAGTGATCTGGAGCATCCCGTCCGTCCGGACCCAATCCCCGCGCGATCGCCTCGTCCAGTTTCCGGTGTCCGCCCCAATCCAGGAAATGCTGTTCCGCTCGTGCCTGAAGATACTCCCGATAGAGCGCGACGGCCCTGGCGTCCTCGATAACCTTCACGTTCCTGATCCCGCCGGCCCGGAGCGCCGCTTCCGAGCTGGGGGCATTGGTGATGTCCCCGATCACCACGGCCTCGAAATGACAACGGTGGCAGATCTGGGCGCAGCAAACCACGCAGGGAGTCAGCGAGGTGAACAGGATCGATTTCCGGAAATCCACGGGACCCTCGCCGCGGAGCCGGGCCGCTCTTCCGGCGTCACGGAGCGCGGCGGTTTCGCCGTGGGTGGTGGAATCATTCTCCTGGCCCAGCGTGTTGTGGCCCTTGCCGAGGATCCGGCGGCTTTCGAGATCGATGATGACCGCTCCGATCGGGCAACCTCCCTCGTCGAAGGATTTTTGCGCGAGCCAGGTGGCGATACGCAGGCAATCCGCGTCGCCGAGCTTTTTGAAAAAGCCCGGCTCAACCAGTTTCGGGAGATACTCCGTGGGGATGTGGGCGATGCCGTTGAGGACCGCGTCATTCACCGGGGCATCCGTCGTGATCAGATAAGCGGACACAGGATAGGCGTTGGAGGTTGATCGGCCGGGTTCTTCCGACTTCCGGGAGAGCGGAGCGGCTCACGCGGAAGTATCGCCGGATTCCTGGTCCTGGCAAGCGAGGGGAAGCCGGAGGGGGCGTGACGTTTCGGCCGTGGAACATCCGGCACAGAGGCGCCCTCGCAGGGATTGCGCTAATCAACCTCGGGGTCAACGAGGTTGATCTGCTCCCAGCGAGGGCTGAGATGGATATCGATGGTCTTCAGGACACCCGGCCCGAGATTCACGAATTTGTGCGGCACGTTGGCGGGCCCGTAAACGACGTCGCCCTCCTTCGCCTCGAATTTGCGATCCCCGACAGTGAACTGCGCGCGGCCGGCCTGGAGGATGAAGATCTCATCGTAGGTATGAACGTGCCACTTCGGACCCTTGCCCACTTCCTCGTTTGAATAGAACAGCACGGTCACGCCAGTTCCGAAACGCTCACCGTCCACGACGCCGTTCCACAGGTGGGCGGGTGCCGGCCAATAGACGCGGCTATCGGCTGACCATTCGGCGCGAGACACGGAGAGATCGTTCATGGGATCACGTTTGCAGGGAGCTTTCATTTCGAGCGCCGGCTGATCGGCTTATGGCGAGTCATCAGAAGCGGATGCGAACGATCGAGAAATCGTCATCGAGAGGCCCTTCGCCGTGGCGTTCGCGCACCCAGGCATGGAGTCGTTCGAGCGCATCGGGCTCGGCGGCATGCAGGCGCATGAACTGCTCGAAGGTCTCGAAATCCATGAAGTTCCCCTGCGCATCACTGATCTCGTAACACCCGTCGCACAGCACCAGCAGGGTCTCTCCCGGGGCCACGGGACAGGAACGGGTCTCGTAGACGGTGTCTTCCATCGCGCCGATGATGAGACCGGGCGTCCGCAGTTGCGCGCTCCCGGCTTCCCTCCCATCCGAGGGCGTCATGAGCAGGGAGGGCGGGTGGCCGCCGCTGGAATGCTTCAGCGTCCGGCTCGGGGCGTGATAGACCCCATACCAGATCGTGAAATACATGTTGTTCTGCCTTTCCATGAGGAACGCGTTGTTCAGTCCGGAGAGCACCGCGCCCGGATCACGGAAGTCGGTTCCCGGCAGCGCGCCGCCGCGGATGACGTTGATGGCCGTGACGGAAAGCAGCGAAGCCCCCACGCCGTGGCCGCAAACATCGAGCAGGTAAACCGCGAAATGATCCGGATCGATCCAGTGATATCCGAAGGCGTCCCCTCCCAGCTCGGTGGACGGCTGGTATTTCCAATCGATCCTTAGCGGGGTGTCGATGGGGTCGGGGAGGATCGAGCGCACGTAGTTGGCGGCCTCGGCCAGCTCGCCGTCGAGCCGCCGCTGCATCTCCTCGAGGCGGTCCTTCTCCGCCTGCAGCTGGACGAGGCGGATGCGGTCGAGGTCGCGGAGGCGTTTCTTTTCGAGGGAGGTCGTGACCCGGGCACGGAGCAGGGTGGGGTTGAAGGGCTTGGGCAGATAGTCCTCCGCGCCGGCCTCGATGCACTTCACCGCGGCGTCGACCTGCTCCGCACCGGAGATCACGATCACCGGCAGGCCCCGCAATTCCGGGTCGTTGCGGATTTCGAGGAGCACTCCCATGCCGTCCAACTCGGGCATTTCCATGTCGAGTAGAACAAGGTCGAAGGCTTCCCGGCGGATCTTCTCGATGGCCTCGCGGCCGTCGGCGGCCTCGGTGATGCGGGTGAAACCCAGTTTGTTCAGCTCCCGGGTCAGGGCGAGGCGCATCGTGCGGCTGTCATCAACCACGAGGACCGCGGCCTCCTCAACGGCGGACATGGTGGCCGCGGTGGTCGGCACGGGCGGGCTTTCAGGAGTGGCCGAGTTCATGGGAAGGGGGCAATGCGACGAGGACCTCAATCGGTCCGTTCAATCCGGAAGATCTCCATGCCGCCCTTGCCCTTGACCTCGATTGTGCCCAGGGAGACTCCGGTATGGCTTTGCTTGACCCGGTCCCAGGCCGAGGCGCTCAGGGTCAGTCCGCCGGGCAGGCCCGACTGTTCCATCCGCGCCGCGGTATTCACCGTATCGCCCCAGACGTCGAACTGGTATTTCCGTTTGCCGACGATTCCCCCGACGACCGGTCCCACGTGCACCCCGACGCGCAATTTCCAGTAGGGCGGCTGCGATGCGGCGGCGGTGATCATGTCGAGGCCGCAAGCCACGCAATTCATCGCCGGGTTTTCCGTGGCACTGGACATCCCCGCGGTCGCCATGAAGGCGTCACCGATCGTCTTGATCTTCTCGAGACCGTGCCGGGCGGCGATTTTTTCGAAGGCTTCAACGAGGGACTGGAGATAGCCATGGATCTCTTCGGGCGAGTGGGAATGGCAGAACGAAGTGAAACCCACGATGTCGGAAAACAGCACCCCCACTTCCTCGATAAGACGAGGCCGCACCGCATTGGTGGACTTGAGCTCGTTCGCCACGTCCTCAGGAAGGATGATGTGCAACAGGTCGTCGGAGCGTTGCTTTTCGACCTGCAACTCGGCGAGGCGGATGCGGTCGAGGTCGCGGAGGCGTTTCTTTTCGAGGGAGGTCGTGACGCGGGCGCGGAGCAGGGTAGGGTTGAAAGGCTTGGGCAGGTAGTCCTCCGCGCCGGCCTCGATGCACTTCACCGCGGCGTCGACCTGCTCCGCACCGGAGATCACGATCACCGGCAGGCCCCGCAATTCCGGGTCGTTGCGGATTTCGAGGAGCACTCCCATGCCGTCCAACTCGGGCATTTCCATGTCGAGTAGAACAAGGTCGAAGGCTTCCCGGCGGATCTTCTCGATGGCCTCGCGGCCGTCGACCGCCTCGGTGATGCGGGTGAAACCCAGTTTGTTCAGCTCCCGGGTCAGGGCGAGGCGCATCGTGCGGCTGTCATCAACCACGAGGACCAGGGCCTCCTCAACGGCGGTCATCGAGGCCGCGGTGGTGGGCACGTGCGGGCTATCGGGAGTGGTGGTGTTCATTTCCATGGCAGGGAGAGGGTTCACGGTGGGGAGACAGGGCCGTCGGCCGCTTCCGGTTGATCGTTTGCGGGCCGAGCGAGCGAGCGCGGCCCGAGCGTGATGATCCGGGCCACTTTCGCCAGCAGCACCTCATCCTGAAACGGCTTGGTGATGTAATCGCGCGCGCCCAAACGGGCCGCGGCGGCAATGTTTTTCGCCCCGGCCTCGGCGGTGAGCAGGATCACCGGCGTGTGGCGCAGCGCCGCGTCCTCGCGCAGCCTCTGCAGCATGGTGAGGCCGTCCATGACCGGCATGTTGTAATCGAGGAGGATGAGGTCGGGCTTCTCGAGGGCTGCCACGGCCAGACCTTCCTCGCCGTTGGCCGCCTCGCAGATGGAACAACCGAACGGTGCAAAGAGTCCGGCGAGGATTCGGCGAACCGTTTTGCTATCATCAACGGTGAGGATCTTGGGGGAGGAGGCGTTCATTGGATCCGGATCGTCAGTATGACCGTCCCGCCGCCACATGTCCAGCCGGTGTGTGAACCCCACTTGTCCGCGCCGCTTCCCGCCTCCGGTCCCCGCCCACGGAGCACGGTCGGCGTGCCCATGGTGAAGAGATGTCCTGCGGCGGCGAGGCCTGCTCCGATCCGTCCCGCGACCATGTTGCAGAGTTCCCCGGCCAGGTCCGCAAGCTCGCTCTCCCGGGCGGAAGGTTCATGACTGCAGTCGCCGAGGGACTCGTTGATCCGTTCCAGCAAGGATTCAGAAATCTGGAGATGGACGCTCCCATGGGCTTGCGTTCCCTCCAAGTTCACCGAGCTGGTCATCCAGAGCACGTCGCCGGGAGCCTCCGGGATTTCATCCAGCGACACAGATACGGGATTCAGCTTGAAACGGGTGGCGAGAACGCCCCCGAGGGCCTCCCCGGCGATTTGTTCGAAGTCGGGGCCGGGTCTCATCGGAATCATTTGCGGACAGGTTGCGAGAGCATCTTGAGGATGGCCTGGGGGATTTGCGGCAGCGGCACGACCTGCTCGGCGGCATCCAGCTTGATCGCGGCCTGGGGCATGCCGAAGACGACGCAGCTTTCCTCGGCCTCGGCGAGGGTGCGGGCTCCAGCCGTGCGGAGCAACTGGAGGCCGTGGGCACCGTCCACGCCCATGCCGGTGAGCAGCGCCGCCACGGCATGTTCGCCCGCCTGCTCCGCCGCCGAACGAAACAAGATGTCCACCGAAGGCCGGCAGTGATGCACCGGCGGCGACTGGGTCAGCCGGACGCGGTAACCGAGACCCGCGCGGCCGAGGGCGAGATGGAAATCCCCGGGAGCCACGAGGCACAGGCCCGGGCGCAGCTCGTCGCCGTGTTGCGCCTCACGAACCGTGAAGGCACACAAGGCGTCGAGGTGTTCGGCCATGATGCGGGAAAAATTGGCCGGGATGTGCTGCACCACCACGATCGGAGGGAGGCCATCGGGCAAACTGGGCAGCAGGTAACGCAGCGCCTCGACGCCGCCGGTGGAGGCGCCGATGACGATGACGCGGCGCGGCGAAAAGCGTCCGGGACCGAAGGCGGTGGAGGGAGGCTGGGCCGCTCCGGAAGGTTGGAGCGCGCGCACGCGGGACCGCCGGCTGCGTCCGGCCGCCTTGACGTGAAAGGCGAGTTCCCGGGCGATTTCGCCAACGCTCCTGCCACCACCCGGCTTGCCGATGACATCGAGCGCGCCCGCGTTCAGCGCCTCCATCGCCTTGGCCGAGCCGGCCGGAGTCAGCGAGCTCACCACGACCACCGGCACCGGGTGGTGTTCTTGGAGGATCTTTAGAAAGGTCAACCCATCCATGCGGGGCATCTCGAGGTCCAGAGTGACCACGTCCGGCCGGAGGGCAAGGATCTGGTCGCGGGCGACGTAGGCATCGCGAGCGTCCCCCACGACCTCGATCTCCGCATCCCCCGATAGCGCGTCGCGGATGGCGCGACGGGCCAGCGCCGAATCGTCCACGATCAGGACACGTACTTTTGGCAAGACGGGCTTCATGTCTTTTGAAAAACACCCTGTTGCACCGGCTGCAATCCGTGGGGGATGCCCATGAGGCTCTCGGAATGCCCCACCACCAGGTAGCCGCCGGGAGCCAAGTGTCGCGCCAGTCGCTCCACCGCGAGGGCGCGGGAGGGCGGGTCGAAATAGATCATGACGTTGCGGCAGAAAATCACGTGCTGATTGGCGGCTACGGGGAGATGCTCCTGGAACAGGTTGACGCGTTCGAAACGGAGGTGCCTGCGGAGTTCGGGTTTGACCCGGCAGACCCCAGTCCGCGCGCCAAAGCCTTTCTGGAAGTAGCGCTTCAACAGTTCGAGCGGCACCGGCTTGACCGAACCCATGGAATAGATGCCCTCGCGGGCCTCCGCCAGCATCCGGTGGGAAATGTCGGTGGCCGTGATTTCCCAATCCAGTCCGGGATGGTCCCGCAGAAACTCCGCCACGGCGATGGCCATGGTGTAGGGCTCCTCCCCGGAGGAGGCGGCGGCGGACCAGAGCCGCAGCGGGGCGCCCGTCGCGCCCAAGGGGCCGACCAGCGCGGGTAGGGCCCGTTTCGTGAGGAAGGCAAAGTGCTCGGGCTCGCGGTAGAAATGGGTATGGTTGGTGGAGATCAGGTCGACTAGCTCCTCGACCTCGTCCGCGCCGTGTGGGGAATGAAGCACGTGGCAATACTCCTCGTAGGAACCGAGTTCCAGCGCGCGGAGGCGCTTCCGCAGCCGATTTGCCACGAGCGCCTGTTTGTCGGGCCCCAGACGGATGCGGCTGTGCTGGTAGACCAGGGCGCTCAGGGCCTGGAAGGTCCTGCCCGAAAGCAGTTTTTCAAACGGTTCCTCCATGGTTCTTGCCGCGGCAAAAAGACGCCTCAAAAGTCACGGAAATCCCCTTCATCGACGGAGCTGCCCGAGGGGAGCTCGAGGCGGGAGGTGCCTCCGATCCGCAGCGTTCCCCCGGGACGCTGCGCGCGCCGGTCGGCGGTCTGTTCCGCCCAGACCCTCACCGGGGGCCGCGGGGACTGTCCCGGTGGCGGTCCGGACGGGCGTTCGGGGTTGGCTTGGCCGCCCGCGAGCACCCGAAGGTGCCCGACCAGTTCGTAGAGCACTTCGCCCTCGGCCTCGACTTGCTCCGTCGACGCCGCGGTCTCCTCGGCGTTGGCGGCGTTGCCCTGGGACACCTTCTCCATCTGTCTGATGGCGTGATTGATCTGTTCGACCCCCTGCGCCTGTTCGCGCGCCGCGGTGGCGATTTCCCCGACCAGCGAATCGGTCGCGACCACTTTCCTCGTGATCTGCTCGAGCGACTCCCCGACCCGGGTCGTGCATTGGGAGCCTTTCCGGGTGCTGTTGATCGCTACCTCGATCTTGTGCGCGGTCGCCTTGGCTGCGGCGGCGCTGCGTTGCGCCAGCGAGCGCACTTCGTCGGCCACCACCGCGAAGCCCTCGCCGGCCACACCGGCACGCGCTGCCTCCACCGCTGCATTGAGCGCGAGGATGTTGGTCT
>DGXY01000073.1:29133-48267 GCA_002396885.1 Akkermansiaceae bacterium UBA5020
AGCGCGAGGATGTTGGTCTGGAACGCGATTTCGTCGATGTCCTTGACGATCTTGGCGACCTGGGCGCTCGAGGAATCGATTTCCGCCATGGCCTCGACCATCTCGACCATGATGCGGGAGCCGCCCTCCGCCACGAGGCGGGTCTCGGAGGCCAGCGCCTTGGCTCTCAGGCAGTTCTCAGCGGTCGATTGGATCATGCTCGACATCTCCTCGAGCGAGGCGCTGGTCTCCTCGACCGAGGCCGCCAGCTCGCTGGCCCCGGAGGAGAGCGTCTGGTTCGACAGCGCCATCTGCGCGGACGCGGCGTCGAGTTGGAGGCTGGTGTTTTCCAACTCGCCCATGACCTGCCGGATCGGCCGGATGACGGTGGCAAAAATGGAAACACAAAGGGCGACCAGGGTCAGCACGGCGAGAGTGATGAGGGCAAGCAGCGTGTAGAAGAGACGATAGGCGCGCTGCACCAGCGGCTGCACCTCTCCGCTGGTGCGTCGGTCCAGCATCTCGAGAAACTCGTCGATCGGCCTCATGATCCTAGCTTTTTCCGCATGATACTCCCGGCTATGCATCAACTGGCGGGCCATTTCCAGATTCGGTTCGCCTTTCAAGGAAAAGTTGCCCAGACCGTCGTCAAAGAGGCCCTTGACCGCGTTCATCGCGACGGTTTCCATCCGGACGAGATTGTCGGAGTTGGCCTGCGCCTCCTTGAGCTTTTCGAACTCCTCCTCCGTGAAGCCAAGCTCTTCCATCAGTTGCTGAAGGGGCACCGCCTGTCCGTCGGGCCGCGGCTTGACCCCGTCGGCGGCCATGAAATCCCAGTAGATCCGGTCGTAATTGGCCGGCCGTGGCGCTTTTCCATTGCGGATGTCGAGCACCTCCCAATACTGGTCTTCGTAGCGTTTGTCGGCCGTGACCACATAGGTCCGCGCGAGACGCGTCAGGTCGTCCGAACTCTGGCGCAATTCGTCCGCGAGGAGGCGGGACTGGTAGCGTCGCTCCTCGGCGGCGCTGATTCTCTTCTGGTTCGTCAGCATCCGCTGCGTCACGCCGCCGATAACGAGGAGGAAAATAATGATGATGACCGACGCGAAGAGCGACCGGTTGGCGAGTTTACCACTGGCTTTCATAATTCATTTCACTTGGACCACTGGTCGTCTCGGAAGGGTTCGGAGCCGGGCATCCGGGGCGTTTCGGGAGCGCGGTCGCCGGGCATCGGGATGGCACGGGACGGGTTCAATGCGTGCCTCGGCCGCGACTGACGAAGGTATCTCGGCGAGCGAGGAGGCAGATTCTCCGGAAGGACGCGAAGGCCGGCCACGGCACCCGCACCGGTCGACGACAGGCCGATGAGCTCGCGCAACCCGGCGACTTGGGCCTTGAGGTTGCCGGCTTGGGCGTCCATCTGTTCCGCGGCGGCGGCGGTTTGCTCTGCCCCGGCCGCGTTGCTCTGCGTCACCTGATCCATTTGGGTGATCGCCCCGTTGATTTGTTCGATGCCTTGGGCCTGCTCGCGCGCGGCCATGGCGATCTCTCCGACGAGCGAGTCGGTCGAGGAAACCTTCGCGGCGATTTCCGAGAGGGCGTTTTGGACCTTCGCGCAGCTCGCGGAACCGCTGCGGCTGCTCGCGATCGACGCCTCGATCTTTTCCGCGGTTTCCTTCGCGGCGGCGGCACTGCGTTGCGCGAGCGAGCGGACCTCGTCCGCGACCACCGCAAAGCCCGCGCCCGCCTCACCGGCGCGGGCCGCCTCGACAGCGGCATTCAACGCGAGGATGTTGGTCTGGAACGCAATCTCATCGATGTTCTTGAGAATCTTGGCGACGTCGGCGCTGGCGGCGTCGATCGCGGCCATGGCCTGCGTCATTTCCACCATGGTCCGGAAACCGGCCTGGGCGACGGCATGGGCTTCGCCGGCCAGGGTGCTGGCCTCTTCCGCGTTGTCAGCCGTGGATCGGATCATGCTGGAAATCTCCTCGAGCGATGCGCTGGTCTCCTCGACGGAGGCGGCCTGCTCGCTCGCCCCGGAGGAAAGCACCTGGCTCGCGGAGGAAACCTGGCGAGCGGCGGAGGCGGTTTGGGTGGCGGCTTGGTCGAGGTTCGTGGCGAGATTTCCGAGCGCGCGGGTGGTGGAGCGGGCGATCAACCACGCCAACACCCCGGCCGTCACCAGCGCGAGAACCACGGCGATGCGGAGGAGGAGGATGCTCGATCGGGCGGCCGCCTTGCTCTCCTCGCTCACGGCAAGCCCGAGCGTCTTTTTTTGTTGCACGCCGGCATCCACGGCCTCGACCGAAGCTTCGTAGGCGGGAATGACCACTCCCGTAAGCATCTTCTTATGCTCTTCGGTCCGGCCTTGGCGCACCAGATCGAGGTAGTCGCCGCGGACTTTGACAAAAATTTCGCGGGTCCGCCTGATCTCATCGAACAACCTGCGGTCTTCGTCGTTGACGATCATTTTCGGGTCGTAGCTGCGGAACAGTTCATCCATGCGGGACCGGTTCGAGGCGATGTGGTCCTCGAGGGCCTTGCGTGCTTCGGCGGTCTCCGCGTCGGCGTAGCGGAGGCTGGAAAAAAGATTGTCGCGCGCGAGGCTGGCGCACTCGTCGAGAGTGAGCACGCTCGGGATGACGTCGTCGGTGATCAACGCGAGAGCGCGGCTGGCGCTCCCCAGTCGCGACATGGCCAGAAAGCCGAGTGCGGCGGAAATCACCACCATGGCAACGAAGCCGACGACAATTCGCCGTGAGATGGTCCACGAATTCATGCGTTGGTTGTTTCTGGTTCGGCGAACTGCGTGGGTGTGAGCGTCAACAAGCCCTCCGTGAGGAAAACCTTTTCGGGATCCAGCAGCGTCTTGACGCCGCCGTTCAGCGTCGCGAGGCCGAGGATGAACCCCGTTTCAGGCGGGCCGCCGAAATCGGGGGCCGGCTCGAGCTGGGGTTCGTTCAACTGGACCACCTCCTCCACCGTGTCGACGATCGCACCGATCAGGGTGCTGCCACCGGCGGGGTTGCGGAGTTGCACCACGATGATGCAGGCGCGGTCGCCGTAGACGGCCTCTGGCATCTGGAATTTGGCGCGCAAGTCGAGCACCGGAATCACCGTGCCACGCAGGTTGATCACGCCCTTGATGAAGCCCGGCATCCGGGGCACGGGCGTGATCGGACAGAGGCGAATGATCTCCCGCACGTTCAAGACCGGGAGTCCGTAGGTCTCCGCACCCAGGGTGAAGGTAAGGTAGCGTCCGGCCTTGGCGAGGGAGTCGTTCGAGTTGGGAGTTGGCGTGGTCATAGGTTCGGAGCGGCGGCGGTGGCCACGGTGTTCTAGTGGGTGGGCGTCTTGACGAGCGTGTCCACATCGAGGATGAGGCCCACGGAACCGTCGCCGAGCACGGCCGAACCTGCGAGCAGGTTTTGATGTCTGAAGGTCTGGCCGAGACTCTTGATGACAACTTCCTGCTTGCCGAGCAGTTCGTCCACGACCAGACCACGGGCGGCCTCGCCTGATTCCACCACCACGATGATGGCATCCTCAAGGCTTGTGGCCCGAGCCGGGCGCCCGAGGTATCTCCCGAGGCGGAGAAGCGGCGTCTGGCGGCCGCGCACGCTCACCACTTCGCCCCGCCCCTGAATTGTCGAGACCATCCCGGGCTGGGGTCGGAAAGACTCGCGGATCGATAGCGTGGGAATGATGTAGCGGTCATCGCCCACGCCCACGAGCATGCCATCGATGATGGCGAGCGTGAGCGGCAGCAGGATGGTGAAGGTGGTGCCCTCACCGGGCACGGACTGGACTTCGATCTTGCCACTGAGCCCCTCAATGTTGCTGCGCACCACATCCATGCCCACGCCGCGACCGGAGAGATCGGTCACCGCCTCCGCCGTGGAAAAACCGGGAAGGAAGATCAGAGAAACGATTTCGGACGCGTCCATGTCGGCGTCGCCCCGGATCAACCCGCGCTCGACGGCCTTGGCCCGGATCCGTTCGGGGTCGAGACCCTTGCCGTCGTCGGAGAGCCGGATGACGATGCCGCCGCGCTGATGGGCCGCGCTGAGACGGATCGTGCCCTGCGCCGGTTTGCCCCGGGCAATCCTTTCGTCCGGTGTTTCGATGCCGTGATCGACCGAGTTGCGGATCATGTGGACGAGGGGGTCGCCCAGTTTTTCGACCATGTTCCGATCCAGTTCGGTCTCCTCGCCCTCGAGGAGGAGCTGGACCTGCTTTCCGGCACCGGCGGCGAGATCGCGCACCAGCCGGCTCATCTTCTGGAAGGCACCCCGGACCGGGACCATGCGCATCGACATGGCCGTGCTTTGCAAGTCGCTGGTGATCCGCCTGAGCTGGCGAAGTTGCCGGACGAACGGTGCGCTTTCGATTCCCCGGACTTCCGGGTTTTCCACCACCATCGACTGCGCCACCACCAGTTCGCCCACCAGATCGACGAGGCTGTCCAGCTTGGCCGTGTCGAGCTTGACGAAACCGCCGGCCGGATCGCCACCGGTCAATTCGCGGACCGGGGGGGAGGGGAGATGGGTCGCCTGAGCTTGAGCCGGTTGCGGAGCGGGTGCCGCGACCGCCTGCGTCGACGGGTAAAGGTGGGTGGGCGGCGCATCGGTCGCCGATCGGCCCGGAGGGTCTGCGGAAGGTGGATCGGTTTCCCCACGGACGGCCGCCTTCGCACGGCGGATGATCTCGCTCGTGGGCACCACGATGGGAGACCCCGGATCCATCCCCTGGAGTTGGGCCCCGATCGCACGGGTGAAATGCTCGAGGGCATCAGCACCCGCGAGAATCAGATTGATGATGCCGGAATCGATGCGCCGCTCGGAGCGGCGCACCAAGTCCAATACGGTCTCCAATTCGTGCGCGAGGTTTCGCGGCGCATCGAGATGCAAAAAACCAGCGCCCCCCTTGAAGGTATGAAACGCACGGAAGATCGAATGGATCGTCTCGGCGTCGGTCGGATTCGACTCCAACACCAAGACGCCCTGCTCGATGGTCTGGAGCAGCTCCAGCGACTCGGCATGGAACTCGCCGAGCAATTCAAGGTCTTCCTCCAGGTTTAGACAACAGGGCAGCTCTTTCTCCTCGCCTGAGGCTGTGGCCGGGACGATGGAAGGAACCACCTCGGAGACATCGTTCGCCCCGGCTCCGGCCCAGTCCGAAGGCCAGGCCGGCAGCCCGCGTCCATCCGCCCGGGAATCTGCGACCGAACTCATGTAGGCGTGCCACTCGTTCAGCCGGCGGATGCTGACTTCCGTGAACTTGCCGCTCCCGTCGAGGATCTCGTCGAGCCAGACGCGGGCGACTTTCAATCCCGCGGTCCATGCGTCGGGGATTCCGGGTCCCTGCATCTCCTCGAGATCGAGCAGGAAATGATTGATGGGGAGTAGCCCGTCATCCTCACCCGGGCTCACGAAGGCCAATTCCTCACCGATCCTCCCGAGCCTTTCGCCCGCCTCGGGCGGAACACCCGGGAGGTGTGGGGCATCGTTGTTTGTAGTCATGAGGGAAAGACCGCTCCGTAGGGAGGGGAGGGCCGGAAAAACTCCAAACGGGTTGCGGTAATCTGAGGATTCCGTTTGGAGGGGGCTAGTATGGCTCCAGATGCGAGTGGACGTCAAGCAGCGGAAGCGGGTAACAGTCTCCCTTGGCGGAGGAGTCGCCTTGTCACCAGCGGAGCCGATTTCGGTCCGGAGCAGGATCGCAGGGGTGGCCTTATGACGAGGCGCGGACGATAATGTCTTTTCCCTGCCGGTCGGAAGAGGGACTGCGGAAAAGGCTTCCGCTCCTAGCGCCCCTCGCACCGAAGTCCCGAGGTCGGCCGGGATTTGAGACCGGCAACTGGAACCTGGCGGCAACGCTGAGATTCTTGGAGCAAGTTCAAGTGGATTCAGAATTGGGTGGGTTGGCAAATGTCGGGCGGCCCGCCGGAGTGAGCCGCAACCGGGCCGAACCAATGGTCCACCGAGGGAAAAAGGTTTGATGGGAAAGAAGCTCGCAACGAAAACTCCTTTTTGCAGTTGCGACCTCTGACTTTCCCGGCAATCGATTCTTACTTGGCTGCATCCCGGTCCTCGACTCCACCCTGGCAGCCCCCTCCCGGCCGGAGTTGCGCAGTGGAGTCGGCGAATCCGCGATCGAAGAAATCCACGCAATGATCCTTCCGCGTTTTTGCAAGAGCGTCGGCACGGCCGAACCGAGCGAACCGGCCGCTTCCCGCCGTGCGAACAAGACCCTGTTCACGCTGGCGGCGCTGCAGTTCATCGGTTTCGTCGATTTCATGATCATAATGCCTTTGGGCCCACAACTGCTCGCCGACCTCGGCGTTGATGCCCGGGGATTCAGCTGGGTCGTTTCGGCCCATACGCTCGCAGCCGGGCTCGCAGGCTTCCTGGCGGCTCCTCTGCTCGACCGCGGATCGCGGAAACGTGTTTACATCATCGTCGCGACCGGCCTGCTTGCGGGCACGGCGGCGTGCGGGGCGAGCGGCAGCCTCCCGCTCCTGCTCGCCGCGCGCTGCATCACGGGTGCCTTCAGCGGCGTGCTCGGGGGACTGTCCCTGACAATCGTGGCGGAGATGTTTCCTGCCGAGCGCCGCGGCCGCGCCTTAGGAACGCTGATGTCGGCCTTCGCCGTCGCCTCCGTGGCGGGCGTGCCGCTGGGGATTGCGTTGGGCACCAGCCTCGGCTGGCAGGCACCTTTCTTTGCGCTCGCGTTGCTTGGGATTCCGTTGGTGGGACTGGCAGCGTGGTTGCTGCCGCCGCTGCCCGCGCCAGTGGACGGATCGCGGCGGCATTATCTGGCCCACCTCTTTGAAGTAGTTCTGGAACCCTCCCACCGACGTGCTTATGCCCTCATCGCGCTCCTCATGGTCGGCGCGTTTTCGGTGATTCCGTTCATCAGCACCGCGCTCGTGGCCAACGTGGGCGTGACCGGGGCGCAGCTGCCGATCGTTTTCGTGGCAGGCGGGCTCCTCACCCTCTTCACCACGCCCCTCATCGGCCGACTCGTGGATCGCATCGGCGGGCCAACGTTGTTTCGAACCATGGTGCTTGCGTCGGCCGCGATGATGCTTGTTCTCACACACCTGCCCGCGGTCGGCATCGTCGGCGCGGCCCCGGTAGTGGCCGGCCTGATGGCAGCCAACGCGGGCCGGATGGTGACGGCGATGTCCCTGATCACGGCGAGCATCACACCACGGGC
Source organism: Akkermansiaceae bacterium UBA5020 (assembly GCA_002396885.1). Taxonomy (GTDB): domain Bacteria; phylum Verrucomicrobiota; class Verrucomicrobiia; order Verrucomicrobiales; family DEV007; genus Arctic95D-9. The sequence continues at coordinate 36,337 of DGXY01000073.1, forward strand.
TCGCGGCAGCTTCATGTCGGTGAACTCTTCGGTGCAGCAAATCTCCATCGGCATGGGGGCCGCACTCGGCGGGATGATTGTCGAGGGCGGCGCGGGCGAGCCGCTACGGCACTTCGGAACGGTGGGCATCGTGGCCGCAGGGGCGACCATCTCCAGCCTCTGGCTCGCCGCTCGCATCCGACCCACGGCCTAAAGCGGGACAACGAGAAAAATCCTGGGCACGATCGGGCCTAAAAACCGTCAAACGAGCCCGAATCTGTCCCTGGAGAGACAAATTCATTGACCACCCCTCCAGCAACGGTAGAGACTGTCCCTCGATGATCGGGTGATTCTGCTTCCCCTCCACGTGCCGTCTGCCGGGCGCGCCGGAAAGCGACTCGTGGGCGGAATGGATGAACCCGCCTTTTCCTGCTGGATCGGAAAATCCGTAGCGCTTCCAACGACCTTCTTCACATGCTTCACGACCTGTTGCGACGCCCCCTCGAGACCGACCCAGCGCGCCCGATCCTCGAATCTGGCGACTCTTGGACCACTGCCGCCGAGCTTGAGCGGTTGACATCGCGACTCTCCTCGGGTCTGGCGGCAATGGGCCTCGAAGAAGGTGATCGCGTCGCCCTGCTGCTGCCGAACAGCCTCGAGTCGGTCGTCTGCTACCTCGCCTGCTTCCGGATGCGACTGGTTGTGGTGCCGCTGGATTACCAATACCACCCATTCCAGATCGGCTACGCGCTCGGCCACAGCGGGGCATCGATCCTGATTTCGCATCACGATCGGATTGCCGGGCTCGACGAAGCCGGCGCCCTCAAAGTGGTGCCCCGGGTCTTCGTCGTCGGAGGTGGGACAACGATCGGCAGCCGACGCTCGTTCGAATCATTGCTCGGGTCCGAACGCGCGATCGGCGCGGAGACTGCCGACAACGACACTCCGGCCGTAATGATGTACACCTCGGGGACCACGTCCCGGCCCAAGGGGGTGGTCCTGACCCATGGTGCCCTCTCGATCGGCGTTCAGAAATACCTCGCGCGGGTCACGCTCACGCCGGATGACGTCGCGCTGATTGCGACGTCCGCTTCTCGTCCCCTGGCACTCCGCTCCCAGATCCTACCCACCCTCTGGACCGGTGGACGTGTCAGCCTGTTGCCGAGTTTCACCGTCGAGAGATTCGTCGCCGCCCTGCGGAGGTCGCCCGCCAAAACGTTCCTGACTCTCACTCCCGCGGCTCTTGGGCAACTGCTGGCGAGCCCAGAATTCCAGAGCTGCGACTTCAGCCGTCTGCGGCTCTGCTTGTCAGGTGGCGACCGCGTCCCGCCCCGACTCCTCGAGGCCTTCGAGCGGCTCACGGGCGTGGCGATCACCGAGCAGTGTGGATCCACGGAGACGGGGCCGTATGCCATGAATCCCCCCTTCGGCCGCAAAAAGCCGGGCTCCGTCGGCCCGCCCGTGCACGGCGTCCAGGTCGCGGTGGTGGACGAGCACGGTGCCGACTTGCCCACCGGAGAGGTCGGCGAAGTGTGGGTGAGCGGACCGGGGATCATGGACGGGTACTGGAACGAGTCGGCCCAGACCCGGAAGACCCTGCAAAAAGGCTGGATCCTGACGGGTGATTTGGGCCGCTACGACGAGGACGGCTACCTGTGGTTCGTGGGCCGGCGGAAGGATATCATCGTCCGCTCTGGCAACAATGTCGCGCCGCTTGAGGTGGAGGCGGCGCTGCTTGAGCATCCGGCAGTTCGCGAAGCCTGCGTGATCGGCGTTCCCGATGCCGCCTGCGGCGAGGTGCCTCACGCTTATGTCATCCTCTTATCAGACGCCAATGCCAGCCCGGAGGAACTGCGTAACTTCGTCCGCAGCCACCTGGCTGAGTTCATGGTGCCTGCCGAAGTCCACCTGATCTCCGAGATGCCTTACAAGGGGCCCGGCAAGATCGACCGCGAACTTTTGCGAATGCGCGCCATCACTGCTGCGTTGATCGAACAGGTTCCGTTTTTCAAGAACGCCAGCAGCGACTTCCTTCGGGACATCATCCCGCGGCTGGATGCGCGGGAGTTTGCGCCGGGCGAGATCCTGGTGCACGAGGGAGACGTGGGTGACGAAATGTGTTTTCTTACGAAAGGACAAGTCGAGGTGCTTCGCGGCGACCCTTCATGCCAGCTCAAGATCCTGCGGGAGGGATCGTTCTTCGGCGAAGTGGCCATCCTTCGGGATGCGCCCAGAGCCGCCACGATCCGGGCCTTGTCCGATGTCGAGGTCTATGTCCTTCAGCGGGACGGAGTTCTTCAACTCGCCCAGGCCGACGCCAACTTTGATCGGTATCTCAAAGATGCCGCCGTGCGGTATTCGGAATAACCGACCGAGAGAGAAGGTGTTCTCGATGGCGTTCGACGTCCACGGGAATCTTGTCGCGCCGGCGGCGTTACAAAGCGTCAAAGCCGTTTTGTCCGTCCTTCTGCCACCACAAGTCGACCTCTGTGTTCACCCTTGCCTGCGATCGCACCTCTTCGCCGCGCACGCTTCCAATGGGCGGAAGCAGGCAGAGTGCAAGTGTGAGGCAAACCAGTTGTTTCATGCAGGCACGGGACGCCGACTACTTGTTCGGGCCCGGTGCTTCTGCCAACAGAGGCTTCACCGCCTGCAAACTCTCCGGGAGCTGGGCGGCAGCGTTGGGGCTCTCGTCTTCGATGATGAAATGCGTCACGCCTTTCGCTTTCGCAGCCGTAATCACCGCCGGAATATCCACGCATCCAGACGCCAGACGAACCATCAGCGGACGTGCGGACTTGGGATTCGCCATATCCGGCTTCGCATCGCGAGCCAGGTCCTTGAGATGCAGCGAACAGATGCGTTCGCCATGCTTCTCGATGACATCCGTGGCTTTGGATCCATACCAAGCGACCCAGAAGACATCGAGTTGAAAACTGACGATGCCTGGTTCCGTGGCGGCGACGAGAACGTCGTAAAACGTCTCACCCGGTGTGACTGGGGAGTCGGCTCGCTGGAAATCCCCACCGTGATTGTGATAGGCAAAGCGAAGCCCAACCGCCTTCAGGGCGGTGCCGTAGCGATTGAAGTCTGCCGCAACTTTGAGAACCTGCTTACGATCTAGGGGCGCCTTGTGCGGCAGGATGGGGCACACCACCTGCACCGCGCCGAGCGCCTTCGCATCGGCGATGACCTGGTCCATCTTTTTCTCCAAATCCTCCGGCCGCACATGATGGCTGGAACACGTCATGCCCCGCGCCTGAAGCAACGCCTTCAGTTCCGCCGCAGGCAGCTTCGTGAAGACGCTCGTCTCCAGGTCCGTGAAACCCTGCGCTTTCAGGCGATCCAGCGTGCCGGGTGTATCACGATCAAAGTCTTCCTGAAGGCTATACATTTGCATTCCCAGTCCGAAGGCGTTGGAAGAAAGCGCGAACAGCGCGATGAGCAGGAGAGTGTGGGTGAGTTTCATGGTGATTGTGTGCGAGTTAATGCCGAGCGGGTGTGGATGAATTGGAAGTGAGCTTTGGCCCCTGGGTCACGATGTGGTCTTGGTTCACAAGGATTCCCGCGAAATCCTTTCCGAGTGCCAAAACTCATTTTAGAAAGGTCGGAAAGAGGTGGGAATGTTTAGACTTAGAGATCATCAGGCCGCACGGGCTGGGCTTCGTAAAGGATCACGCCGCCGCGTTTCAAGATCTCTTTTTGCACGGTTGGCACATCCACGGTGCGGAGCTCTGTCTTTGCATCCGATGCGGTTTTCGCCGCGATGCCGCAGGCTTCACCGAGCGCCATGAAGACGGGTTCCATGCGGATGGTTTGGTAGCCGACATGGCTGGCGCTGCAGGCCACGGGCACGAGCAGGCCGTTCACGCGTTTGGGCACGAGGATGCGGTAGGGGAGTTGAAGCGGTTGGTGCTCAATGAAGATGTAGCCTTCGCGGAGGCCGGGATGCGCGGGGTCGTATTTGTGGACGCCGTGGGAATCGAAGCCGAACTCGGCGACGGCGATCCCGTCGGGCTTGCGGCGGGGCAGGCCGGTGGCGTTGTCGAGGGCCGCGTCGCGCTGGGTGAAGTTATACTCGCCCCAGATGCGCCGGCCCTGGCGCACATAGATGTGATGCGGACGGTGGCGGTTGTCGGTGAACTCGTCCTTGGGGAAGCCGAATAGCCGCGCCTCATCGCGAATGGCTTGCGGCACTTCGGGGTCATTTTGCAGCAGCCAGAGGTAGCCTTCGGCGTGCGCCCAGTAGCGCTGGAAGATGCGCTCACGCTCGGCGACATCCGCCTCGGGCCACTTCCAGTTTTCCTCGGCAAGATCGAACGACTCGCTGGGCACGCCGGTGTCTCCCGCAGGATGAGCGTTGTTCAGTTCATACTTCCCGTTCGGCATGGGGAAGAAGTGCATGAGCGTGGTCAGCTTCGTCACTCTGCCGGAGCGCATGTCGTCGAGCATGGCGCGGTAGTCGTCGCGGTTGTAGGTGGCGGGCTTTTCCACCGGCACGGCATTCGCCAGGTCCTTGGTGACATGCGTGCGGAAGCAGAAGGCCTGGATGCCATCGTCCGCCTCCCCGGTGGAGCCGGGCAGGGGATTGACGTCTTTGAAGCGAAGATAAATCTTTCCCGCGTGCCGTTCGCCAAAGGTCTCGCGGCTCTCTCTTCCAACGCGATAGGGCACGCCCGCCAGTGCGGCGAGGTCGCCCTCGTAGGTGGCGTCCACGAAGGTCTTTGCCCTGAACTCCACTTTGTTTCCAGGCTGGGTTAAGTCTTCGGCGGTAATGCTGACGAGCTTCACCGTGGGGCCGAAGTCCTGCGGCGGAGCGCCATCCCGCCGCTGGCCCCGCTCCGCCTCGCGCTCGATTCCATCGGCACCCACGACCCTTGCGGTGACTACGCGATGCTGCTCGATGAGCCGGATGTTTTTCTCCCCCGAGAGCATGTCGCGAAACACTTTCTCGGCGACCTTTGGCTCAAACATGTGGCCGCCCTGGCAGACCTTCACCTGCTCGGAGTTCTCGCCGTAGGTCGTCACGTAGTGTTCACGCACCCGCTTCACAAACTCAGCGAACAGTCCGCCGACCGCCGCCTTCTTGTAGATGTCCGTATTCGTCAACCCGCCGGACACGATGCCGCCCACGTGACTCTTCTCTTCCAGAAGAATCACGCTCGCGCCCGAGCGGGCCGCTGAGACGGCAGCAGCGACACCGCCGGGTGTGGCGGCAACGACGACGACATCGGCTTGATGTGATTCTGCGCCAAATAGGACGCTGCCAATGGAGGCAAGGAGTGCGAAAAGGAGGGTGGTTTTCATGAAATGAATGAGGCTCGGGGATTCGGTTGGATCACTGGTGTCATTAACTTGTCGGAGACGGCAAATGGGGCGCAGATGAAGACGAAAGTTGGGCTACTTCGTCGAGGACGCGGAAGTCTTCGGCCAATAGGTTTCAAGGTTCTGAAGCCCCTCGTCACGATATTGCTGATTCGCCTCAGCGGTGCGTGTGAACATGAACGACTCATCCGAAAAGGATTTCGTTTTTGCATCGGCCGCATCGCCATAATTCCACAACGACGAGAGCTGCATTCCAGAGGCTTTGATCGCCTTTACCTTGCGGACGAAATTCGCGTCTGTGTCTCCGTGGAATTCGCCCATATAAAGCACCTTGCGGCTTTGCTTCGCGAGCTTCACATAGATCGAAAGCAACTCTTCTATCTCGACGACTCGGTTGAACCTCTTCTGGGACATCCCGTCCTTGTCCTTGTCGAGAGTGATATGCACGCTGATCACGTTGACCGTGCGTGGTGAAAAGATGTCCATGATGGCGCGGAGTTCCTCTTCAGTGTCATCCTTCCATGCTCGCTCCGTCCTCAGACGATACTGGCTGGCTCTGAAATCTGCGGTTCCATTGGAGATCATGCGGTAGGGATCGATGCTGCGAATGGCCTTCTCGACCTCGGTGAAATAGACTTCGACATCCTGGGAAGTGATTCGGTCAGCAGGCGTTCGCTGCGCCGGTGTTCCTCTGGAAGCCAATACATAGGGGTAACCAAGAGGAGGCTCTCCTTGCTTGTCCAGATCGGCCGCAAGATTGAATTCGTTGCCGATCTCCCAACCCCAAATGGCAGGTGAATCTTTATACCGGCTCACGACGTCGCGGACATACTTGCGGGCATACTCCATGGTCTTGCTGGCAGGGTTTCCGATCTGGTTAACACTTTCGCCCACCACATCAGAGACGCTGAATTTGGTCCAAAACAGGTCGGCGATGATGCCGATGTTGTTTTCCTCGCAAGTCTTCACGAACAAATCCATTTCGCGGAAATACTGCTCAGGCTTGGTTTGATAGACTTTGAGTTCGTTGGGCCAGAATCCGCTGAACGGCACCCGAATGAAGGGGATTTTGCTGGCAGCGATCTTTTTGAGAGCAGGAGCGTATGACGAATACTTCGCTTTACGGATAGTGCGGAGAAAGCCGTCATAATAGCAGAATCCCATGCCGTAAAACGGCTTTCCTGCCAGCGTCAGCGTGCCGTCCGTCTCCACATGCAGCCCCCGCGGAGTTTGCGCGGAGACAGGCTTCGGCGCGTCGGCGGCGTGCAGCATTACTGGCAGAGTCAGCAACAGAGTGATGAGGAGTGTGAGGGTGGTTTTCATGGTTGTATGTTTATGATTATGTTTCGAGACAACTGGGTTCATGAGGGGCCTAGTGAAGTGTTTCATTAGACTAGGAGCTTTATCAAAAGCAGGCGTGGAAACGTGATGGCTGCTTATGCATTTCAGCCAAACCTGTGTCTGATTCGGCAAACGGTCCTTCCTTCGCTGCTTCGGGCTGCCAAGAGAGTCGTGGTTTATGAGGGGCTTGTGGTGCATCACGTGGGGTGGGTCGTTGTGTTGATCTTCATGGGTGGCTGCATCGTTATTTGAATGCCGGATTCGCCGTTGGCATGGCTGCGCCGACTTGGGTGCGCCAGTGGTGAAGTTGTTGGAGCAGTGACGCAGCTTTGTCTGGCACCTGCGCTGCGAGATCGGTCTTCTCGCTGAGATCATCGCGGAGGTTGTAGAGTTCGAGGTGACCGTCTTCGAGGTATTCGAGAAGCTTCCAGTCGCCGGAGCGAACGGCGCTCACCGGTGTGGTGGTGGCGTAGTAGTGGGGATAGTGAAAATAGAGGCCTTCACGGTTGAGCGCATTGCCGGGTTGCTGCAGCAAGGCTTTGAGGTCCATGCCGTCGGTGGGCTCTTTCGGTTTTTCGCCGGACAGCGTGGCGGCGAGGGTGTGATACAGGTCCATCAGGATCACGGGTTGGCGGCACTCAGCGGCCTCGGGCGTGACGCCGGGCCAGCGCACGATGAGGGGCACGCGGATGCCGCCTTCGTAGAGGGAGCCTTTGCCGGAACGCAGCGGGGCGTTGCTGGTCACGGGCACGGTCTGGCCTTTCTCGGTGCCGATGTAGCCACCATTGTCACTCGTGAAGATGACGAGGGTGTTCTGATCCAGGCCGCTTCGCTTCAGGTGATCGAGGACACGTCCCACGCTGTCGTCGAGGCTCTTCACCATGGCGGCATAGACGGCGTTTTGATGATGCTGGCCGGGGCGGAGCTTGGCTTCGAAATGACGCACGTCGTCGGCCTTCGCCTCCATCGGCGTGTGCGGTGCGTAGTGGGCGAAGTAGAGGAAGAAGGGCTGGGCGCCTGCACGATCGATGACACGGAGCGCTTCGTCGGTAAGCCGGTCGGTGAGGTATTCGCCCGGCTTGCCGAACTCCAGATGGGGAACGTAACGGAACTCTGGGCCAAAGCGTCCGCTGCCGCTGTAGGGCCAGAAGAAGGTCTGCGGCGCGCCCCACTGCGTGCCGCCGATGTTCACATCGAAGCCGTGGGTTTCGGGATAATGGCTCGCATCGCCGAGGTGCCATTTTCCGACCAGCGCGGTGAGGTAGCCCGCCTCCTGCAAATGCCGGGCGAGGGTCGTCTCGGTGTGCGGCAGGTCATGCCGCGAGGCGGCTTCGATGAGTTTGCGATTCTTCGGGCCGCCTTTCGATCCCTCCGACCAGATCGTCATGTGCAGGCGCGCGGCGTGCTTGCCGGTGAGCAACGCCGCGCGGCTTGGGGTGCAGACGGACATCGCATAGGCATCGGTGAAACGCACCCCTTGCTGAGCGAGCCGGTCGAGGTGAGGTGTCTCATGCAAGTCCGCGCCGTAGCAGCCGAGGTCGCTCCAGCCCAGATCGTCGGCGAGGATGAGGACGATGTTGGGTTTGGGCTCGGCTGCGTGCAACGCGGAGACCGGAGCGAGCAGACTGAAGAGGAGAAAGAGAGTAGGCCTCATATGGAGGATCTGAGGTTCAGTTTCAGGTGCTTCAACTCCATCACCTGCGTGCCGGGCATGGTGAGTGCTTCGAGTGTGAGTTGGGCCGGGCCTTTCGGGAGCCTGAGCGTGCCGGCTTTCAATGTCGTCCACTCGCGGTTGCGGTATCGTGACTTCCCTGCTTCGTCGAGATGCGGAAGTGGAATCTCCGGGGCGGTCGCCGCTGGAACGACGGTCTCAATAGACTCGCTGCCCACGCGGATGCGCAGTCGTGAACCGGCGTCGGCGGGGGGACAGGCCAGAGCGATTTCAATCTCATAATCGCCAGCCGTGACCACATCGATGTCAAACCAGACTTTCGCTTTGGCATCCGTCCAGTCGGTGAGCCAGTCGTTGGCGAAGCCGGGACCGTTGGCGAACTTCAGCGGCTTGTCGAGATAAGCCTGCGGTGCGTGGAGCTCGACCGGACTGTGTGCGGCATGGCCGATGGGCAAGGGGAAACGCTGCAAGGCATCGCGTGAGATGTCGGCGAACCAGGCATCATATTGGTCGCTGAGTCTCTTCACGAGTTCGGGTTGGTCAGCGGCGATGTTCTTTGTCTCACCGGGATCGCTTTCCATCTCGTAGAGCTGCCAAGGGGTGGCGCTGGCGTCATTGGCCTTTGCTTTGGAACCTCCTGCCGGGCCTTTAATTTCGCAGACCAGACGATAGCGCTGGGTGCGCACGGCGCCGGGGAACTTGTTCGTTTCGCTGATGGGATTGTGGGTGAAGAGGGTGCGCTCCGGCCAATCGCCGGGGTCGGTCTTTTCCAAAAGCGGACGCAGCGTGATGCCGTCCACCTTCGGCCCCGCGGGGGCGTTCACGCCGCAAAGATCGAGGAGCGTGGGAAAGAGATCAATGTGGGAGACGATGGGCTTGACCACATGGGGCTGCCATTTGGCCGCCGGCCAGCGCATGAAGAGCGGCACGCGGGTCCCGCCCTCGTGCACGCTCGTTTTGCCGCCACGCATGCCCGCGTTGTAAGTCTCTACACCCGCTGTGCCTCCATTGTCGGTAAGGAAGAGCACGATGGTATCCTCCGCGAGCTTGAGCGATTCCAGATGCGCGAGGAGTCGGCCCACGTTGTCATCGAGGTTCTCACACATGCCGTAGAAAGCGGCCACATCGTCTCCGAAGCCCTTGGCCTTGAACTTGTCGAAGTATCGGTCCGGCACCTGAAAGGGCGAGTGCGGCGCGTTGTAGGAGAGGTAGCAGAAGAAGGGCCGGGCTTGATTCGCGGTGATGAACTTCATCGCCTCATCGGTGAGCAGGTCGGTGATGTATCCCCGGTTTGGTTCCGGCTTCGAGCCGCGCAGGAGCACGGGATCGAAGTAGTTGTTCCAGTGCCCGTTGTTAAACCCAAATGCCTCGTCGAAGCCCTGGCCCATCGGCGTGAAAGGATGCTGCTCGCCGTTGTGCCATTTGCCAATGCAAGTGGAACGATAGCCGCCGGCGCGCAGCGCCTCCGCCATCGTGACCTCGGAAGGCCTCATCGCCTCCCTGTTGTGCGTGACGCCGTGGCACCCCGTGCGCAGCGGCCAGCGCCCCGTGAGCAAAGCCGCGCGAGTCGGCGCGCAAAACGAGTTCACATAGAACCGATCAAACCGCACACTCTCCGCGCCCAGCTTGTCGAGGTGCGGCGTTTGCAGATGCGTGTTGCCGTGGATGGAGAAGTCTCCGTAGCCCTGGTCATCGGTGATGATGAGGAGGACGTTGGGGTTGCCTGCGGCTGTCTCCGCTTCGCTACGGCTCTTTGCTGGAGCGTCGGCGGCGCACAGCGCGGCCAGCGGCGCGAGCGATGAGAGGAGAATGCCTGCGAAAATGATTTTCATATTCCTGTTGCTGTTGGTTGTTGATTAACGTGCCTTGCCCAGCAGGGTGCCGATGTCCCGACCATCGAGCACCCAGCTCAGGTTGAACGCGGCTACCTGCACGGCTTCGTCCCAGGACCTCGGGCCGCCTTCGAACAGCAGGTAGATTTCCCCCTGGCTCGGCGTGCCGGCGCGGCCCACGGCGAGGGTGGAGTAGGCGCTGGGTCCATCATGGACGAGGCGCTTGACCGGCCAGGTGCGGCCTCCATCGAAGCTGGCCCAGACGGTGACCTTTTCGCTGAACTCCCGGGTGGAGCCGCCGGTCTCGGTCGGCATCTTGCCTGCTTCGGAGTCGAGATTGCTGTAGAGCAGGATGTCGTGCCCGGCGACGGGCAGGCGCACCATGCCACCGAGGCAGCCGTAGGAGGTGCCTCGCACCCCATCGGGCAGATCGGCGCTGCGGTAGGCGCCGAGCCAGAGATCGCCGCCATCGTCGCTGCGGGCCATGAAGCGGTTGCCGCGCGTCATGTGCTCCCGGGAGTTGTAAAGGATGCTGCCGTCTGAAAGCTCCGCGAGCGCGGCCTCGCCGGTGCCGAGCACGGGGAAGGGCTGACTGGTCTGCCAGACCGCGCCGCCGTCGTCGCTGTAGAGGGCAGTGCTGTAGTGATAGGGACGCCACTCTGTCGCATTGGAGTCCTTCGGCCCCGCGACCCTCGCCGGCATGATGAGCCGTCCCTTGTGCTTGCCAAAGGCGAGCGTGATGCCGCACTGCATGGCAACCACGCCAATGCTCTTGCCAGGAACATTGCCGAATCCATCCGGTCGAGCTTGCACGCTTTCGCGACTCCAGCTGGCGCCATGATCGCGACTGCGAAAAAGCCAGCCAGCACCCGGATTGGCGTAAAGAATGTCGCCCGTGGTCTCATCGACCAAACCGCGTCCGTTGACGGCATCAGGAGCGATCAAGATTTCCGCCTCCCATGTCCTGCCACCGTCCCGACTGCGTCGGCAGGTGCCCCCGCCGGGCGACTGAAACGCCACCACCGTGCCGTCCTTCGCCGTCAGGATGCCGCCCCAGCCGCCGCGTTTATCCCAGACCTTCTGGATCGGGACAAGCAGCGGCGCCCCAAGGAACTCCTCCAACGGGGAAGCAGTGGCGAATCCGCCGCCGGCTTCCGGCTTTGCAGTTTGTGCGTGCAGCGGGGCGAGCAGCAGAGCGGTGAGGAAGAACAGGCGACAAAAACATTTGCGACAGAAAAATGAGAGGCTTTTCAACATCTTGTTGTCTCCAATGTTTTTGTCCTGACTCATGGGGAAGACGAACGTGGGTTTCATGGATTGGCAACGATCTTTAGTTTACGGAACTCCAGCGCCCCAGCCTTTTCGCCTGTGGGTCCGCCGGATTCGCCACCGAAGCCGATGTTGGCCTTTGGCTCGGCTGCGACGGGATGCTTCGCGGTCCAGGTGCGGCCATTGAACTCGACGGTGATGGTTTCGCCCTTCAGCACGATGTGGACGGGATGCCACTCGCTCTCCGCGAGAGTGATTTTTTCGCGCACGAGATCCACGTTCTCGCCCTTTTTGGGGTGGGCGATGATGCGGAACACCTCGCGACCCATGACGAAATTGAGGATGTGGCTGCGCTCGCGGGTGCCGTCGATGGGAAAGCTGGCGAAGGACGCCTTGCCTTCGAGCCTGAAGTCAAAGCGAACATCGGCTTCTCTGAAAGCAAAGCGGCGCTGCTTCACCGGCCCGTGGCGACGTTCACCGGACTCGAAGGCGCGCAGCACGCCATCCTTTGAA
>DGXY01000073.1:48398-67158 GCA_002396885.1 Akkermansiaceae bacterium UBA5020
GCGCTGCTTCACCGGCCCGTGGCGATGCTCGCCAGATTCGAAGGCGCGCAACACGCCGCCCTTTGCTGTCCAGGTGCCGAGCCCCCAATGCCAGTCGGCGGAGAGGGGCTGCTCGAAGGTTTCCTCAAGCAAGAGAGAGGGCTCCGAGCTGAAGGCGAATGCCACGCTCAAGAGAAGGGTGGCGAGGAGTTTTGGAAGAATGGTTTTCATACTGGATGGTTTCAAGGATAACGCGGTGCGACCGGGTTGGGTCGCGGATCTAACCCTGTTGGGGCGGCGCTAGTTCAACGGACGCTGACGACTCATCCGCTTTCATGGCGGCATCGAGAATCTCCAGCACGCGGGCACCATCCCGAAAGTCGGGACGATAGTCGGATTGACCTGCCACAGCGGCGAGGAAGTCGGCGATGGAGTGGACGAAGGTATGCTCGTAACCGATGACATGCCCCGGAGGCCACCAGCGGCCGACATAGGGATGGCAAGGTTCGGTGACGAGAATCTGGCGGAAGCCTCGCAGGTGCGGCGGATCGTCGTCGGAATAAAATTCGAGCCGGTTCAAATCCTCAAGGTGCCAACGCAAGGCTCCGCGAGAACCGTAAATCTCGAATTGGTTGGCGTTGCGGTTCCCCGTGGCAAAGCGGGAAGCCTCGAAGCTGCCCATGGCCCCGTTGGCGAACGAAACGTGAAGCTGTGAAGCATCGTCGATGTCCACAGCAACTCGCTTGCCCGGTTCATCGGCCGATGGTCTTTCATCAATAAAGGTCCGACGATGACAGGACACCTTTACGATCTCGCCCACCAGGTATCGCGCGAGATCGACACTGTGTGAGTTCAGATCTCCATGCGGACCCGATCCCGCAAACTGCTTCTGCAATTTCCACCCGGAAGCCGTCTCGGGATCTCGCAGCCAGTCTTGCAGATACGCACCGCGCCAGTGGCGGATCGTGCCGAGTCTCCCTTCATCAATGATTTGCCGGGCGAGGGCGACGGCAGGGGCGCGGCGGTAGTTGTAGTTCACCGCGTGGACGATACCCGCTTCGATGGCGGCACGGGACATGGCGTGCGCTTCCGCTGGATTCATCGCCATCGGCTTCTCGCAAAAGAGGTGCTTGCCGTGCCTTGCCGCCGCGATGGCGACCTCGGCCTGAAGATGCTGCGGGAGAGAGAGGTCAACCGCATCAATGTCGTCGCGCTTGACGACCTCCCGCCAGTCAGCCACGGTCTCCTTCCATCCCCACTGGCGGGCGAAGGCTTCGGTCTTGGCGAGATCACGCCCACAAACGACAGCCAACTCGGGCGCCCGCTCAGGCTCGAAGAAGGGCTGGACCTGACGCCAAGCATTCGAATGGGCTCGGCCCATAAACTGGGTGCCGATCAGGGCGACGCGGAGGTTGCTTTTCATGGGAGAGGATTTTCGGTCACAAAGCGATTTACCCTGATTGTTTGCAGCTTATTGCCGAGCGGGAGTGGATTCGCCAGCCGTTCCCTTTGAACTCTGCGTGGCGACGTATTCGACGAGGTCGCGAAGTTCGTGGCGTGTCATGAGCGAAACCAGCGGCGGCATGGCGGAGGTGGAGGTGCGCTGTTTGATGTCGGTTTTGAGCACTTCGCGCTGCTTCACGGCTCCTGCTTCCGCGACTTCGACTTGGAGTGCGGTGGGGGATTCCTGCCGGATGATGCCGACGACAGTGCTGCCATCTTTGAGCTGAAGCGTGGCGAACTCGAAGCCTGTGGCGATGTCGGCTCCGGGGTTCACGATGGCGCGCAGCAGATACTCACGGTCACGCTGGGTGCCGATTCCGGTGAGGTCCGGCCCTACGGTGCTGACGCCCTGGCCCTCCACGTTGTGACAGCGCACGCAGAGGAACGCCACCTTTTCATGGAACAGATCGCGACCGCGTTCGGCGTTGCCGCCCGTGAGGGTCATGCGGTAGTCGCGCAGCGCATCGTCCTGCGGCAGGCGGGCGAGCCACTGCTGCTGGAGGTCTTCCGCGACGCGAGCGCGTTGGTTGCGGGCGCTGTTGGGCAGCTTGTAGTTCCCGCCATGGGCGTTGAGTGCGGTGCTGAGGTCCAGCGCGAGGCTGTCTGGCAGCTGGTGGTCCAGCAGATTCTTCATCTGGCGCGTGAGAAACGCATGCGCCTCCGCTTCGGTGGCGCGGCCCAGCAGCTCAAGCGCGGCACGTTTTTCCTCCTCGGCACCGGGGGCTTTGAACAAGCGCTCCAAGTCGGCCAAGGCAGCCTTGAGATCCCGGGCATAGAGCAGCTCACGTCCTGCGCTGCGCAGTGCGGGCTCCGATGCGGCTAGCAATTGATCCCCGAGCTTCCGTGAGCGTGGGCTTTGCACAAACTCGAGCGCTCGCGCGGCGGAAACTCGGGCGCTTACGGCAACGCTTTCATTTTGTGCGAGGGTGAACAAAGAGGCGACGACGGACTCCAGTTGATACTTCTCCGCCAAGCCCGCCGCGGCGGACACGAGTGCGTCCTGCCCCGGCTCCTGGATCAAGGCTGGCAACACAGGACTCACGGCACGGATCGCCGCCTGGACATCGCGGTCAGGCAGTGGCAACCAGTCACCCAGCACGCGGTCCACGGGTGATGGCTTGGCCCAATCCGCCAGCATCGCCAGGGCATCCCGGCGCAGCACTTCTTGCACCTGCGTGTCGGCCGCTACCTCCGCGAGAGCTTGCGCATCCTCCACGCGGCCGAGTCGGAAACGTGCATTCAGAATGCGGCGGGCGGTGGCCTGATCGAAGCCCGCGAGCTTACGACTCATCTCAGCCAGAGCAGGCAACGCGGCGGTGATGCGTCGGTCATGCACTGCTCGAACGGCCTCGCGGGAAATGGCGGGCTCGGCATCTTGAAGGAACAGCGCGACCTCTGCGGAATCCATGCGCCGCAGAGCCAGCAGCGCGGTCAGGCGCACGCGGGGAGAAACCTCCTCGCGGAGCGCGACGAGCCTTTCCGGCTGCTGGCGGGCGGCATGAACGAGTCCCATGACAATCATGTGACGCAGGGGCACATCGCCTTCACCGAGGCTTTTCGCAGCCTCCACCAATGGCGCGAATGCTGCGGCGTCCCCCGTTTTCCCCAAAGCCAACGCGGCATACATCCGCGCTCGTGGCGAGCCCTTCGCGAGAAGCCCGGCCAGTGCACCGGCAGTGTCGGCCACCGGTGTATCCGAGAGCAGCTTGGCCACCTGTGCATGCACCTCATCGTCGTGATCTTCCTTCAGCAGCGATATCACCGCTGGCAGTGCCGAACGCCCCTTGCGCTGGATTTGGCCGAGGCCCTGAAGCGCATGCACGCGCGCCAAAAGCGGTGCCGCATCATCGAGCGCCACCCGTTGCAAAGCGTCCTGCCCATCCTTGCCACGCTCGACGAGTGCAAACTGCGCCGCTTGTCTTGCGCGGATGTCTTCATGCTCCAATCGGCGGGCGAGCTCGGCCACTGGCACATCGCTGCAGCCTTCCTTCAACCACTGCTGCAACTCGCGCAGACGAGCCTCTTTCGCCTCCGTGGCCGTGGCGCCCAAGGCCCAGATCCAGCCCATGCCAGCCCGGCGTCCGCCCTCTGGCTGCCGCGTCCAATCCACTCCATCCGCCAGGTAAAGCCGACCATCCGGGCCAAAGGTGACATCCGTCGCCAAACTGCCGGATAGGAAATCCTTCACCTCACCCAGACGAAAGCCCGCGCCCTCGGCCTTCACGGTGAAGGCAACTAGCGGACTGTTGGCGCGACCGCCACGCCAATCACAAAGAAAGAACGAGCCACGCCAGGCATCCGGCAAGCGAGTGAGACCGGGATCAAGCGTCAGGCCACAAGGACCGTTTCCGAGATGCGCAATGGCAGGCATTACCCAGGCAGGCTGGCCGTCATGGTGCTCGCGCCAGAGTCCGTCTTCATACCACGGATGGCGAAACTTTGGCGTCAGAGGAGAAGCGTGTCCATCCACCCAGAGTGCGCCACTGTGCCAGCCATAGTGGCCACCTTCTACCAGATGGAGGAGGCGAGGGTTGTCCTCCGCATCGTTGTCATTGTCCACGGTGAAAAGATTGCCCAGATCATCGAAGACAAGTTCCTGTGGATTGCGCAGCCCGGTGGCGAAAACTTCCAGACCGCTCCCATCGAGTTCGCAGCGGAAGACCGCGCCAGTGGAGCTCTCCGCCATCTCCCGGCCTTCTTGCGTTTTCACCCGATAACCCCGATCACCGATGCTCCAATAAAGCCGCCCGTCAGGCCCCTGAACCATCCCGTGCAGATCATGGCCATGGAAGGAAAACTTCGTTCCGAAACCGGTGAACACCTTCTCCAGCGCAGGCTTCGCTTTCTCCGTCTCCGAAGCCGGCAGCCGCCACACATGCGGGATGCAGGTCAGCCAGACACTGCCATCCGCCGCGCAGGCCACGCCCGCCGCCGGGCCATCCAGCGCCTCCTGAAAAAGGCCCAGCACCTCACTGCGATCCGCCGTGCCATCGCCATCCGCATCGCTCACTCGCACGAAGCGGTCCGGCAGCTCCGTGTAAAAACTCATGGGCGGCGCACCCTTCCCCGCATGGCGCTGCATGAAGGCCAAGCGCTCCTCCACACTGCGCGAGGCACGATCCTCATCGAGCCACACCGAATGCTCGCGCGTGTCCTGCGTGCCATGACGATTCCGATGATGCTCCGCAATGTAGAGCCTGCCCTGACCATCGAAGCTCATCGCCACCGGATCAGCAAAGAGAGGCTCCGTCGCCCATAGTGCTGCCTTGACTCCGTCAGGCAGCCGCAGGCCCGACAAAGCCTGAAGCGCTTTTGGCGAAGCCTCCTGGACCAAGGGAGAGGCCACTTCGAGCTTCTTGGTGACCGGAGTATTTCCGCTATCCACCGCACCCAAAGGCGGCACCACGCCGATCCCCGCGCAGCAGGTGAACAATGCACTTAGAAGGTAAAGGAAGCCGGAGCGTTGAAATTTCATGGCTTGGAAGGGCATGGCCGTCTTTGCTCAGTTGGCAGCCTGCATCTCCGGCACTTCCATGAAGGCATAGCAGAGCATGTGCAGGATGTGCATTTGCACGTCCTCCACGCGACCGTAGTGCGTGTCCTCAATAACAATCGTTTGCCTCGCCACCTCCGCTAGCTTGCCCCGCTTCGCACCAACAATGGCGGCGGTTTCAAGGCCGTGCTCATTCGCCCACTCGAAGGCTTTGACGAGGTTCGGGGAGTTGCCGCTCACGCTAGCCGCAAGAAGCACATCCGCGGCCACATTGCCATCGTTCTCCACGAACACCGGCAGCCCGGACAGATCGCGCAGCCATTCCGCCAAAGGAAAATCATTCCATCCGGAGAGATGGTAGGACTTCACGATCCTCCCCGTGCGCCAGTTGACCGGACCACCGTAGCCCACGCCAATCGCCTGTGGTGTCCATTGCTTCACAAGCTCAGGCAAAGCCGCTGCGATGCACTCACGAATGCCCTCCGCACCGCGTTCGCCTTCCACCGTGAACCGCCGCCTTTCCACGATCAGCCCTTCGCGAGTGCCCACCACCAACTGCAATTTTGTGCCACCGATCTCGATGGCGAGAAGGCGAGCAGCGAAACTGGAACCAGCGGGCAAAATCATTCTTGATCGTAACCGCATCCGCCCGCAGGGTGACGACAAAGCCTATGCCAAATGCGCACCCTCTCCAGCCACGCCTGACCCGCCAGACCCGAACCCCGCGCCAGCTCAAAGCCTTGGAGAAGGAACGGGCCGAATGGCTAACACGATTAGACACCGGTGGCCTCTTTCACCGAATCTTCGACTACATCCCCGGCGTGAACTTCTTCGCCAAAGACCAACTTGGACGGACCATGTTCGCCAGCAGCGGTATCCTCCAACGCTACCAGATGCAAGACGAAAAAGAGATGCTCGGCCTCACTGACTTCGACATCAACCCCCACAGAATGGCCGAAAACTACGTCCGCGACGACCAACGCCTGCTCGATGGCAAAGTGAAGCACATCGAGCGTCTGGAGCTATGGTTTGATCGCCAAGGCCTGCCCGACTGGTTCGTCGTGACCAAGCTCCCACTG
The DNA here is from genome assembly GCA_002396885.1 of Akkermansiaceae bacterium UBA5020. GTDB lineage: Bacteria > Verrucomicrobiota > Verrucomicrobiia > Verrucomicrobiales > DEV007 > Arctic95D-9. The sequence goes on from DGXY01000073.1 coordinate 54,453, forward strand.
CTCGACACCCGTCAGCGCCCCATCGGCATCATGGGTGTTTTACGTCGCGCCGCTGAGCACGAGATGAAGCTGCCGCTGATGCAAACCGTCTCCAGTGCCGTGGACGCCATCCGCAACGACTATGCCCAAAACGTCTCCCTCAAAGACGTGGCCGAGTCCTGCGGCCTGACGCTCCGCAACCTCCAGCGCCGCTTTCACACCGCCTTCGGCATCAGCCCCCAGGAGTTCCTCATCAAGACCCGAGTCCTCGCCGCGATGCGCCTCCTCAACGAAACCAGACTCGGCGCCGCCGAGATCGCCAGCAAGACCGGCTTCGTCGATGCCAGCAGCTTCGCCGAACAATTCAAACGCCGAACTGGCGCGACTCCCACCGAGTACCGAGCGAAGCAGGCAGTTTAGGCACCGGGGTGCCGCTTCTCGTTGAAGGAAAACTTTTCGCCGGTGTTCCCTTCGATGGCGTCACGGCGGAGTTCGAGCGGTGGCTTTCCCTTGCTGAGCAAGGCTTCGATGTCGCTCCAGTGAGCGAGGCACCTTCGCGTTTCCTCGGGAGTGGGTGGACGGGAGGAAGTGAGCGCAAAGACCCTCGCAATGGCTTCCTCATTACTGCGCGTTTCCTTCACGGCGCGATGATCGAGGGCATGCGCGCGGGATTGCCTGCTCTGGCCATTGAACAGGCTGAAGACTTGCGGCGGGGGATTCGATCCTTTTTCGAAAGGCTACTTCCGGTAGAGCGACAAAACACCGGCGACCTCCTCCCGGATCTCCTTCCGCAGCTCCTTCGGCTCCAGAACCTCGACCTGTGTGCCCCAGCTCAGGATCCAGCGCCGGATCTCTTGGAAGCTGCTGAGTTCGAGCGTCATGATGAGCTCGTCAGCCTGCTTGCCCTTCCACTCGATCTGCTGGCTGGGATGCCAGCGGCGCTCGGAGACGAGGCGGGCGGCCCAGCCAGTGAAGCGGAGCCGGATGCGACTCCGTTTGCCCTGCTCGGTCGGACTGTGCCAGACCCCGAAGCTGCCGCCGAGGTGATCGTTCAGCGAAAAGTCAGCAGGCCGGAGGAAGCGCACCTTCGCGTGCCGGGCCTTGCGGATGCGCTGGAGGGCGAAGGTGCGCCGGGCCTTGCGGTCGGGATCGTAGCCGATGACATACCAGCCACCGTCGAACTCGGTAAGGTGATAAGGCTGGAGACGCCGGGCTTCCCATTCGTCGCCGTCGATCTTGCGGTAGTCGAACTTCAGCTCGCAGGTCTCGAGAATGGCCCGCGCTACCTTTTCGAACAAAGCGACATCCCCGGGCACGACCCCGGCGTCCCGCGCCGAGAAGGCCTCGTCGAGATCCGACCAGCGGAAGGAAACCTCACCGGCAAGGGTGGAGGAAAGCCGCCGGAAGCTGTCCCGCAAGGTCGCCTCGAGCGGAGACCCTTGGAGCGGGGCGATTGCTTTCCGGGCGAGGAAAAGGGCAACGACGTCCTCCACCGACACCTTGAGGAGGGGGAAGTCGTGCACGGGCCGCTCGTAGTGGTAGCCGTGACGGAGGTTGTCGTAGACGAGAGGAAGGCCGAGATCCCTCTGCATGAAGGTGACGTCCCGTTGGATCGTCTTCTGGGTCACTCCGATCTCCTCGGCGAGGGTGCGGCAATTCGGGTAGCGGCCTCGGCGGACGGACTGGTGAATCGAAATGATCCGCTCGATCGGTCGCCGGGTTTCTCCCTGACGGTTTTCGGAGGGTGCGGAGGCTCGCTGCAAGGATCGTTTTCTCATCGGCGGGATTCTAACGTGAATCGAAAAGAGTCCCCAAACTTTTTGAGGGCATCTACCTACGGCTGTCCTATACCCTGTGGTAGATTGCAACATGAAAAAGAATCCGAAATCCAGCAACCCAGGCCAGAAACCCGCCACCGAGATCGCCTTCATCCTTGACCGCTCGGGATCGATGGGGGCGCACGCCGCCGCCGCGATCGGTGGCTTCAACGAATTCCTTGCCGAACAGCAGGGGGTCGAGGGATTCGCTCGCCTCACCCTCGTGCTCTTCGACGATGTCCTCGAGACGCCCCTAGACAACATCCCGCTCTGCGAGGTCGTCCCGCTCGACGCCAGCACCTACACGACGCGGAACACGACCGCCCTCCTCGATGCGATCGGCCTGACGATCGCATCCTTTGATCAACGCATCGCGGCCCTGCCGCTGGCCTCGCGTCCGGTGCAGGTGATCTTCGCCATTTTCACCGATGGCCTCGAGAACGCCTCGAGTCGCTACACCTGGAAGGACCTAGCCGCGAAGATCAAGGAGCGGCAGGAGAAAGAAGGCTGGCAATTCCTCTTTCTCGCGGCCAATCAGGACGCCATCGCCACGGCCGCGCAGATGAACATCCTCGCCCAAAACTCGGCCACGGCGAGCTATACAAACGAGGGGGTGCAGGGCTCGGCGCGGGCCTTGAGCCGGAAGACGAAGGCAATCCGGGAGTCGCTCGAGGCGGAAGGGCCGATGTTTCCGAGCGAGGATCTGCATCGCCCCATGGGCGAGATCCTGCGCGAGGAGGAGGGGAGGGAATGAACCACTCTCCGGCGCTGCGCCCGATCCATTGAGACGCCTCGGGGGTTCTTCGCACCTAAAGGCCGCCCGCCTTCGCCCGGCCCTCGCCCCAAGCCCGGCCCGGATCCTTGGCGGTGAAGAGGAGGTGGAGAATCATCCCGGCGCTGCCGAGGAGTCCGCCGATGGCAGCGAGGAGCATGTCTTTGTGGGCGTCCCAGAGGTCTCCCTGGGTGCCTAGGAAGGCCATGCCGGCTTCGCCTCCGTAAAGGACGGCGGCGGCCCATTCGAGGAGCTCGTAGAAGAGCGAGGTCGCCATGATGAAGGTGAGGACGACGAGGTGGCTCCAGAAATCGTGGCGGGGTTTCAGGGCAAAATAAAAGGCCTCGCGATAAGGGCGGGTGAAAAGGAGCCCGTAGAGAAAATGGACGGCGCGGTCGAAGTGATTGCGGGCGCCGGGATCGGGGAGGGGAGCACCGGTGAGGGCGGCCCACCATTCCCGGTAGGGCACCTCGGAGTAGGTGTAGTGGGCGCCGACGGCGTGGAGGCAGAGGAAGGCGAAGGCGAAAAGGTAGGAGGTCTTCGAAAAGACGAACCAGCGGCTCGTCGCGAAGAGGATGCCGAGGCCGAAGGCGATGATGAAGTGCTCCATCCACCAATCGGTGCGGTTTCGCGGGGAGATTCCGAGGAAGATGGTGAGGACGAGGTAAACGAACCCGATCCCGAGAAGGAAACGGCCATGGCCGGGTGGCAGGGATGGGGCGGGTTTCATTCCAACGGTGGGGGCGGACCTGAGGCAGGATGAGGGGAGAAGGGGCGTTTGTCGAGCGTGGGGATGGGCGAGGGTCGCCAGGAAACTTCATCACGGAGCCGCACCCGCGTTGACACGTCCATCCGGCGGTTCCAGCATTGGCTATATTCCATGAGTTCTTCCTCTTCCACCGTGAAAATTCTCGAGGCCGCCGGCCAGAAACAACTGACCCAACGCGAACGCTTTGAGAAGGTGCGCACGCTGGTGCATCCGTCCTCCGAGTCGGCGAGCCAGGCTCTCGCCGCGGAAGTCGCCTCCCTTATCCGCGAACGGGCCGCCGCCGGCCAGATGACGGTGCTCGGTCTTGCGACAGGATCGACGCCGGTGCCGTATTACCGCGAGCTGATCCGTCTGCACCGCGAGGAGGGCCTCAGCTTTGAATCGGTCACGACCTTCAATCTCGACGAATACTACGGCCTTCCGCGCGATCACCCGGAGAGTTACTTCCGCTTCATGCGCGACCAGTTGTTCGACCACGTCGACCTCGATCCCTCGCGCATCCATCTCCCGGACGGGACGGTGCCGATGGAGGCGGTCTACGACCACTGTCTCGACTACGAGCGCCGCATCATCGAGGCAGGTGGCCTGGATCTGCAGATCCTCGGGATCGGGCGGACGGGTCACATCGGCTTCAACGAGCCCGGTTCGTCGGCTGACTCGCTCACCCGGATGATCACGCTCGATCGTGTGACGCGTCAGGACGCGGCGGCGGACTTCATGGGCGTGGCGAACGTGCCGCGATCGGCGATCACGATGGGGGTGGGGACGATCCTCGAGGCAAAACGGCTCGTCTTGATGGCGTGGGGGGCGAACAAGGCGGCGATCGTGCGCGAGGCGGCAGAAGGCAAGGTGACGGATCAGATCTCGGCGAGCTTCCTGCAGAATCACGGCAACGCCACCTTCCTCGTCGATGCGGCGGCGGCCTCGAACCTGACCCGTTTCCGTTTCCCCTGGCTCGTCGGTCCGGTGGAGTGGGACGCGCCGATGAAAAAGCGGGCCGTGGTCTGGCTTGCCCGCAAGCTCGACAAACCGATCCTGAAGCTGGTTGACGAAGATTACAACGAGAGCGGGGCAGGGGGATTGCTTGCCTCGACCTCGGAAGCGGCCTACGAGGTGAACATCGACATTTTCAACCGCGTCCAGCACACCATCACGGGCTGGCCGGGCGGCAAACCGGGGGTAGACGACTCGCGCCGTCCCGAACGGTCGGAGCCTTTTCCGAAACGGATCCTCATCCTCAGTCCGGAACCGGCCGACGCCCTCGTCGGCATGGGCGGGACGCTGGCGCGGCTCCGTGAACAGAATCACGAGGTGAAGCTGGTTTTCCAAACCTCGGGGAACCTGCGGGTTGCCGACGTCGCGGCCCTGAACTTCGCCCGGGTCGTTCTGGAAATGGCGGAGACGAGTCATTCACCGGAATGGGAGAGCCAGACGGCCTACGCGAGCTCCATCGTCGAGGCGATCGATGCCAAGGGTGAGTTCGGGATCGACCCGGATTTCGTCCGGAAGCTAAAAGGGCTCATCCTCCGCGGGGAGGCACGCGATGCGACCTCGGTCTGCCGTCTGCGATACCATGACAATCAGTTCCTCGACCTACCTTTTTACGAAACCGGGAGATATCGCCGCTTCCGCTACGAGGAGGCTGATGCGCAGGCCGTGGCCGCGATTTTGGCCGATTTTCAGCCGCATAGCATCTACGCGACCGGCGACGCGAGCGACCCGAGTTCGCCTCAGGCGATTGCCTTCCGGGCGTTTACGACGGCCTGGACCTCGCTCCCCGACAGTCCCTTTGCCAAAGATTGCCGGGTCTGGCTCTACCGGGGCCGCGATCGTCCCTTTGAAGCCCACGAGATCGACATGGCCATTCCCATGAGCCCGGACCAGCTCGATGAGAAAGCCGAGTCGATTCGCCGTTTCATGTCGATCAACGAAGAGGATATCAACGCTCCGGCCCGCAACCGCGAGATCGCGGCGACCTACGACGCCCTCGGCATGGCCGAATACGAAGCGATCGAGGCCTTCCGTCGCTGGAATCCAGCCTGATCAGGGGCCCGATCGCGACGGGACGACGTCTCGAGCTTGGTTCTTTAACAAGGAAAAGGCTCCCTCTTTCCGCCCCCGCCGCACCTACCGCAGGAGTCCTGCCCTCACAGGCCCGGCAGGGGTGAGGGCCCAAGGAAGGCGTGCTGTTCGAGGAGTCCCATCGTGCCTTGCCAGCTCAGATATTGGCTGATCCAGACGACGAACACGTAAACGGCGACAACGGGCAGGGAAGCGAAACGGGCGGCCCATCGGGATCCCCAGGCACCGGGGGAATCGCGTCGTTCGGATCGCGCCAGCGCCCAGCCGAGAAGGAGGCGGGCCGGGAAGGTGAACAGGACGAAAACGACGTTCGGGAGCCAGGCGACTTCGGCGGGAGTGAGCTCGATTTTCAGCAGGTAAAGTGGTAGGGCGAAAAGCAAACTCGCGGCGAGGGCCAGCCAGAAGGCGATCGGAGCCTTGCGGAAGGAACGGCGCACGGAAAGTGGGTCGAAGAACTCGCGAAATTGCCCGGTGAGGGCGAATCGAGTCTGGAGAAAAGGCAGGTAGAGCACCACCGCACCGAGGAGGAGGGATCCCAGAAGCGAGAGAAGGAAGGAGATCCCGGGATTCGCCAGGCTCGACGCGGCCATGAGAAAGAGGACCGGAAAAACCAGCCAGAGGGCGGCCCCGGCGAAGCCGAGGAGACCCAAGCGAAAGAAGTGAAGGAGCCTGAGGCGACGAAATGCCGCCACCAGCGATGTGGCCGCGGGTTTCCAAGAAAATTCCGAGCCGAGCCAGCGGAGGAAGTGCAGGGGAGCGGGCCAGAGGAAATGCCGCCATTTGCCGCCGCGGATCACCGCCCAAAAAAGATGGAGCGAAGTGACGATCAGAAGCGCGACGAGGAGGGCCCGCAGCGCGATGGCATTGTTGCTGCCGGGAGCGATGAGCTCGGCATCCCGCCAAAAGCTATCGACAAGGCGGACGGGGAGAAGGGCGATCCATCCGGCCAGGACGATTTTCCCGAGAACCGCGAATCCCCGCAGCCCGATCCAACCATCGCGCATCCGTCCGCTACGGGCGACGCGACCGGAGGCTTCGAGGAGGTAACCGTGGCTAAGGAGATTCAGAAGGGGGATCGCAGAAATCACCGCAAGTACGGGGACCATCGTAGCAATGCCAACGAGAGCATCGAAGCCGCGCCCGCATTTCGCGGCGAATCCTGCGAGGCGCGAGGGCTCTCGGTTCGGCGTCGCGGGGTCAGAGACCACGGGAAGCGGCAAGGCGGGCGGGGACGACATTCCCATGCCAAGACGCGAAGCGGCGGGATTCCGTTACACCGTCTTAATTGTATTGCCGAAACGGCACGAGTAAGTGAGTATCCGGTGCATCCCTCGCGCCCTCACCGGCGTTAAATATCAGTCTTCTATAACCTGAATGAAAGCCTCCATTCCCTCCTTACTCCTCCTCGGACTGATCTCCAGTCCTGTCGCCAAAGCCGAAACCGAAGTCAACCGCGCCATGCTCGGCATGTTCCAGCCGATCATGGAAGCGGCCGAGAATCCGGCGAATCCCTTGACCGACGCAAAGGTCGACTTGGGACGGATGCTCTACTACGACACGCGGCTTTCGAAGAACCGCACGGTTTCGTGCAACTCCTGTCACGATCTCGCCAGCTTCGGGGATGATGGACTCGCCACCTCGAAGGGGATCGACGCCCAGCTCGGGGGACGCTCGGCCCCGACGGTTTACAACGCCGCAATCCACATCGCCCAATTCTGGGACGGTCGCGCCGCCGATGTCGAAGCCCAGGCGGTCGGCCCGATCCTGAACCCGATCGAAATGGGAATGCCCGACGAAGCTTATGTCCTGCGGGTCCTGAAGTCGATCCCCGGCTACGTGGAGGCCTTCGCCAAGGCCTTCCCGGAAGACCCCGAGTCTGTCACTTACGCGAATGTCGGCAAGGCGATCGGTGCCTTTGAGAGGAAATTGATGACGCCTTCGAAGTTCGACGACTTCCTCAAGGGGGATGAAAAGGCTCTCACCGATGCGGAAAAACATGGCTTGAATCTCTTTGTGACAACGGGTTGCACCGTTTGTCACAACGGCATGGGGGTGGGTGGTCACCTCTACCAGAAGCTGGGACTCGTGAAGGAGTGGCCGACGAAAGATCTGGGCCGCTTTGCCGCGACCAAGAACGAGACCGACAAGTATTTCTTCAAGGTCCCGAGCCTCCGCAACATCACTGAAACGGCTCCGTATCTCCACGACGGCTCGATCGCGTCGCTCGAGGAAATGGTCGCGAAGATGGCTGAATACCAACTCGGCCGCACGATCTCGGCGGAGGATACGAAAGCCATCGTGGCATTCCTCGGATCCCTCAAGGGACGCGTCGATGAGAATTACATCAAGAAGCCCGAGCTGCCGGCGGATGGTCCGGACACGCCGAAGGGGGATTCCTGAACCTGAGTTTCCGGTTCGAACCGAAGGGCTCCGACGAGAAAATCGTCGGGGCCTTTTTTATGCAACTGCGCCACAGGAGCCGTAGGTCGATCGGACCGACTGCGAAACGAGCGTTCATCAGCGCGGCCTTGCGCCAGCCGAGCCGGTCACGATGGCAAACGCGCCATATCCCGCGGCTCGTGGAAAAGGCATCCAGCATTCCGGATTCGCCCTCACCAAATTTCTTGGCCAACCGCCGCATCGCAGGACAGACGCGCGTGAGGTTTTCCGAAGCCCAGCGTGGCTCGATCCGAAACAAGAACGGCAGGGAAGCAAGCACCGGAGGGCAGTCCCTTTTTGGGTTCTTCGTTTTATATTACATATATTGTAGGAAGTTATCAGTGCGGATGGTGGGTGGTGCCGATACCTGCCTTTCCTAAGATCCCTGGCGCACCGGCCGTATCTTAAGGAGTCACTGCCTCGCCACGGCGGGCGTTCCACATGGAATGTTCCAGCTCCCGGGCAGTCAGCAGGTCCAAAATTTTAACCGAAAATCCTGCGAAACCGCTATCACCCACACCGCGCATGACGCGGATTAGCATTTGAACGAACCTCGCGATCGCTTAGGTTCGAAGCCAAGCGCCCCCCGTTTTCCTTCATGAAAATCTGTGATCCCCGATGCCTCCTTGCCGGACTTCTGGCATTTTCCCTGGGAGTCGAAAATTCTCACGCCTTTCTTGGAGATCTCCTCAAGCGTGGCGAGGACAAGAAAGTGCTCAGCGCCGAACAACTTGGTTCACAGCAAGCCAAGGCGACCGAACAACTGGCCAAGGCGAAGGGCTACGAAAGCAGCGGCAAAAATCGCCAAGCCCGCGATACCTACAAGAGCATCAGCCAAAACTACTCCCGAACCGACGCCGGGACGGAGGCCAAATTCGGTTACGGCCGGATGCTCGAAGCTGAGGGCGAGGGCCGCAAAGCCTTCGAGCAGTATCAGGAATTGATCTCCAACCATCGCAACACGCCGAATTTCAACGAAGCGGTGAAACGCCAATATGAGATTGCCGAAGGACTCCGTTCCAGCGACCGGAAAGGCCTTTTCGGAATGGGCGCGGCGATCCAGCCGTCGAAACTCATCGAGATGTTCGAGCAAATCAGTTCGAGCGCGCCTTTCACCGATTATGCCCCAAAATCCTTGCTCGCGATCGGCTACGTCCGGACCGACGTCGCTGAGATGGATCAAGCGATCGCAGCGTTCCAGAAAGTGGTCGACAAATATCCGGAGACAGAGACCGCCAAGGAGGCTCAATACCAGATTTTCAAACTCCGCGGGGTCACCGCCGAGAAATCGAACAGCCCGGTCAAGGACCGTGCCCAGGTAGAAGCCGGCCTCGATTTCGTGAGTCAGAATCCAGAAGACCAACGCGCTAATGAAATCAAGTCGGATCTCCAGAGCATCGACGAGCGGTCCATGGAGAAGCTCTACAACACCGGCGCGTTCTATGAAAAGAGCGGCAAGCCCGATTCGGCACGGGTTTATTACCGTGAAGTCGTGAAAAATCCGAACACCACTTGGGCGCCCAAAGCGCAGGAGCGCCTTGCCGTTCTCGATGGTCAGGCCAACACGGTCGAAAAGAAGGCGGGATTGTTTGGACCCAATCCGCTCAAGAAAGACAAGGTTGAAATGCGCACCTCGGATGACGAGGTGGTCCCCTTACCCGCTCCCGCCGCTCCGTCCGCCGCCCCTGCCCCTGCCCCGGCCATCGCCGAAACCCCCTCACCTCCGTCGCAATGATGCCGAAGGTGCCGGGCCGAGGTAATGGCACAAGATTTCCGGGATTTCCTCAGGTTCTTCCGGCTTGTTTTTTCCCCATTCCCGCCTAGTATCGCAATCATCTTTGGTGCCGCCCTTTCATGAAGTCCCGGATTTTTTCGCTATTCCCCCTCGCTCTTGCCGGGCTCTTTTTCTCTGGCTGCGCGGGTTATCAACTGGGCGAATTGAAGCCGGGCACCTACCTTGGGATCGAAAAGATCCACGTGCCTCCGTTCAAGAACCTGACCCTCGAGCCGCGTCTCTCGAGTCTCGTCACCAATGCCGTGCTGACGGAACTTCAGGCGGACGGCACCTATCAGGCGGCGACTCGTGAAAATTGCGATGCCGTCCTTGTCGGCACGATCCGGGAGATCCGGAAGCGCCAGCTCCGTGCGGTCCGCACCGACACGCTTCGTTCCCGAGAGTTGAGCCTCTATCTTTATGTGGATTTCCATCTCGAAGACCCCACCACCGGTCAACGCATCGGAAAGCGGGGCGACGACGAGAACGGCGACGGCAGCGATGACGAAGTCGATTCGGAGGAGCCGGTCGATGGCAAGGCTGGCGAAGACGTCGTCTACGGCGCGCGTCAGGGCCTCGTCATCGGAGAAACGATCCAGTTTGTCGATGCCAGCTATCAAGTCGGCGAGCGCAGCGCGCTTTCGGTCGTTTCGGAGGATGTCGCCGACAAACTCATCTCGCAGCTTGCGAATGGTTGGTGAGCCGGGCTTTCCCGCCCCTTTCCCGAAATTGTTGCCTTGAATCCGCTCGATCCCGCCGGTCTCGTCCAGCTTGTCGCGACCCCGATCGGGAATCTCGGAGACATCACTTATCGCGCTGCCGAGGCGATCCGCCAGGCCGACGTCGTCGCCTGCGAAGATACCCGGCACTCGCGGCGCCTCCTCGAGCATCTCGGGATCCGCGAGAAGGAACTCGTCGCTCTGCACGATCACAATGAACGTTTCCGAGCGGCCGCCCTCGTCGAGCGAGTTCAAGGTGGCGCCAAACTCGTCTACCTCTCGGACGCGGGCATGCCAGGAATTTCCGATCCGGGCTATCGGCTCGTCAACGCCGCCTACGAAGCCGGAGTGAGGGTCGAAGTGCTGCCGGGACCTTGCGCCGTCGTGACCGCTCTCGCCGGCTCGGGATTGCCGAGCGACGCCTTCTATTTCGGCGGCTTTCTTTCAGTGAAGTCCGGCCGGCGGACCCGGGAGTTGACTGAATCGCTCGAACGGCGCGAGACTTCGATCTTCTATGAATCACCGCACCGCCTCGCCGGAACCCTCGAAATCCTCCGGACCCTGTCGCCGGATCGCGAAATCTGCGTCGCGAGAGAATTGACGAAGCGTTTCGAAACCTATCACCGGGGCAGTGCCGCCGAATTGAGCGCCCATTTCGCGATTCATCCACCGAAGGGTGAAATCACTCTGCTGATCCGCGGCGCGGGGCGGGACTAAGCTCGCTCGGAGAGACGAAAATGGGGTGGGGCCACTCGACCCCACCCCGACTTTTCATCTCTTCACCAATATCCTTGCGGACAAAATTCTCCGTCACACGAGCGCTCCCGCATCTTGCTGCGGCAAAGGCAGAGGGGTATTTCCCCGATCCGGGATCCCGAAACTCTTCTGACGCCTTTGCGGCAAGGGACGGCCCCGATCAGGACGGCGGCTCTTGTCGTAGCGTTGTTGAAGCTGGAAGCCGCCTCCCGAATTCCAGACCCCTTCGGCAGGCATCTGGTTTTCAAAGAGACCGGTCTGGATCAGGAAGGTTCCCCGACCAACATTAGCGTGTGTTACCATCTGTTTGACTGGCACTGCCGCAGTGAGCTCGCTCTCCATCGGGCTCCTGAATCATTCCCCTTCCGTTTCTCAGGCGGTGCGGGTTTGATTCAGGGGGTCTTCGACCGGGAAGGGGTGGTCTTTGCGGCGGTTGGCCGTGTTGTGTTGGGTGAATATTAATATAATTTCCATAATTAAGCAATATTTTTATAACTCTATCCCGGTTTTATCGTCACTCCCCTTCCCGTGTCGATGAACTTCGCGGCTAACTTGAAAGGGAACGATTTCCGTTTTCCCATCTCCGCGCTATTCTGGAGGGGTCAGCCCTTGCGGGTAACGGTTCATGAAATCCCTCCCTCTTCTCTCCGATCGCCTCTTGCCCCCGATCTCGGCGATCACCGCCTACGATTACCCCACCGCACGAATCTGCGACGAGGCCGGGGTCCAACTGATCCTCGTCGGTGATTCGCTCGGGATGATGGTCGCCGGATGTGAGGATACCACCTCGGTGACGCTCGATCAGATGGTCTATCACACAACGATCGTGCGCCGCGGCGTCACGCGGGCGGTGGTGGTCGCGGACCTGCCGATCCATACCTACGATACCCCCGCGGAGGCCCTCGCCAGCTCCCGCCGACTGATCGAAGCCGGAGCCGAAGCGGTGAAACTCGAGGGCGGGCTGGATCAGATTCCCCAGATCGAAGCCATTGTTGGCGCGGGCATTCCCCTTTGTGGTCATCTCGGCATGCTGCCACAACACGTCAGAGAAGAGGGCGGATACAAGAAAAAGGGACGCAGCGAAGCGGAGGCCAAATCTCTCGTCGAAGCCGGCCTGGCCCTCGAATCGGCGGGCGTCTTCGCCATCGTTCTGGAAAGTGTCGTGGCGGACGTTGCCGCGGAGATGACTGCCCGGCTGCGGATCCCGACGATCGGAATCGGCTCGGGGCATCGCTGTGACGGACAGGTCCGGGTGGTCCACGATGTCACCGGTGCTTTTCCCTGGTTCTTGCCGCCTTTTGCCAAGACTCACGGGAACGTGGCAGAGGTGACCCGGAATGCCGTTTCCGCCTTTCTCGGAGAAGTCGCGACCTCCCACCAGACGGGCTTCCCGGACTAAAAAAAGACTTGCGCCGGGTAAGAGGAAGGGAGAGACTCGGGGGTCCCTGAACGCACCCAGATCGGGAGTTCGTGCCGCCCCTTCCCCCTTCCGGGCGCGAGTCTTCTCCCCATCAGATTAAGGGACATTCGGTTCCTAAAGGTTGTCCGAGCTGTTTCGGACACTTTTGAAGTTCCAGTATTTCTGGATTTCAGAGCCTC
>DGXY01000120.1:0-597 GCA_002396885.1 Akkermansiaceae bacterium UBA5020
TTCGGCGTAGCGCTGATACATGCGGTAAAGGTCACCCGCAAAGAGCGAAGCTTCGTCGCCGCCAGTACCCGCGCGGATTTCGACGATGGCGTCGCGGTCCTCGTTCGGATCGTGCGGCAGCAGGGCGTATTGCACGGCCGCCTCGAGTTCGGAGATGCCGGTCTCGAGGGCCGGAATCTCCTCGGCCGCCATTTCCGCCATTTCCGCATCACCCGATTTGGCCAGATCGAGATTCTCGGCGAGCTCGGCCCGGGCTTTTTCAAGGCGGGACCAATCGTCCATCAAAGCCTTGATCCGGTTGTATTCGCGAGTCAGTTCACCCGCGTTTTTCGGGTCGTCGAAAAAGCCGTCCTGGGCCATCTGCGATTCCAACTCAGGGAGCCGCAGCCGCTTCCTTTCAATGAGGGGAGAGTGGTCCACACAAGGGATTCGGGTCAATACACCAAAAACAAAAACGGTGACCATGCCGGGCGGGCATCGTCACCGTTCTCAAAAATCAAACCGGGGTGGGCTAGGCGCCCAGATCGGAAAGCTTGGGCTTCTTGCGACGCTCGGCGGCTGGCTTCGCGGAGCCGAAACGCTTCTGGAACTTGTCGA
>DGXY01000120.1:776-1024 GCA_002396885.1 Akkermansiaceae bacterium UBA5020
GGAACTTGTCGACGCGGCCGGCGGTATCGACAAAACGCTGCTCGCCCGTGAAGAAGGGGTGGCAGGCGGAGCAAATCCCGACGTGAAGATTGGCCACGGTCGAGCGCGTCTGGATCACATTGCCACAGTGGCACTGGATTACGGCTTCCTTGTAATTGGGGTGAATGTCCGCTTTCATGTTCGTCTTCCTCAATTTGGGAGGGGCGGAAGCTAGTCGCGAAGATTTCCGGAGGCAAGCGGAAATTTGG
>DGXY01000120.1:1196-60027 GCA_002396885.1 Akkermansiaceae bacterium UBA5020
AGCGGAAATTTGGCCCTCCCGAGCCCCCCCGGCTTCCCATTCTCCGGGAAAACGGGACTTTCCCGCGCGGAATCACCTCCCCACCCCGTTCCGGCCCCCTGCTGCGCTTCTCCAACGCCGTCCTGATCCCCGCCAAGGTGATTCCTCCCGCCGGAAAGACGGTGATCGATCGTTCGCTCCACCGCTGGCTGCATCGGAAGGCGGCGGATTGGAGCCTCTCAAGAATTTCCGCATCGATTCGGTCGCAGCGCTCTCAAAGTCTGATCACGAGTCCCGTTTCTGGAGTTGCCTTGACCCTCCCTACGGGATGAAACTCCGATCCTCTGCATGATCACCAATTTCCTCATCGGCTTCGTCCTCGTCGCCGCCAACGTCAGCCTCCATGCCTTCGGTCTCGCAAGTCTCACCGAGTTCCTTCTCTCACACCCGCCGAAGAGCGATCGGCTCGGCCCGCTCACCTGGCTCCTCATCCGCACGGCGTGGTTTCTCATCCTTCTCCACGGCATCGGCGTCTCGCTCTGGGCGCTTGCCTACTGGCTGATGGGCTGTCTCCCCGACCTCGGCTCGGCCTTTTATTTCTCGGGCACAACCTACACCACGATCGGCTACGGCGACCTCCTCCTCCCACCGGGTTGGCGACTCCTCGCTCCCCTTGAGGGCATGACCGGCATCCTCATGAGCAGCCTCTCGGGCGCCTACTTCTTCGCCGTGGTCAGCAAGGTCCTCGGCACGAAGATGGCAGTAAAGTGAAGGAAACGAACTCTCGCGAGCGCTTGTCGCTTGCCTCCCCGCCCGCCTCCGGATAAGTCTCACCGCATCATGAATAGCTCCCCCCATTTCCTCGAAACCGCCGACGGCGGCACCTTCCCCACCGTGGGACTTGGCACCTGGAAGATCCCCTCCGAGATCCTCCCCGACCTGATCCCCAGCGCCGTCGAGCTCGGCTACCGGCATTTCGACTGCGCCTGCGACTACGGCAACGAACCAGCCGTGGGCGAAGGCTTGAAGCGCGTCCTCGGTTCCGGCACCTGCACGCGCGACGACCTTTGGATCACCTCAAAGCTCTGGAACACCTACCACCATCCCGACCACGTCCGCCCCGCCTGCGAGCGGAGCCTTCGCGACCTCGGTCTCGACGTGATCGATCTCTACCTGATCCACTTTCCGGTCACGCTCGCCTACGTTCCCTTTGAGGAGCGTTATCCCCCCGGCTGGTTCTTCGACCCGAACGCCCAGAATCCGGCAATGAAGCACGTGCCCATCCCGATCGCCGACACTTGGGGCGCGATGGAGAATCTCGTCGGAGCCGGCCTCGTGAAACGCATCGGCATCTGCAACTTCACCACCGGAATGATCCGCGATCTCCAGGCCTACGCCTCGATCGCTCCGCAGGTCCTGCAGGTGGAGATGCATCCCTATCTGACCCAACAGCGGCTTTTGCGTTATTGTCAGGATGAAAACATCACCGTCACCGCCTTCTCGCCCTTCGGCGCGAGTTCCTATGTGCCGCTGAACATGGCGGGGGAAAACGAATCCGTCCTCGCTGATCCCGTCGTCACCGCGATTGCCTCGGCGCACGGCCGCTCCTCCGCCCAGATCGTGCTGCGCTGGGCGGTGCAGCGCGGCACCGTGACGATCCCAAAAACGCAAACCGTCTCGCACCTCCGCGAGAATCTCGCGCTCTTCGACTTCGAACTGAGCGCCGAAGAGATGACAAAGATCGACTCCCTCGACCGAGGACGCCGCTTCAACGATCCCGCAGATTTCGGGGAAAAGGCCTTCAACACGTTTTACCCGATCTTCGACTGATCGGCCGGCAGGAGGATGGGTGGACGCCCCGCGCGACGACGGATCCAGTCGATCGCGCGGTGCACCGGCTTGCGTCCCACGAGCCAGACCTCGAAGCGTCGCTTCCCGGGGAAATTCAGCAGGAGAATCCCCGCGACAAGTGTGAGGATACCCTGTCCCGGAGTGATGAACATGATGAGGCCGCCGACCACGAGGACGGCGCCGAAGAGGTTTTTGAAGAGGACGAGAAGCAACCTCAAGGCGGGATGCCGACGCCGCATCCACTCCGAGCCCGCACTGTCCTCGAGGAAATAATCGGCCGGCATGCTGCGGATCAGAATCGGCACGGCGAAGGCACTGATGATGACGGTCGCGAGCGAGGCGAAACCGATCCACGCCAGCCAATCCTCGTGTTCACGCAAGCGCGTCCAGAGCTCATTGAGCCAGTCCATGCAGGAGGCTGAGACGCGCGAGGTGCGCCGTCGTTCAATCCATCTCGCGCGAGCGGGGCTCGCGATGGACCGTGGTGGCCGAGGTCGGGGAGGTCACGAAAGGACCGCCAGCGAGGGGGGCGCGGTTCGTGAAGGCCACCTCGGGCATCTCGCTAGGGCGACCGGCGAGAGGGAAATCCTTGCGCAGGGGAAAGTAGGGATACCCTTCCCACATGAGGATGCGGCGGTGGTCGGCGAGCCCTTCGAACTCGATTCCCATCATGTCGTAGACCTCGCGTTCGTGCCAGCCGGCCGTGGGCCAGATTTCCGAGACGGAAGCGGCCTTTTCGCCTTCGGGGAAGGAGTATTTGACACGCAGGTGGTGGCGCGCGCCGTTGCCGAGGGCGTAGAGTTCGTAGACCATCTCCCAGCGCGGCTCGGTGCCGAGGTGGTCGAGGCTGCTCACATCGATGAGGTAATCGAAGCCGAGCTCGTCTCGGCAATAGCCGAGGATCTCCCGCGCTTTCGCCTTCTCGACAACCAAGGTCTGCTCGCCGCGGAATTCGACGTGGTCGAGGATGGCTCCGGCGAAGCGGTCCTTGAGAATGGAAACGACGGTGTTCATGGATCGGGAATGGCTCGATGTCAGGCGGACTTCTCGCTGTCGAAGTGGGCGACCGCGGACTGCGATTTGGCGATCTTGTCCTGCAGCTTCATGAGACCCTCGAGAAGTGCCTCGGGACGCGGGGGACAGCCGGAAACGTAGACGTCGACGGGGATCAGGTTGTCGATCCCCTGAAGCACCGCGTAGCTGCGATACATCCCGCCGGAGGAGGCGCAGGCTCCCATCGCGATGCACCACTTCGGCCCGGGCATCTGATCCCAGACCCGCTTCACGGCGAGGGCCATCTTGTAAGTGACGGTCCCGGCGACGATCATGACATCGCTTTGTCGGGGGGAGAAACGCATCACCTCGGCGCCGAAGCGGGCAATGTCGAAGCGCGAGGCTCCCGTGCCCATCAGCTCGATCGCGCAGCAGGCCAAGCCCATCGGCATCGGCCACAGGGAATTCTTCCGCATCCAGTTGATCGCGGTGTCCACCTTCGTGAAGATGATGTTGCCCTCGATCTTGGAATCGTAGGCGGCTTGTTGCTCGATCGTCTCAGGCATGGTCTTTCCCGGGTAAAGGCTTCGTTCCCGGCAAGGTTACGTCTCCGCCGGGACGGGGCAAGGGGGGATTGTGAAAAATTTCACAAGCTCACGCCCGGCCACCACCCGGGCTCACTCCCCCTTGGCGACCCGCTCGACCCGGTAGAAGTCGGTGCGGCGCTGGCGCAGGTTCCGCACGCTGCCGCGGCGGTGGAGACTCTCGAGGTGGCCGAGGTCGAGATCGGCGATGAGGGCGGTCTCGAGACCCGCGGGAGCCTCGGTCAGGATCGCGTTTTCGGGGAAATCGTAGTCGCTCGGCGTGAAGACGGCCGACCGGGCGTATTGGAAATCCATGTTCGCCACCCCGGGGAGATTCCCGACACTGCCGGCAGCGACGACATAACATTCGTTCTCGATGGCCCGGGCCTGCGCACAGTAGCGGACCCGGTGGAAGCCAGAGGCCGTGTCCGTGCAGAACGGAACAAAGAGGATCTGCAGGCCTTCCGCCGCGAGGAGACGTCCCAGTTCGGGGAACTCGACGTCGTAGCAGATGAGGATGCCGACCTTGCCAGCATCGGTCTCGAAGACCTCGAGCCGGTCGCCGCCGCTCATCTGCCATTCCGATTCCTCGCTCGGAGTCGCGTGGATCTTGCGCTGCTCCTCCACCGTGCCATCACGGCGGCAGAGGTAGACGGCGTTGTAGAGGCGGCCGTTCTCGACCACGGGCATGCTGCCCGTGATGATGTTGAGCCCTTTTGCGACGGCCTCACGCGAGAAGAAGTCGCGCGTCGGGGCGGTAAACTCGGCGAGGTGTCGGATCGCGGCGGGAGCCCCCGCTTTTTTCCACGGGGCCATGAGAGGAGCGTTCACGTATTCGGGGAAACAGACGAAGTCCGCCCGATAGCCCGCCATTGCCTCGAGGAAGAAGGCGGCTTGCTCAAAAAAGGCTTCCAGACCGCTCATTGGCCGCATTGCGAGCTGGACGACGCCGACGCGGACGCGGCGACAGATGATTGGGAGGGGTTCGTTCATCATTTTCCGCTATTGGTAGTGCGACCCACTGGCTAAGGGCCCCAACCCCCGATCACCCGAAGGTCGCCCCGATTCGGCGGCAGACTTCCTCGACATTGGCCCGCGTGTTGAACGCGGAAATCCGGAAGTAACCTTCGCCCGCCGCGCCGAATCCCGAACCGGGAGTGATGACGACGTTGGCCTCGTTGAGCATCTTGTCGAACATGTCCCACGAGGTGAGCCCCGCCGGACAACCGACCCAGACATAGGGAGCATTGACCCCGCCGAAGACCGGAAGTCCCGCCGCCGCACAGGCCTCACGAAGCAGCTTCGCGTTGCCCATGTAACCCTCGATGAGAGCGGCGACCTGCGCCTTGCCTGCTTCGGAGAAAACGGCCGCGGCGCCCTTTTGCACGGGGTAGCTCGCCCCGTTGAATTTCGTGCTGTGGCGGCGCGACCAGAGCGGGTGAATCGCCTGCTCCTGGCCGTCGGCAGTGTAGCCTTTCAGCGTCTTCGGGATCACGATGTAGGCGCAGCGCACCCCGGTGAATCCGCCGTTCTTCGAGAAACTGCGGAATTCCATGGCACAGTCGCGGGCACCTTCGATCTCGAAGATGGAGCGCGGCAATTCGGGATCCTGGATGAAGGCCTCGTAGGCGGCATCGTAGAGAATGATGGCCTGGTTGGCGCGGGCATAGGCAACCCAGGCCTCGAGCTGGGCGCGCGTCGCGGTCGCGCCGGTCGGGTTATTGGGATAGCAGAGATAAACGAGGTCGACCTTGCGATCGGGAATCGCGGGCACAAAGCCATTTTCGGGCGTGCAGGGCAGGTAGACGAGTCCGGCGTAGGCGCCCGTCTCATCAGCGTCGCCGGTGTTGCCGATCATCACATTGGTATCGACGTAAACGGGATAGACCGGATCGGTGATGGCGATCACGTTCCCTTTTCCGAAAATATCGAGGATGTTGCCCGTGTCGCACTTCGAGCCATCGGAGATGAAAACCTCGTCAGCGGCGATGCCGAGTCCGGCGAACTGGTTCTCGACGATGGCTTCGCGGAGGAAAGCGTAACCCTGCTCCGGGCCGTAGCCCTTGAAAGTCGCGGCGTTGCCGAGCTCGTCGATGGCCTCGTGCATGGCCTGACGGCAGGCCTCCGGGAGGGGCTCGGTGACGTCGCCGATGCCGCAGCGGATAAGTCGCTTCGCCGCTTCGGGATTGCCCTCGGTGAAGGCGTTGACGCGCCGGGCGATCTCGGGGAAGAGATAACCGGCTTTGAGCTTGAGGAAGTTTTCGTTGATCCGTGCCATGGCCGCGTAGATGCGTGAAAGTGGCCCTTTGGGCAACCGTTTTTTACAGGAAAGGGTCCGGATTTTTCTCCGGCACGGCCGGTCGCTCAGATGGCGAGGGCGTTTTCGGCGTCGCCGAAACGATCGACCCGCACGCCCATGCGGTCCATCACGGCGAGGTGGAGACGGCAGAGTTTCCGGTTGGGATCCTGGCTGAGATCGTAGGCCTGACCACCCTTGATCGTGCCTCCACCACCCCCGGCGAGGACGACGGGGAGCTGGCGCGAGTCGTGAGCGTTGCCATCCATGAGACTGCTCGTGAGGAGGATCATGCTGTTGTCGAGGAGGGAGCGTTCGCCCTCGTTCGTCGCCGCCATTTTCTGGAGAAACTCGGCCCAGAGTTTGACCTGGAATTCATTGACCTTCTGATAGTGCGCGAGGCGGGTCTCGTCGCCGGCGTGGTGGGAGAGTTCGTGGATGCCCGAGGTGACGCCCTCGAGGCTGGGGAAACGCATGTTCGAGAGATCGTTGTTCAGCATGAAGGTGGCGACGCGGGTGCGGTCCATCTGGAAGGCGAGGAGGAGGATGTCGAACATGAGCCGCAGGTGATCCTCCGAGCTCGCGGGAATGCCCGACTCGGGACGTCCGATCGTGGGGGCCTTCACGCTCGGCTGCCAGCCTTGGCCAACGGTCTCCGCTTGGCTGATCTTTTCCGCCTGCTCGACGCGCTTCTCGATTTCGCGGACGGAGCTGAGATACTCGTCGAGCTTCTGGCTGTCGCGCACGCTGAGGCGGCTGCGAAGGCCCTTGGCATCGTCGAGGACGACATCGAGGATGCTCTTGTCGCGCTGGCGTTTGCTGCCATCGTCGAAAAGCTGGTCGAAGGCCTGCTGCGGGAAGATCTCCTTCGGCGCGGGCGTCGTCGGAGTGCTCCAGGAAATGTAGGCGGAATAGATCGAGGTGAAACCCGAGTCGGTCGCGTAGCTGGGCCGCTCGGTGCCGAGGACGATGCTCGGCACGGGCGTCTCGCGTCCCACCTTCGCGGCGATGAGTTGGTCCATTGTCATGCCGACCTCGACGTCGGTGGTGGTCTTTTTGACGCGCAGTCCCGAAAGCACGTTCATCTTTGGATAGTGCCCGCCCTCGCCCTCAACCGTGGTCGGATTCCAGAGCCCACTGAAGACGGCTACCTTGTCCTTCAAGGGGATGAGGGGACGCAACGAGTTGGCGAATTCGATCCCGTTGGCACCCATCTTCGCGCCCCAGTGATGTGGATTCACCCCGTTGCCGGTGAAGCAGACGGCGAGCCGACGCGGGGCACCACCGGGTTTGGCGGCTTCGGCACCGAAAGCGGAGATCGATTCAAACCAAGGGAGCCCGAGGGCAACCCCGGTTCCACGAAGGAAACGGCGGCGGGAGAGAGAAGACATGGAGTGGTGGAGTAAGGGAGTGGTGGAGAAATGAATTCAGGGATTCACCGCCAAAGCAGGCACTTCGTTTCTTCGATTCATGAACTGGCGACTGGTGACAACTTTGATGACGGCGGCGGAGACTTTGCCGTCGTTGGATCCGATGGCTTTCGTGATTTCGGAGAGGAGTTCCTTGTCGCTCGGGAGGACACTTCGGCCCAGCGCGTAGCCGAGAAGCTTGCGGCTGAAATGGTTCGTGAACTGGGCGTTGTTTTTCGCGAGGTAATCGCGGAGTCCGTCCATGCCCTTGAACCGGGTGCCGTCGCGCAGTTCACCGGTGTCATCGATGACTCCGCCAGCCTCGTCGGCGGCACGAAAGCGTCCGATTGGATCAAAGGACTCGAGGGCGAAACCAAGCGGGTCGATGCGGTCGTGACAGACAGCACAGGCCTGGTCTTCGCGGTGTTTCAGAAGTGCCTCACGCAGCGAAGCGGGCTTCAGGCTCTTCTCGAGTTCGGGAACGTTTGGCGGAGGCGGTGGCGAGCTGTGACCGAGGACGACGGCGTAGAGGAATTCTCCGCGCAAGACGGGACTGGTGCGGTTCGGTCGCGAGGTTTTGGTCAGGATCGCCCCCATGCCAAGGAGTCCGCCGCGGTGATGATCAGAGACCTTCACCTCGCGGAACTCGGGCCCGGTCACGTTCGGGATGCCGTAGAATTTCGCGAGGCGCTCGTTGAGGAAACTCGTCTCGCCAGTGACGATGTCCATGACGCGCCGATCCTCGCGGAAAAGTCGGCCGAAAAACTCGACGACCTCCCGCTTCATGTCGGCGCGGAGTTCGGGGATCATCTCGGGATACTTCATCGTATCGACCCCGTCGTGCTCCTCGAAGGAGGAGAACTTCAGCCACTGCCCCGCGAATTCCTCGGCGAGAGCTCTGGCTCGCGGATCCTTCAGCATGCGTTTTGCCTGCGCGGCGAGCACCTCGGGCTTGCGGAGACTGCCGTCCTCGGCCGCCTTGCGCAGCTCCCAATCCGGAATCGACGACCAGAGGAAATAGCTGAGCCGCGAGGCGAGTTCCCACGAGGAGAGGGCCAGATCGCCTCCTGCCGTTGCGGCGGGTGCGTTTGTCAGGGTCGCGGGTGCGGGCAGGGTCTCGGCCTTGAAAATGAAATGAGGGGAGACAAGGACACGCACCATGCCCTCGCGCACGGCCGACTCACGGTCGAGCCCCTGCCTGATCCGCTCTTGGTAGAAGGCCGCGAGAGTCTGCTTCTCCGGCTCGGCGAGTGGACGACGCCAAGCCCGCGAGGCGAATTGATGCAGGTGCCAGATCATCGCTCCGTCAAACTCACTCTTCTGCGGGTCGTTGAGCTGCTTCGGGGCGCCGAGCCGCCAGTCTTTCTTCATCGCCACGAGCGTGGCCTTGTCCTTTTCGCCGAGGATCTGCCCGAGTTGCTCGTCGCTGAAGTAATAGACAGTGTAGCCCGGCGACCCGCGATGGAGGTTGCGCGCCACCTCCTCGAGACGCCGCTCGAACATGTCGGGGAAGGCGACACGCATCACGTGGAATTCCCCCATCGTCCGCCTCGCCGCCTCGGTCTGAATCTTCCAGATCGTGAGCACACCCGGGATGATCTTCGTCACATCACGCGGGGTTCCGGTGGTCGCGGTCCATTGGATCGTGGCCTGATCGACTTCGGGGTTTTCGTAATCGAGCTTCGTGTCGGCGCGCAGCGAGATCGCCCCTGGAGGCAACGGCAGGGTGATCACCTTCGGCGCGGCCGCGGCGAGGACCTCGGGTCCGATCTTGCGTTCAGGCTTCGGATGTTTACCGAAGAGCGCACGCGTCGTTTGGAGGGAGGCGAGCCGTTTTTTCAACTCGTCGAGACTCGCGGGTGCGGGATTTGCGGCGACCTGCTTCTTGAGCTCACCGATCGTTTTCTCGAGCCAGTTGAAATAGTTAACCCCTCCCTTCTCGAGCTTCACGTCGATCTTCGTGACGAGGGCGATGTCGCCGGCGTTGCCGTCGCCGAGGTCGCCGAAGCAGAGATGCACTTCACCTTTGCCCTTCACTTGGGCATCCATCGGATAGGGACGAATCCCGTCGGAGTCCTGTTGGCGACGCTGCACCCCGGTGCCGGGTTTCTGTCGGTTGTTCCACGAGAGGAGGTCGGCCTCGATCTGCGCGATCCGCGAAGTCACCGCAGCGGGAACTTCTTTCGGCTTGGCCGCATCGGGGCCGGGCAGCTCGCGCCAAGGCACGCGGACGAGGTCAAGGAAACGCGATTTCGGCTCCGGCTTCGTCACGAGATTCCACCAGTTCTGCAGGAAGGGCAGCTTCAATCCCGCCTCCTTCGCGAGGACATCGAGCGGGGTTTTGAGGTGTTGGTGTTTCCAGCATGCGAGCAGGTAATCCCCCTCTCGCATGTCTTCGAGATCGGCGGGCAGATGCGGCGCGGCCTTTTGTTGGTACCACACGTAGAGGCCCTGCTCGGCATGGGCCTTGAGCTGCTCTGGCCCTCGCAGACCGATGCGGTGCTCGTGGAAAACGATCCCCGTGCCCGGCATCACCGTGGCATGATCGGCGAGCTGGCGCGCCGCGTTGAAATACTTGTCGAGAGCGGCGGGACTCAGGAAGAGCACGTCGCCCGTGTTCGAAAATCCCTCTCCTCCCCCGCCGTCGGTCTGGAATTCTTTCGCAAGCCCGTAGTCGCGCCCGGTGAGGTCGCGGATCGATCGATCGTATTCCGGATTGGTAAGACGGCGCATCGTCACCGGCCCGGGATCGCCGGAGTTCGTCTGGGCAAGCGTGTCAAGTTCCCGGGTGACCCATGCGGTGATCGCGGTTTCCTCGGACTCCTCGAGCGGCTTCGCTTTTCGCGGTGGCATCTCCCCGCTCTCGATCGTTTCGAGGACGCGGTGCCAGAGTTCGAATTGCTCATCGAGTTTCGGATCGGCCGCGAGCGCTTTCATATCGACCTCGCCCTTGATGTCCTCGCCACCGTGGCAGCTGTAACATTTGGCCGCGAGGATGGGTTCGACCGCCTTCCAATCCGGCGCGGCAAGAGCGAGCACCGGAAAAGAAGAAAAAAGCGCAAAGAAGATCGGACGGGAGGGACGAATCATGGAGGAGGTCACGAAGATGGGACTCTTCGTGGTAATGTCAGGTTCAAAGTCGTGTCAAAAAATGCCTTTTCCAAACACGCATCCCGACGTGATGGCGTGACATCCAACTCTGTCCAAGGGGCCATCAGAGAGAGTCATGTCGATGCCGCAGTGAGCACTTGCGCCTTGAAATTCAGCCAGGACCGCATGAAACTGCGGAGCGCGTCACGATGCGAATCCTTCTCCCCGCTTTTTCGGCCCTGCTCCTCCTGACTTCCTGCCAGGTGCCTTCGTCTGTTTCGAAAGAGGCGACTTCACCGCTCGCGACAGGGGAACTGAAGGTGGCGTTGCCCCCGCTCTTCGCCGGACTCGAGGCGCCCACCTGGGGGGCCGCTCCGCCGAAAGAAGAGACTCCGCCCGCTCCAGGCTGGACCGGTCCGGTCGACGACACCTACACGCGGGTGAAGACGAGCAAGAAAGTCGTTGCGATCACCTTCGACGACGGGCCGCATCCCGAAAATACGCCGCGCCTCCTCGACATGCTGAAGGCGCGCAAGATCAAGGCGACCTTCTACGTGGTCGGCGACATGGTGAAATACAGCCCCGACCTGCTCAAGCGCATGGTCGACGAGGGGCACGAGATCGGGAATCACACCGTCTCCCACGGCACTCTTTCCCGCATGTCCGACGAGGCACTCCTCAGAGAACTGCGGGCCGCCCACGATCAGATCATGGAAGCCTGCGGCGTCGCTCCGATCTCGATGCGGCCGCCGGGCGGTGCGATCAAGAGGGATCAGAAGGAACTAATGCTGCGTGAACTCGGCTATCCCACGATCCTCTGGTCGGTCGATCCCGAGGATTGGAAACGCCCCGGTCCGGCCGTGGTGACGAGCCGTCTCGTGAATGGAGCAAGCCCTGGCGGCATTCTCCTCGTGCATGATTTGCACAAACCCACCGTTGACGCCATGCCAAGCACTTTCGATCAGCTCCTCGCGATGGGATATGAATTCGTCACCATCTCCGAGCTGATCAAACTCGACGAAGCCCCCGCCGAGCGCGGCGCCGAGGAAGCCCGGAAAAAGGCCGAGGCGGCAGCGGCTGGGGCGACGGCTGGAGGAACCGCTCCGCCGGCAGCGCCGGTGCCGTGAAGGTGGGAGCGCCGGATTGCGGAAAATCCGCTTACCCACCGATCCTGATTCCTGCTTGATGACGATCAGCAGGACTGCGGACCTGCTCTGGTTTTATAGAGGCGGCGTCGACCGACGTGGCCTTTCTTTCCCACAGCGGTGCGGCTTCGCCCGGCATTGCCCCCGTCGATCCGCTCGTGTTACGGCCTTGCACGGGAATTGCTGAAGACCGGAGCCTCGAGCTTCAGGGCCGAAGGTTCAATCGGCTCGCCGGCCGGCGGCTCGGAAAGCCGATCGTCCTCGCGTCCGCGCCATTCCTCCGGGATCCCCTTCGCCTCGCCTGCGGCGGGATCTGATTCGAGCACGGGGAACGAGCGTCGCAACACTGCGTAGCCCGCCACCTTCTCCCCTAACACTGCACCAAGGATCTGCCCGCGTCGCACCTGCGAGCCAACTGAAACACGAATCGAAGCGAGGCCACGGTAGATGGTCTCGATCGGCTTGCCCTCGCGTTCGTGGACAAGGATCACGGTCGCGCCATCCTTTCCGTTGGACGCAAAAGCGACCCGGCCATCCGCGACAGCGGACACCTCCGGGATTCCCTCGTCATTGGGAAGGATCGCGCTTCCGTCCCGTCCCACCTCAAACACCGGCGCAGCGGGCGCAAGGACCAGCTCAGATGGCGAGAGCACGGCAAGAGCCGGGTCCAAAATCGCGCCTTTGACAGGTTGGATCAACCCGATGCGCGCCCCGATGAAGTCAGCAGGCGGGAGATCGCCGCCCTGCTTCCCGGCCTGCACCACCATGATGATCACCATCACGATTCCACAAAGCGCGAAAAAGAGCGGAAAGACATGTTTATGGAGCAACCGAAGATGCTCCTTCACATCAAGATAGACGGGGCGTTTTAACACGCCGCAATAGACGACACGCGGACGGATTTCGCAACGCCGAGGCGGGAAATTGCGCTAAGATAACCACCTCTCATCCCATGGAGGCCCCTCCCCCAGCACCCCGCCGTTTCCGGCTCGACCTCGCCTACGACGGTCGTCCCTTCGCCGGTTGGCAAAGCCAGCCCGGTGGCGGCTCGGTCCAGGATGCCCTCGAAGCGGCCCTCGCCGCGACCTGTCCCGAGGTCACCTCCGTGCAGGGATCCGGGCGGACCGATGCCGGGGTCTCTGCCACCGGACAGGTCGCCCATTTCGACACCCCTCCGAATTGGCGGATGGAGGGCACGGATTGGTTGCGGGCCCTGAATTCGAAACTGCCCCCGACGATCCGGGTGATGGCCTGCCACGAGGTCGATCCGGCATTTCACGCCCGATTTTCCGCCGTCGAAAAGACCTACGATTACGAAATCGCCACTGGCGAGGTGCTGCCACCTCTGCGACACGGACTCGCCTGGCACCAGCGTGCTCTCGGGACCGCCGATGAACTCGCACCCCTCCTCGCCCGCTACCTCGGCACCCGTGACTTCCGCGCTTTTTCGGCCAAGCGGCACGACGGCTACGACGACGAACGTGACACCGTGCGCACCCTCGTCGAAGCTTCGGTGCGGCCATCGGACAGTGGTGATGGCCTCGTCCTGCGATTCCGAGGAAACGGATTCCTCTACAAAATGGTCCGTTTCCTTGTCGGCACGGCAGTGTATGTTAGGCTCGGTCGGAATTCCCTCGGCGAAATGGAGGCTCTCCTCGACGGTGGCGCGGTCGGGGCCAAGGCTCCCTATTGCGCTCCGGCAGCGGGACTCACCCTCGTCAAGGTCTGCTACCCCGGTGATTTCGCGGCTCCGCCCCGCGAACCCCGCTCAACCGCCCCCCGTTGAGACATGGCCCTCTTTTTCAAAAAATCCGGCATCCCGGAAAAACGCATCGAGAACTCCGGCCGCTGGCCGGTGAGACACACGCAATTCCAGCTGGTCGACGATTACGAATTCCCGGCCACGAATTTCCCGGAGATCTTCTTCGTGCAGGAAGGCAGTTTCCTTCACGAGACCGAGGCCGGCACCCAAGCGGTGCGCGACGGCGTCGCGATGATGGTCAATCCCGGCCACCGCCATACCGTAAAGCAACCGGAAGAGGTCGTCATCACCCGGGTGCGTTTCCTCCCCGAGTGGCTCGCAAAGGAATACGAGATCATCATGCGGTCGCCCGACGTGCTCTCGCTCTTTTTCGACCAGTCTTGGTTCCGCCATCCTCGCGATGAGAATATCCACGTCTTCACGACCCGCGGCGACGGCGCCTCGCGCGTCCGCAGCGAACTCGAATACCTGCGCGGACTCCTCCGCGACAAGCGCCACCTCGAGCCCATCACGCGTGTCTCCGTGCTGAAGCTGATGACGCTCCTTGCCGACGAATACCGGCGTTTCTGGCGCGGCGTCTCAGAGATCGAAATCCTGCCCGAGGCCGCTCATGCCCTCGACGAAATCGAGAACTCCATCCACCGCGCCGAGGCCTTCGACCCGGCTGCGATCTCGCATGGGGACTTCGAAAAGCGCGCCATCGAACAGGCCTTCGGCGAGCTCACCGGCATGACCATGGTTGACTACGCACAACGCCGCCGCGTCTTCCACGCCGCCTCGCATCTCCTCACCACCCGCGAAGAACCCCAACGTATTTCCAAAGCCCTTGGCTGGCCCACCACCGCGGAGTTTTCGAAGCAGTTCGAGGCCGTCTTTGAGATCCCGCCGACGGTCTACCGGGAGAAGTTCGGTTTGCCCGCGGAGAAGGTGGAGGACATTGGTGACTGATTTCGCCCTCAGCGAAAATCAGCGGTGCCGGAGAGCACCCTGATCACTCGACCTCGATCACCACGGGACAATGATCCGACCCCAACACGCCGGGCAAAATACCCGTCTTCTTCACTCTCGGCAGCAACGCAGCTGATACGCAGAAGTAATCGATCCGCCACCCGACGTTCTTCTCCCTCGCCCCGCCACGGTAGCTCCACCAAGTGTAGTGGTCCGGCTCGTCGGGATGAAAGTGGCGGAAGCTGTCGATGAATCCGGCGGCGACGATCGCATCAAAACCGGCGCGCTCTTCATCGGTAAAGCCGGCGCTCTTTCGATTCTGCTTGGGACGGGCGAGATCGATCTCACGATGGGCGACATTGAGATCACCGGCGAAGATGACAGGCTTGGTTTTTTCGAGCTCCTTCACGAAAGCGAGGAAGGCGACATCCCATTCCATCCGGTAGGGGAGGCGGCGAAGGTCGTCCTGCGCGTTGGGGGTGTAGACGTTCACGACAAAAAAGTCCTCGAACTCGGTGGTGAGGACGCGGCCCTCATCGTCGTGGCCGGGCAGGCCCATACCATGACGGACGGAGAGCGCGGCGGTGCGTGAGAGGATCGCGACCCCGGAATAGCCCTTTTTCTGGGCGCCGTTCCAGCAGACCTCCCAACCAGCCGCGGCGAAGTCGTATTCGACCTGGTCATGATTCGCCTTCACCTCCTGCAGAAGAAGGAGATCGGGGCGCTGCTCCTCAAGAAAGTCGAGGAAGCCTTTTTTCAACAAGGCGCGGATGCCGTTCACATTCCAACTGATCAGTTTCATTTTGCGGATTCGGGTTTACGGTTCGACCCGCCCCCCGATCCCGCAACTTTTTTCCCTTGCGAATCGTGGTGGGACGCGGAAATAACACAGGCGTAAATTCCCCCCGCTATCCTAACGGCCCCGGCCGTAAGGCCCCGATTTTTTTCGCGATTTTTTGAAACAAATCTGCGGGGGTGCAACGCTTTCAAACCCGAATCCATTGGTTTCATCCATGATAGAAGTCGAAAATCTCCATAAACACTTCGGTTCCAAGGTGGCGGTCGACGGGGTCTCCTTCATCGTAAAGAAGGGCGAGGTCCTCGGATTTCTCGGTCCCAACGGCGCCGGCAAGTCCACGACCATGCGCATGGTCACCGGTTATCTCCCCGCGACGAAGGGCTCCGTCCGCATCGGCGGGGCCGACATCGAGGAAAACGAAATCGAAGCCAAGGCGAAGATTGGCTACCTCCCCGAGGCCGCGCCGCTTTACTCGGACATGACGGTGGAGGCCTTCCTCCGCTTCGCCGCCGAGATGCGCCGCGTCCCCGCTTCGGAAATCCAGGCGGCAGTCGACAAGGCCATCGAGACGACCTTCCTCGAGCCGGTCCGCCACCAGAGCGTCGACACCCTCTCGAAAGGTTACCGCCATCGCACCTGTTTCGCGCAGTCGATCATCCACGACCCTGAGGTGCTCATCCTCGATGAACCGACCGACGGTCTCGACCCCAACCAGAAGCATGAGATCCGGCAACTCATCCGACGGATGGGTGAAACGAAGGCGATCCTTTTCTCGACCCACATCCTCGAGGAAGTGGAGGCCTCCTGCACCCGCGCGATCATCATCGACCGCGGCAAGGTCGTCGCCGACGGCACGCCTGAGGAACTCAAGGCCCGCGCCACGAACGCCGGCACGGTCCTGCTCCGAGCCACCGGTCTCGCCGGGTCGGGCATCCGCACCGAACTGGAAAAGCTTTCCGAATCCGACTCGGTCGATGTGATCGAGTCGAGCGACGAGGGTATCACCGCCCGCATCAGCCCCGCGAAGGGCAAGGCGCAGAAGCTCGGTGCCGCCGTCTCCGGCCTCTGCAAGGACAAGAACCTGACCATTCACGAACTGAAGGTGGAGGAAGGCCGTCTCGACCTCCTCTTCCGCGAACTCACGAAGAGGGACGCCGACAAATAACCGCTCCCGAAACTTCCCCTGCATTCTTCCCACCATGGACGCATTCATTACTCTCATTGTTGCCTTCGCGATCCCCACGGCGATCGTCGCGGCGATTTTCGTCGGGCTGCTCTTCTACGTGCTCCCGCGCGAGGTCCGCACGATCTTCAAGCGCGAGCTGAAGAGCTACTTCACCTCGCCGATCGCCTACGTGCTCTTCGTCGTCTTCCTCGGCATCTCGAACGCGCTCTCCTTCTTTTTCACGGGCGTGCTCGAAGGCGGCGAAGCGGATCTCTTCCTCCCTTATTTCCAATACCTGCCCTGGTATCTCATCCTCATCGCCCCGGCCGTGGGCATGCGCCTCTGGTCGGAGGAGCAGCGCCTCGGCACGATGGAGCTGATGCTGACGATGCCGCTCGCGCCCTGGCACGCCATCCTCGGCAAATACCTCGCGGCCGCGGTCGTGCTTTTCACGATGCTGGTCCTTTCCTTCCCCATCGTCTGGACGGTGAACTACCTCGGTGAGCCGGACAATGGAGTGATCATGGCCGGCTTCGTCGCGACCTACTTCGTGGCGCTCTGCTTCCTCGCAGTGACCTCGGTGATTTCGGCGATTACCCGCAGCCAGCTCGTCGCCCTCCTCGTCTCGGTGGCGATCTGCCTCGTCCTCTGGCTCGGCGGACTCCCTCACCTCAGCGAAATGCTGATGAATCTGAAGGGTGGCTGGCTCGTCGCTTGGCCGGTCCTGAAACTCGTCAACATGGTCGGGGTGATGCCCCACTTCACGGAGCTGGCCAAAGGTGTCCTCGGTCTGCGC
This sequence comes from Akkermansiaceae bacterium UBA5020, assembly GCA_002396885.1. Taxonomy (GTDB): domain Bacteria; phylum Verrucomicrobiota; class Verrucomicrobiia; order Verrucomicrobiales; family DEV007; genus Arctic95D-9. The sequence continues at coordinate 18,014 of DGXY01000120.1, forward strand.
GACGTCGTCTTTTTTATCTCCTTTATCGCCTTCTGCCTCATCGCCACCTCCGTCGCGATCCGCCTCAAGCGGGCCTGAGGCGCGCCTGAACGAACTCATTTTCTCCCTAACCCTGTCGATCCCCCCCATGAGCGAATCGAAAGAATCTTCTCCCAAAAAGCTGAACCGCAGCACCGCAGCCCTCGTCGGTCTCGCGGTCGTTTTCCTCATCGCCCTGCTCGTCAACTTCGTCGTCGACCGGATCAGCTTCCGCGCCGACCTCACCGAGTATGGTGTCTACACCCTCTCCGAGGGCACTTCGAACATCCTCTCGCGTCTCGAAACGCCGGTGGAGCTTCGCTATTACGTCACCGACGACTCCAAGGTGATGAGCCCGAGCGAGCGCACCCGCGCCCGCCGCGTTTCCGACCTGCTCGCCGAATTCGCCCGCAACGCCCCGACCAAGGAAATCGAGTTCACGAACGAGGCCGGTGAATTCGAGAAGAAGAGGACAAAGATGCTGACCGTGAAGAAACTCAACCCCGAGCCGAACACCGATGCGGAAGACTCTGCCATGATCGACGGACTCCAGGCCGGAGTCTCGGGCGAAACGAACAACGAACTCTATTTTGGCATCGCGATCCAGTGTCTCGACGCGGTCGAAGCGCTCCCCTTCATCCCGGCGAAGCCCGAGACGATCCTCGAATATGATCTCGCCCGCGCCATCTCCAGCGTGCACGGCGGAAAGACGAAGAAGATCGTCATCATGTCGGGAATGCCGCTCGCGGGTGGCTTCGGAGGCAACTTCCAGGCTCCGCCGCAACAGCCTTGGATGTTCTACGAACTGCTCAGCAAAGACTACGAGGTCGAGCAGATCCCGTCGACCACACCCCAGATCCCCGATGGCACGACCACCCTGATCGTGGTTCACCCCTTCGACATCACCGACGAAGGCCAGTTCGCGATCGACCAGTATCTCCTCAAGGGTGGCAATGTGATCGCCTTCGTCGACCCGAATTTCTTCTACGCCCGCGCCATGGCCCAAGGCCAACCGCAGATGCCCGGCATGCCGCCGCAGGGTGGCCCCGGCCCTTCGTCGGACCTCGACAAGCTCTTCAAAGCGTGGGGGGTGAAGTATGACATGAACCGCGTCCTCGCCGATCTCGATTTCGGCTCGGAGATCATCCGCCGCGGGAATTTTTCGCCCACCTTCCTCACCCTGACCCGCGAGGCCCTTGGCTCCGACCCGAAGGACGTCGGCCTCAACGATCCGATGACGAGCATGCTCAACCAGCTCAACATGCTCACACCAGGTGCCTTCGAGGTGGCTCCTCCCGCCGGGATCCAGGTTGACAACCTCATCCTTTCCTCGGTGAACAACGAGCTCGTCGGTTCCTCCGATGCGGATCCGACGGCGGAGGGCGGATCCGACCGCATCCGCGAGAATTTCCAGGCCCACGGCAAGCGCCGCCCCATGGTGGTGCGTTTGTCAGGGGAATTCGCCACCGCCTTCCCCGAGGGCGATCCGGCCAAAAAGGTCGCCGAAGAGACTCCCGCCGAAGGTGAAAAGAAGGAAGGCGAAGAGGCTAAGAAGGAAGGGGAGAAAAAGGAAGCGGATACCTCCCTCAAAAAGGCCACCGCCCCCGGACGCGTTCTTCTCATCGCCGACACCGACTTCATCTACGACGCCAACGTCGTGCGGCGCAATCAGATCCCCGGCCTCAACATGGTCATCCCAGAGATGCTGAACGAAAACCTCACCCTTGTGCAGAACGCCGCGGAACAGATGTCGGGAGATCCCGATCTGATCAACGTCCGCAGCCGCACTGGCGTGAGCCGTCCGTTCACGAAGCAGAATGAATGGTATCGCCAGGCTCAGCAGAAATACTCCGCCGAGGTCCAGGAATTCAGCAAGAAGGCTAAGGAAGCCGAGGCGAAGCTGAATGAAATCGTCCAGAAGACGCCCGAGAACATCGACCAAGCCCTCCTCTCCCCCGAGGTGCAGGCCGAGCTGAAGAAGCTGAAGGAAGACGAAATCGATTTCCGCCGCCGCGAGCGCGAACTGCAGAAGGAAGTGACCCGCGAATTCCGCCAGAAACTCGCGACCTACAAGTTCGGTAACACCCTGATCATGCCGTTGCTCGTGATCATCTCGGGGATCGTCATCGCGATCCTGCGCCGCCGCACCATCGCCGCCCGCTGAAGCCGAACCCCACCGGAATCCAAATCACCCAATCCTCCACGAATCATGGGAACCAAAACACTGATCCGTCTGGTCATCGCCCTCGCCGTGCTCGGCGGGATCGCCGCGATCCTTCACTTCGCCGGGTCCGGCGGAGCCGTCTCCGAAGTGAGTTCTTCAACAAACAAGAAGAAGGTCTTCGAGGAATTCCCGATCAATGAAATTGCCAAGGTCGTCATCAAGTCGAAGGACGCCTCGCTCACCCTGACCAAGGGCGCGGCAAGCTGGGAAGTCGCCGAGCGCGAGGGATACCCGGCCGATATCGATCCCGTCGTCGGTCTGCTCCGCAAGATCTGGGATCTCAACATCGTCCAGCCCATCACGATCGGCCGCACCCAATACGGTCGCCTCGGTCTCCTCGATCCGAACTCGGCAGACTCCAAGGCCGAGGAAGCGGCGACGGTCCTCACCTTCCAGGACAAGGATGGCAAGGATCTCAGCTCGCTCTGGCTCGGCAAGGTCTACGCGCGCAGCGAAGGACGTCCCGATCCCTTCGGCGGAGGCATGGCCAAGACCGATGCGGGCCGCTACGTGAAACACGGTGGCGGTAACTCCGTCTACCTCGTCGCCGAAACCTTCGCCGATGTGAAGACCGAAGCGCCCGAGTGGCTCGACAAGAGCTTCTTCAAGGTCGAGAAGATCAAGTCGATCGAGATCGTGAGCGCCAACAAGGCCGTCGATTGGAAACTCGAACGGGCCGGCGAAGAAAACGACTTCACCCTCGCCAACGCCACCGCGGCGGAGAAACTCGATGCGAACAAGGTCTCCAGCATGAAGGCCGCCTTCGCCAACCCGCAGATAGACGATGTCTTCATCGGCGAAGAGAAATCCAAGCAGAAGACCGATCTTACGACCTTCAAGATCGTGACCTTCGATGATTTCAAATACGAGATCTCGGTAGGTGCCAAGAACGACCTCAACGAGCTGCCCCTTTCGCTGAAAGTCTCGGCTGAGCTACCCAAAGAACGCAAGGCGGGTGCGGAAGAGAGCGACGAAGAGAAGAAGAAACTCGACACGGAATTCGCCGATCGGGTTGCCGCCCTGCGGAAGAAGCTGGACTCAGAGAAAAAACTCGAGGGTCACGTCTTCAAAGTGCGCAGCTTCATCGTCGACTCGATCACGAAAACCCGTTCTGAGCTGATGGAGGAGGAGCAAAAGGCGGAAGCCGGTCAGCCGGAGGAAGTCGCCCCCGGCGTATCTCTGCCCGGACTTCCTGGTCTTCCAGCCCCGGCTCCGGCTCCGGCTCCGGCTCCCGAAGCGACCAAGGCGGAAGCTCCAAAAGTGCCCAAGGCTCCCGCTCCGGTGACTCCTAAGGCGGATTCACCCGCTCCGGTTACTCCCAAAGTGGAAGCTCCCGCGGCGCAAAACTAAGTTTTTCCAATTCGTGCCTTCAGGCGCACGCAAACCCGGCTCGCCCCCATGCGATCCGGGTTTTTGTTTTCTTGTAGAAAACCACGGCTTCACCGAAGTCCCCTTAAGGGTATTTACAGGTTGCGGCAGTTCGCCTTAAATACTATAATTACTGAAATTAATACTTTTCTTGGTTGCAACCTCACCCACCCATCTTCCCTTGTTTCGGCAACGCTCTCCCTCAGGGGTCCGGAGGCGTGGTAGAACCGCCCTCGGACTCCGATGAGTTGACTGCCATATCGGGAAGGGGTCTTGCCGGAGAGATTCTGGATCTTTACACCGGCGGCGCGTTCACCTTCTGGCGCTGGACGCCCACAACCGACTCCCTGGTGACCCATGGCAGTCTCGTGGGCGAGTCCCTGAAGGACTGGATCATGAGGATCCATCCACGGGATCAGGCCGCATTTTCCGAATTCCTTGATCAGGATTGGCCGCAGGCGCCTTCTTTTGTTTCGATCGATTACCGCTTCAATGCGAATCGCAACGGAGATTGGATCCGGGTACGCCACACGGGCGGCCTTCCAGGCGTCGGCGGGCAAACCGCGATCTCCGGACTGGTTGAGATCATTTCCCCGCCCACGCGCTCGCGGACGCTCCTCGAGCGGATGGAGGGCGAAATGATCGAAGGCGAGTCTCGGCTCAAGGATTTCTTTATTGGCGCCTTCGCCATGTCTGGCGCGTCTGATTCCGAACCGCTCCTTGAGCTCCTCCGCAAGACCCTGAGGGCTGAAACCGTGACCTTGCTGAACCTCGATTCGCGGTCTGATATCACCGGCATGATCACCCTCCCCGGTGGGGGCCATGCCTTTCGCATCGGGGACCTCGGTGGGGCGCTGCGGAAAGCTCTCTCTCCTTTGAATGGTGATCCTTCGCCCGAGGTGTTCGAACTCGATCTCGACGCCGCCCGAACCGACTACCCCTGGGTGACGGCCAAAACGGTCGTGATGCCGGATGGAAATGTCGCTGCGGTTCTTTGCGCAGGTTTCCGCACCGCTCGCGGACGTAGCGGAGCACGCCGATTTCACCACGCGCTCTCGCTCACCTCGTCCTTTACCGCCTCACGAATCTGCCGGCAGCTCGAGGCTTCGCAACGGCTCGACCTCCTTGCACAACTCCGGCAAGCCCAGCGCCTTTCCAGCGTCGGCCGTCTCACGGGAGGTTTCGCTCGTGATTTGAACAAGCTCCTGGCGTCCGTCCAAGGACATCTCCATCTCCTCGAAGAGGCGGTTGCCTGCCGCGATTGGGAAGCGGTGGCGGAACCGCTCGCACAAATCCGCCAATCTTCGGAGCAAGCCGCGGACTTCTCCGAACGGCTCCTCCCTACCGGGACCCCAAGGCCAATGGAGCCGAAAGTCTGCGATCTCAATCGACTCGTGGAACGATTCGTCACCATGATGCGGCGCGTCCTCGAAGAGAACCTCGAAATTCGTCTCGATCTCGACCCCTCGATCGCTTCAGTTCGGGCCGACGAGTCGATGCTGCGCGATGTGTTGATGGACCTTCTCCTGAATGCCCGCGATGCCATGATCGCCGGTGGCATCGTAACGATCCAAACCAGCTCCACCACGCGACATTCCGTCGAGAAAGGTGCCGCGCCCCTCCCCTTCGTTTGCCTTTCCGTCTCGGAGAACGGAGGCCCCACCCATAGCGATCACCTTCCCGCCTTGTTGGAATCACTCGATTTGAAAGAAATCGATACAAACGGGTCCGGTTTCGGACGCTACCATGTCGCTTCGATCATCGCCGAGCACGGGGGACGCCTTGAAACGTGCGGCGATGCACCGAAGCCGAACCGGCTCCTCCTGCTTTTTCCCGCAAACGAGGCAAAGCCAGAAGCGCGGACACCCGTTCCTTCAAGCCGGCCTCCCGCCGAGAGTCTGATTGAGACGCATCTCCGTGGCATGACGATCCTTCTCGTCGAAGACGAAAACGCGGTTCGGAAACTGGTTCGAAAGCTCCTTGAAGTCCTCGGCTGCAACGTGATCGAAGCTGTATCGGGCCGGGAAGCGCTGGAACTCTGGCCAGAGATCCGAGATCAGGTGTCGCTCGTGGTTTCGGATATTGTGATGCCGGAAGGAGTGTCGGGCTGGGATCTCGCCCGCGAATTGCATCACTGCCATCCAGACCTCGCCATCCTCCTCACCAGCGGCCATGGTGACCTGCCTCAGGACCATGGACTCGGCGGCATTCCACGGATTGGATTCCTCCAGAAGCCCTATGGGTTGAACACCCTCCGGGAGCAGCTCTCGGCCCTGACAAGCTCAGCCCTCGTTCCTTGAAAAACGAGACCCACCCCATGGTATCGCTACCGGGGACTACGGGGAAAAACTTCAGAAGAGCTCGAAGTCGATGAGATCATCGCCAACGTCCGGCTTCAACGCCGTGTCGCTCTCACGATTCTTGGTCACCAGGACGGCGATCGCTTGATCCTCCTCGACCTGATCGACCTTAACCCATCCCAGCACCTCGGAACCACGACGGACCGCGAATCGCTGATCTTTCTTCACCCCTTGGGCGGCACCCGCATTGAAGGTGACAATCCCCCAGTCCTTGTCGTAGCTCGTGACTTTCGCAAGCGAAGCGGCCGCCGTGATCTGAGACCTCATACGGTCAAGCCGGGCATCCATTTCGGGATTACCCCCAGGGGGATTGTTCACCGCCTCTCGAAGAAAAGCCGGTAGCTCTGCCGTGATCTCGGCACTGCCGACTGCCCCATCTGGAGCAGGAGTCGAGGGGGCGGAGGAGGTGTCGGCACCAGCGATCTGGTTGAATCGTTGGTCGGTGCTCTGGCCCTGCTGACGAGCCTGGTCGAGCGACTGCTGGAACCGGGCGATATCCGGGTCCTCCGGCGCAGGCAAGGTGCTTTCGACCTGCCGAGCAGCATCATTTGCCGTCGGAACCGGAGCGACAGCAGGTGCGACGGTCGGAGGGACTCCCGTTAGATAGACGGGATTTCCTTGGGCGTCGTAGAGAATCGTGCCGGCGGCGGCGGGAGCAGGCGTCGCCGCGACAGGAGCGCCGGGCACGGCGGCAGCAACCGGCACAAGCCCTTGACGCTGCATCAGTCTCGACTCCTTCTCGGCGAATTCCTTTTCATAACTCGATCGCACGGATTCCCGATAGCTCATTGCTCCAACGATAAGGAGCAACACCGCCGCAATGCTGAGAGCGATGGTGGGCGTGTGGTTCGCCGACCTCCGGTCTCCGAAGTCATCTGGTCCAATCATATCAGTTCGGATGCTACCACATGACGCGACGGGAGCCAATCCCCGAGTTCAACAATCGACGTTTGCGCGAGTCGCGCCAAACACCCCCCTACCGGTGGTATGGCTCTCCCTTTAGGACGGTATGGACGCGGTAGATCTGCTCGAGCAACACGACAAGGGCGAGTTCGTGCTGCAAGGTGAAGCCGCTCATCGCCACGACGTGGTCGGCCTTCTCGCGGAGGACCGGACTGTGCCCGTCGGCCCCGCCGATGAGCAGGGCGACGCGTTTCACGCCGCTCATCTGCCAATCCCGCAGGCGCTCGACAAGCGTCGCCGTCGTCCACGACTCGCCCCGCTCGTCGAGAGCGATCCGCACCGCCCCTTCGCTTGCAGCAAGGAGGGTATCGCTGTTTTTTTCCGGGCCGGCATCCTTCCAGTCGTGGAGGAGATCGACGGTCGCGTAACGCCCGAGGCGCTTGCGGTATTCCTCCACCCCGGCCTTCGCATAGGCGAGGGAAGGTTTGCCAATGGCGAGAATCTGCCACTTCATCGGGGGAACTTTCTCATCCCACAACTTGCAACGCGCCCGCCTCCAAAGCAAGGTGCGCCGCTTGCACCAAGAACTTTCCAACGACTTTCTCGACCGCTTTTCCGGTCTGGGCCGTCTCTACGGGGCCGACGCTCTCGAACGGCTCCGCCGCGCCCATGTCGCGATCATCGGCACGGGCGGGGTCGGCTCGTGGACGGCCGAGGCGCTTGCTCGAAGCGGCGTCGGCCGCATCACCCTCATCGATCCCGACGAGATCTGCGTGACGAACAGCAATCGCCAGCTCCCCGCCCTCACCGGGACCTTCGGCCGCTTGAAAATCACCGTCCTCGCGGAGAGACTCAGGCTCATCCATTCCGAGGTCGAAGTTATCGAAGTGCCCTCGTTCTTTACCGCCTCTAATGCCGCGAGCTTGCTGGACGCCGGATACGACGTCGTCATCGATGGGATTGACAACGCGACGTTGAAAGCCCTTCTCGTCGCCTCCTGCCGCGACCGCCACCTCCCTTTGATCGTCTCGGGTGGAGCCGGCGGCAAGCGCAATCCCGCCGCCGTGCGCACCGACGACCTCGCCTTCGCAACCCATGACCGGCTTCTCCGACTCGTCCGCAAGGAGCTGCGTCGCGACCACGGCTACCCGCACGAATCGGTTCAAAAACCCTTCGGAGTCCGCGCCGTCTTCAGCGTCGAAAATGCGTGCTATCCTTGGTCGGATGGAAGCGTCCGCGAAGATCCCGAACCGGGCAGTCATCTCCGTCTCAATTGCGAGAGCGGCTTCGGCTCGGCCACTCCCGTGACCGGCACTTTCGGATTCACCGCTGCGGCGGAAGCGATCGAAATCATTCTTTCCCCACAAATCCGGGTTTGAAGGTCGCCCGCACCGATCAATTCAGCGCCACGAGCACCCGCACCTGCTCGGCATGATCTCCACCTCCGCGAAAGCGGAGATTCAGGGTGCGGCGGTCTTCGCTCAGGAGGATCTCGTCCTCTCCTGAGTCCAAGCCGCGCCGACCGGCCTCCTCGAGAGCCGATCCCACCGCGGCATCGGAGCTGTCGAGCCGGTCCGAGGAGAAAATCACCCCGACGACCGGATGGTCAAAAGTCAGGGACGTCTCAACCTCCTCCTCGGCGCCCTCCTTCTCCGTGGGTGTGAGCTGGACGAGATAGCTGCGGAGTTCGCCGCTCGCCTCGAGAGCCTCCCCGGGATTCGGTTCCGCTATGGCAAAGGCACCGACCGCGACCTGATCCACTTCAACCCCGCCGTCGGGACGGAACGACTCGTTCTCAACAAACACCTGCACCTCCCCCTCGACTCCCCCGGCTGCCGATATGACGGAACCGGGAAGCTCGATCGTCACCGGCCCGAGATTGTTCTCCACTCCGGCGACCATGGCCCATGCTTTTGAGAAGGCACGCGGATTGTAGGGAACGTCGACAAGGCGATCGCTGAGGTGATCGGCCTTCACTGCCTCGAATTCGGAAAGATCGCGGCATTTCCCGCTGCCATCGAGACAGATGCCGCCGTCTCCGTTGAAAACGATGGCTTCGGTGGCTTCCTCATTCCGCGCATCGATCCCGATCAGACGAGCCGGTTCGGAGACGTGCAGCCCACGCGACCGCAGGGAAATGCCCTCATCTCCCGCGGCCGCTCGTGCCAGGGCGATCCCAGCATGCACCTCAGTCGAGGCGTCTGCGCCCACCTCGAAACAAGCAGGGCCCTCTACCGTGAGTTCGCCCCCTCCCGTGAGCCGCATCGACACGACCCCGCTTTTCAACTCATAGAGCCCTGCCTGCAAAGTGCCGTCGTCCCGGGGCGAGGCACCTTCGATCCAGATCGCATCCGGTGTCGACTTTACGACCGAAGCCATCGTCAGGGTGGAACCGAAGCGTCCAGCCACCACCTGCGCCAACACGAAAGCACCGACCGCCACGGCCGCCGCCGCCGCCGCCAAACGCAGCAGCGTGCCCCCCCAACCGCCAGTGAAGGGCACGACTTTTTCCGATTCGACACCGTCGGGCACCGCCGCCAACTCGCGCTCGAATCGTTTCGTGAAATCCTCGACAAAGTGATCCTGCCTCGTCTCGGCCCACATCCGGGTCTCGAGCGACTCGATGAAGGCCTGCTCGCTCTTGGAGCGAGAGATCGCCTCGTGCATCCATTCCTCTTCCGCAAGACGACGTCGGAGATCCCGCACCAAGCCGGGAGAATCCCAAAGATGCTTCACCACCTGATCACACTCAAAGGAGGAGGCCGATCCCTCGCGGACCCGGTTGAGCATTTCCTCGACCGGCAGATCAACGCTCTCCATCGCTCCGGCGAGGGCACGCCCGGCCTCGACCGGATCCACCCCTGAAAGGGCCTGCCGGATCATCTCGGAAAATCCCAGTTCGCGGGCACATTCAGACGCGAGCGCCGGGTCGGACTTGAGATGTTTGCCCAACTCCGAAACGAGCGCCTCGTCCGCTTCCCCGTGGAGGAAGCGACGCAGCAGATCGTCGTCGTGGGAGTTCGGTTTCATGCGCGGTGTTCAGAGGGCGGGGGAAAGGGCGATGCGCTCCTCCATGCATTCCCGGAGGGCGATGCGGAGCCGTTCGAGCGCCTTGCGGACGGCGGGTGGGTTCATCGAAAACTCTTCGGCGATGTCCTGGGCCGAATGTTCCTCCTCGTAGCGGCTCTTGAGAAGGCGCAGGCTCTTTTCGGGCAGCCCGCGGACGCATTCTTTCAGCGCGTTGAGCCGGGCGAGGGCATAGTCACCCATTTCCTCCGGTTCGTCGTCGTTCGCCGAGGAGGAGGCAATGAGGACCTCGGTGAGGTTGTCCGAGAGAATGCGTTTGCGGCGCGCGTCCTTGCGCCGCTCGTTGATCACGAGATTGCGCGCGATGCCGCGCAGCCAAGCGCCGAAATCGCGCGAGCGGTCGAATTCCTCAAGGCGGTTGTAGGCCACGATGAAGGCCTCCTGCGCCACATCATCGACCCATAGCGGATCGACCCCGAGGGAACGCACGAACCCACGGAGGCCCGCGTGATGCTCGCGGACCTGCTCGATGAATTGCTCCCGGTCGGTGGATGTCATATCGGGTTCAAAAGGTCTTGTCCCCTCCCGCAGGAACGTGACGAAAACATCGTTCCTTCCGGAAACTAGTCCGGAACCGCTTCCTCTGCCAGTCCATTGCCGCCATTGACAGCGGATCACTCTCGGCTAGGTTTCCTGCCCCGCACTCGTGTCGGGGATCGCGCCGGAGTAGCTCAGGGGTAGAGCAACGCATTCGTAATGCGTGGGTCGGGGGTTCAATTCCCCCCTTCGGCTCGCCTCTCCTTTTTTCTGAAAAGTCGAGAGTTTCCGCAGAATTCGCAGGCAATTCGTGCGACTGAGACCCTCCCGGCCCATGTGCGCGGGAAATCGAGCATCCCTTTGTCACAATTTGAACTGGTCAAGGCCAACGGATTTGGAAATACTCCACCACTCGATCCTTTCAGACCCTTCATTTTCATGAGCATCCCGGAACTCACCCAAGCGCTTTCCACCGAACCCGGCAATTGGGAACGGCGCCTTTCCCTGGTCCAGGCACTGGTCGCCGAAGGCAAGCATGAAGAGGCCGTGGAGGTCGTCAACCAAGGGGAAGCGATCCCGCACGAGGCCGCACCCTGGCTCGCCGCCGCGAAAACCTATGCCGCCGTCGGCGCCATCGAACAGGCCGGTTCACTCGTGGCCACGGCACTGGAGATCGATCCGGATTTCGAACCCGCCAAAGCCTACCGCAAGGAACTCACCCAGCTCGCCCCACAGGTTCCGGTCACCCTCACCGCCGATGATCTGGAAGAAGACACCGCGGTCGATGCGGCCCGCGGAGCCAGCGTCCAGGAAGCCGTTCCGCTGCTTCGCAAAAGCGGCGACGCCGAAACGGCCACCCCGATCTCCCTTCCCAAGGTCTCCTTTTCGAGCCATGAGATGGAGGCTCTGAAAGAAGCCGAAGAGGCGGTGAACCGTCAGCGAGCCACGACGAGGCGCCGGGACAAGTTCAACTCCGTCACCATCACGGTTCTGATCCATGTCGCCATTTTCCTCGGCCTCACCCTCGTCGTGACGCAGGACCCACCCCGCGTCCCACCGCAGATTGTCGCCTCCTCAGCGACCCAAGAGCAGCAGGAGGTCATCGAGAACGTGAAGATGGACAAACCGACCCTCGAGCCGACGACGGCGGTGAACTCCTCCGTCGCCGACATCATCTCGGTCAGCGCCACCTCGTCCTTCTCCGTATCCAGCGTCGATGTCCCCGTTGCCGACGTGGCCATGGAGATGGGAATGCAGTTCAACCCCTCGATGAGCTTGGGCATGACCACGGCAACGACGTCCAAAATGATGTTCGGCCAGACCATGGAAATGGAGGGCGAAGTCCTCGGCGTGATCCTCGACGTCTCCGGCTCGATGGCCGAATTCCTCCCCGCCGTGGTCCGCGAAGTCGACAAGAACTTCAAGGACTCGCCCGTGGTTTACGTTCGCAACATGTTGCTTTCCCAGGACAACCGCGAGGGTGAAGCCCGCCTCATCATCCCCGAGGAAGTCGTTCCCTACGATCCGGTCTACAAGACCCACACTCCTTACTGGTTCCTCTGGCATGACCTTCCCCGCAAGGCGCCCCAGCGTTACGTCGACCGGCTCATCGAGACCTTCAAGACCCGCCCCAACCAATTCATCACCACCGGAAAAGGCTGGGACGGCAGCAGTCTCATCGTCGCGACTGAATTCCTCATGGAGGAAAAGATCGACGCTCTCTACATCTTCTCCGACTTCGAGGACTTCGTCGACGAAGACATCGCAGCCGAGATCGGGCAAAAGCTCGGTCGTCGCAAAATCCGCACCTATGTCCAGCCCGCCGAGCAGAGCACCGAATTCCTCGACGTGATGACGAAGAAGATCGCGAACAAGACCCTCGGTCGTCAGATGCCCTCGCTCGTCTCGCTCCTGCGCGGCTCCGAGGAGACGGAGGTGACTTCGCTGATGCCGCAGAAGCGTCAGGATGACGTCGCCGCCCTCGCAAACATCAACGTGAAGCTCGCCACCCCCCGCGAAACGATCACGGGGGACCCTTTCTACGGCTTCAAGCCAGCCAAGGAATGGACCGAGATCCACCGCCTCTCCGAGCCGGAGTATGACGCCGTTTTCTACGGTCCCGAAGCCCGCGTCGAGATCTTCCTGAAGAACGCCGAGGGCAAATACATCCAGAATCCCATCTCCTTCTTCTACCACGCCTGGAAGGAAGTTCCCGAGCACCCCGATCCGCGCTTCCGCTGGCGACCGCGCAAATTCCTTCGGGTCGAGGAGCCGCCGAGTTTCGACGGGAAGGAAATCATCTGGAAAATGGTGCTAGAGGATGAATACAAGTTCCGCGTCCATCTTTACCTCGGCCGCAAAGGCATGAACGCGACCTATGTGGCCGATGTCCACGAGAACAACAACGATTCCTCATGGATCGGTTTCCGCGTCCCCGCCCTCGCCGTCGAGAACAAGGACATGTATTACGGCTTCGACTACCCTCCCGAGGGGCTCAAGCTCGATCAGGTCCGCGAGGCCGTGAAGGCGAACGAGGTCATCTTCAACCTGCCCCGTGCCGAGCGGGAGCGCTTCATCAAGGGCTGGGCCGTCGGTGGCTTTGACATGGGTTACAACACGCGCAAATACAACGAACTGATCCGCGCCATGCCCGGAGGGATCCGCGATGTCGTCGTGCAAGGTCCGTCGTTCGGTCCGCGCAAATTCCATGCCCGCACCACCAGCGGCAAGATCTTCCTCAGCGGCGGTGCCGGACGCGCCGACATCGAGCCTTGGGAAAGCTACTGGTTCTCCCTCAATCGCGGGCGCGAGGATCGCACCAAGTTCACCAAGACCGAAGCGATCGAGATCCAGATCGAGTGAGCCGTTGCTTCAGCGGCCGCCCTGCCGGATCTCGGAACCTTCGAAATAGATCCGAATCCGATAGGTGGTGTTGGGTCGAAATTCGATCTCGCCGGTGTGGACATTGACCCGCTCCGGAATCTTCGTGAGTTGCTTGTCGACGACCGCGTGATAACCGCGGTCCGAAAAGATGTCGATCAGCATCCCGAGCGCGAGGGGATCCCCGAGGACTTCGTCCTCGTTGTTGATCACGGCCCGCCCTGAGATCGCATGGCGCTCGATGATGGGGATGAATTTCGTCTGGATGAGCGAGACGACCCGGCCGAACAACTCGCGTTGCTCGCGGGCATAGCCGTCGAGACGGCGCACCAGTTCTTGGCGGGCGTGCACGACGATCTCGTGGGCGAGCGGAATGTCGCGCACCATCTCGAAGGTGGCGGGCTCGAGTTCGAGCGAGCTCTGATACTGCAGTTCCTTGAGAATGTTCTGCTCGACCTCCGAGACCTTCCCTTGGGCGTTCACGAGGTGATAGAAGAAGACCTCGCGCAACGACTGCAGGGCGTCCCAGGTGCTTTCCTTGAAAATCCGGTAACGGTGTTTCGCCGCGTCGACATCGAGGTCGGTGGGACGCAGTTCCTGCAATTCGCCGACGCCGGCCGCCTCGACTTCCTCGTTGTGCTGCGCGATCTGGCGGCCGCGGAAGAGCTGGCGGTCCACGCTCGTTTTTTCATCGACGAAGAGGACCATGACATGAATCGTGGGCCGACGGAAATGGGCCGCAAGCGGCGTTTCGGCATACTTGCGGTGGAGCGCCCCGATCTTTTTCACGAGCAGCTTCATGCACTCGACCTGCACCTTCGTGCGGGGGAATCCGTCGAGAATGGCCCCGTCGCGGAACTCCGGCTCGAGCATCTTGCGGAGGAGAATGCCCATGACCTCGCGGTCGCCCACGAGCATGCCCTTGTCCTTGAGGGCGCGGGCCTCCGGGCTGTCAAGTAGGGCGCTCACGACGATGGGAGGACAGGTGAACCCGCGCGCCTTCATGATGAAGCCAGTGTTCGTTCCCTTACCCGATCCGGGCGCGCCGCCAAGGAGAATGATCTCCTTCGGAAAGCGCAGGTTCTCGAGTCCGAATCCCTCGACGAGCCCCTTCCATACCGAGGAGAAAATCACCTGGGCATCCTTGATTTCCACTTCCGCGAGGTTCGCGACTGGGTCGGTTTCCGTATCCGGATCGTTCATCTCTTGCCCTTGCCCGAGTTTCCGCCTTTCTGCAAGCGGGAATCGGGAAAAGCGCCCCTCCCGCAACGCGCCATGGTCACGGAACCGTCTCCGGCTCCGGCAGGGTGTCGAGGACCCCGCCGAGGTAAATCTTGACCGATGCAGGGATACCCTCAAATCCGGCCATGGAGCGCGACTGCCCCAGAGCATGACGCATCGCGTTGTGCATCAGGTAGCGGCTGGTAAGGACGTTGAGGTGGATATCGTCGCGGTAGAGATCCTCGATCCGGGAAAAGGGCGCTGTTTTTGCCTCAATGTCGGCGGCGACCCGCGCGAGCAGATCCTGTGCGCGGGTTTGGCGAAAGATCCGGTCCGGGATTTCCGTAGATGGATGGCAGGCTCTTGCCGCAATCGACATGCCATGGCACGTCACCGTCGAGTCCCGATGGCACCGTGTCCTGGGTGAGGGAATTGCCGATGAGATAGAAAGACCGCGTCTCCCCGACCGCCCCTCCGCCATCGCACGATCCCGCCTCGCCGGGCATCGAAAAGGTTCGTCCGCCCTTCCCGCACCTGATACATTCCCCGTATGAAATTCCCCCGCCTTCTCATCCTCCTCGCAACCTTGACCGGCGTCGTCCACGCTTCGCCCGATCCGGCGCCAGAGGGATTCAGGTCCCTCTTCAATGGCCAAGATCTCGCCGGATGGACGCTCCCCGAGGGCGACAATGGACATTGGAAGGTCCTCGACGGTGTCATCGACTACGACGCGCAATCGGAAGCGAAAGGAGACAAGAACCTCTGGAGCGAGGAGGAGTTCGGCGACTTCGAGCTGCGGATCGACTGGCGCCTCAAGGAGACCACCGGATTTTACGACGTGCCCTACGTCCTCCCCGACGGCAGCACGGTGAAGGGACCCGATGGAAAAAACCTCACCCACCCGATGCCGAACGCCGATTCGGGGATCTACCTGCGCGGGATGTCGAAATACCAGCTCAACATCTGGTGCTGGCCGATCGGCTCGGGAGAGGTCTACGGCATCCGCAACAACGAAAAACTGCCGCAGGAGATCCGCGCCGGTGTCACCCCGAACCGCAAGGCCGACAAAAACGTGGGCGAGTGGAATCGCTTCGTCATCACGATGAAGGGCGACCGGCTCACCGTCGTTCTCAACGGGCATACCATTCTCGAAAACGCCCTTCTTCCTGAAGTCCCGGAGAAAGGCCGCATCGCCCTTCAACACCATGGAGGCAAAAAGCCCGACGGCACCTGGTCGCCGGCCTCGAGCCTCGTCCAGTTCCGCAACGTCTTCATCAAGCCGCTCTGAGCCGCATGAAACGCCGTCTTCTTCTGCTCAGCGTCGGTCTCTCCCTGCCCCTTGTCGGGCAGGAAGCGACCGAAAAAACCGACGCCCCCGCCGCCGGTCACTCCTACCACGGCGAAGTCTTCAACGAGGGCCCGCGCCAGGCCGCCGTGCTCATCCCCGGCACAGGCGAAGTCCATCTCGAGGTGACAACAAAATCGGAGGAAGCTCGCCGATTCTTCGCCCAGGGCGTCGGGCAGCTCCACGGTTACTGGTTTTTCGAGGCCGAGCGCAGCTTCCGCGAGGCCGCGAAACTCGATCCCGAGGCGGCGATGTTCTACTGGGGCATGGCGATGGCGAACTTCAAGAACGACACCCGCGGGAAGAAGTTCATCGACGAGGCGGTCGGGCGGAAATCCCAGGCCTCCGATCGTGAGAAACTCTGGATCGACGGACTCGCCGCCTACTTCAAGGATCCCAAGGCGGACGCCAAAAAACGTCTCCGCGACTACGTGCGTTCGCTCGAGAAGATCCTTGAGAAACACCCCGGTGAGGTCGAGGCCGAGGCCTTCCTCCTCCACCAAGTCTTTTACAACAGCGGAAAGGAGCTGCCCATCTCGAGCCACTACGCGATGAACCTGCTCGCCGAGAAGATCCTGACAAAACACCCGAATCATCCCGCGAACCACTTTCTGATCCATCTCTGGGACGGCGAGAATCCCGCGCTCGCCCTGAAAGCGGCGGCGAAGTGCGGCCCCGCCGCCCCCGGCATCGCCCACATGTGGCACATGCCCGGCCACACCTATTCGAAGCTGCAACGCTACGCCGACGCCGCCTGGCAGCAGGAGGCCTCGGCCCGGGTCGATCACGCCCACCTCATCCGCTATCGGATCGTGCCCGACCAGATCCACAATTTCGCCCACAACAACGAGTGGCTCATCCGCAATCTCGATTCCCTCGGCCAGCATCACCGCGCCGTGGAACTGGCACGCAACATGATTTCCCTGCCCCGTCTCGCGAAGTTCAAAACGGTCGACAAGAAGGAGGTCTTCGATCCCTCGGGCGGCAGCTGGCAATACGGGAGGCAGCGCTTGCGCGACACGCTGGTCTGCTACGAGGACTGGAAACAGATCATCGCCCTCTCCGGCGACGAGAAGGACAAAACGGCACCGCTCCATCCGGACGGAGAGTCGATCACCGAAACGGATTACCATCGCTATGTCGCCCTCGCCAAATACGAGAGCGGCGACCGCGAGGGAGCCTCGAAGCACCTCGCCGAACTCGAGAAAGGCCTCGCCGCCAAACAGTCCGAAAAGGACAAGGCCGTGACCGACGCTGAGAAGAAGGCGACCGAGGCCAAGAAGGACGCCAAGGCGATCGAAGAAGCGAAGAAGGCCGCCGCGAAGAACTTCGAGAAGTCGATCACGGATCTCGAGAATCCCGTCAACGAGCTCCGCGTCTACGCCGCCCTCACCGCAAGTCCGCCTGATACGGCGAAGGCGCTCGAGTTGCTGCCCAAATTGAAGAATCTCGCGAAGTGGCGTCACGCCCTGCTCTGGCAGCGCGCCGGCAAGGGAGAAGAAGCGATCAAACTCGCGGGCGAGGCGGTTTCATCAGGCAAGAACGAGGTGCTGCCGCTCGTCGCCCAGGTCCGCATCCTTCATGCGAACGGCGACAAGGAGAAAGAGAAGGCAAAGACCGCCTTCGCCCAGCTGCGCACCGTGGCGCACAGCGCCGACGCCGATCTCGCGATCTTCCAACCGCTCGTTCCCATCGCGAAGGAGTTCGGCTTTCCCGACGACTGGCGTCTCGCGCCCGCGACACCGAAGGACCTCGGGGAACGTCCCGATCTCGACACGCTCGGCCCTTTCCGCTGGACGCCGCCCGCCGCGCCCGCCGTGACCCTGACCAACGTCGAAAACAAGAGCGAACCCCTCTTTTCGGCCGGTGGCCGTCCCCGCGTCGCGATCTTCTTCCTCGGGAAGGGCTGCTCGCACTGCATGGAACAGCTCAACGCCTTCGCTCCGGTGGCGAAGCGATTCGACGAAGCCGGGATCGATCTCGTCGCGATCAGCACCGACACGCCCGAAGGACTCAAGGAAACCCTCGCCAGCGACGGGGAGAAAAACGCACCCTTCCCCTTCCCGCTCTATTCCGATGCCACCCTCGCCGCCTTCAAGGCCTTCCGCGCCCATGATGACTTCGAGGAGATGGCGCTGCACGGCACCTACCTCATCGACCGCGGCGGCCGCATCCGCTGGCAGGAGATCAGCTACGAACCCTTCATGAAACCCGAATGGCTTCTTGAGGAATGTGTCAGGCTCCTCGCACTGGAAGCGGCGGAGAGCTGATCGCGCTCACCCCTCCCATGCCCACCATCGAATCCCTCCGGCGTCATCGCCGGCGACGAGGGTCTTGCCGTCGGACGTGATGCCGGTCTGCAGAGGCAGCGCGGATTCGGTGGGGAAATTCTTCACCGCACCGCCATCGGCTTTCCAAAGGCGGACTTGTCGGTCGCGCCCCGCGCTAAGCAATTGGCCCTGGGGACCAAAGGCGAGGGCGAGGACTCCGTTGGGGAGTTTGCCGTATTGTCCCTCGGGCCGCACCGGCGGATGGGCGTTGGGTTTGTTCACGACGGGCCAGCCATCGTTCGCGTCCCACCAGATGAGGAGTCCGTCCTCTCCGCCGCTCGCGAGGAGCCTCCCATCGGCGCGCCACGCGAGAGCACGCACCGCAGCCTTGTGCTCGGAGAGCGAGAGAAGAATCCCGCCGCCCGCCGTATCCCAGAGATGGATACCACCGGCACGATCCGCACTGGCGAGCCGTTTGCCATCAGGGCTGAAGGCGAGACTAGTGATCCAGTCGGTGTGTTTCTCGAGCTTGTAGCGCAGCTTCCCGTCGGCAGTACCGTAGACTTTGATCGCCTTGCCAGAGCCTCCGAGGGCGACGAGCTGCTGATCGGGACTGAGATCCGCGGCGATGACGGCATCGGTTTCATCCCCGATCGTCGTGAGGCGCTTGCCGGTTTTCACGTCGAAAAGCACCACGCTGCCAGATTGGACCGGCTTGCCTCCGGCGACCATGAGGACGCGGCCGTCGAGGCTGAAGCGGATCACGTTGGGCTGTCCTTCGGGAAAGGGCAGGGATCCGAGCGGCTTTTGACGATTCGCATCGAGCAGGGCGACCTGCTCGTGCCCCGCCACCGCGACGAGCGGCGCCCGCGGGCTCGTCGCCATCGCGACGACAGGCAGCGGCCTTTTCACGGCAGGCGGCGTGAAGTCGGGGAACCCCTCAGGCATGGGAGGTGGTCCATCAAACTGGAGCGGATTGGCCGGCTGGAAACTCGTGTCCCGCGCCGCCACCATCGACTGGCTCGCGCTCGTCTCACGCAGCCCGCCCTCGATCCATTGGCGGATTTTCTCGATCTGGTCCTCGGGCAGCGGCGGCTTTTTCGGCGGCATGCGTTCGGCCTCGTCCTCGGCCGTGATCGACTCGAAGAGCAGGCTCGTGCTGGCGCGTCCGGCGACCACGGCTTCGCCCCCGCTCCCGCCTTTGAGGACATCGGCGAAAGTGGCGAGATTCAGATCGGCCTTCTGCTCGTCCTCGCCGTGGCATTTCTGACAATGCTCCCGGAAGATCGGCTTGATGTGCTCGTCGAAGGTGATGACCTCATCGGCGGCGGCGGCCGATGTCACGAGAAAGAGAACGAGAAACGCACGGCGCATGATCAATGGTTGAAAAGGAACTCCGTGGAATTGAGCAGCCCCCAGAAGATGTCCTGATAGGCCTTCCGATCCTTCGTGTCGTTGCCTACGAGTCCCAGCATCGCCGACATCTCATCGGGCTGAGGCGACCGGCTGAGGGCGCGGAGGTAGAGCTCTCCGATGATGGCTTCGGGTTCGGCGTTCGCCTTGAGGAGCTTGTCGATGACGGCTCCCTTTCCGATCTGGCTCTGCACGGTGTCCCCGGCGATGAGATTGAGGGCCTGGGAGAGGGTGGGTTCGGCCTTCGTATCGCAGGCGCAGACGCTGGCCCGACCAGCGCGGCCGAAGGTGTCGAAGAAGGCATCGCCCGTCATCGGCCGGGTCGTGTCACCGGGCGTCCGCGGGTAATGCTGGACGGCCTTTGTGCCTTTCGGGAAATAGCTGAAACCGCGCTCGCCATCGGTCGCCTTCACCACCGCATCGAGAAGGACATCGGCGCGGAGACGGCGCAGTTGGGAACGCGAAAACTGGCGGGTGTCGTCGGCGTTGGTCGCGTTCGGCCGCGCGGAGAGCTGGTAGGTGCGCGAGGCGCAGATGTCCCTGACAAAGGCACGCAGATCGAAGCCGCCTTCGGCTAGATTCTTCGCAAGAGCGTCGAGAAGCGGGCCGTTGGTCGGCGGATTGCTCACCCGCATGTCGTCGACGGGCTCGACGATGCCGCGGCCCATGAAATGCGCCCAGATCCGGTTGGCGAGGTTACGGGAGAACAGCTCGTTTTCCGGCGAAGTCAGCCACGCCGCGAGCGCTTTTCTCGGATCTTCGCCGGCCGGCACGCTCGATTCGCCGCCGAGCACGGTCGCCGGAACGGGCCGCTCGTCGACGAGGTGTTTGGCGGGAACGGCGGAACGGTCGTTGAAGACATAGAACTCGCGCGGCTCGACTCCGAGCTTGCGCTGGATGCCGGTGAAGAAACTGACCCAGCCGTAGTAGTCATCCATCGTCCATCGGTCGAAGGGATGGTTATGGCACTCGGCGCACTGGATGCGGACGCCGGTGAAGAGCTGCGAAAAATCGGCGGCGAGGTTCTTCGGCGTCACCTTCACATCGTGCACCAGCATCGTGTAAAGATTCGCCGGACCGCTCGTGAGATTGCTCCCCGTGCCGGTGATCTGATCGGCGACGAAGGCATTGAGCGGTCGGTTCGCCGCGATCTGTTCGCGGATCCAATCGTAGTAGACGTCGGCCGCCTTCACATCGGTCGCGCTCGGGGCGTAACCTCCGCCTTTGACCCGCAGCATCTCCGCCCACAGCGTCGTCCAGAGATCGGTGAAGCCGTCGCTCTTGAGCAACCGGTCGATGAGGAGGGTGCGTTTGTCAGGGGAGGTATCGGCAAGGAAAGCCCGCACCTCGTCGACGGACGGCAGGCCACCGGTGAGATCGAGGTGGAGGCGGCGGACAAAGGTCTCGTCATCGCACAGGTCCGAGGGCAGGAGGCGGAGCTTCTCGAGCCGGTCGTGGATGATTTCGTCGATGTAGTTGTGCGCTTTCGGATTCGTCCAGGTGTAGTCCTTGTCCTCGGGCAGGACGATCACCTCCGAACCGATCGTGAAGCGGTTGAACCGGGCGAAGACGTAGGTGTCTCCCCTTCCCGTCGCCGAGACGACACCGTTCTCATCGATCTTCGCCGTCGCGGGGTTGTTGGTGAGGAAGAGCGCCAGATTCGTGACGTCGCGGGTCGTGCCGTCCGAATAGCGAGCGGTGACGACGGTCCTCTCCGTGCCGTTGCCTCCCTCGAAAACAATCCGGTCCGGGGTCAGGGTGATCCCGACGGGTTGCGGCACCGAGTCGGCGTCGTCCGGCGCTCCGGCCTCGATCCAACCCAGGAGCGTCTTGTAGTAGGGAGTGTCCTTCGTGAACAACTCGCCTCCTGTGTGCGGCACCTTGCCGATCGCTTTCAGGAGAAGGAGACTTTCCTCGGGTGCCGCCACATTGACGCGACGCCCAACCATTTCCTGCGTGAGCCGGTAGTAGTCGCCCTTGGCATCATAGCCAAAGAGCGAAAGCATGAAGCCGTCCTTCCCGCGGGCCGAACCGTGACACGTTCCGGCATTGCATCCCGCCCGGAACAGGACCGGCATGACGTCGCGACGAAAGCTCGGGGCTTCCTCAGCGGCGGCTTGTCCGAAGAGGGAAACGCAGAGGAAAAGATAACGTAGCCGCTTCATGGGGATGCCTGTTTCGGGACAGTGGTGGCGATGGCCGGATCCACCCGCAGGATCCCTTTGCCAGTGCGCTGGCGGATCGCTTGGCCGCCTTCGTTGACGACAATCTCGCAGCCGAGTTCCTTGTATTGGCCGAGGAGGGCCTCGGCGGTGGCAGAGATTTCGAAGACCAACTCCTGATCGCCCGCCTTCAGCACCGGGGCCTTCGTCACGCTAACCCCTTTGGGCAGGCCGAGGAGCGTGGTCGCCGCCTCCCCTTCGAAAGGTTTCTTGTGATCCACTTTCCAGATGACGCGGGAGGTCTCGCCGCGTCGTAGCGAAGCCGGATCGGCCTTCAACTCGACGTAAGGCTGGGCCACGGTGATGTCAATGAAATCGCTCGAAGCCCGAATCCGTCCGGCACCGAGATAATAGGAGCCTCCCGTGGTCGAGGCGGTGAGGGCGAGACGATAGGTGTCCGGCGCGGCGGACCCTGTCGCGCTGAGCCTCAGGACTCCCTCGTTTTGTCCGGCGGGAATGGTCACGGTGGGCTCGCCTTCGACACCTCCGGGGACCCAGTCGAACTGGAACTCGATCGCTTCATCAAAGCCCGGCTGCCGGGTGATCTTCACCGGCAGGGAGAGCTCGCCGTTCTGCGAGAGCGGGATCGACGGCGGCTCCACATCGACCCGGTAGGGAGCGGGCTCGGTCACGGCGAAGGCATACTGATCGACGACAAAGCTATGCCAGGCGTGACCACCCGAATGTCCGAGAAAAGGAAACGACTGCTGGGACCGGCTCACCAGCGTCGTGCCATCGACCGCGACACAGGTGATCGAAATCAGCGCGGTCATCGGTTTCGTATCCGCCTCCGCCACGAACTGCACCGGCACTTGGCGTTGCCCTGCTTTCACCCGCGGGGCGATCATGCGCACGCCTTCGGGGAGACCGCGGGCGACGAGATCGAGCTCGCCTTTGTAGCGACTCCCCGGGGCGTCGGAGATATTCACGTTCACCGTCCAGCGTCCGCCCTGCGGCACGGCAATGCTGGTGAGGCGAGGACATTCAACCATGTCGATGACACGGGCCTGGATAAAGGTATGGATCTCGTCCCGCGCCGGTTCGACTTCGATACGGTAAACGGAGGTCGCCTCGCCGAGCCCGCGCATGTCGGTGATTTCGATCAAGTAGTCGCCGTCCTCCTTCGGTTCCCACACGACGGCGGGATCCATCAATTCCTTGCGCTGGATCTGCCGCGACATCGCCCAGAGATCGCGGTCGATGAGGTTTGCGTCATCAGCGGAAGTCCCGGGAGCAACGGCGTCCACTTTTCGAATGGTCAGGCTCGGGTCCAGCGGCGTCCCCAGCGAGCGGGCAAAGACGCGGACCCGCCAGCGCTCTCCCGCTTTCGCGCTGACACGAAAACAGTCCGAGTCGCCCGGCTCGCCGATGCGTCCGTTGAGCGCGGCGGGCAAAGCAGGAACAGGAGTTTCTTCCACCCCAGACTCCTCAAGCACGTTGGGAAACTCGCTGATCCGCATCGGGAGAGGCGAGGGCATCGTGTCAAAATACGCAAAATCCCCCGCTTCCTGCGGCAACGGCAGATCGATTGCTTTCTCGCCTGCAGGATCACCAAGGAAGGTCGCGTTCAAGGTCTCGCCCGCTTTTCCGCCGGCCGGATAGACGGCGAGCGGACGGGGATTCGAACCGATGTGGGCGAGGTAATAACAGTTGCCCCCAGATTGAAAAACCCGCTGCTTCACCTCGACCCGGTATTCGCCATCGACGGGCAGCAGGACACTCGCAACCGGATCCTGCAACTTCAGGGCGCTGTCGTCATTGCGCGCCAACTCGCTGCCGGACGGATCGAGGATGCGGACCATGAGATCGAACTCGGAGCCCGCGTAGAATTTCTCCGTGAGCCACACCGAATCGATCTCCACGGAGAGCTGCCCGCCTTTCTTCCCCACAACGCAGTAGACGTCGACATCCGCGACCTGGTTGGTGTCCATGCGACCGAGCACGGCGGAATTCATCGGCACGACCTGGCCTTCGCCACTCTCATTCACGATGGGAAAACGTGTCACCGCGAAAGTCGTCAGAGTCGTGAGTTCGGTGGCGGTGCGGAGCTTGAAAGGATGCAGACCGAGGGGGGCGTCGCCGTCGATCTGGAATTTCGCCTTCACGCTGTCCTCTATAAACCCTCCATGAATGCCCCCTCGCGGCTGCGGCAGGGAAGGCAATGCGGCGAGTTCCACGCAGCGGATGCCGGGACGGTAGAAAAGAATCTCGCGCGGCTCCCTGATGAAGGCGCCCTCGAGCGTCACCTCGACCGTCGTTCCCTGCTGGCCGGCGCGGGGATTCACATACTCGATGTGGTGCACCATCGGACCGGCAACAATCAGCGCCGGGAAACACCCTGACAAAGCAACCAAAACGAATCCTCTCATACCGGTCAAGAGAGGATTCCCTTCACCACCTTGCCACCGTTCACAATTTCGATCGGCCGTGTGCCGCCGAAGGCGGGCAGCTCGGCGTTCGAATCGATCCCGAGCTGGTGGTAGACCGTGGCGAGGAAGTCCTCGAGCATCACCGCGTCGCGGGCGGGCTCGGAAGAGGTCGCGTCCGAGGCACCGTAGATCTGGCCGCGGGTGATGCCGCCTCCGGCGAGGAGCATCGAATAAACCCGCGCCCAGTGATCGCGTCCGTTGCTCTGATTCACCTTCGGGGTGCGGCCAAATTCCGTCGTCACCATGACGAGAGTGCTGTCGAGCATGCCGCGCTCGTCGAGATCGGTGATCAGTCCGGTCAGCGCATGATCAAGGGCCGGCATGTGCTCGTCGCAGGTGCCCTTGATGTCGACATGCGAATCCCACGCGCCATAATTCACGCTCACGAAACGCACCCCGGCCTCGACGAGACGCCTCGAGAGGAGAAGCCGCTCGCCGATCGCGGCGGGAGCGTTCTGCTTCAGCGTGTAGCCGCGCCCGTAGAGCTCCCGTGTCGCATCTGTTTCACCGTCCAAGGAAAAGGCGCGCCGCGCTTCGTCCGAGGTCAGCAGCGAATAAGCGCTGCGGTAGAAATCGTCCATCGTGTTCAACTTGTCGGTGTCGGTCTCGAGCTTTCGGAGCTGCTTCTCCACCACCTCCCGTGCCGACTGCCGCCGCTCAAACTCCTCCATCGAGACGCCCTCGGGGATGCTGAAGTCGCGCACTTTGAACTCCCCCTTCGCGCCCGGATCGGCGTTCAATTGGAAGGGGCCGTATTTGCTGCTGAGAAATCCCGTGCCGCCCTCGAATCCCCGCATCGACGGCACCGCAACGTAGGGCGGCATTTCCTTCCGCGAACCCAAGAGGTGGGAGACGACGCTGCCCATCTGCGGGTAGTCGATCACCGTCGTCGGCGTGTAGCCGGTGAAGAGATGGTAGGTCGCCTGCTGGTGATCGGGAATCTTGCCCACGACGGAGCGCACCACTGTGAGTTTGTCCGCCACTCCTGCGAGGCGTTTGAAGTTCTCGCTGAAGATCTCGCCCGTCTTCGTCTTCGCGACCCCGTAAGCCCCGCGGTATTCGGACGGTGCCTCCGGCTTCGGATCCCAGGACTCCTGCTGCGCCATACCGCCAGGCAGGTTCAGGTGGATGACACTCTTGGCAGGACCTTCCTTGAAAAAGCCGGGCTCGACCGTGGCACGGGCCTCGAACTTGAGGAGATCGGCAAGGCTCAGCCCGAGCGCTCCGCAAAAACCGACGCGCAACGCATCACGACGAGGGAGCGTGAGTCGGCGAAAGCCGGAACAACCGTGGAGGGAAGAAAAATTCATGAGCGCGGAAGAGATCGGAACCGCCTCCGCAAAATTCCCGAGGACCTGAAGGAATGCAATCGCGCGAACAAGGCGCGATCAGCTGCAATCCATGGCCGTCCCTCGTTGCAGATCCCTAGGCCGGCGCCGGCAAACCCGGGAAATCACCCTCGCTCTCCTTCTCCTTCTCGACGGGACGCTTTTTCGGGGCATCGCTCGGAAGGTCGGGCGGCATGGGCGAAGACGGCGGATTCTGGATCCCGCCGTGCTCCATGATTTCGTGGATGTGTTTCGCATCGAGGGTCTCGTACTCGAGGAGTCCCTTCGCGATCACGTCGAGCTTGTCACGGTGGGAGACGATCAGTTCGGTCGCCTTGGCATAGGCCGTGTCGATGAGGCGCTTGACCTCGGCATCGATCTTCTGGGCGGTGGACTCGCTGTAGTTGCGCGGCGACCCCATGTCGCGACCGAGGAAAACGTGCTCCTGATGGTCGCCATATTCGACCATGCCGAGTTCCTCGCTCATGCCCCATTCGCAGACCATCTTGCGGGCGATCGCGGTGGCCTGCTTGATGTCGCCACTCGCTCCGCTCGCGACATCGCCGAAGACCACCTCTTCAGCGACGCGACCACCCATGATGACGACGAGTTGGTCGAGCAGCTCGCTCTTCCGCTGGGTGTATTTGTCGGCAATCGGGAGCCACATCGTCGATCCCAGCGAAGGACCGCGGGGGATGATCGTGACCTTGTGCAAGGGATCCGTGTTCTCGAGGAGGACAAGAAGAATGGCGTGACCGGCCTCGTGGTAGGCGGTCTTTTCCTTGTCTTTCTCCGAGATCGCGAGGCTCCGGCGCTCCTTGCCCCAGCGCACTTTATCGCGGGCTTCCTCGAGTTCGGCGAGGGTGATGGCCTTCAGGCCTTTGCGGGCCGCGAGGAGGGCGGCCTCGTTGATGACGTTGGCAAGTTCGGCGCCCGAGTATCCGGGAGTTCCGCGAGCAATGACTCCCAGATCGACGCCTTCGGCGAGTTTCACCTTCTTCGCGTGGACCTTGAGGATCTCCTCGCGGCCGTTCACATCAGGGAGGCCGACGGTGATTTCGCGGTCGAAACGACCGGGGCGAAGCAAGGCCGGGTCGAGCACATCGGGACGGTTCGTCGCCGCGATGATGATGACGCCTTCCTGGGTATCGAAGCCGTCCATCTCGACGAGGAGGGCGTTGAGCGTCTGCTCGCGTTCGTCGTGTCCACCCCCGAGGCCATGGCCGCGGTGACGACCAACAGCGTCGATCTCGTCGATGAAGATGAGGCAGGGCGCGTTCTTCTTGCCTTGCTCGAACATGTCACGAACCCGCGAAGCACCGACGCCGACAAACATTTCGACAAAGTCCGATCCGCTGATGGAAAAGAAAGGCACGTCCGCCTCACCGGCGATGGCGCGGGCGAGGAGGGTCTTGCCAGTACCCGGCGATCCGACCATGAGCACGCCCTTGGGAATGCGACCACCAAGGCGCTGGAATTTTTTGGGATCGCGGAGGTATTCGACGATCTCCCACACCTCTTCCTTCGCTTCCTCGACCCCGGCGACGTCCTTGAAGGTCACCTTGGCCTTGTCCA
This sequence comes from Akkermansiaceae bacterium UBA5020, assembly GCA_002396885.1. Classification (GTDB taxonomy): domain Bacteria; phylum Verrucomicrobiota; class Verrucomicrobiia; order Verrucomicrobiales; family DEV007; genus Arctic95D-9. The sequence continues at coordinate 45,134 of DGXY01000120.1, forward strand.
TCGTCATGAGCTTGGCCTTGCTCTTGCCAAAGCTCATCGCGCCCTTGCCCGCCGCCTTGATCTGGTGGCGGAAGAGGAAATAGAGGAGGATGAGGAGGAAAAAGATCGGAAGGTAAAAAGACATCATCATCATCCCGAGCCCGTCCGAATCGGTCGGCAGATCGGAGATCTCGAGGTTCTTCTCCTTAAGGAGCGCCTTCATTTCGTCACCCACGTAGTCAAGGATGATCGGCACGGAGAACTCGCGGTATTTTGAACCGCCCTTCTGATCGGCAACCTCGGCTTCATACCAGCCGGTGACATACTGCTTCACGCTGCCGTCACGCTGAACCAGACGGAGGAGCTTGGGCGGCTGGGCGGCCGCATCCACATGGATTTTGCCGTCCTGCACCAGCTTCTTGAACTCGGCGTAGGTGATCGCCTTCGAGGAACTGGAAAGCCCTTTCGACCAGATCGCGAGACCGAACAGGCCCATGGCGACGGACAGAAGGATCAACCCCTTCCAGTTGAACCCGTTTTCGCCTCCGCCGCGGCGGTCGTTTTGATTCGGTTCGTTTTCTTGCATGAAGTCGTCTGGTAAGGAATACGGCGCAGGCCGCCACTTCGATCCTACCACAAGGCCACCCCCCGCGCAAACGCCGCAATCCGACACGATGAGGACCGGAAGACCGGGTCTTGTCGCAATCTGGCCTTATGGGTCCATCAAAATGATAAGTAACTCTAATTTCGATTTCATTTGTCGATCAATGAATACCAAAATAAGATTCTCTCATTATGATACCAAACCCCGTTTCGGATCCAGAGCGTGCTTACGATGATGTGGCCGATGGCGCGATGCTTGCGGGAATCGCGGCGGGAGATCAAGAGGCTTTCCGACGGCTGCACCATCGCTATGCCGGGCTTCTCTATGCGGCGATCCATCGCCTCCTCGGGGATCCGGCCGACACCGAGGAAATCCTCCAAGAGGTTTTGAATTCGCTTTGGCACAAAGCCGACCAGTATCACCCGGGCCGTGGCCGCCCCATCACCTGGCTGGCCTCCACGGCGCGAAACCGCGCCATTGACCGTCTTCGCGCCCGCAAACGCCAAGCCCGTCTCAAGGACGCCTACACGCAGGCCATCGACTTCGTCCCTAGGAGCACCTCGTCGGTCACCGGCCCCGAGGCCGCGAGCCGGCGCGACACCTGCGAGGCGGTGCGCTCGGCCGTGATGGAACTCACCGAAAACCAGCGCGAGGCGATCGAAAAAGTCTACTTCGAGGGTCTCACCCAACAGCAGATCGCCGACCAACTTGGCGAACCGCTCGGCACGGTGAAGGCCCGCATCCGCCGCGGTCTCGCCAAGTTGAGGCAGACGATCGGCGAAGAGTGAGCGGCCCGACTGTCCTCACTTGAAGATCGCATCGAGCCCCATCGCGCTCTTCCGCGCGATCTTCGGCACGATTTTCGGGCGCGAACGCTTCAACACCAAATAGGCGATCGAGAGGAGCCGCAGACCGATGATCTTGTCGATGAACCGGTAGTCGGGCGTCTGCCGGACGAGGTATTTGAGAAAGAGCCGGATCGAACGGCTCCCCAACTTGAAGGGCTTGAAATCATACTTCACCGAGTAGCGGAAACGGCTCCCGCGCGGGTAGCGTTTCTTGTATTGCTTCTTCGCTTTTTCGAGACGCTTCCGGAGTTCCTCGTCGTCGGGACGGAAAAAATACTCCCGCGCCAAGGCGATGAGCCCGAAAGTGTATTCCATGTATTCGATGTCCTCCTCGGGCAGGCCGCACTGGAGCGCGAGGCTACGCATGCGCTTGATCTTCGCCATGGCCGCGTGCCCCGCCCGGATCGCCGCTTCGCCGTCCTCGACGAGGTGCCCGAGCATGCGCTTGATCGATTGGGCGACAAAGATGTGATGCCAATAGACGCCAAGGAGCGGGGGAATGCGGACGCGACGGAAATAGAACCGCTGCCGTGCGAAGTCGGGCAGATAGAGGAGTTGGATCACGACTTCCTCCGAGAGACGCATCAGCTCGAGCAGGGCCGCCTTGTTCTCGACGAGGGGCAGGTGCGAGACCGCCTCCTCGACCAGCTCGCCATGCTTGAAGAGCCGGAGGGTGACAAAGGTATTGATCTCCGTCCAGATCGAGCCCGTCCCGAGGAAGGCAAGGCGGCGGAACGGGGTCCATCCGCCGGTCTGGCACCACACCGAGATGCCGATCACGTTCGGAGCATCGCGGAGTTCGATCGCGATCTGTTCGTAATCGCCGCCAACAAAGCTGGGGTATTCGCCGCAGCCTTCATATTCCCGACGGCTCTGGAGCTCGACGATTTTCGGAAGGGCGGTGACGAAGAAATTCCGGTTCAGCGAAAGGTAGCGGAAGAAATCCGATTCCCCATATTTCATCGAGAGGACGAGGGCCGGACTGGTGATTCCCTCGGTCGTTTTTTCCAAGGTGGCGTGGTGCCAGATGAGATCCCCGACCTCGTGGGCCCCGACCGTCCAGGTGCGGAAGATGCAGCGCCGCCGATGTTGCTCGAAGACGGGCAGGATCGTTTTGAGGCAGCGGTTCACCATCGCCGGGCTCTTGAGGACGAGCCGGCTCCGGAAGTCCTCCTTCACATCAAGCCCGTCGCTTTCACCAATGCGCAAGACGACGCCCGCTACTTCGGGAAAGTCGGTGAAAAAACGGTCGAGAAGACCCGAGAGAAATTCGCGCTGCCTCTTCTCGTTTCGACCGAGTTGTTTTTCGATCGTCGGAGTCAGTGTGAGGATGTCCATCGTCAGGTAGACCTGGAGCCCCTCTTCGTGAATGATGCGGAAGAGTTCCCGGAACTCCTCGCGATAGATCTCGACGCGCCCGGCGACCGCTTCCTCGAGATAGTGGTGTCGCGCGAGGTGCGGCACGTCGTCGAGGGTGACCCCGTTGTAGCCGATCGTGGAGACACTGCGGCAGAAGGTTCTCATGTCCTCGCGCACCTTGAGGAAAGCCTCGCGCAATTCCTCCGCTTCCATCTCCTGGAACCGCATCCACGGCAGCTTTGACCAGTTGATGCGGAAACGCTCATAACCCGGAAAAAACGGGCCGATCGCATCGATCAGGTAGAGCGGGGAATCGAGGGCGGGTAAGTCCACGGCGGAAAGAAGGGGTTCTTAGCGCAACCGGCGCCAAGTCGCAACGGATTCATCGTGTGGCAACAGCGACAACGCGTGTCGGATTTGTCACTTCGTAGCGTTTTTCACACCAGCTTGAAACCCACTCCGTGCCTCGTGCGACGGAATACCGGGGCGCCTGCGACAAATCTTCAACCGACAGCCACGGCACCTTTTCCATCCCTTCGGAAGAGGTGCAGGCGGCACCGGTCTGAACGACGATTGCGGATTTCTTGAAATTTTGGGGAGGGCCCCCGCGTATGGGAGGGAGGAATCCCTCTTCCCCTTTTCCGAGGAATACCGTATCAGTTAGCCTTCGATCATGAAATCCCTGAAAACCCGCCTCATCCGTCTCCTCACCAATCCCGCGGCCATCGCCGTCGTCGCCGCGATCGGCGTGGCGGCTGCGGTCTTCTCGCTCACCTCGTGCGGGGAAAAAGCCTTCGCGGCCGTCGAGAAAACGAAGATCGTCTTCATCGCCGGCAAAAAGAGCCACCCTTCCGGGCAACATGAGTTCAACGCGGGAGCCATCCTCCTCGCCCGCGCCCTTAACGAGCAAAGCGGCCTGCCCATCGAGGTGAAGGTCGTCCACAACGGTTGGCCAACGGATGAAACGGTCTTCGAAGGAGCCAAGGCCATCGTGATCTACTCCGACGGCAACGCGAGCCATCCCGCCAACGGCAACGAGGCGAAGATCGAAGCGATGCTGGCGAAGGGCGTCGGGATCATGTGCATGCACTACGCCGTCGAGGTGCCCAAGGGCGAACAGGGCGAGCGTTTCAAGAAATGGATCGGAGGGCACTATGAGAGCGGTTACTCCACCAATCCCCACTGGACCGCCGGGGTCGAGATCAAGGAAGGTCACCCCATCAGCCGCGGCGTGCCCGGCTTCAGCGCGAACGACGAGTGGTATTACAACATGCGCTTCGCCGACCCGAAGACGGCCGAGGACATTGTCACCAGCGTGCCCACGCGGGAGAAGATCAACCGCTACATCCACTGGACTCCCGACGGCGAAAAGGGCCTCGGCAAACGCCAGACGATGATGTGGGCGGTCGAGCGTCCGGACGGCGGACGCGGCATCGGTTTCACCGGCGGCCACTGGCACCGCAACTGGGCGATCGATGATTTCCGCAGGCTCGTCCTCAACGCGATCCTCTGGACTGCGAAGGTCGAGGTGCCCGACAGCGGAGTCGCTTCTCAACCCGTCACCGAAGCGCAGCTCAACGAAAACCTCGATCCGAAGGACAAGATGGAGCAAGTCGCCCTGCCTTCAAAAGCCGACCTCACCCAGCCTGCCTCCGAGAAGGTCGAGTTTCGTTGGCCTGGGAAAAAGTGACCGTGATCCCGTGAAAATCGGCCTGCTCGATTCCGGTGTCGGTGGTCTTTCGGTCTTGCGTGAGATCCACCGGCTCCTGCCCTCTGTCTCGCTGCACTACGTCGGCGATTCGGCTTGGTGTCCCTACGGCACGAAGAGCCCCGAAGTGATCCAGCAGCGGGTCTTCGAAATCGCCGACTATCTCCTCGGCCACGGCGCCGAGATCCTCGTGATCGCCTGCAACTCCGCCACGATCCAGGCGGTCGGGGCCCTACGGGCCGAATATCCCCTGCCCGTCGTCGGGATGGAGCCGGGCGTGAAACCGGCCGCAGAGCGCACCCGCACGGGCGTCATCGGCGTGCTCGCCACCGAAGCCTCCCTCGCGGGGGAGAAATTTCACCAGCTCGTCAACACCCACGCGAGCGGAGTCCGGGTCATCACGCGGCCCTGTCCGCGCTTTGTCGAACTCGTCGAGGCCGGCATCCTCGATGGACCACAGGCCGAAGCGGCCGTCGATGAAGCCCTCTCGCCCCTCCTCGAGGCGGGCGCGGATGTATTTGTGTTAGGGTGCACGCATTATCCGTTCTTGCGACCGGTGATCGAGCGGCGTTTGCCGGAAGGTTCCGTCGTAGTCGATACGGGACCGGCCGTGGCGAAACGGGTCGCCTCCCTGCTGCCCGCGGTTGATCCGGAAGCGCCGTGCCTGATCCACATCGAGACAACCGGCGAGATCGGCCGACTCGAGGCTTTGCTGCCGCGCTTGCTACCCGGAATGGCGGTCATCAGCACCGCGTGCCGGATCGGCGGACAGGCGTGAACCTCACTCCGCTTTCATCACCGCCGCCAGCACCGACTTTAGTCTCGATTTTTCCGGCGGGACCCTTTATCACAGTTCCCATGTCACCCCACACCACCGTCAGCATCCATCCCTATTTCGAACCACACGAGGGCAAACTCGCCGAATTCATCGCCGGAATGCCCGCCTTCGTCGAGCGCACGCGCAGCGAGGAAGCGGTGCTCTTTTATGACTTCACCGTCTGCGATGGGATCGTTTTCTGCCGCGAAGCCTACGTCGGCGGCGAAGGTGCCCTTGCCCATTTACAGAACGTCGGCGACCTCCTCGAAAAGGCCCTCGGCATCGCCGAACTCGTGCGTCTCGAAGTGCACGGAGCGGCGCCGGAACTGGACAAGATGCGCGAAGCGTTGAAGGAACTCCCGGTTTCATGGTTCGTTCTCGAAACCGGACTCGAGAAGTAAAACGGAACTCCCCGCGATCAAGTCATGGCCGAATCGTCATAAGAATTGGCGCATGTCCTCAAGTCGCCCCTGACGGGCGCAACGATTTTGGAATGTTATCGAAACACCCCCGTTTCATGAGAACGACCCTCCTCTCCCTCGCCCTGTCCCTGTTCCTCCTCTCCGGTGTAGACCTGAACGCCGGGGACCGCTCCGGCCCCATCCGCGTCCTCTTCGTCGGTCATGAAGCCGATCACCATCCCTCGGGAGTCTACGCGCCCATGCTGATGGAGGCGCTCGGTCGCGATGCGATCTGGTTCGACTACGTCACGACGCCCGAGGCCGCCTTTGGAGACAAGGAGTTTCTCGCGAACTACGACGCCGTCCTTCTCTACGCAAACCACGCGAAGATCGAACCCACCCACTGGGAAAATCTGAAATCCTTCATCGAGGGCGGCCGCGGTTTCGTGCCAGTTCACTGCGCGAGCTGGTGTTTCCAGAACATCCCCGAATTCGACCAGGTCGTCGGCGGCCGTTTCGCCCATCACAAGACCGCGGTCTTCCGTCCGAAGACGATCGCGCCCGATCACGAGGCGATCAAGGATGTGCCCGGTTTCGAGGCCTGGGACGAGACCTACGTGCACAAAAACCACAATGTGCAGGACCGCACCGTCCTCCAAGTGCGCGAGGTCGCGAAAGACGACAACATCACCGAACCCGAACCCTGGACCTGGATCCGCACGCAGGGAAAAGGCCGCGTCTTCTACACCGCCTCCGGTCATGACGAACGCGTCTGGAGCCTGCCGGAATTTCACCAGCTCCTCAAGCGCGGCATTCTCTGGAGCATCGGCGACGAGCGCCGGGCCACCTACGCGTCTTTCCTGACACAACAAGAACGCGAGGAGCGGGTCAAGGATCCCAATGTCGCCAACTACGAGAAGCGCCCCGAACCGCTCACCTTCCAGAAGCCCTTTTCGCCGAAAGGCTCGATGGAGCGCACCCAGGTGCCGGCTGACTTGAAACTCGAACTTTTCGCCAGCGACCCCGACATCGGCAAACCGATCGCGATGGCCTGGGACGAGCGCGGACGCTGCTGGCTCGCCGAGACCTCCGACTACCCGCACGAAGTCGCCGAGAACGGCGTCGGCGGCGACCGCATCCGCATCTGTGAAGACACCGATGGCGATGGCAAGGCCGACAAGTTCACGGTCTTCGCTGAGGGGCTCAACATCCCCACGGGTCTTGTCTTCAGCCAAGGTGGCCTCATCGTTTCGCAGCCGCCGCGCTTCTTTTTTCTCAAGGATACCAATGGCGACGACGTCGCGGACGTGAAGGAAGAAGTTATGACCGGATGGGGCATCGGCGACACCCACGCCCAGGCCAGCAACCTCCACTACGGCTACGACAACTGGCTCCATGGCTCGGTCGGCTATTCGGGCTTCGCCGGCGAGGTCGGCGGAAAGCGGCACGAGTTCAAGATGGGCACCTACCGATTCAAGCCCGACGGCTCGGCGATCGAGTTCCTCCACCAGTTCACGAACAACACCTGGGCGCAGAGCCAGAACGAGGCCGGCGACAATTTCGGCGGCACCGCCAACGGCGCTCCCATCTTCTTCGGTGGCATTCCCCAGACGGTCGTCCCCGAAGGGATGCGCGTGCAGACCGCGAAGAAGATCAACCGCGTCGATCTCGCCCACGCCATCACCCCGAATTATCGGCAGGTCGATGTGATGGGCGGCTACACTGCGGCGGCGGGCTCGGCCTTCATCTACTCCGACAATCTCCCCGAACGACTCCAGGGCATGGCCATGGTCACCGAGCCGACGATGAAACTGGTCTCGCTCATGGACGTCCGTCCCGATGGTGCCGGCTACACCGCCCACGATGCGATGAACCTGCTCGCGAGCACCGACGAGTGGACCTCGCCCGTCTATGCCGAGGTGGGTCCCGATGGCGCGGTGTGGATCGCGGACTGGCAAAATTTCATCATCCAGCACAATCCCACGCCGAACGTCGATCGAGGCGGCTACGACGCCAAGACCGGCGTCGGCGGCGCCCACGAGAATCCCCTGCGCGACCACTCCCGCGGCCGCATCTACCGGATCGTCTGGGACCAGGCGACCGAACCGAAGGTGAAGAGCCTCACCGGTGCCGACGCCGCCGCTTTAGTGGCAACGTTAGGGTCGGGCACCCAGCACTGGCGTCTCACCGCGCAGCGGCTTCTCGTCGAAGGGAAAAAGAGCGAGGCCGCGCCGGAGCTTGTGAAACTCGTCCTGGCCAACGACGGCAAGATCGCGGCGATCCACGCGCTTTGGACACTGCACGGTCTCGGCCAGCTCGACGAGCCCGTCCACCAGGCCGCGCTGCTCGCGAAGGACGCGAAGTTGCGCCGCAATGCGATCCGCGCGCTCGGATCCGACGCGGTCGCCTCGAAGCTCTTCTTCGGCTCGGGTGTCGTGACCGACCCCGATCTCAACACCCGTCTCGCCGCTTTCGTCAAACTCGGTGAATTCCCCACGACTCCCGAGGTCCAGACGCTCGTGAAGCGGCTCGCGATGGACGAGGCGACCCGCAAGGATGAATGGCTCACCGAGGCAATCAAGCTGCTTTCGAACGTTCATGACGCGGCCCTCTACACCGAGGGACCGAACCTTCTTCCCAATCCCGGGATGGAGGAAGTGGGTCCAGATGGATTCCCCGTCGGTTGGAAACGGCGCGACTACGGCGGCGAACCCAAGAAGAAAGGCAACGAGAGCGCCGAGTGGGCCATCGTGAGCGGCAAGGACATGGTCAAGAGTGGCAAGAACGCCTTCCGCTGCATCACCCGCGCGCCCGCCGACACGAGCTTCTTTTCCGATGTCGAGTTGAAGCCGAATACCGAATACAAGATGAGCGCCTGGGTCAAGGCCCACGGCTTCAAGAACCCGAGCAAGGTCAGCCTGAACGATCACATCGGCCGGGCCGAGACCGAGAAGGTGACGAGACAGTCCGGCTGGGTGAAGGTGGAGACGACCTTCAACAGCAAGGACCGGCCCAAGGCGAGCATCAACCTGCTCCACGTCGCCTGGGGCGACAGTTTCTTCGACGACGTCAGCCTCTGTGAACTGATCCCGGCCGACGAAAAGGAAGAACTCATCACGGGCGATCCGAAGCGAGGCGAGGAGATCTTCTGGAAACATCCCGTGGCCGGTTGCGTGAACTGCCACATGCTCGGCGGCAAGGGCAGTCCGGTCGGTCCGGCCCTCGACGGGATCGCCGCCCGCAAGGACGCCGCCTACATCACCCAGAGCCTCCTCGAACCGAACGCGGTCCTCGCGGAAAACTACACCGCCACCCCCGTCTCGCCGATGCCGCCGATGGCCCTCATCCTGAAGCCGCAGGAGTTGGAAGACATCAAAGCGTTCTTGGGCACGCTGAAGTGAGTTTGAAGGTTGGAGTTTTGATCGCTTCGCGACCCTACGGGCAACCTTCGGTTGTCTATCTCGCTAGCGCTCGATTCAGTTTTCAGCGCCGTGGCTCCGACCTCCGACTTCCGACCCCTACCCCTGGCACTTCGGACACCAGCAGGTCGTGCGGCCGCGCAGATCTTCGCGCACCAGGCCGGTGCGGCAGCCGCGGCGCGGGCAGATCCCGCCGTCGCGCCAGCGGTGATTCATCAACCAAGCGTCGGCGAGATCACCCCAGTCAGTGCCGATGACGCGCATCGCCTCGCGGGAAACGCGGCGGGTTTCTTTCCAGACGTCGTCGAGCCTCGCCTCATCGAGTGAACCCGAAAGCGTCTGCGGCGGGATGCGCAACTGCCAGCAGATCTCATCAGCCATCCAGTTGCCGATCCCGGGGAAACCCCGCTGATCGAGGAGCAGGGTCTTGAGTGGCGTCCTGGGAAAACGCCACACGAATTCCTTCACGCGCTTTTTGGTGAAGCGGGGATCGAGCGGTTGCGGCGGCAATTCGCGCCACCACGCGGGCGGCTCGTTGTCGTCGACGAGATCAAGACCGAGACAGCCGAACATGCGGTAGTCGCTGAAGACGAGCGATTGATCCCCGAGATCCAGCACGAGGTGCTCGTGTTTCGCCGGGGCATGACCACCGGGAGCAGTGCGGAGTTCTCCCGACATCCCGAGATGCAGTCCGAGCCAGGCGCCGCCGGAGAAGGAAAAAAGCATCTGCTTTCCATGGGCGTGACTCGCAAGGAAGGTCCGTCCCGCGAGCCCGCTCTCGACCGCTGCGGCGGGGATGTCGCGATAGATGCGCGCGGCCGGATGGGTTAGAACCCGGACGACTTCTCCGCCAACTCCGGGCTCCCACTGCTTGCGGTAGTATTCGACTTCGGCGAGTTCGGGCATGGAATCAATTACGCTCGCCATCCGACTCGGGGGCCCGGCCAAGAACGCAAATCAGCTGATCCCGCGCTCCGAGGCCGCGACGAAATCGATGAGCAGATCGATCTCGGGACAACGATCGGGCCAGGCGCGGAGGATTTCGAGGGATTCCCGGTAGTTCCGCTGCTCACGGTAGAGGACGCGATGGGCCTTCTTGATCGCGGCAACGGTCTCCTCGGCAAAGCCGCGGCGGCTGAGACCGACGGAGTTGATCGCGCGGACTTTGGCGGGATTGCCGTCGGCGATCATGTAGGGAGGGATGTCCTGAACGATCTTCGAACATCCGCCGGTCATGGCATGCGCTCCGATGCGGCAGAACTGGTGGATGGCGGTGAGTCCGCCCACGATGACATAGTCGCCCACCGTGACGTGACCCGCGAGGGTCCCGTTGTTTGAGAAGATGACATGATCCCCCACGACGCAATCGTGCGCGATGTGGGTGTAGGCGAGGAAATTGCCGTGGCTGCCGACGATGGTGTAGGACTCCGGCGCGGTGCCGCGGTTCACGGTGCAGAACTCGCGGAAGGTATTCCCCTCGCCCACTTTCAGATAGGTCGGTTCGCCGGCATACTTGAGATCCTGGCTCCGCTGCCCGATCGAGGCGTAGGGATAAAACTCGTTGCTCGGCCCGATCTCGCTCGGTCCGGCGAGAGTGACGTGATTCTGCAGCCGGCACCCGTCCCCCAGCTTCACGCCCGCACCGATCACGCAGTAGGGTCCGATGACGATGCCGTCCCCGAGCTCCGCGCCCGGATCGATGACCGCCGTGGGATGAATGTCATTTGCCATATCCGATCAATCCATCAGCGCGAACTTCAGTTCGCCTTCGGAGGTCGTCTCACCGTTGACCGTGCAACGGCATTTCGCGACACCGATATTGCCGCGAACTTTCGTGAGTTCGGACTCGATGATGAGGGTATCGCCAGGGAAGACGGGCTTGCGGAACTTCACGTTGTCCGCGCTCATGAAATAGCCGATTTTGCCCTGGTTATCGGGCTGGCGTAGCAGGGAAATGCTCGCGACCTGGGCCATCGCCTCGACCTGGAGGACGCCGGGCATGACGGGGTGCCCGGGGAAATGGCCTTGGAAATAGGGCTCGTTGATCGTCACCTGCTTCACGCCGGTGCATTTGAATTCGCTCTCGAAGCCGATGATGCGATCGACCATGAGGAAGGGATAGCGGTGCGGGAGAAGCTTCTGCACCTCGAGGTTGCTCATCACGCTCTCTCCCGTGGGAATGGTGACGGAGGGCACGGCCGCGAGGGTCTGGGAGAAGGTCTTCGCGAGCTTTTCGGCCATCTGCGTGTTCGGTCCGTGACCGGGCTTCACGGCGATGACGTGGCCCATGATGCGCTTCCCGCTGAGCATGAGATCGCCGATGATGTCGAGGATCTTGTGACGGGCGAATTCCTCGGGGTATCGCATCGCCTCCTTGCTCATCACCGAATCGCCCTTCACGACGACAGCGTTCTCGAGGCTGCCGCCCTTGATGAGTCCTTTCTCGAGGAGGGGCTGGACGTCTTCGTAGAACACGAAGGTCCGCGCGTGGGCAATCTCCTTCTCATAGGTCTCGGGAGTGATCTCGGTGGAAAAGTATTGGGTCATGCGCCCGTTCGGCCCCACTTGGGTGCAGGAGACACGGAAGCCCTTGTCGGGGACGATCGTGAGGATCGATCCCCCCTTGGTTTCGAGGTGAATGGGTTCGCGGATCTCGAAGACACGGCGGTTTGCCTCCTGCTCGACGATGCCGGCTTTCTTGATGCAATCGACGAAGGGACGCGCCGAACCATCACCGATCGGCGGCTCGTTCGCATCCATCTCGATGATGGCGTTGTCCACCCCCATGCCAACGAGGGCTGAAATGACGTGCTCGACGGTGTGGACCTTCACGGAACCCTCGGCGAGGGTCGTGGCGCGCTCGACGGTCTGCACCTTGGAGACGTGGGCGTCGATGAAGGGTTTGTCGGGCAGATCGACCCGGCGAAATTTGATACCCGTGTTCACCGGGGCGGGCGTCATCGTGAGCGTGACCTGCGCTCCTGTGTGCAGGGAGGTGCCGGTGAGGGCGGCGGAAGCCGCGAGGGTCTGTTGTTTCTGGGCCGACATGAGGGGGTCCGAGAGTTGGAAAAGGTGGAAACTTCTAGCGCAAATGCGGGCTTCGTCCAGCAATTATGGCCCCGAAGCGGCCCGTCGAGAAATCCGCGGGCAAAGCGGCGGTGCGCGGTTTATCCTGAAATCATCGACCTGCGCCTTTACATTCCAGATTTCACCGTGCTCGACGAGACCGAGGACTACCTCGTCGTCGACAAGCCGCCCCATTTGATGGTGCACCCCTCGGTGCCGGGGAATCCGCCGACCCTGCTCGACGGTCTCGAGGCCCTCTGCGCCTACGAGCGGGTCTGCGGCGGGCACCTTTCCCTCATCAACCGCCTCGATCGAGAGACGAGTGGGATCGTCCTCGTCGCGAAACACAAGGCCGCCGCCCGCATGCTCGGCAAGGCCATGGAACGGAGGGAGTTCCGCAAATCCTACCTCGCCATCGTGCGGGGCTGGCCCGGCCAGGAAGAGTTCCTCGTCGATGGCCCGATCCTGCGGAAAGGCGACGTCGCCGAATCGCCCATCTGGGTGAAGCAGATCGTGCACCCCGACGGCAAGGAATCGCTGACGCGCTTTGAGGTGGTGCGTCGTTTTGAAAGGGCCACATCCCCGGGAGACCGATTCTCCCTGCTCCGCTGCCATCCCCTCACCGGCCGCATGCACCAGATCCGTGTCCACGCCGCCCACGCGGGCCATCCCATCGTCGGGGACAAGCTCTACGGCCCCGACGAACGCTGTTACCTCGATTTCATCCAGACCGGCTGGACCCCCGACCTCGCGGACCGCCTCCTCCTCGACCGGCAGGCCCTCCACGCGGCCACGCTGGGATGGGAGGATCACGAGTGGCGTTGCCCGCTCCCGGCGGATTTGGCGCGTTTTTGCGGGGAAGTCTGACCCGAAAGGGGCGGGAAATTTATCGGGTGCAAAGTCCCGGGGGGTGTTCTAAATTCCCCGCCCTCCCGGACCGGATGATCGTTTTCCGAGAGACCTGCCGAAACCCATGAACATCACTGTCGAACGTCTTCCCGAGTGCAAAGCCCGTCTCTCCGCCGCGATTCCGGCCGATACGGTCAAGAAAACCCGCCGGGAAATCGTCTCCACCTACGCGACCCAAGCCAAGGTCCCCGGCTTCCGCCCGGGCAAAATCCCCTCTGCGGTGATCGAAAAACGTTTTGCCGATTCCATCGAAGGCGAGCTGAAGGACCGCCTCGCCCGCTCCGCCTACGCCGAAGCGCGCGTCAAGGAATCGCTCACCATTCTCGGCATCGCCCAAGTCGAGCGCGAACAATTTGAAGCCGATGGCTCCTACATGCTCGCCGTCGAGGTCGTGACCGAGCCTGAGGTCGAGATCCCCGAATACAAGGGCATCCCCGTGGAGGTGGCGAAGATGGAGGTGACCGACGAGATGGTCGAAAACTACCTCGACAACACCCGCAAGCAGCACGCCCAGCCCGTCGATGTCGACCAAGCCGCGCGCCCCGGTGATCTCGCCGTGATCAACTACTCTGCCTCGCTCGACGGCACCCCCCTCGCCGATCAGGTCGAGAAGGAAGTCGGCCCCCTCGCCACCGGCAGCGACCACTGGGTCGACCTCCCCGAAGAAGGCCAGGAAGCCCGCGAATTCATCCCGGGCCTCGCCGCATCCGTCCTCGGCATGAGCAAAGGCGAAACGAAAACCTTTGACGCGACCTTCGCCGAGGAATTCCCCATCGCCGTCGTCGCTGGCAAGACCGTCAGTTATGAAGTCACCGTCACCCAGGTGAAAGCCCGCGAGCTCCCCGAGCTGAACGACGCCTTCGCCGCCATCCTCGGCCTCGAGTCGCTCGACCAACTGAAGGAGCGCGTCAGTGGACAGTTCGAGCAGCAGCGCGAGCGCATGCGCACCCAGATCATCGACAACCAGATCCTCGGCAAGCTCACCAAAGACGCCGCCTTCGACGTTCCCCAGCACATCGTCTTCAACGAGACGCAGCGTCAGGTGAACCAGATGGTCTCGCGCGGCTACGAGCAGGGCATGACCGAAGAGGACATCTCCAAGAACCAGGAAGACCTCATCCGCAGCGCCGAAGAGCAGGCCAAGAACAACGTCAAGGTCATGTTCCTCCTCGACCAGATCGCGGAGAAAGAGGGCGTCACCGTTAGCGACGACGAACTCACCCGCCACGTCGCCATGATCGCCTACCGCCAGGGCCGCCCGCTCAAGAAAGTGGCCCGCGAGTTCCGCGACCGCAACGCCTTCCCCGAGCTGCGCCACGACATCCGCGTCTCGAAGACGATCGCCCTGCTCCGCGAAAACGCCGTCATCAACGAAGTCGAAGCCCCCGCGGAAACCGCGTAAGGTCCGCCCGGGCAACGCGTCCCATCTCTTCAGCCATCTCCCATCCAACCAGTCCATTCCATGCGCTCTCCCGATCTCGACTCCGTCCAGGAACTCTCCCCGCTCCTCCCCGCGCACCTTCAGCAGCGCATCATCGATCCGATGAAAAACGTCAGCGTGATCGAGAAGGAGGGGAACACGATGATCCAGTTCGACCTGCTTTCCCGTCTGATGAAGGACCGCATCATCTTCATCGGTGAACAGGTCAGCGATCCGCTCGCCAACTACGTCATCGCCCAGATGCTTTACCTGCAGATGCAGGATCCGAACAAGGACATCAACATCTACATCAACAGCCCCGGTGGCTCCGTCACCGCCGGCCTCGCGATCTACGACACGATGC
>DGXY01000120.1:60197-73085 GCA_002396885.1 Akkermansiaceae bacterium UBA5020
GCGATCTACGACACGATGCAGTTCGTGACCTGCGACGTGAACACCTATTGCATGGGAATGGCCGCGAGCATGGGCGCCGTCCTTCTCACCGCCGGCACCAAGGGCAAGCGCTACGCCCTGCCGAACGCCCACATCATGATCCACCAAGTCTCCGGCGGCGCCCAAGGCACCGCCTCAGACGTGGAGCGCACCGTCGAGTTCATGTATTCGCTGAAGAAGCGCCTCAACAAGATCCTCGCCTTCCACACCGGCCGGACGATCGAAGAGATCGAGCGCGACTCCGACCGCGACAACTACATGCCCGCCGCCGTCGCCGCCGAATACGGCCTCATCGACAAGGTCCTCGAGAAAAAGGTCGCCGAGAAGAAGGATTGATCTTCGACCCGGGATCCACCAGTTTTCAGAAAGGGGGCAGGCGGGAGCTTGCCTCCTTTTTTGAATTCGTAATCGTGGACCGTATCCCCGCTATGGCTTGATCAATTCCACCTTGGGAAAGTAGGTCTGATATCGCGATGGATCCCTCGTGATGATCGCGATCCAGACGCTGATGGGTCGTTCCCCAACCTTGAGAGACGCTGGCGGAGATGCTCGCTCCACCCCAAGGACCGCGCGCGTCAGGATATCAGGCGAGATAGGGGTTCGTCGCCTTTTCCCGACCGATCGTCGTTGTCGGCCCATGCCCCGGTAACACCTGCGTCTCATCGGGCAGGGGCCAGAGTTTTTCCCGGATCCCTGCGAGGAGCAGCTCGTGATCGCCATTTGGAAAGTCCGTACGCCCGATGCTACCCGCGAAAAGGACATCCCCGCCGACGAGGAGGGGGGCGCCGCGCAGTCGGAAACAGACGCTGTCGGGCGAATGACCCGGAACATGAAACAGGTCGAGAACGAGGCCGCCAAGGTCGATCGAGTCGAGCCCTTCGAAAAGATGATCGACCGTATAGGGATCGATCTGACAGGGGATGCCCATCATGCGCTCGAGACGCTTCGAGAGCGACAGCTCCTCCGATGGCTCTGAGTGCGCGTAAACCGGGCATCCGAAGGCCGACTGGATCCTCCCGACGTCGAGGACGTGGTCGTGGTGCTGGTGCGTCAGAATCAGCGCCTCGGGACGCACGCCCTTTTCCACGAGCCAATCGGTGATGCCCTCCGGCGCGTCGAAAACCCACGACTTCGCGCCAGTTGTGACGAGATACCCGTTCGTCTGGAAGATGCCGCCGCAGAAGACCTCTAGTTGCAAATCGCTCATCATGGAAAACCCTCCTTCTTTAGGGCAAATCCGCCGCGCTTCAACTTTTCCCCTGCGCAATCGTCGGGAAGGCGGTATAAAAGATGCTATTTCAACTGCTTATGCCACTCCGTTTCGAATGCCCGCACTGCTCCTCGCGCCTCTCCGCCGGCCGCGAGTTGTTCCATACCATCCTCGATTGTCCCGACTGCGGCAAAGAGTTCATGGTGCCGACACCGGAAGATATCAAGCTGCCAACGCACACCCTGAAATTCATCTGCCCGCATTGCCGCCGCAAGCTCTCCGCCACGCCCGAACAATTCGGCACCGAGATGCCCTGCCCTTTCGTGAACTGCGGCAAACCCGTCCAAGTGCCCGAACCCGATTGGAAATCGATCGGCGGCGGGGAGTGAGCGTGAGACGCCCCCAGATTCCGACTTCCGACTTCCGACTTCCCGGAGTGGCGGGCGAGGTCATGAAATCGCTGATCGCGTGAGGCGGCGGCCCATTCGATAGCGATTTCAGCGGACCTCCCGATCCACGCGGTGCTTCTGAAAATCTCCCGTCCGCTCACAGGCGAGCTGTTCCATCACTTGCCGCAACTGCCGCTTCAGCATCGTCATGGTGTGATCGCCGCCCTTTTCACCGAGCGCGGCCACGCCATACATGAAGCTGCGGCCGAAGAAGCCGAAGCGCGCTCCACTCGCGAGGGCGCAGGCGATGTCGGGCCCGGAGCGCAGGCCGCTGTCGAGCATCAGGGTGGTGCGGTCGCCGAAGCGCTGCGCGAGGCGGCTCAGCGGCGCGATCGTCGACTCACCCGCGTCGAGCTGGCGTCCGCCGTGGTTGGAGACGATGATCCCATCGACGCCGATGCCGAGCGCGGTTTCGACATCCTCCTCGCTGACGAGGCCCTTGACGACGAGCTTGCCCTTCCAACGATCGCGGAGCGAGGCGAGCCGAGCCGGATTGAGGCGTCCGGAAAAAGTGCGGTTCATGAAGAGGCCGAGGTGTTTCATGTTGAGTCCGCCGGGCAGGTAGGGCTTCAGGGTCGCGAATTCAGGCACACCGTTACCGAGCTGGGTGAACGACCAGCGCGGGCGAACCATCATCTGAGCCACGTTGCGCAGGGTCATTTTCGGGGGCATGGCGAGGCCGTTTCGGATCTCGCGCGGGCGGTAGCCGAAGACGGGCGTGTCGGCGAGGATCACGAGCACGGGTAGGCCCGCCGCTTCGACCCGGTCGAGGAGTTTGTTCCGCAAATCTTCCTCGACGGGATGATAGAGCTGGAACCAGGCCTTGCCTCCGGTGATCTCGGCGACGGTCTCGATGCTCGCGGTGGCCACGGTGCTGAGGATGAAGGGGAGACCGTGTTTCGTCGCCGCGGCAGCGAGGATCTCGGTGGCGCGGGGCCAGACCATGCCCTGCAGGCCGATGGGGGAAACGCCAAAGGGGGCCTCGTAGGTTTCGCCGAAGAGTTCGGTCTTCAGATCCGCCCCGCCGAACTCGCCGAGGTAGCGCGGCATGAGCCTCACCTCGCGGATCTCGTCGGTGTTGCGGCGCAGATTGATCTCGGAATTGCAACCACCCTCGAGGTATTCGAGCACGAACTTCGGCAGACGCCGCGCGGCCCGGGCGCGGAGGTGCTCGATGGAGGGAAAGCGGGAGTCGAAATGGTCTTCCATGAGGTTGGGTAAAGATGGTTTTGTCAGGGAAACCGTCAAGTCTCGATCAACTTGATCAACTGCTTCGCACAGGCCTCCGCAAACCATTCATCGTTGATCGCCGCATCGTTTTCCAGCAGCGAAATCGCGGGATCAAGGTGCAAATTGAGCTGAATTGGCAGACGACGGGAGCGCGATCCCGATCGCCTTTTCCCGGCCACCTCACGAGCTCCTGATTGAAAGAAAGCAAACCATTCCCCGATTCACTTCCGATCACCGGATGATGGGAGAGTTCACCCTGGAACTGCGCGAGGGTGGATGGGTTCTCCGCCTCGAGGCCCGCACACCGGCGGATCGGCGAAAATCGGGACAATGAGATCGTCCGGCTCATGGAGCCGCAGGAGCCCTGAATCTGCGGGATCGACCGGAGACAATCGGTCCGGCGATCGCTCGGGCTGAAACCCTCAGCTATCTCCCCAAAATCGACGCCGGCAACTCCCGCCCCTGCTCCGCCGGATCGATCGGATTCTGTCGGCGGAATTCGCGCGGCGTCATCCCTTTCAGTTCGCGGAAACGGCGGTTGAAGTTCGAGAGATTGTTGAAGCCACATTCCAACGCGATCTCGGAAACGGGGAGATCCGACTCGAGCAACTGACGGGAGGCTTCACCGACGCGGAGTTCGTGCAGGTACTCGACAAGGGTCTTACCCGTGTTCGCCTTGAAGAAACGGCAGAAGGATTTCGGGCTCATCTTCGCTACCGTGGCGACTTCCTCGAGGGTGACGGCTCCGGTTTTGTTTTTCCGAAGATAGCCGAGGACCTCATCGAGGCGGGTGATGTCGCGTTCCTTCAGTGAGGGGGAGTAGGCCGGGCTCGCGAGGGTGCGCTTCTCCGTCGACGCGGCGAAGAGGTGGAGGATACGCAGCAGCTGCACGAATCGCTCGAAGCTGCTCTGATGCTCCATCGCGAGGATGAGCGCGGCGGCCCCTTCGGCGGTGGCCCCGTCGAACTCGAATCCGAAGCGCGCCTCGTCGAGGAACTCGCGGACGGACTGCAGCTCGTGCTTGCGTAGCAGATCCTCGCCGAGTGACTCGCGGGAAAACTGGATCACGGCGAGCGAGGGACGGGCCCAGTCGCTCTCGTCGGGCTTACCCGAGTGCAGGGCGTGGGGAATGTTCGGCCCGTTCATGATGAGTGTGCCGCGGCGGAGCCTCCCGATGTGATCGCCCGAGAGATACTCACCGCCATGGTCTTTCAGCGAGAGCAGGATGTCGTATTCGGGGTGGTAATGATAGACAGGCCAGATGTCCTGATCGATTTTGAAGATCATTGCCCGCGAGGGACCGGTCGGGATGAATTCCAGTTGGGGGCGTGCCATGAGATACGAGATCGCGTGAAATGATCCGTTAATTACCTTCATTCCGCCACAATCGCGATCAAAAGGGTTAAAATCGTATCAGTTTCTGTCTCGGGATGATTTGTGGATTCGACGGGGAAGAGGGATCATTCGTATTGTTAACCGGTGATCCCTTTCCCCATGATCCGCAGATTCACTCTTCTCGCACTTTTCCTCGGCTCCGGCGGCACCGTTCGCGGCGAGTTCGCGGATGCGGCGGCAGCACTCACTTTCTTTGAAGAGAAAATCCGGCCCGTCCTCGCGGAGAAATGCTACTCGTGCCACAGCGCTGCAGCGGACAAGGTGAAGGGCTCGCTCCAGGTCGATCACCTCCAGCACCTCCTCACCGGTGGTGACACCGGTCCGTCGGTCGTCGCGGGTGATGTGGAGGCAAGCCTGCTCGTCGAGGCGATCGCCTACGAGAACAAAGACCTCCAGATGCCGCCGAAGGAACGTCTCGCTTCCGAAGTCGTCGAGGATTTCCGCAAGTGGATCAAAGCCGGCGCGCCCTGGCCGGAAGAGCCCGTCCCTGTCGCCGGGAAGAAAAATGCGCCCGAAGTCTTCAACCTCAAGAAGCGCCGCAGCGAACATTGGTCGTGGCGTCCGCTCGCGGTTCCGGCCCTGCCCGGGGTAGCGGCAAAAGAGTGGCCCCGCTCACCCGTTGATCATTTTATCCTCGCCCGTCTAGAGATGGCGAAGCTCGTGCCCGCCGCATCAGCCGACGACCGCACCTGGCTGCGCCGCGTTTACTTTGATCTTACCGGACTGCCGCCCTCTCCCGAAGAGATCGCTCTTTTTCTTGAGGACACCTCGCCCGATCGCCGCGAAACCGTCGTCGACCGGCTTCTCGCCTCGCCGCATTACGGGGAAAAATGGGCGCGTCACTGGATGGATCTCGTGCGTTACGCCGAGACCTATGGTCACGAGTTCGATTACCCGATCAACTTTGCCCACGAGTATCGCGATTATCTCATCCGGGCCTTTAACGCCGACCTTCCCTACGACCAATTCGCCACCGAGCACATCGCGGGGGATCTCATCCGCGAGCCGCGGGTGAATGCGCAGGAAAAATTCAACGAGTCCGTCCTCGCGACCGGCTTCTGGTTCCTGAGCGAGGCGACCCACGCGCCCACCGATGTGCTTGCGAACGAGGCCGACCACATGGCCAATCAGATCGACGTTTACAGCAAGGCTTTCCTGGGGCTCACCGTCTCGTGCGCACGCTGTCACGACCACAAGTTCGACGCGATCTCGACGGCCGACTACTACGCCCTCACCGGCTATCTCCACGGCAGTGCCCGCACCGAGCGTTCGATGGACCCGGGCGGCGTCAGGCGCGACATCGCCGCGAAGCAGCGTGCCCTCCTCTCCTCGGCGGATGCGCAGTTCGGCATGCCGAAGGGAGTGGACTTTGGAAAGTATCTCAGCGTTTCCACCGGTCTCATTCGCGAAGCGCTCAAGCAACCTGCGGGGTCTGCTGATCCGTGGGCGGGGATTGTTTTTGAAGATTTCGAGAGCGGCTACGGCAAGTGGACGCTCAGCGGGGATGCCTTTGGCAAAGCTCCCGCCACCGGCGCGATCGGTGGCCAGAAACCCATCGCCGGGATTTCAGGCCGACACTTTGCGAACTCTTTTGCGGGGAGAGGCGATGCCTCAAAAGGCAGCCTGCGCTCGCAGCCCTTCGATATTGAAAAGCCGTTCCTCAATTTTCGAATCGGTGGCGGCAAACATGCCACGACGGCGCTCGAACTCCACGTCGGAGGCAAAAAAGTCCGCACGGCGTCAGGGAAAAATGTCGACACGCTTGCGGCGGCGAGTTGGGAGCTTCGGGAATTTCACGGCAAATCAGCCGAGTTGATTCTTGTCGATGAGCACGAGGGCGGTTGGGGCCATGTCATTGTTGATCGCATTGTCTTCAGCGACTCACCGGGGGAACTCGGGGGCTCCCTCCCGCTCGTGGATCGAAAGGCGATCACCGCCGTGGCGGGCTCGCAGGGTCTCGACTCAGGGGTCCTGGCGCGCTGGTGCGATCTGATCACCACGGCTACGGATGACGGCGAGGGGCCCGGCAGCTTCCTGAGTCGGGCGATCCGTGAACCGGGATCGATGAAAGCGGCAGCGAAGAGTTCGGCTGACGCGGCGGCCCGGCGCGATGACTTCCTCGCCGGATCGACGCTCTACGAAGATTTCAACAAAGACACGATTCCCGGAGGATGGTCCCTTTCGGGAGAGGGATTCGCCCCGACGGGGAGCACGGCGGGTTTCACCCTGACAGTCCCTCATTTCCTGTCTCTGCCGGGCAAGATCTCGAGTGCGACGCTCGGGGAAGGACATTCCGGCGTCCTGCGATCACCCACCTTCACCATCGCCAGCGATCAGATCCACGTGCGCCTGCGGGCGAAGGGTGGATACCTGCGGGTGGTGATGGACAACTACCACATGGCCGTCTTCCAGCCGCTCCTTTTCCGCGGCACGATCCTGAAAAATCCTGACACCGCCGGTCAATTTCAGTGGAAAAGTCTCGACGCCGATCTTCGCAAATACCGCGGTCATCGCGCCTACCTTGAGTTCGTCGACGACGGTGAGGGCTCGCTCGAGATCGATGAGATCCGCTTTTCTGACGCCCCAGCGCCGCAGGCCGAGCCCCATCCTCTCGTCGCACTGCTCGCCCTGACGGAGGAAAAGGAATGGGCACCTGCGCTCAACGCCGCCGCCTCCACCGACCCCGCCCTCCTCGCTGAGCTCGGGGCTGCCGGACTCGTCCCAGACGGAGTCTTTTCCTCCGTCCCGATGAAATCGGTGGTCGAGGCGCACGCCCTTGGTAACGATCTCCCGCCCGAGCGCTTTGCCCTGACCATGGCCGAGGGCACGCCTGAGAACGCCCGGGTCTACGTGCGCGGCAGCCATCGCAGTCTTGGCGAAGAGGTCCCACCGCGATTCCTCGAAGCGCTCGGTGCTACTGTCGGAGATCGACTCACTCTCGCCGCTGAAACCGTCTCCCCGGAAAATCCGCTGACCGCCCGTGTCATCGTGAACCGGCTCTGGCATCATCTCATCGGGCAGGGAATCGTTCCCAGCGTCGATGACTTCGGCCCGATGGGGCAGCAGCCCTCTCACCCGGAATTGCTCGACTGGCTCGCGTCCGATCTCATCGCGAACGGATGGTCGCTGAAGCACACCATCCGCACCGTCGTCCTCTCGCAGACCTACGCCCAGGCCAGCGTTGCGAATCCTGACATTGACAAAACATTTCTCGCCACGACCGATCCGACGAACGTCCTTCTCCATCGCATGCCGGTGCGGAGGCTCAGTGCCGAGGCGATCCGTGACGGCATTCTCGCGGTGTCGGGCTCCCTCGATGGAGCACTCTACGGGCCATCCGTTCCGACGCACCGCACCGACTTCATGAGCGGACGCGGTGCGCGAGACAGCGGCCCGCTCGACGGGGCCGGACGCCGCACCATCTACGGCGCGGTCTATCGGAATTTCCTCTCGCCCTTCCTCATGACCTTCGACATGCCCAATCCTTTCGGCCCCAAGGGCAATCGCGGCGCTTCCAACGTGCCTGCCCAGGCCCTCGCGCTGATGAACGATCCCTTCGTCATCGATCAGGGCAAAAAATGGGCCGACCGTATCCTCGCCGAAGCCAGTCTCGGCGAAGAAGCCCGCATTTCCCTGATGTATGAAAGGGCGACCGGACGCCTCCCCGATCCAGCAACCACCGCCGCACTCGCCGCCTTTCTTAAAGAGCAAGCGACTGCCTACGGCACCACCGACGCCCGCGCCTGGACTGACCTAGCCCACGTCCTCTTCAATCAAAAGGAGTTCCTCTATCTCCGCTGATCCTCCCGCAACCCAGCCTCCACTCCATGCACTGTCAACAATTCCACCCCCGCCAGCTCAATCGCCGAGATATGCTGCGCCATTGCGCGATGGGATTTGGCGGTGTCGCGATGCAGGCGCTCCTCCACGATGAGGCCATCGCCGCACCCGGGACCTCCGACCCGCTCGCGCCGAAGACGCCCCATTTTCCGGCCAAAGCGCGGAACGTGATTTTTCTCTACATGGACGGCGGCCCTTCGCAGGTCGATACCTTCGATTACAAGCCGCTCCTTGAGAAATACCACGGCCGCGATCCCCGTGAGGTCATCGGCGAACTCGCGCCGACGCAATTCGACAATGTCGGCAAGGTGCTGAAAAGCCAGTGGGCCTTCAAACAGCGTGGCGAAAGCGGAGCTTGGGTCAGCGACCTTTTCCCCCATCTTGCTGATCCCGAAGTGATCGACGAGATCGCCTTCGTGAAGTCAATGACCTCGAAGTTCTCCGAGCACACTTCGGCGAATTACTTCCTCCACACCGGCAGTGGCCTCCAGGGTCGTCCGAGCATGGGCGCGTGGTTCGGCTATGGCCTCGGCACGATGAACCGCAACCTCCCCGGCTTCGTCGTCCTAAACGGCGGGCTCATTCCCCCGGGAGGACTCGACTGCTTCGGATCCGGTTTTCTGCCTGCCGCTTATCAGGGATCGATTTTCCTCCCGCGCGAGCAACCCATCGCGAACATCCACCCGTCTGAGGCGAAACCCGAGCTCCAGAAGAATAAGCTCCGTCTCATTTCCCAACTCGACCAGTCCGTCCTCGCTGCGAGCGGATACGATCCACAGATCGAAGGCATGATCGGCAACTACGAGACCGCCTTCCGCATGCAATCATCAGTGCCCGAGTTGACCGATCTGACCGGCGAACCCGAGTCGGTGAAAAAGCTCTACGGGCTCGAGGCCGAATACGAGAACACGCGCACCTTCGGACGTCAGTGCCTGCTTGCGAGGCGGCTCGTCGAGCGGGGGGTGCGGTTTATCGAACTGACCTGCCCGAACGGCAATGGAGACCGCTGGGACCAGCACGGCAATCTCTTCGACGGCCACACCAAGAACTGCAAGACCGTCGATCAGCCCGTCGCCGCGCTCATCAAGGACCTGCGCCGCACCGGGCTCCTCGATTCCACCCTCATCGTCTGGGCCGGCGAATTCGGGCGCACTCCCTTCGCCCAGGGTGCGGACGGTCGCGACCACAATCCTTTCGGCTTCACCGTCTGGATGGCGGGCGGCGGCGTAAAGGGCGGCGTCAGCGTCGGCGCGACCGACGAGTGGGGCTACAAGGCGGTGCAGGATCGGTTCGAAATGTATGACCTCCACGCGACGATGCTCCACCTCCTCGGCATCGACCACACCAAGAGCACCTTCCGCTTCAGCGGCCGCGACATGCGGCTCACCGACGTCCACGGGCATGTCATCGAGGGAA
The DNA here is from genome assembly GCA_002396885.1 of Akkermansiaceae bacterium UBA5020. Lineage (GTDB taxonomy): Bacteria > Verrucomicrobiota > Verrucomicrobiia > Verrucomicrobiales > DEV007 > Arctic95D-9. The sequence goes on from DGXY01000120.1 coordinate 69,777, forward strand.
TCCTCGGGTGAACGGAAGTCACGGATTACCGTTCAAGAGGCGATCGGCGAATCGCAGCCTCGATTCGTTGATTCCTTTGTAGCACGCCGACTCCTCCGGCATCGTCCGGAGGGCTCTGGCGATCCGGTAGGAGAGGCCTTCCCCCGACGCCGCCACCTCATCGAGCCGGTGATTGCTGACATGGATTCCAAAAAGAATCCCTCCGCCTGACAAACGCACCAAGAGTTGGCGTTCCAGACGGATCCAGACCCGGTCCGGCGTCTCTTCCCCGATGAGTCGAGGACGCCGATGCCGAGGATGGTGATCGAGTTCCGCGTCGGCGCTAAGTCCCCAGTTTTCCCGCTCCCACGCCACACCGGGAGCAAGTTTCGCGAGGAAGGTCCCGACCTGCCGTCCGAGCGCTTCATTCAACCGCGGGACCGGACCGTGCACCGCCTCGAGAGGCATGCCCACCTTGTCCGGCAGAGACCAATGGGAAGGAAAACAGACCACCCCCGCCTCGACCAGGAAGGAACCTTCTGCATCGGACCGCAACAGGACCCAGTCGGGCTCAAGGCCAGCAGCCGCATCAAGCGCGTCGCCGAACGGACGGCCTCGCCAGGTGCCGAACTGTTCGATCGCCTCGTCGATGAGAGCAGCGGCGGCGACGGGCAGCACCGCGTAATGGCCGGATGCTTCGGCGAGTAGTCTCCGGCGTTGCCCGAGGATGCTTTCGAGATCGCGGGAGCCCGAGAAGAAGTCGCGGGCGTCTCCCGGGCGCAGGTTCATCGACCACCGATAGTCGGCGTCGGGAAAAAGACGGAGCCAGTCGGGTTCACGCATCTTCGGATTTGTTCCACCTACCAAAACGCATCCTCGGACGATTTCGATCGAAATCGATGAACGAACACGACGTAGCGTTCGTTCAACCCATCAAACGCCTTCGCGAGGGGACGCAGGGAGAATCTGGTCGCTCCGTCCATCTCCGTTTTGAATCACCGCGGCAGGCTCGGAGAACTTGCGCCTGTCGTTCCGTGAGGCCCAGCCCCCCGGATCAGACCTTTTTCTCGATCACCGCGTAAGCGTTGTGATTGTGGATTGACTCAAAGTTCTCGGCTTCGACGCGATACCAAGCAATGCCTTCCTGCAGATCTGAAGCCGCAGCCACGTTGCGGACGAGGTCCTCGACAAAGACGGGATTGTCATAGGCCTGCTCGGTAACGTGTTTTTCGTCGGGACGCTTGAGCACGCTGTAGAGTTCACAGCTCGCGCAACGCTCGACGAGACGGATGAGATCCTCGATCCAGATGGGTTCGCCGCTGAACTTCACCGCGTAGGTGACGATGCCTCGCTGATTGTGGGCACCACGGTCGCTGATCGCCTTAGAACACGGGCAGAGCGTGGTCACGGGGACCTGCACGGTGACGGTGAAGTCGGTGCGAGCGCGCGAGGCGTCGACATCGAAGATGACCTCGTAGTCAAGCATCCCTTCGCGCTTCGTCACCGGCGCCGATTTTTTCAGGAAGAAAGGGAAACGAAACTCAATATGGGCCTGTTGGGCGTCGAGACGCTCAAGCAACTCGGCAGGGATGCCGGAAATGGTGTGCACGTCGAGGACGGGGCCGTGAGAGTTCAGCACCTCGACGAAACGGCTCATGTGGGTGCCTTTATAGTGCTTCGGGAGGTCGACGGCCATGGAGATCGTCGCCACGGTGCCCTGCTCGGAATTCGCCTTGTCGCGGATACGGAGGGGATAACGCAGGTTCTTCACCCCAACCCGGTCGATGGCGAGGTTGCGGGAATCGGGCTGGTTTTGCGTATCAGTCAGGGTCTCCATGAAGAAAAAAGCCCCGGGAAGGGGTCCCAGGAGCTTCCGAAAGAGGAGGGGCTGCCCGGTCGGGCACTAAAGTCCCTTACCACGAGGGGTTCAAGTGCCACTTGGAGGCAAAAGGCTCGAGTTCGGGACGCATCGGCCAGTGGTCGGGTTGCGGCTCGAGCCCCTCGTGGCGGACGCTGGCGCCCTTGAGCTGCATGCAACCCTCGTTGTTGCCGATCTCGAAGAGCTGCTGCACTTCCTCGAGTGTGAGGGTGATGTCGGGCAGGGCGGCGAATTCGGCGATCTTGTCCTCGATGGGACGGGCCCCCTCTCCCGCCTCTTGGATGAAGGTCGGACCGACCGACTTCACCGGGGCCTGGCTGAGATTCCATATGCAGGCGAGTTGCAGCATGGTGAGGCCATATTTCTCGGCGATGGGGCGCATCTGCTCGAGTTTCTCGTTGCCGTGCTCGATCCAGCCGGCGGGACGGTAGGTGCGGTGATCTCCATCCCGGAAGAAATGTCCGGGCTTCACATCATCGTGGAAAATGCCACCGAAGTCGACGACGCGGGCGAGGATGTCGACACCGAATTCATTCGCGACCGGCAGGACATAGCGACCCGGCCAAGGCTCCATCGGATTGAGGATGATCATCGCCCAAGCGATGTCCTCGTGGAAATGCTCGAGGCAATAGGCCATGTCGATGGCAAAGCCGTTCGCCGGTCCGGGTGCGATCCCGGTCAGCTCGGTGAGGCCTTTTTCGCGAAGCCCGGCCATGGCGGCCCAGACCTCGGGGCTGGAGTAGCCGATCGAGTCGGGATTGTGGAGCATCACGACATCGAAGTGATCGGTGCGGCAGCGCTCGGCGCACTTGACGGTAGCCCGCTCCAGGTATTCGGCGTAGCCCTCGGGGCCGCGGAGACCTAAATCGGTGAAACGGGCGTAGCCCTTCGCGCCGTCGCGGAGACCGTCGTAAATGTCGTGCCCAATCATCGCGACGAGGCAATAGCTGTCGCGGTCGATGCCATCGAGTGCCTCGCCGAGGAGCTCGTCGCCTTTACCGATTCCATAAACGTCGGAGGTGAGGAAGGTTCGGACACCCTGATCGTAGGCCTGACGGGCGAGTTTCTTCCAGCGATCCTCGTCGAGGCGTTGACCGAAATGCATGAAGCGGCCCCCGCTCCAGGAGCCAAAGGCGGTTTTAGTGAGATTCATTGGGAACCTGTCGCCAAAAACCGGCTCGAGGTCAAGGCGCGCGAGAAGGCTCCCGACACCCCGAAGCCAAATCCCCCGTCAATTTTACAAATTCGGGGCAAAAAATCTCTCAGCGAAGGCCTTCGAAGGCGACGCAGCGGCCCCGGCTCACTAAATTAAGGGTCAGACAAATTATTTTTTGCGAGATCATTTTGTTTGCTCTATGTTACCACCATTACCACAATATGAGAACCGCCAGACTACTTGGTCAAAGCCGATCTTTTTATCACGTGACTTCTCGCGTTGTGGACCGACGAAA
>DGXY01000122.1:0-182 GCA_002396885.1 Akkermansiaceae bacterium UBA5020
TGAAAACTGAAAACTGAAAACTGAATAACTTAGGATGGGCAAGCCAACTGGATTCATGGAGATCGCTCGCAAGACCGACTCCGAACTCGACCCGATCGAACGCCTCAAGAACTGGAAGGAATTCAAGATCCACGGCGACGACAAGGAACGTCGTGCCCAGGGCGCGCGTTGCATGGATTGCG
>DGXY01000122.1:519-640 GCA_002396885.1 Akkermansiaceae bacterium UBA5020
GAGTTCACCGGCCGGGTCTGCCCCGCGCCTTGTGAGGGATCCTGTGTTCTCAGCGTGATCGAACCCGCCGTGACGATCAAGAACAACGAATGCGCCATCATCGACAAGGGCTGGGAAGAAG
>DGXY01000122.1:973-27000 GCA_002396885.1 Akkermansiaceae bacterium UBA5020
GGCATCCCGAACATGAAGCTCGACAAGGAGGAGGTCGTGCAGCGCCGCGTCGATCTCATGGCCGCCGAGGGCATCACCTTCAAGACCAAGGTGAACATCGGTCAGGATTCCGAATGGACCGCCGAAAAGCTCCGCAAGGATTTCGACGCCATCGTCCTCTGCTGCGGGGCCACGCTCGGGCGTGATCTCGTCACCGAAGGGCGTGACGCCAAGGGCATCTATCTCGCGATGGAGTTCCTCACCGCCAACACGAGCTACCAGCTCGACCATCACTTCGACGGAACGATCCCGGCGCTGAACGCGAAGGGCAAGGACGTCGTCGTCATCGGTGGTGGCGATACCGGAACCGACTGCGTCGGCACGAGCCTCCGCCACGGCTGCAAGAGCGTCATCCAGCTTGAGATCATGCCGATGCCGCCGATGGAGCGCGCCGCGAACAATCCCTGGCCCGAATGGCCGAAGGTCTACAAGATGGATTACGGCCAGGAAGAGGCTGCTGCCTTGCAGGGTGCCGATCCGCGCCAGTATTTGGTAAACACGAAGCGTTTCCTCAAGGACGAGGTCGGCAACCTCACCGGTCTCGAGATCTGCAACATCGAGTGGGTCAATGACAACGGTCGATTCTCGCCGAAGGAAGTCGAGGGCAGCGCCCGCGTCATCCCCGCCCAGCTCGTCCTCCTCGCGATGGGTTTCATGGGTCCCGAGCAGGAGGTCGTGAAGCAGTTCGAACTCGAGACCGACGCCCGTTCCAACGTGAAGGCCGATCACGGGAAGTTCACGACCAATCTCCCGGGCGTCTTTGCCGCGGGCGACATGCGCCGTGGCCAGTCCCTCGTCGTCTGGGCGATCAACGAAGGCCGCGGTGCCGCGCGCGAGTGCGACAAGTATCTGATGGGGGTCACGAATTTGCCGTGAGGGAGCGCGGGTGTGACAGCGTGAATCCCTTTTTACCCCCCCCGGCTTTGACGCTTCGCTCCTGCCATTCGGCAGGCTAGCTCCGTTTGACTTCACTGCGTTCCATCTATCCACGCTTCGTTTCGATTCACTCCGGTTCTTCCCACCGAAGGCCCGGGGTCGGAGGGGGTTCGGCCACCGAGCCCGCGTGCTAGCTCCGCGAGAACCGCGTAATCAGCCTTCACCCGCTCAGGGTTGGGGAGATGAAGGGCGAAGAACTCCCTGCGCATGGATGCGTCTGGAAAGCGGAATTTGATGTGCCTCGCTCTGGATGCGGCGCAGTTTGATCGCTTGACAAATTTGAGCCGGATGGGATCGGATTGACGTGCTCATCGGTCGTCAATATCGCGGGTCCCGCGCCCGCTCGACAATCCCATGCCATCTCGCAGACGAATGTTGCAGAGGGGTTTTGGTGTTGCCAGCACACGGCATGGTTTCACTCCTCCTTCTCTTCTCAGTGCCCTGCGTGCTCTCTGCTGTTTCCCGGCCGCTAACTCCTTGTCACTCCGCACGGCGTGGATAGAAAAGACTTCCCGCCATGCTCGGACTGAACCGCCTCAGCATCCAATCAAAGATGATCCTGCTTCTCTTGGCGGTGAGTCTAGCCTCTATCGTGGTCATGTCATGGATTGGTTACCGGTCCGCACGCGAGGCGCTCATGCAGTCCTCCCGCGATCGCCTGCAGGGCGTGCGCGTGGCCAAGACGACCACGTTGAAGGCGATGCTAGAATCGCTGCGCGATCAAGTGGTGTCCATCTCCGACAGCAAAGCCGTCATCGAGGGCATGCGTTCATTCCGTCAGGCCCACCGCGAACTCGGCACCGCCACGATCAGACCCGAGGAAAGCGCACAGCTCGATGCGTTCTACCGCGATTATTTCGTTCCCGAGTTGGACAATAATGTGGCCGGCACTCCCGTGCTTGAGCAGTTCATCCCGAGCCGCCCGTCCGAACGCTACCTGCAATACCACTACACCGTGGCCAATCCTCACGCCTATGGTGCTAAGGAGGAATTGTGCGTTGCGCCGGGTGATGCCTCTGCTTACGGACAAGCTCACGCCGAGTTGCATAAGTTCTTCGCCCGTGCTGTGAAGATTTTCGGCTTCCAGGACATGATGCTGATCGATGCCGAAACGCTCGACATCATCTACAGCTACGAGAAGACTAGCGAACTCGGGACCAACCTCGAGAATGGTCCCTACGCCAACACGCTGCTCGGTTCCAAGGTCCGCGCCATGCGCCTCCACAAGGACCGCGACGATTTCAAGATTATCGACTTCGAGCCTTACCGTCCGAACTTTGGCCTCCCCATGGGCTTCGCTATCAGTCCGATTTTCGAGGGCGCGCGGATGACCGGCATCCTCGCGCTCCAATTTCCCATCGACAATTTCAACAAAGTGCTCACCGGCGATTTCAAATGGCAGGAGGAGGGGATGGGGGAGACTGGCGAGACGTATCTGGTTGGGCCAGATGGCACCATGCGCACCCGATCGCGTTTTATGGCTGAGGATCCGGAAGGATTCCTCAAAACCCTACGCGCCAGCAGTGTGCCGACCAGCGTGGTCGACCAAATCCAACGCCAAGGCAATGTGCTCTGCACCCTGCCGGTCGATTCGCCGGCCGCCGTGGCTGCGCTTAACGGACAGTCCGGCATCATGGAGGCGACGGATTATCGCGGGGAAAAAGTGCTCAGCGCCTACGGTCCGCTCGAACTCGACTCGTTGCGCTGGGCCGTGCTCGCCGAAATGGATATCGCTGAGGCCGAAGCACCGGTGCACGCTTTTGCCCGCAGGGTGATTATTGCCGCCTCGGCCTTGGCCTTCGCCGTAACTCTCGTCGCGCTCGTGGCCGCGCATCTGCTCACGCGTCCGCTCCGCCAACTGGCAGACGGAGCCCGCCGCCTCGGGGCGGGGGAAAGCGGTGTTCGTGTCGACGTGCGCTCGCAGGACGAATTCGGCGAACTGGCCCACGTCTTCAACGACATGTCATCAAGCATCGAAACGCAGAAGCAAAAGCTCGAGCAGCAGGTGTATGAAAACCAGGAACTGCTGCACAGCATCCTTCCCGCCTCCGCCGTGGCGCAGCGCCGCGAAGGTGACGAACGAGCCAGTCGCGAATTTGCCGATGTCACCGTGCTCTTCGCGGAGATCCTCGGCATGGAGGAATTCAGCGCGCGCGCCAGCGAAAGCAAAGCCCTCGCCCTGCTCGGCGACCTCATCGCCGCCTTCGACGAAGCCGCGGAGAAAACCGGCATCGAGAAAGTCAAAACCATCGGCAGTTCTTACCTCGCGGTCTGCGGACTGTCGGTGCATCGCCCCGATCATGCCCGCCGAGTCATCCAATTCGCCCAAGAAATGGCGCGTATCGTCGGCATTTTCAACCGCGACGAAAACGCCGGACTCTCGCTTGCCGTGGGCATCAACTCCGGCCCCGTCGTCGGCGGCGTGGTCGGACGTCGCAAATTTCTCTACGACCTGTGGGGCGAAACCGTGACCATCGCCCGCAAGCTTGCCTCGTGCGAGGGTTCCGCCATCCGCGTCACATCCCCAGTGCGCGACCGTCTCGGCGAGCAGTTTAACTTCCGCGGGCCGATTGAGACGGACGGCAAATCGGGAGGTGATGCGTGGGAAGTGACAGGCTAATCCCCGCGCGAATGCTTCGATGAGTGACTTGCTGCCATCTTACTTGAGCAACTTCTGGCCCGCAGTCTGGCTCGCCTTCGGTTTTCCGCTCCTGCTCCTCGCGCTGAACGAATCCATCGCCTTCTGCCGCCGCCGCGACTTCGCCGTTGAGTGTACTTTGCGCAATTTGCGCAACCTGGTCGTTCCCGCCGCAGCGCTTCTTGTGTTTGTTCGCTTCGTACTCGAATGGCCGAAGGACAGCACCGCGTTGCGTCTGGTCGAGTCCGCGTTTTGGGTCCTCGTGCTCTATGCCTCGCTCGGCGTGGTCAACGACCTCGTCTTTGGCCGCGCCGGCACAGGCGAGGGGCGTCCGTCATGGACCGATCGCGTGCCGAAACTTTTCCGCGATCTCGTCCGCGCGCTCCTCGTCGTTATTGGTGCGATTGTCGTTTACTCCCAAGTCTGGGGACACGAGGTCTCAGCTGCGCTCACCGCGCTCGGGCTCGGATCGATTGTCATTGGTCTGGCCCTGCAGGAACCTCTCGGTAACATCGTCTCCGGGCTTATGCTCCTCTCCGAGCGTCCGCTCAATGTCGGCGATTGGATCCAAGTGGACGGTGTGCGCGGGCGCGTCATCGAGATCAACTGGCGCGCCGTCCACATCGAAACGCCGACCCGCGAGCTGCAGGTGATTCCAAACATCGAACTGTACAAGGGCACCTTCGCCAATCTCTCGCGCCCGACGCCGTTGCGCAGCGAGGTGATCGAAATGGGCTTCAGCTATGACGATCCGCCCAACCGCGTGAAAGAAGTCATGCTTGACCTCATGCGCACGACGCCCGGCGTTCTCGCCGATCCGCCGCCGCTTGTGCGGACGGCGGAATACGCCGATTTTTCCATCAATTACCGCCTCATCTTCTCGGTCGAATCGCAGGCTGATCTTCCCGAGGTGCGCGATGCAATTATGACCAGGCTATGGTATGTGATCCGCCGCGAGCGACTGAATATTCCTTTCCCTACCGCTTTCGAATACGGGCCGGGGGAGAATCCGAGTCCTCCGGAGCTAACCCCGGCCGATTGGCTGCGCGAGCATTCGCGATTTAAGCCAGCTCTCGAGCACGGCCAACCTGCAGTCATCTCCTTCGCCAATGGCGAGACGGCACAGGGTCCGGGTCGTTCGTTCGAAGGATTAGCGCTCGTCGTCGCAGGGCGTGCGCTCCTCATGGTGGACGCTGCCTCGGGTGGAACCGTACAAATCGGGGAACTTGGACCGGGCGAATGCTTCGGCGAAAGCCTCACCGCAGGCGGCGCCGCTGAGAACATCTCCGTCGTGGCCGAAGGCGACCTCAAGGTTCTCGTCTTTTCCGACGCGGCGATTGACGCCCTGCTCAACAAGCATCCCGCGCTTGCTTCTGAAATTGGCGACGCCCTGGAAGCGCGCCGCCAAGCCGCGCACGCGGCACGCAGGCGCCCCGACAGGCTCTCATGAAAAGTCAGCGCTCCTCACACCCCGTCCCCGCACCCCATCCAGGGGGGGCTTTTGTCTCCCCTCTGTTAGGAGCGTGATTGCCCGACACTCGCTCCCTTTATGGTGAGGGGCGTGGCGGCTCGGGTCGATGCAGATGCTTGCCAAGCCCGGCATCGACAAATCCCGCGATCTTTGCCAAGGTCTCCGACGAATCATATCCCCCAACCCTCCATGAATCTCCATCTCCAAGACAAGGCCGTGCTCGTTTTCGCCTCCAGCGGTGGCATCGGTCGCGGCGTGGCCACCGAATTCGCCCGGGAAGGGGCGAAGGTCATGCTCTTCGCCCGCTCCGAAGAGAAACTCGCCGCCACCGCCGAAGCGATCGCCGCGGAGACGGGGAACCGGCCGCTCTACACCGTCGGCGATCTCACTGACGCGGCCTCGGTCCAGGGGGTGATCGATCGCACCGTCGCCGAGTTCGGCGGGCTCTGGGCGCTCTTCAACAACACGGGCGGTCCTCCGGCGGGCGGCTTCGATGCCTTCGATGATGCCGCGTGGCAGTCGGCCTTCGAGCTGACCGTGCTTGGCTATGTGCGCGCGATCCGCGCGGCCCTGCCGCATCTCCGCGCCGGAGGCGGGGGACGCATCGTCAACAACACCTCCGTCTCGACAAAGCAGGCGATCGACGGACTGCTCCTCTCGAATGTCTTCCGCACCGGCCTTGTCGGTCTCGGAAAGAGCCTCGCCCGCGAGCTCGGACGCGACGGCATTCTCGTGAACACGGTCGGCGCGGGACGGATCGACACCGACCGCATCACCGCTCTCGATTCGATGTGGGCGGGGAAATCCGGCATCTCGCTGGAGGAACAGCGCGCCAAGTCGCAGGCCTCCATTCCGCTCGGAAAATACGGTGAGCCGGCCGACTTCGCCCGGGCCGTGGTCTGGCTTTGCTCGGGGGCGAACGGCTACGTCACTGGACAGAATCTCCTCATCGATGGGGGAATGACGGAAGTCTACTGACCTTCCCCGATTCCGCCTCTTGCCCTTTCGCCCGCTTCCGGCGTAACCTTCCTGCCATGCCGAAGGGCCTCCGATTGATTTCCTGTCTTCTGCCGATCCTTCTCGGAGGTGCGATCGCATCGGCTGAAGAGACCGACGCCTTGGCCTTCGCCGATCTCGAACGTCCCGAGCACGATTATTGGAATCGCACGCCGAAAGATCCCTTCACCCGGCTCATCGGCGATCTCGAGTCCGGCCGCCTCGCCCTCGACGAATCCTCGGAAAAGGCCTATCTCGTGAGCCTGCTGAAGGCGCTCAAGATTCCCGCCTCGACCCAGACCCTGGTCTACTCGACGACGAGTCTTCAGCTCCGCCTCATCTCGCCGCAGAGCCCCCGGGCGATTTATTTCAACGAGGAGATCTACCTCGGCTACGTGCCAGGCGGCAAGATCGAGATCGTTTCGATCGATCCGGAGCTCGGGGCAATCTTCTACATCTTCGACATTCCGAAAGGCGGGGCCAGACCCGTGGCGGAGCGTTCGCAGCGCTGCATGAACTGCCACTCCGACGAGGACACCCGCGAAGTGCCGGGCATCGTCATCAAGTCGGTCGTGCCAGGTCCGTCGGGTGGCAGTCTCGAATCCTACCGGCGCGGCCTCACCGGCCACGAGATCCCGCTTTCGGATCGCTTTGGCGGCTGGCACGTCACCGGCGGTGACAATCTCGGCAAACACTGGGGCAATCTCACGGGACGGCTTAGTCCCGAGGGCCTCCAAACGACGTCCTTGCTGCCAGGTACGCAGTTCGACTGGTCGATCTTTCCCGTGGCTACGAGCGATGTCCTCGCCCACCTTCTCCACGAGCACCAGGCCGGCTTTGTGAACCGCGTCGTCGAGACCCATTACCGGCTCCGCACCGCGCTTGCCAATGGAAAAGGGCGCTTCCTCGAGACCGATCGAGCCGATATGGAGCGGCAGGTCGGGGAACTGACGCGCTACCTCCTTTTCGCCGACGAAGCGCCCCTGCCCGAAGGCGGCATCGCCGGTGATCCGCAGTTGAAGGAAGAGTTTCTCGCGACCCGGCGTCCGGCCGCGGGCGGGGAGTCCCTGCGCGACTTCGAACTGAAGACACACCTCTTCCGGAATCGGTGTAGCTACATGATCTACACGCCGCTCTTCCAGTCGCTGCCCGAGGGCTTCCGCCGCCGCATCTACGACCGCATGGCCCGCGCCCTCGCCGCGAGTCCGGTCGACGCGGAGTTCGCCCATCTTCGCCCCGACGAAAAGGCCCGCCTCCGCGGGATCCTCGCCGAGACGGTGCCGGATTGGCCGGGGGGATCGTGAGGGGAATGTCAGGATCGCCGGAAGGCGAACCGGAGTTCTTCACACCGTGCAGATTTCCACCGCTTGCCTCAATGAGGCGATCTTGTCATCTCGCTTGGGGATGAATTCTTGGGCGACCCACCCGCTGTAGCCGGTCGCGACGATCGCCTTCATGATCGCGGGGTAGAAAAGCTCCTGCGTCTCGTCGATCTCGGCCCGGCCCGGGACTCCGCCGGTGTGGTAGTGGCTGAAGTAAGGGTGGCGCTCCTGGATCGTGGCGATGATGTCGCCCTCCATGATCTGCATGTGGTAGATGTCGTAGAGGAGCTTGAAGTGCTCCGACGCGAGCTTGTCGCAGAGGGCAGCGCCCCACGAGGAGAGGTCGCACATGTAGTCCTTGTGGTTCACCTTCGAGTTGAGCAGCTCCATCGTCAGGGTGACGCCGTGCTTCTCACAGGTGGGAAGGAGCCGTTTGATCCCGACGGCACAGTTTTCGAGGCCTTGCTCGTCATCCATCCCGTCTCGGTTGCCCGAGAAACAGATCACATTCATGAAGCCCGCCTCCGCGCTCTCGGCGATGAGCTTTTCGTAGAGAGCGACGAGGGTGTCGTGATGCTCGAGGCGATTGAAGGCGTGGGGGATTGAGCCGATCTTCTTCTTCACGCCGCCGATCTCGACCTCGGCCGAAGGGAAGCTGACCATGGGGCAGTGCATCCCGTGTTTTTTCATCGTGGGGAAATCGGCGGGATCGATCAGGTCGATCGCCTTGAGCCCGAACTCCTTGCCCGCGGTGCAGAGATCGTCGAGTGAGATATCCTGGTAACACCACTTGCAGGCCGAGTGATTGATTTTTCCGGCGACGCCGGCCTTGGCGGCGGCTTCTTCGGCGAGGGCGAATCTTTCGTTCATCGTTGCCGCTACCGCAGCCACCGACGCGGTGCAAGCGGAGACGAAGGAACGGCGGGAAAACGGAGAGGAAGGCGGGGGCGTTTGCATGGGCGGAACCATAACGGAAAGGCATCGGGATGACGACTCCGGATTAGAGAAGAGACGGGATTCCAGCGCTGGCACGAATACGTGCGCCGCGTCCTTTGTCAGGAGAAAGGCCGGTCTGGTAGGCTTTCCCATCCGCTTCGCCGGTCTTCACAACATCCCGGCGGCGAGAACGGCAAGGAGGGGCAGGGGCACGACGCCCTGAACGGTGAGAAAGCGGCTACCTTGGTAGCGCGAAACGTGTTCGCCGTCCCACGTGAAAAGGCGTCGGCCCTGATAGGAGGCCACACCGCGATCGTCGATCTCGTAAAGCCGTTTACCCTGATACTGGGAGAGGTAGCGGCCATCCCACTCGTAGAGCCGTTTGCCCTGATATTGCGAAAGGTAGCGGCCGTCCCATTCGTAGAGGCGCTTGCCCTGATACTGGGAGAGATAGCGACCGTCCCACTCGTAAAGGGAACGACCCTGATAGATGCGGACCGCCGCATCGGAGGCTGACGTTTCCGGAAGGAGGGCGAAGAGGAGCGCGGCGAGCAGGGCGAGAGGCAGGATCGGCGTGTATTTCATGATAAGTCGAGGTGAGGCGGGTTTGGCTTTCCTGAAGATATGACGAAAGGGAACTGAAAACATGCCGAAGGAGACGGCAAGGTGTGCGTTTTTTGGAACGCATGCCTGCGGAAGCGTGGAGCGGGATGGAGTAGGAAAACGGATCAGGGGGAATCATTATACCAACGTTCATTTTGGGGGCATCTAGCCGCGTGTCGCCCCTATCTTCGTCGAGGCCGTCTCGCGGCAGTGTCCCTGTCGCCGATCAGGCCCCGCTCCGTCGCCGCAGGGATCGCCTTCGCCCGCGGGTTCTGGCATCTCGGGCGTTTTGCGAGGGCCGACCATCCGCTCTACGGCGAAGACGTCCCTGCCGAGAAAAGGTCGCGCCGTTCAAGGGCGGAAGAAGAGCAGGAGGAACACCAGCAGAATCAAGCTCACATGCGTGATCGGAAAGATCCACCGGCAGCGACGGTCGATCCGATCCCCCTTTTCAAAATGACCATGACGGTCGCAGAGGCAGACGACGAGGTTGACGCCTGCCGTCGCGCTCATGAGAAGGAAGCTGAGGCTGACAACAGCATTGATGAAGGTGAAGTAGGAGATATGCGGCATGATGTCGCTGATCATCGTCTGATAAGCCACCGAGGTGAGAAGACCGACGAAGGAGACGCTCATGCGGTCCGCGAGGGAGGCCCGGTCCATCCAGAAGACACACCACGAAAGACCGACGATGACCAAGAGCGGAATGAGGACGAGACGGACCACGAAAAACGACTGCCGGTCCACCTCGATGGATAAAACCAGAGCCGAAGCCCGCTGATCCTTTCCGAGATAGGGGGCGTTGAGGTCTGAAAACGAGCCTTCCGCGCCCTGAAGCCGCCACTGGGGCACGCGGATGCTCGAGATCTCCGCCGTGACCGGCTCTACATCACCCGTCAGGCGCACTTCTCGATGATTGAAGCCAAGAACCTGAAAGACCGCCTCGAGCTGCTGGCGGTCGAAGGGGAAACGGCGCAGATCCAATTCCTTGTGCGCGATGGCATGGAGGTCCTGGATGAGGATGCAGGTGCCGTCGGGCCGGACCCGCAGAAGGATCCCTTGGATCTCAGGAATCTGCGACGCGTTCGCGAGGGTCACCTGAGGATACCAGGAGGGAGCGAGTTCGTCGAACTGGTAGGTTCCGTTGTATAGTTTTTCCACGACTCCCTCCTTTGCCGGATCGAAGGCCTGGCGAGGGTCCTTCCACTCGAGGGTCAGTATTCCGGAGAACTCGAAGGTTTCCTCCTCATCGTCGATGTGCTGCAGACCGAGAAGGTGGAAGGAGGCCCTCACCTCGACCGGTGCGGACCGACTCGGGAGATCCAGCGCGGCGGAGTCGGCACCGATCGCGGCGGCATTGAAAACCGCAAGCGTCACCGCGAGCAAGAGCAATGGATTGGCGAACCAGATCGGCATGGGTATCGGACAGGAGCTGTTCCGATAAGCTCTCCCGATGTCCGATTCAACGGATTCCGATGGGATCTTTTCGTGCCGACGGCCCCTTGAAGGGAGTGTTGTGGCACAGCGAAACCCACCATGTCTGCGGCGCGATCCCCTCCGGAATCGGACCGGCGGGTGAGTTCACTTCTGCTCCACCGTCACCCGGATGATCTCGCCGGTGAAGGCGCTGGGCGGTCCGGGTTGGTAGTCGTTGGAGACACTGGTCTCTCCATCCAGACCCACATCCGCCCCTTCATCCGCCGAGAACACGAAGGGCTGGGTCTTCGGGATTTGCCCCTCGGCAACTTTTTCGCCATCAACATTCAGGATGGACTTGCCACCGGTGCCCGGCTTTTTCTCGTCGGGGATGAACTCGTAGCTGATGACGTGCTTGCCGGGCGCGAGGGCGGTTTCGCTGGCGATCTTGGTGCGCTCGAGGCCGAAGAAGTTGTATTCGTGGTGCGCCTTGCCGTCTTTCATGTAGAGCGCCCATCCGCCGAAGGATCCCGCCTGCGCGAGGATGACGCCTTGCGTCTTGTCGTCCTTCAGCTCCACTTCGGCGGCGATGGTGTGACGCACGCCCTTCACGTTGATGAAGGCGTTCTCAAGCATCCCCGTCATGCCTGGATAGACCGTCAGCGTCTTGCGCCCGTTCAACAGGTCGGGCCGCCCGGCGATCGCTGGATTGAAGCGCTCGGAGCGGCGGTCGTCGATGGGGTAGACGTGGTTGCGGAGCGCTTCCGTTTCAAAGACGGCCTGCAGTTCCTTCAGCTTGGCGGGATTCTCCTCGGCGAGATTGTTGGCTTCGCTGAAATCCTCATCCACCTTGTAGAGTTCCCAGATATCGTCTTTGACCGCGGGAAGCGGCACCATCAGCCAAGGAATCGAGTGCCGGGTGCAGGCGACCCAGCCTTCATGATAGATACCTCGATTGCCGAACATTTCGAAGTATTGCGTCGTGCGTTGATCCGGGGCTTTCGGTGCGTCGGCGGAATAGAGCATCGAGACTCCGTCCATGGGGCGCTGTTTCACGCCGTTGACCATCGTCGGCTGCGGAATCTGCGCCGCTTCGAGCGCCGTCGGAGCCACGTCGATGACATGGTGGAACTGGCTCCGCACTTCGCCCTTCGCCTTGATGCCCTTGGGCCAGTGCATCACCATGCCGTTGCGCGTGCCGCCGAAGTGGCTCGCCACCTGCTTCGTCCATTGGAAAGGCGTGTTGCAAGCGTGGGCCCAGCCGATCGCGAAGTGCGGGAAAGTGTTCGGCCCGCCCCATTCTTCGATGTGACCCATCATCTGGTCGGCGGTGCCGATGATGCCGTTGAGAGCCATCATTTCGTTGTAGGCGCCTTCCGGGCCACCCTCGGCACTCGCCCCGTTGTCGCCCACGATGTAGAAGAAGAGCGTGTTCTCCAGTTCGCCGATCGCTTCCAAATGCGCGACAAGGCGGCCTACCTCATGGTCGGTGTGCTCGGCGAAACCGGCGAAGGTCTCCATCTGCCGCTCGAAGAGCCGCTTCTGGTCGTCGCTCATGTCATCCCAAGCAGGGATTTCCGCAGGCCGTGGGGTCAGTTTTGTATCGGCGGGGATGACGCCGAGCTTCTTCTGCCGCTGGAAGGTCTCCTCGCGCATCTTGTCCCATCCACCGTTGAAACGTCCCTTGTATTTGGCGATCCACTCTTTCGGCGCATGGTGCGGGGCGTGCGTCGCGCCGGTCGCGAAATACAGGTAGAAGGGTTTGTCGGGTGTCAGTGCCTGCTGCGCACTGAACCAATTGATGGCCTGGTCGGTCATATCGACGGTGAAGTGATAGTCGGGCGACTGCTTGTGCTCGACTCGCGTCACGCCGTCGAACAGGGCTGGTGCCCACTGGTTCGTCTCCCCGCCGATGAAGCCATAGAATTTGTCGAAACCCGATCCCGTCGGCCAGCGGTCCATCGGACCGGAAATCGAAACCTCCCACGGAGGCGTCTCGTGATATTTTCCAAAGGCCCCAGTGCTGTAGCCGTTTTGCCGCAGGATCTCCGCGAGCGTGGTGATCTCCTTCGGACGGATCCCGGTGTTGCCTGGAAAGGCCGTCGCCAGTTCCATGATCGCCCCCGCGTTGTTTGCATGATGGTTGTGCCCCGTGAGCAGGGCCGTCCGGGTCGGGCTGCAGAGTGCCGTGGTGTGAAAGCGATTGTATTTAAGCCCGCCACCCGCCAGCTTTTCCAGCGTCGGCATTTCGATGGGACCACCGAAAGCGCTGCTCGCGCCGAAGCCGATGTCGTCGATCAGCACAATGACCACGTTCGGCGCGCCCTCCGGAGCCGTCACCGCGAAGCGCGGCGGTGCCTTCGCCTCGCGGGCGTCGAGGATCGTGATCGTTTCCTGCGTCGGTTCCAGAATCGGCAGGACGGTGCGGTCGAGGGTATCGGCGGCGGAGGCCCAACCGGAGAAGAAGAGCCCGAGGAGGGCGAGGCGGCAAAGAGGACTTGTTCGATTCATGGGGATGCAAGGACTTTTGAGACGTTATTGGAGAAGGTGGAAAACCGGATTGTGAAAAACTCCGCATTTCTTGCGCCGGACCAATTTCAATTCGAGGCGTCTCCCGGGGGCTTCGATCCAAGACCCAATCTTCTTGCCATCGATCTCGATCGAATTCTTGCCCGCATTCTGCACCCAAGGCCGCTTGCGTTTCTACTCGCCGCGGCGTGGAGTTCAGTAGGTTCGGGTTGGGTGATTGCCTTCAGCGCTTGTCAGGTTGCAGGTTGCGCCCCCGCCTGACAACCCCGTGCCATCCTGCAATAAGAGGGGCGTCTTCAATGCGCCCCGCCCAAACACACTCGGTCCCGGCCTTCGGCCTTGGCCCGATACATTGCCTGATCGGCGACCTCGATAAAGTCGCGTTGGCGCACGCGCCAGTCGGCGGGAGGTCCTTCGGGGAACCCGCACTCGCGATACGAGGCGACGCCGATGCTCGCGGAGAATGCCCCCTTGAGATGCAGGGCGGGGCGCCCATCTTCGCCTGGCTCGGAGAGGAAGGTGGTCGCGGCGATGGCACCGCGCACCGACTCGGCCGTGGCGACGGCCTCACTGGCGGTGAGCCCGGGAAGGATCGCGACAAACTCATCACCTCCATAGCGTGCGAGGGTGGCGCGGGGATCGGTGACGAGCCGGCCGATGAGTTGTCCAACCTCCGAAATGACTTGGCTGCCGACGAGATGGCCGTGCGCATCGACCACCGCCTTGAAGCGATCAAGGTCGAGGAAGACCAGGCTCAGCTCGTCATCTTTTTCCTCGCGTCGCTCGAGCTCGACGCGGAGCTGGTGGTGAAAGAATCGATCGTTGCGGAGTCCCGTGAGGTCGTCGCGCCGGGCCGCCTCGCGATGGTGGAAGGCGTCGGCGAGATTGAGAAGGGAATTTGAGGCGTAGCCCGAGAGCACTTCGAGCAGTTTGCGATCCTCCTCGCGGAAACCTTCGTCGCCGAGCCGGTTGAAGAGGGCGATGACGCCGACGGTTTCTTCCGCGACCGCGATTGGAACACCGAGGATCGTGCGGGTGACGTAGTGGGAGAGATCGTCGAAGGCGGAGTAGAAATCGCGATCTTCGCGCGCGGCATTGTGGCGTTCGGCACGGCCTTCCCGGAAAATGCGTCCGGTGATGCCTTGGGCAACAGGCAGACTGCTTCCGATGATCTTTTCAGCACCGCTCCCGAAGGCCGCGACGTAGACGAGGTCGTTTTCGCTGCCCGTGATCCCCGAAAGGCAGATCGATCCGCTTTCGGAGGGCACATACTTCTGTGCGGTCCAGAGAATGTCGCGGAAGACAGCGGTGAGGCGCGGCAGTCCGGGCCCGGCCGAGCGGATGAGGCGATGCTCCGCCCATGCCCCGATCAACTCGGGGGCGAGGGTGGGAATGCCGTTGTCGTCGGATTCTTCGCGCATCGTGACCGCCGAGGATACGACGCGATGCGGGTTGCCACAACGTGAGACTTGGTCGTTGTGGGACGACATCAACGGATCTCGTCACTGTTTTCACTTGCTTGAGATGCGATCGGGATCACATTGGCCACGCTTTGAAGTCTCCTCTTGCCAAAGGCCTTGCGTTGTTCGCCGGAGTGCACCTCCTCGGCGTTCACTGGCTGGCCTTGCAGATGGTCGCGTGGATGGGGATGTTCGCGCTGAGCTCCCAGCAGGGCGATCTCGCCGGGGCGCTCGAGAAAACTTTCGATGGGAAACACCCTTGTCCCCTCTGCTCGGCGGTCGAGTCGGGCCAGCAGAAGGAAAGGGAGCAACAGCAGAAACAACTCGTCGACACGGTCAACAAGGTGAGCGCGGTGCCCCTGGTGGCTTTCGTTCTGCCCCAACCGACCGAGACGGTGCTCTTCTATTTCGAAACGGCAGGGTCCTGCGATTTCGTTTCGATCCGTCCGCCCTCGCCGCCTCCGTGGCTGGCTTGAGCGGGCGTGTTCACCTTTCCCAGGTCCTTTTCCCGGACCCGGGCCTTGCCCTGTGATCGCGTCGATCGCGCCTAGCCACATCGCTCCCGTCTTCTCCAGCACTCCCGGGTGACCGCGTGCTGACGATGCCTGATCCTCCCTCACTACCGTCGCGCTGCGACGTGTCGGGAGCGAGCCCGTGGATCTCTCACCAGCCATTGCCGGCACCCTTTTTTTAGCCATGAAATCTACCTTAGCGACTCTCTCATTTTTGTTCCCTCTGTCCCTCCTTCCGGCCTTCGCGGATCACCCGACTCTCAGCCTTGAAGACGGGAGTCCCGGGCCAATCACGACGATCTCGGCGTCAACCTTGCCCGAGGGAACGCTGAGTGCCGCGTATGTGAACCAGTTCATTTTCTTCGATGCCTTGTCCGACGCGGAGATCCTTCGTTATTCTGGCGGCGAGGATGTGGTCCATAGCACCGACCGGGTCATCAGCTCATCCCTCAACACGGCTTACGGTTTCAGCGACGACTTCACACTCGGCTTCTCGCTCCCCTACCTCTGGCGGACCAACATTCGGGAAGCCTCCGGCCATCATCACGGCGGAGCGGCTGAAACGGACCATCACGAGGAACCCACGGCCAAGCATGGCGGAGAGGAGCACGGAGACGAGGACGCGGAGGAAGTCACCGCGGAGAAGCCGGCCTCGGTGGAAAGTGTCGGCGATTCGCACGGACTCGGTGATGCGACCCTCTACGGGCAATACCGCTTTCTCCACGACAAGGCGAACAACCGCCACGTCTCCCTCATTACCGGTCTCAAGATGCCGACCGGCGATACCGATGTCCTGACAAACTCCGGACTCCTGCTCGAGGCACATCACCAACCGGGCTCTGGCTCTTGGGATCCGCTTGTGGGCCTTGCCTTCACCCAGGGTCTCGGCCCATGGTCTTTCGATGCGAATGTGCTCTACACCTTCGCCAACGAGGGTAGTCAGGATTCGAATCTCGGGGATATCTTCAATTACAACGCGGCCGTGTCTTATCGTGTCCTCGGAGCTCGCGCCGATGGCGATCATCACCATTCGGAGGCGGCGCACGAACATCCCACCACCGTCGATCTGATCCTCGAGGCGAACGGAGACTGGCGCGACGAAGTCGTCGAAGGCGGTGACGTGGATGGCAACACCGGTGGAAACGTCGTTTTCCTCTCCGGCGGCACCCGCCTCGCCTGGGGCCACAATTGGGCCGCGACCGTCTCGGTCGGCGCGCCGGTAATCGAGGATCTCAACGGAATCCAGAGCGAACCGGTCATGCGCCTGCTCTTTGGCGTCTCGAAGGCGTTTTAACCTGTCTGTCAGGATTCATGAAACCGCACTCCGACCCGATCTGTTTTCTCATCGCGATCCTTTCCGTGGCGTCGGCTCCCATCGCCTTGACGGCGCAGGGCTACGAGAGCTTCGAGGCGCGCCAGTGCCATCCCATCGAGCTCGCGGGATCGGTCCTGCTCGCGGTGAATTCGCCGAAGGGTTCGCTCGCGGTCTCGACGCTGCTTCGCACGCGGAGGTGACCACGATTCCGCTGATGGGCAATGACCCGACCTCCCTCGCGCTGAGCCCCGATCAGTCGAAGCTCTACGTCAGTTCCCTCCTTTTCGGAAACGGAACGACGACGTTGGTTCCCGATCGCGCCACTCGATGAGGGCATCCGCTACGCCTGGACAGTCAATCTGGCGGGAGACACCTCGGCCTCCTTCGAAGGTGCCACCGGCGCGTGGTGCTGGGACGAGGATGGCAACAACGGCACCACCATCGGTCACACCGAGGCGGCGATCTGGATCACCCCGTGTCGAAATGCGGCACCGTCTTTCCGGCGCAGCGGCTGAAGATCACGAGGAAGTGACCTCACCGAATCGGCTTTACCAAGTTTCAGGTTCACCCAAACCGGCTCGGCACAAACACCCACTGCATCCCTGCGGCCTCGGCGGCCTCAATCCCGGGTTTTCCGTCTTCGAAGACAAGGCAATCGGCCGGATCGACGCCCATGCGTTCCGCGGCGAGGAGAAACATGTCGGGCGCCGGCTTGCCCCGCTTCACATCGGCGGGCGTGATGACGATGTCAAAAAGCGGGGCCAGGCCCGCCACCTCCAGCGAAGGCGCGACGAGGGAAAGATCGCTGCCGGAGGCGACCGAGATCTTCCGCCCTTCCTCGTGATAGCGTTTCGCGAGGGCCGCGACGGCGGGAACCGGAGCGAGGTCGGCGAGGTGGCGTGAATACCATTCCGCCTTGAATTCGTGGATCGAATCAGGGTCGAGCGAGACGCCGTAGCGGGTGTTCAGCTCCATCACGGTGATGCGGTCGGGCACGCCGGCGTTGGCGTAAAACTCATCCTCGGTCCAGTGCCAGGGGGCCCCGTGATGGAGGAAACTCGCCATCCAAGCCCGGAAATGCAGGGGCATGGAATCCACGAGGGTGCCGTCGCAATCGAAGATGTAACCGCCGAATTCGCGGTCGGGCAGCTCGAGGATCATCGCGAAACTCAGGCCTGGGAAGCGGAAGAAGACCTCCGGTGGCTCGACTCGGCGGGCAGGGCCTCGATCACCTCGGCCTCGACCGAAGAACCGCCGCGGGAAAAAAAGCGTTTGAAAAGGCGGCGCGGCAGGCTCTTGCCCGATTCCTCGGTCTCGATCTCGGTGAGGGCGCCTTCCTTGGCCTTTTCCCAGGCTTGGGCAAAGCCCGGGGCGCCCAGCACCATTGCCTTCTCGGCGCGGGCGTAGATCTCGAGTTCGCGCTCGAGGGCGGTGGTGTCGTTCTGGACCCGGCCCGAGTTGATCTTGATGCGCATGTTCTCGTTCTCCAGCTTCAGCGCGTCGAGCTTGCCCTTCATTTCGGACATCTTTTCGGCCTCGATCTCGAGCTTGTCGCTGAGATGGCCCTTGAGACGCTTCAGTTCCCCCTTGGTCTTCCAATGGGCGACGATTGAGAGGACACAAAAGGTGAACCCGAGGACAAAACCCCAGAAGAACCAGTTCGTTACGATAGCTTTGACCGTTTCCATGCTTCCGGGATGATACGAGCGGATTGCGGACCTGTAAACCGGCGATGCGGGGGGCGGCCTCGTGCCGCAGCCGAATGCCGCCGGCAGGGATGTCGGCGCTCCCAAACCGACTTCCGACCGTGCCCCGCGCCTCGTGAAGCTCTTCCTTGCACTTCTCCCGATCGTGACCAGCGTATCCTTCTCCGGGAATGCACGGTGGAATGGACAGAGCCTTCGAGGGATTCGGGACCGGTCTGCGCTTGCCGGATCTCTGGCAGCGCGAGGCCATCGCCGCGCTCGCGGGGGGGGAGGATGTGATCGTCTCGGCGCCGACCGGGGCGGGAAAGACTTTCATCTTTGAAAGCCTCGTGACGGGGCGTCGGTTCCCCACCAAGGGTGGTCAGGTTGTCTACACCGTGCCGACGCGCGCCCTCGCCAACGAGAAGTGGCGCGAGTGGAAGCGGCTCGGTTGGAAGGTGGGCATCGCCACAGGCGACCTCGCCGAGGATCCCGGGGCACCCGTCCTCGTGGCGACGCTCGAGACCCAGCGCGAGCGTTTTCTCGCGGGCGAGGGGCCGCAATTACTCGTGATCGACGAGTATCAGATGATCGGCGACCGCCAGCGGGGGCTGAATTACGAACTTGCCGTGGCGCTGGCCCCGGCGACGACGCGGCTCCTCCTCCTGAGCGGCAGTGTCGCGAATCCCGGCGAGGTCGCGGCCTGGCTGCGCCGCCTCGGTCGCCGGGTGCGGGTCGTCGAGACGGCGGAGCGTCCCGTGCCGCTCGACGAGGTGCCGGTGGAGGGGCTGCCGCGCTCCGCTCCCCCGAAATACTCGAATTTCTGGCACCGTCTCGCCCTCGGGGTGCTGCTCTCGCAGGCGGGTCCGCTTCTCATTTTCGCCCCGCATCGTCGCAGCGCGGAAAAGATCGCGAAGAAGATCGCCGAGGTCCTGCCCGACGACGATCCCGTGCGGCTGGGAGAGAAACGGCTCGAGCAGGCCTGCTCGCCCGAGCTCGGGAAGCTGCTGCGCAAGCGGGTCGCCTTTCACCACAGCGGGCTCACCTACGTGGAACGCGCCGCGATCATCGAGCCGCTCGCGAAGGCGGGGCAATTGCGTGTCATCGTCGCGACGATGGGGTTGGCGGCCGGGATCAACTTTTCGGTGCGGTCCGTTTTCGTCGCGGGCACGAGCTATCAGGACGGCCCCTACGAACGCGACGTGAGTCCCGACGAGCTCCTGCAGATGTTCGGTCGAGCGGGACGGCGCGGACTCGACGAGACGGGTTTCATTGTCTGGGGGCGCGACAGTGCGCGTCTTGCCGATGCTCGACCCATGCATCTGCGCCGTCACAACGAGCTCGACTGGCCCACCCTGATCCGGCGGATGGATCTCGCCGCCCGGCAGGGACAGGCACCGCTCGCCGCCGCGCGCGAGCTGCGCGACCGCCTTTTCTCCGTGCAGACGCTGCCGCTGGGGTTCCGTCCCGGTGGCGCGCCCGATGGCGCCGAGGCAGGAAGCTCCGCTGGGGGAGGGACGGGACTTTTCGACCTCAAGCCCTTCCGCCACGAGATCCTCAATGGCGAGGGCATCTGGGAAGCCCGCCGCACCGATCGCGAGGAAACGGCGACGCTCGGCGAAGCCTTCGTCTGGAGCGGGGACCGTTGGCGATCCGCCGAGAGCGATCCGGAGCGGGTGAGCCTCCTTTTGCCGGCAGGGACGCGCCTGGCGCGGCTCGACGGGAAGGGGAGCGGTCTGCGGCGCTATGGACTCGAGATCGCGGTGGCGACGGCGGCAGGGGAAGGCGGTTATCTTCTGACGCAGACGGCGCGTCGTCTCGCGGGCGAGGCCTCGCGAGGGGAGCGCTATTCCTTCGACGAGGCGGCGCACCTGCTCCCGGATCTCTTTCGCGATCATCTCGCTCCGGCCCGGGTGACGGGGCTGGTGGACCGGGGCAAAAGCCTCGCTCTGCTCGCCGACTTCGGGATGGCTCCGCTCGAGGTCTATCGCGACGATGCCGGACGCGCCCTCGTCGATCCGCCTTCGCGCCGGGTCGAGCTCGAGGCCGAGACTCATTTCACTGACAAGGACTCGGGCGATTCCTTCGAGCCGGTGCCGGGCAGTCCCGCCCATATCTGGAGAAAACTCGGTCTGATCGATAAGGACGGTCGGCCCACGCCGCGCGGCACGATTTTCAGCCTGTTTCAAGGCGGCGAGGGCTTGGCGATCGCGGCGGCGCTGGAGGATGCCTCCTACCCGGTCGAGGAAATTGTCGTCCACCTCGCCAACCTGCGGGCGGGCCATCGCTTCGACCTCGACGCCATCCCGGGGATCGAGACACTGATCGACCTCGGTGGGAGCGAGCGCCTCGCCGCCGCCTGTCGCCGGGCCTACGGTCCGGTGGATTACGAGGGTTATCTGGCGCTCGGCCTGACGCCCCATTATGGCGAGGGTGCGGCCGAGGTGATCGGTCTGCTCACCGTGGGAAAACTCGCGACTTTGACCGGGCGAGGCCTGCCGCTCGATTTCGGACCGGGTGACGTCGAGCGCGCCCTCGTCGAGTGGCTCAGCCTGCTGCGGCATCTCCGCAACGCGCCCGATCTCGACGTCGCCTCCGCCCGCTGGCGCGCGCTGAAAGCGGCCGCCCAGGTCGAGCTCGCCCGCCACGGCCGCCGCGCCCCCCTTGCCGACCTCCCGGAATTGCCGGTCACTGTCCTGCAGCGCCCGACCCGGCACGGGATTGCCTACGCGGGGCTGTGATTCCGCGGTTGTGCTCGGAGGAAATGGCGCGACAATTCCGGATGGAAACCCTGTCCCCCAACTCTGCCATCCTCGACAAAACCCGCGAGCTTTGCACGCTCATCCTCCAGTCGGGGGAGTATCGGGATAACGTTTCGAAGATCGATGCGTTCTTCAACGACAAGGCCGCCCAGTCGGCCTACCGCAATTTCTCGAAGCTCGGTGAGAGCCTCCATCAGAAGCAGCACGCTGGCGAACTGACCCAAGCCGACATCGAAGGCTACGACAAGGAAATGGCCGCCCTCCGCAGCAATCCCGTCACGGCCGCGTTCATGGACGCCGAGGAGACTCTCAACGGCATCGTCAGCCAGGTCTCCAAGCTCGTCGGCAAGGCGCTCGAACTGGGCCGCCTCCCCGAGCCCGAAGAACTCAGCGACGGCTGCTGCAACAGCGGCGGCTGCGGCTGCAACTGAGCAGGGGCCAACACGATTCTTTGTTGAAACGGCGACTTACCCCTCCCTAGTCGCCACTTCGAGGGCGTGGACCGCTTCGCGGATCTGATCTTCGTTGACGCAGAGCGGCGGCATCAGCGTAAGGGTGTCGCGGATCGGCCGGGTCAGCAGTCCGTGAGCTCGCGCCCGTCGGCAAATTTTGGCACCGTTTTCCTCCCGCCAATCGGGCGCGATGCCCGTCGTCGGATCGATGAGGTCGATCCCCGCAATCAGTCCGAGCTGCCTCACTTGGCCAAAGGCCGGGGTGCGCTCGGCGGCCTCCTGCAGGGCGGTGGCAAAGGCCTCGATCTTGCCGGGCAGGGTCTCGAGGACGCGCTCCTCCTCGAAGACGCGCAGATTCGCGAGCGCGGCGGCACAGCCGAGGGCGTTGGCGCAGTAGCTGTGTCCGTAGAAAAAGGTCTTCTGCTCTTCGTAGAGGCCGAGGAACGCCTCGAAGACCCGCTCGGTCGTGAGCGTCGCCGCGAGCGGCAAATATCCGCCGGTGAGCCCCTTGGCGAGACAGAGGAAATCGGGCACGACGCCCTCGTGTTCGCAGGCAAACAGTTTCCCGGTGCGACCGAAGCCGGTCATGACCTCGTCGAGGATCAGAAAAGTGCCGTGCCGATCGCACCACTCCCGGATTCGCCTCAGCATCCCGACGGGCCAGAGGCGCATCCCCGCCGCCCCCTGGATGAGAGGCTCGAGGATCACCGCATTGATCCCGGCGGCTTCTTCCGGAGAAAGGGCCTCGAGGGCCTCGATGGAGGGAAGTCGCGCCACCTCGTAGCCGGTCGAGGCGAAGAGCCCGTGAAAGGCGGGAATCCCTCCGAGCGAGGCGGCCCCGACCGTGTCGCCGTGATAGGCACCGTCGAAGGCGACGAAACGGCGTCGACCCGGCTCGCCTGATCGCTCGCGGTATTGCGCGGCCATGCGACAGGCGCATTCGATCGCAGTCGAGCCATCATCGGTGAAAAAGACGCGGGTGAGCGAGTCGCCCGGTGCGACCTCGACGAGTTTGGCGGCGAGACGGATCGCGGGCTCGTTGGCGAAGCCGAGGGCCGAGCAGTGGGCGAGGCGGTCGAGCTGATCGCGGATCGCAGCGTCGATCACCGGATGGCGATGGCCGTGGAGATTCGTCCAGATCGAGCTGTTGCCGTCGAGGTAACGGGTGCCTTCGGAATCGAAGAGATAGGGTCCCGAACCCGAGATGATCACGAGCGGATCGACCTCCGAGGCGCACCAATCCCGCATCTGCGTGAAGGGGTGCCAGAAGTGCTCGTGATCGAGGCGGCGGAGATCGCCGGAAGTCAGGGGCGGGAGGAAAGAGGACACCGGGGGTGAGGAAAAGGGTTCCCGTGACTCTAAGAGCGGCCTCGGGGCCGTCAAACAGTCTCTCCGGCGCGGAAATTGCGGGCGATTGTAACCGGTGGGAGGAAACGGTCGTCTCTTCCCGCGGAGAGCAGCTTGCTCATCATGTTTTTTTTCGATACAAGCCGGGCGACGCGGAAGGTGGAGACCGAAATACCAGAGTCCGAATGGGTGGCCCGGGCGGTGAAGGGAGACGAAGACGCCTTCGTCCACTTGGCCATGTCCTATCGTCCCCGCCTCTGGGCGACGGCCTCCCGCTTCGCCCGTTCGCGGCCCGAGCTCGAGGACCTCGTCCAGGACCTGCTTTTGAAGCTCTGGCGAGGGCTCCCGGGCTACCGCAGCGCCGCACCCTTCGAACATTGGGTGATGACCGTGGCGGTGCGCGGCTGCTACGATTTCCTGCGGTCGAATCGCCGTCGTCGCGAGAGCGAGACCCTCGTCGATCCGACCGAACGCCGCGAGGACCGCGATCCGGGCGACGAGCGCGCCCGCTCCCGCCGCGAGGCCTGGGAAACCGTCTCGCTCCTCCTCGAGCGGCTCGAGCCGAAGGATCGCCTCGTCATCACTCTCCTCGATCTTGAGGAACGCGGGGTGCGCGAGACCGCCGCCCTCATCGGCTGGACCGAAAGCAACGTCAAGGTCAGGGCCCACCGCGCCCGGAAGAAAATGCGGGAATTCCTCTCCGAGCTCGGACTCGAACCATGAACACGAACGATCCCCCCCTCAACCAACTCTTCACCGAGGCGAGACTCCATCAGCCCTTCGGCGAGCCGTCCTCCTTCGGATTCGAGACGCGACTGCGCGCCGCCCTCGTCAAGGCCACGCCCGGCTTTGCGGAGGTCTTCGCGATCCTCTCCTGGCGTTTTGCGGCCGCCTCGCTCCCGATCGCCCTTGTCGCCTTCGTTTTCCTCGCGATGCGCCATCAGCACGCCCTCCCCGATGGCGTGGGCGGCCTCGTCACGCAGTGGGCCGGCTTTCTGCCCCTGCCCATCTGATTCCCATGGACCGCAAAACCAAACTCAAGGCCGGTTGTGGACTGCTCGCCGTCTTCGGGACGGGTTTCCTCTGCGGCGGCGTCGCGCTCTTCCTCTTTCTCGTCCGCATCATTCCGCTCAGCGAAGGATGGCGCGACGAGGAATCGAAGAAATTCGTGACCGATCACCTCTCGAAGCAGCTCGATCTCAGCGACTCGCAGCTCGAACAGGCCCGTCCCCTCATCCACGCTGCCCTTGATGAGCGCTACGAGCGGCGCAAGGCCTACGTGAAAGAAGATATCGCCCTCACCGGCGAGGCGCTTTCGAAGGTTCTACCTACCTTGACCGATACCCAACAAGAAAAAGCGAAGCAGGTTTTCCAGCGATGGAAAAAGGGGAAGGAGCGCTTCCTCGGAGACGAGCAGCCGTGAAGAGGGTCAAAGGGAGGGGATGACCCTGTCGGGTCGGGCCCCGCCGCCCCAGGGTTCGCTCAACAGGGCCGCGAGCCGTGGTGGCTCCTCTCCGAATCGCTCGTGGTATTCGTGCAGGGTCGGTCGCAGCCGCGTCACGACCTTGGTCTCGTGATTCAGCGCGATGCTCGCGAGCCGATGTTCCAGAAAGGGATTGCGAAAACGCTCGAGCACCGCCCGCGCAAATCCGGCTGGATCGTCGCAGCGTCCTTCGAGCACGGGGACGATTTCTTCAAAGAGCAGTCCCTCGAGCCAGGCTCCGACCTCGGGATCGTCGAGGCATTCCCGCACCGTTTCCAGTCCCGAGCCGAGGGCGCGACCAACGAGCGCGGTGTGGGCTCCGTTGAGAATCCGGATCTTCCGCAGGCTGTAGGAAGTGATATCGGGAGCGAGGACCACCGCCGGATGCCCGGCGAAAGGAAAGGCGGGATCGACCGTCTCGACCGCCCAGAGGGCGAAAGGCTCGGTCATGATCAACAAGGGATCGATACCCAGCAGGGGATGCTGACGTGGTGGCCCGGGTACGATGCGATCGACGAGCGTATTCAGCCAGCGGCATTCGTTCGCGAGCCACGCGACGGTTTCTCCGCCGACCTCCCATCGCCCGGCTTGGGCAAGGACGAGGTCTTTCAGCCGCGCGCCGTTTCCTTCGATCAGCTCGCAGGGCAGGATCCACGGGGCCGGGAGTCCCGCCTCGCTTCTCGCGACGAGGACCGCGAGCAGTTTCGCCGGAAAGGAGGCCGGGGCTCCCGCACCACGTTTCGCGTCGGCTTCTTCGAGCACGAAGCCGGCCTCCGTGGTGTTCGAGAGGATCGCGACGAGATCCGGATCGCGCGCGACTGCGAGCACTTCGTCCCATTCTGTCGCGGCAAATAGCGCACGCGAGATCGAGCGGACCTCGATCGTCTCATCAACGACCCGGCCTCCGGCGATGCCCTGGATCGCGACGTGATATCGGCCGCCCGACCGATTCAGCAGCGCGCCGCGGTCGCGCCCGGTCGACTGCACCGCCACAACCGGACCGATCCCGAGCTCGTCCGCAAAGAGATCGGCGAAGCCGCGGAGGAAATTCCCCGTGCCGAACTGCAGGATCATGGGCGGGGAGAAGGTACCTCCTCGCCCACGAAGACCGGCTTTTTCCAGATCGGCACCGTCGATTTGATGCGCCGGAGGTATTCCCGGCAGATTTCAAACGCCGCCGCACTGTGGGGCGTCTGCACCCGGATCACGATCGAGGCCTCGCCCGCGGGGACGTAGCCGATCACGTGATGGACGAGGGCGAGATGGCCGGGAAACTCCGCCCCCATCGCCTCGCCGATGCGATCCAACTCTTTCAACGCCATCGTCTCGTAGTGACTGTAATCAATCCCCGCGAGGGGACGCCCCCCCTCCAGGTCGCGCACGACCCCGTGGAAACGGAGGTCGGCGCCGTGGACGGTCGAGGGAGAAAAATCGCTCTCCACCTCCGCGATGGAGCGGGTCGAGACAGAGTATACAAAATGAGGGCTTGCCATTGCTGAATTGTGGATAGGCTTCCGATTTACAAAACCTTCCAAGAACAAAGCAATGAGCAAGAGCGATTTCGGACTGATTGGCCTCGCCGTGATGGGGCAGAACCTGGTGTTGAACGTGGAGAGCCGCGGCTTCCGCGTCTCCGTTTACAACCGTACCACCTCGGTGACCGAGGAATTCGTCGCCGAAAACGCCGGCAAAAATCTTTATGGCGCCAAGACCCTCGAGGACTTCGTCGCCAGCATCGAGCGCCCGCGCAAGATCATGATGCTGGTCCAGTCGAAGGCCGGCGCGAACCCCGCCGACCGCGACGCCGTCGACGCCGTGATCGACTCCCTCGTGCCGCTTCTCGAGCCCGGTGACCTCATCATCGACGGTGGCAACACCTACTTCATCCACACCGAGCGCCGCTCCAAGGAGCTCGAGGCCAAGGGACTCCTCTTCATCGGCACCGGCGTCTCCGGCGGTGAAGAAGGCGCCCGCAAAGGCCCGGCGATCATGCCCGGCGGCCCCTCGAGCAGCTGGGAGCTCATCAAGCCGATCTTTGAATCCATCTCCGCCAAGGTCAACGGCGACCCCTGCGTCACCCACATCGGCACCGGCGGTGCTGGCCACTACGTGAAGATGGTCCACA
>DGXY01000122.1:27202-27415 GCA_002396885.1 Akkermansiaceae bacterium UBA5020
AATACGGCGACATGCAGCTCATCTGTGAGGCCTACCAGCTCTTCAAGACGGCCGGTTTCACCACGGACGAGATGGCGGAAATCTTCGACCAGTGGAATCAGGGTGCCCTCGAGAGTTACCTTATCCAGATCACCAGCAAGATCTTCACGATCCGCGACAAGGAGACGGGCGAAGCCGTCGTCGAGCTCATCCTCGACAAGGCCGGCCAGAAGG
>DGXY01000122.1:27585-28178 GCA_002396885.1 Akkermansiaceae bacterium UBA5020
AAGGCCGGCCAGAAGGGCACGGGCCGCTGGACGGTGATGAACGCGGCCGACAATACCGTCGTCATCTCCACGATCAACGCGGCGGTCGAGGCGCGCATCCTTTCCTCGATGCGGAACCAGCGGCTCGCCGCAGCGGGCCTCTTTGCCGGCCCCACCCCGAAGATCGACCTGCCCAAGGAGGTCCTCGTGCAGAAAGTCCACGACGCCCTCTACGCTTCGAAGATCATCTCCTATGCCCAGGGGCTCGACCTCATCAAGAAAGTCGGCGAAGTGCACGGATGGGGGCTCAACCTCGGCGCGATCGCTCGCATCTGGCGCGGTGGCTGCATCATCCGGGCGCGTTTCCTCAACCGCATCACCGAGGCCTACGAGCGCAATCCGAACCTCGTGAACCTGATGCTCGATCCGTTCTTCATGGACATCCTCAACCGGAACCAGGCCGACTGGCGCGAGATCGTCGCCCTCGGCGTGACCAACGGGATCCCCATCCCCGCCTTCAGCGCTTCGCTCGGCTATTACGACAGCTACCGCGCGGCCCGTCTCCCCGCGAACCTGCTCCAAGCCCAGCGCGACTTCTTCGGCGCCCACACCTA
>DGXY01000122.1:28352-42648 GCA_002396885.1 Akkermansiaceae bacterium UBA5020
GCCCACACCTACGAGCGCACCGACAAGCCCGAGGGCGAGTTCTTCCACACTCAGTGGCCCGACGTTGTCGAAGATTGAGCGCCGGAAACGAACACAGTTTGAAACGGAAAAGGGAGACCTCGAGGTCTCCCTTTTTTTCGCCCTGATCAAGCCATTGGCTTCGAGCGGGAAGTTTTGCTAATAACGTCTCGAACCGCGATACGTCGCGGCCCCATTTCGATCCTTTGTTTTGGTTCAGAGTTGGTGGAGGGACGGGAAGTAATTCCCGTCCCTTCGCTTTTTCAGAGGATGGCTTCCTCCGGATCGCTGGGTTTCTCGCGAGCGGGCGTGGGCTCGGCGGTCTTTTCGGGGGCATCCACCGGCATATCGGGAAGCCGGATCTCGAGATTGTCGAGCTTCATCACGTCCAGTTGCTTGCGGGCTTCTTCCGGCAAAGCCGCGACGCCCTTGGTGGGATCGAAGGGGCCTTGATAGACGACTTTGCCCGCCGCGTCCTTGATGACGAGGTGATGTTCGTCGTCTTCGCGGGTGAGGGTGAGCTCACCGTGGTCGTTGTCGATGTTGAGGACTCCGGAAGTTCCGAAAACACGCAGGGGGAAGCCGGGATTCACGCTGACGGCGGGAGTAGGTCCTTCGGGGCGTGGCTTGTCCTTGGCTCCCGGGCCACCGGGGACGGACGGCGAGGGCGCCGGCTGTTCGTCCTGCCGTTCCTGGCGATGGCGCTCCATCCTTTCCTTCTGCTGGCGGAGGATTTCATCCTGCTGCCGACGGATCTGCTCCTGCCACTGCGAGGGGTCCTGACCGAAACGGGGAGGCATGGGATAACCGTGGGGATGGTGGGCCGGAGCATCGAAGGGTCCGAAGAGGGTTTCTTCGGCTTCTCCGAGCGGGACCTCGACGGTCTCCTCGGCACCTTTGCGGATCAGAGTGAGAGCGACTTTTTCGCCGCTCTTCTTCGTGCGGACGAGGAGGGAAAGATGCTCGGGAGAAATGAGCCGTTGATCCTCGAACCGCAAGAGGATGTCATTACCGCGGAGGCCTGCTTGGTGCGCGGGGGAGTCGGGCATGACTTCTACCACTTGGATGCCGAAGCCTTCCGGGATTTCGAGGTGCTCGCCGAGGGCGGGATCGAGCGGATGGGTGGAAATCCCGAGCCAGGTCCGTTTGCCGGGCATTTCCCCACGGGGAGAATGACTTGGACGCGTCTCGCCTGGTTTGGTTCGAGCCTCGCCTCGAGCCTCGGGTCGCCCGGGTTTTTCGCCGGGTCCCTCGGTTCGACGTGGCTTTTCCTTCTTCGGCGCTTCAGCGGTGTCATCGGCCCGGGAAGCCGGTGCGGGAAGCGCGAACGCGAGGAGAATCGCGAGAAAAACGGGGATTTTCATTTTTTGTGTTTTCGTTAGGGTCTGTGGCCGGAGGAGTCCATGGGGGAAGGATCGATCAATCTTTCGGCAGCGGCACGATCACTTCCTCGCTGCGCGGACGGAAGAGGCGGATGTTGGTACCGCTCTCGGGATCGTGCCAGTGGTAGGCGTCCTGATATTCGATGTTGAGGCGCTCGCGCGGACCGGCTTCGGTCTCGACGACTCCACCGGAGGAGGTCTTGAGAATGGTGCCATGCGTCGAGACGGGCACAAAACGATCGGGGATGGCGGCGGGTGTTTCCGTCTGGACGATCGTCTCCTTCGGCTCGCTTTCGTTCGCCCCGCGCAGGCGATCGCCATAGCGGAAAAGAGCGGCCCCGAACATCACCACGGTGCACACGAGCATGAGTGACACGAGCCGCCCCCATTGCACCTGTGTGGGGCTTTGCGACCGGGCCATCTCGAAGAGTTCGCGCTCGCGGCGGAGGTCGGCGACGTGGTCGAATTGCAACGGAGCCGGCACGAGGTTCCTCAAGAGGGCCTCGAGGTCTTCGTTGGATTCGTGTTTGTCGCGCTGATCGCTCATCCGTTCATGGGATAAAGCGATGCGGGTCCGGTTTTGTGTCTAAATCGAATCAAAGAAGCGGGAAAAATCATCCCGCTCCGGTTGACGGGCGTTTCAGAGGTAGACCCGCTGGACCCGGCTGGTGATGCCGGTGAGGACTTCCCACGGAATCGTGTCTGCGAGCGTGGCGATCTCGGCGGTGGGGATGGTCTCGTCTCCCTGCCGCCCCATGAGGACGGCTTCTTCTCCGCGACGAACGGACGCGAGGGCCGAAACATCGACGAGGATCTGATCCATCGTGACGCGGCCGAGGAGCGGGCAGCGCTGCCCCTGGATGAGGACGCTGGCTCCGGCACCGGAGAGCTGGCGTGGATAACCATCGCCGTATCCGACCGCGAGGGTGGCGACGCGGGTGGCGCGCTCCGTGATGAAAGTGCGGCCGTAGGAGATCCCGGTGCCAGCAGGAACGTCACGCACGAGGGTGACGCGGGTTTTCAGGCTCATGACCGGGCGCAACCCACCGCCTTCGTCCGGCAAAGGCGAGATCCCGTAGAGGGCGAGGCCGGGACGGACGAGGGTCATGCCCGTCATTTCGCTCTGAAAAGCGAGCAAGCCCGCGCTGTTGCCGAGATGCACCTGACAACCCGACCCGGGGGCGAGAGCGGCGACGAGCCCCTCGAAACGGGCGATCTGTGCGAGGGTGAAAGCGCGGTCTTCGTCGGCGGAGGGAAAGTGGCTCGCGATGCCCTCGAGTTGGCAATGCGGGCTCGAGCGGATCGCGGCGACGAGCGCGGCGGCCTCGTCCGGTAGGCAGCCCATGCGACCCATCCCCGTGTCGATGACGGCGTGAAGCCGCGCCGTTTTTCCGAGAGCCGCGGCAGCCGACGCATAGGCGGCGACTTCCTCGGGCAAGGAGACCGCTCCCGAGAATCCCTCGGCGACGATCGGCGCGACTTCTTCGGGGGTGGCGGGGCCGAGGATGAGGATGCCCACCTCGCGACCGGCCGTGGCGGAGTGGGTGCGCCTCGCTTCGCGCAGGTTCGCGACCCCGAACCAGGTGACGATCCCGTTCAAGGCGGCGACGACTTCGGGCAGGCCATGGCCATAGGCATCGGCTTTGACGATGGCCATGACCTCGCAGTCCGGACCGGCGAGAGACCGGCACAAAGACGCATTGTGACGCAGGGCTTCGAGGTCGATCTCGGCCCAGCAACGGGGTGGAAGGGTCTCGGATCGCGACGACGACATCATCTCCGCACGTCGAGCTCCTTCTGGATCGTGGCAAAATCACCTTCCTCGCAGCAGCGTACGAAGCCCTCGCAGAACGACTTCAACTTGTCCCAGACGAGACGGATCTCTTCCGATTCTTCCTGCGAGATCTGGTTGTCCTGCGCGGCGCGCGAGACGGCGTCGAGGAGTCCGGCGAACTGCTGCACGATCTGATGGGTCGCGGGCACGACGGCGTAACCCTTCGTCGGGCAGCTTTTCGGATTTTTGACGAAGTAGCCGCCGGCGCGCTGACAGAGCCACTCGACGATGCCCTGGTGGAGGGTGAGGCGCACGAGTTCGTCGACCCGGTCGAGCGGATTGCGGCTGCCGGATCCCTGGCCTTCGGGCGGTTGGGCCCATTTGTAGACGAGGGAAAGGGAGACCCCGAGTTCCGCCGCGATCTCTTTCGGGCTCGTGGTGGGGCTGTCAAAGGCCTCTTTCAAGACTTCGTGCGATTCCATGATGTCTCGCAGTGTGCCCGATGCGACTGGGCATGACAAGCGGCGAAACGGCCTCCCGCTTGTCGGGACGCGGGATCGCGCATGACCGCCGCCTTGCCCCGGGCGGCTCCTTCGGCTAAAGAGCGGGATTCCTTCCCTCAATTTCCTCATGATCCGTTTCTCTACTTCGCTACTGCTGCCATTCTTTCTCCTGATCGCCCTTATGCCCGGGACGTCCCGCTCCGACGAGGCCATCTCCCTGTTTAATGGCAAGGATCTCTCCGGCTGGGACGGCGATCCGGCGCTCTGGAAAGTGGTTGATGGTATCATCACCGGAACCTGCGCCGGACCCGGCACGCCGAAACACAATGACTTCCTCATTTGGCGTGGCGGGACGCTCAAGGATTTCGAACTCACCGTGACGATGCGGGTCATCGGTGACAACAATTCGGGCATCCAATACCGCAGCCGCCCGCTCCCCGAGGTCGGCCCCTGGGCCATCGCCGGCTATCAGTGCGATGTGCACCCCGCGATCGAACACACCGGGATGACCTACGAGGAAAAGGGCCGCGGCATTTTCGGGCTCAACGGCAAGAACGTCCTCCTCGATCCCAAGGGTCAGCGTTGGCTCCTCAGCAAACAGGAGCCCGTGAAGGTCGATGTGTCGCAGTGGCAGACCTACACCGTGATCGCGAAGGGGAATGTGCTCGAGCACCGCATCAACGGGAAACTCACCTCGAAGCTCATCGATGGCGATGAAAAGGGCCGTGCCCTCGAGGGGCTCCTCGCCTTTCAACTTCATAGCGGCAACGCCAACACCGTGGAGATCCGCGAGGTGAAACTGGAAACGCTCGAAGGCGGAGAAATCTTGCCTTTCGCCCTGCCCGCCAACGCGATCCGGATCGACAAGCCGACGACCTCGCGACCGCAGGGACTCGGCAAACCCGCCCCGGCGAATCCGGCGCCCGCGAAAAAGCCGTGAGTCGTCACCGCATCGCCGCACGCCAGCGCGACGGCGTCTGGCCGGTCTGTTTGCGGAACCAGCGCGTGAAGTAGTTCTGGTCGTCCATCCCGACGAGGGTGGCGATGTCGCCGATGGAGCGGTCGCTGCCACGCAGGAGCCGCGTTGCTTCATCGAGGCGGAGTCGGTTGAGGAGGCCTCCGACGGTCGTGCCGTTCTCGGCCTGGAGCTGCCGGTTGAGATGGTCGAGGGTGCGGCCGAGGGCCTTGGCTACCGCGCCCGGGGTCAGTCCGGCGAGGCCTTTGCGGGTCGCGATCGTTCGCACCGAGGCGCCGACCGGTCCATCCGGGCCGCGCTCGTCACTGCCGTTCACGGCCCTTTCGAGCCGCGAGAGAAGGCGGAGGATGAGAGCTGCGGTTTGGATGGAGTAATCGTCGCGTCGGCGGTGCTGTTCGTGCAAGGAAAGGAGCCAGCGCTCGACGAGGGCGAGATCGCGGGCCCCGAGCACGGCGTGTCCCGCCCAGGTCACCGCCTCGACCGTCTCGAAATCGATCGCGAGACAGATCGGGCGCACCGCGCGGGTTTTTTCAAAGCGATGAGCCTGACCGGGAGGAATCACGAGGACCGTCCCGCGATCCACCGGCATCGAGCGCGCCCCGAGATGCTGCACTCCGGTTCCGCGCAAATACAGGAGGAGCTGGGCGAAGCGATGGACGTGCTCGTCGAGCTTCTCGACCCTCGGCATGTGCTGGTTCAACGCGACCCGGCGGATCACAAATCCCGGCCAGCGGATTTTGAGGTCCTCGAGGAGGATGGGCTGGAATTCCTTCGCTTTCATTCCTTCACGAAATCGACATCGGTTTTGTGCTAAACGCGGCGAAAACATTCTCACCTCTCCGTCGGGACTTTGCTAGCCTTTTCCCATGATTACCGACCCCGCCGATCTGAAGCCCTCCACCCTCTGGGAGGAAACCGTCTGGTCCCGCACGCCGGAGGAAGCTCTCGTCGATCATACCTCCAAGGCCCGGCTCTGCGTTGCGACCCTTCTGCCCTTCCGCGACGGCAAGCCCGATTGGGAGGGCTTCGAGAACAGCATCCGTTGGATGATCGCCTGCGCCGAGGCGGCCGGAGTCGAGATCGCCTTCGTCCTCAATGCGGACACGGGATACATCTTCAACCTCTCCCTCGACCTCTATGGCGAGGTCATCCGTCGCTTCCGCGCCGCCTTCCCTGAGCCGACGATTATTTGCGGCTCGACCGCGGTGGGCGCCTCGGGCGACGCGTTCAAGCCCGAGTGGTATCGCCCTCACTTCGAGGTCGCGCAGGCCTTCGACAAGGTCGAGATGATGATCATGACCTCGAAGCTCCTCAACGAGCTCGAGACCGAGAAACGCCGCGACGCCTACTTCGAGATCGCCGAGATGCTGACCGTGCCCGGCATCGTCCACGCCCTCGAGCCCGCTTTCGTGCCTTGGGCGACGCCCTACGGACCGTGGTTGCTGCACGAGCTGGCGAATCATCCGAAATTCGTCGGCGGCAAGATCTCGACCCTCGACGAGCCGCATTTCCTCTACTGGGCCTCGATGTGCCGGGACCTGAAACTCGACTTCGCGCCCCACAGCGGCGACGACTTCGGGATCGCCTCAGCCATCAAAATGGGACTCCCTCTCCTCATCGGCGCGGGTGTCTCGGCTTGTCCGCTCATCTGCGAAGCGAAACGGATGTGGACGTCCGTGCCGCTCGACACGCGGGTCTACAAGCTCTTCGAAGCCTTCCAGTCGCTCGAGGACGCCGTCTTCCGTCTTGATGCCAAGGGCAGCGCCGCCGCCTACAAACACAGCACCGCGCATGTCCTGAAGCTGCTCGGACTGATCGCCTCGAGCGAGATCCATCCCGACTGCCCCGATCTCCGTCCCGCCGAAGAAGCCGACCGGATGGGTGAAGCCCTCGTCCGTCCCCTTCGCATCGCCGAACGGTTGGGCATCGCTAACTTCAAGCTCGCATAATTCCTCGTGACCGATGACCCGTGACTCCCGCCTCTGCGTCCACACCATCACGACCAAACCCTGGCCGATCGAGGTGGCGATGGACAAATACGCCGCTGCCGGCATCGGGGGCATCACGGTCTGGCGTCAGGCCCTCGAGGGCCGGAACATCGCGAACGTCGGTGAAGATCTCCGCTCCCGGAATCTTGAGATCGTCTCGCTCTGCCGCGGCGGCTTTTTCCCTAACCAAACACCCACCGGTCGCGCCGAAGCGATCGAGGAAAACCGGCGCGCGATCCGCGAAGCGGCCGAACTCGGGGCACCGCTCGTCGTCCTCGTCTGCGGTGCCGTGCCCGGGCAGCCGCTCGCGGAGTCGCGGAAGCAGATCGCCGACGGCATCGCCGCGGTCCTGCCCCTCGCCGAGGAGCTCAATGTCCGCCTCGGAATCGAGCCGCTCCATCCCATGTATGCCGACGACCGCAGCGCGATCAACACGATGGCTTCGGCCAACGCGGTCTGCGATGAACTGGATCATCCTCTCGTCGGCCTCGCCGTCGACGCCTACCACGTCTGGTGGGATCCCGACCTCGCCGCCCAGATCGCCCTGACCGGGGAAAAGAAGCGTCTCTTCGCCTTTCATATCTGCGATTGGCTCACGCCCACGACCGATCTTCTCAACGACCGCGGTCTCATGGGCGAAGGCTGCGTCGACCTCAAGGGCCTACGCGCCCTCGTCGAGGCTGCGGGCTTCGACGGCTTCCACGAAGTCGAAATCTTTTCGAACCGCTGGTGGTCCGCCGACCAGGATGAGTTCCTCGCCCGTATTCAGCAGGCTTACACGGAACATTGTTAAACCGATTCACGGGACACCAGCCCCTCAAACTCCAGACCTTTTACCTTTAACCTTCCCACCTTTTACCGGGCGCTCTGCGCCCGCCTTTCTCATGAACCTCGGCATTATCTTGAACGGCGTCACCGGGCGCATGGGCACCAACCAACATCTCGTCCGTTCCATCCTCGCGATCCGCGAGCAGGGCGGCATCCGCGTGGCGCCTGGCCAGACCATTCAGGTCGATCCCATCCTCACGGGACGCAACGAACACAAGTTGCGCGAGCTCGCGGCGAAATACGGCGTCGAACGCTGGACCACCGATCTCGACGCCGCCCTCGCGGATCCGCACAACCAGATCTTCTTCGACGCCAGCTCCACCCTACACCGTGCCGGGTTTGTCGAAAAGGCGGTCAAGGCCGGCAAGGCGATCTACTGCGAGAAACCGACTGCGGTCGAGACGGCCGAAGCGGTGCGTATCGCCAAGCTCTGCCGCGACGCCGGGGTGAAAAACGGCGTCGTCCAGGACAAGCTCTGGCTCACCGGGATCCGCAAATTGAAGCTCCTCATCGACCAGGGTTTCTTCGGTCGCATCCTCTCGGTGCGCGGCGAATTCGGCTACTGGGTTTTCACCGGTCACGACGCCGACCAGCCCATCCAGCGCCCGAGCTGGAACTACCGCAAGGAAGACGGCGGCGGCATCATCATCGACATGCTCTGCCACTGGCGTTACCTGATCGATCAAACCTTCGGATCGATCAAAAGTGTTTCGTGCCTCGGCGCGGTCCACATTCCTGAGCGTATCGACGAGGCTGGCAAGGCCTACGAATGCACCGCCGATGACAGTTGCTACGCGACCTTCGAGTTGGAAAACGGCGTTGTTTGCCAGTTCAACAGCTCGTGGGATGTGCGGGTGCGGCGCGATGATCTCTTTGTGATGAACGTCGACGGCACCCACGGCTCCGCCGTGGTCGGACTGCGCAAGTGCTGGGTGCAATCGCTCGGCACGACGCCGAAGCCGGTCTGGAATCCCGACATTCCGCAGCCCATCAATTTCCAGGAAGGCTGGCAGGAGGTGCCCGACGCGACCGTCTACGAGAACGCTTTCAAGATTCAGTGGGAGCTCTTCCTCCGCCACGTCGCCCTTGGCGAACCCTTCCCCTACGATCTGATGGAGGGGGCGAAAGGCGTGCAGCTCGCCGAAGCGGGACTCCGGAGCTGGGCCGAGCGCCGTTGGATCGATCTCGCGCCGCTGGCGTGAGGGTAGCGGTAGCGCCAGCGGCGACGCTGCCGAAATCGGACGTCCCTCGACCCCCAGTCGGAACGTTTGCACGTTCCGCTACGAATCGCTCCGATGGACGCGCCAGCGGTAGCGGAAGCGGCTACGCTTCCGAAATCGAGCGTCCCTCGACCCCCGGTCGGAACGTTTGCCCGTTCCGCTACGAATCGCTCCGATGGACGCGCCAGAGGCTACGCTTCCGAAATCGAGCGTCCCTCGACCCCCGGTCGGAACGTTTGCCCGTTCCGCTACGGGAACGGAAGCGGGCTCACTCCTCCCGCATGAAGTAGGGCAAATCCGGCGGCGAGGGATGTGTCGCGAGGAAGGTCTCGACCCAGCCGATATTGTAGGTGCCGTTGCGGAAGGCGCTGTTCTCGAGGATCGAGACCTGGAAGGGGATCGTCGTCTTGATTCCACCGATCACGAACTCGCGCAGGGAGCGAAGCATGCGGGCGATCGCAATCTCGCGGGTCGCGCCGGTGACGATGAGCTTGGCGATCATCGAATCGTAGTTCGGCGGGACTTCGTAGCCGCTGTAGACGTGCGTGTCGACGCGGACCCCGCGGCCGCCAGGGGCGTAGAAGAGATTGATCTTGCCCGGGCTGGGGGCGAAATTGTTGTAGGGATCCTCCGCGTTGATGCGGCATTCGATCGAGTGACCGCGTGGCTGGCTGTAGACGACGTGATCGGAAAGCGGTTCGCCCGAGGCGATGCGGATCTGTTCCTTGATGAGGTCGCAACCGCGCACTTCCTCGGTGATGGGATGCTCCACCTGGATCCGGGTGTTCATCTCCATAAAGTAGAAATTCTCCTGGTCGTCGACGAGGTATTCGATCGTTCCGCAGTTCTCGTAGCCGATGTTCCGCACGAGGGACTCGGAGGCCTCGGCCATGCGCTGGCGCAGGCCGGGAGTGAGGAGCGGCGAGGGCGTTTCCTCGATGATCTTCTGGTTGCGGCGTTGCATCGAGCAATCGCGCTCGCCGAGTTCCTTCACGTTGCCGTGGCTGTCGGCCACGATCTGGAATTCCACGTGGTGAGGATTCTGGACGAGGCGCTCGATGTAGACATCGGGACAGCCGAAGCAGGCCTGGGCCTCGTTCCGGGCGGCGTGGAAGGCGGTGACAAAACTCGCCTTGTTCAGCGCCGGGCGCATCCCGCGGCCGCCCCCGCCGGCGGTGGCTTTGATCATCACCGGGAAACCGATCTGCTCGGCGACCTTGAGGGCCTCGGCCTCGGTCTCGACGATGCCTTCGGAGCCGGGAGTCACCGGCACGCCAAATTTCGTCGCGGTGGCGCGGGCCTGGTTCTTGTCCCCCATCATCGCGATGACGCGGGCGGAGGGACCGATGAACTTCACGTTGCAGCTCTCGCAGAGCTCGGCGAACCGGGGATTTTCGGAAAGGAATCCGTAGCCCGGGTGGATCGCGTCGACATTGGCGATCTCGGCGGCCGAGAGGATCGCCTGCATGTTCAGGTAGGAGTCGGCGCTTTTGGCGGGCCCGATGCAGATGGCGTCGTCGGCGAGATGGACGTGCATCGAGTCCACATCCGCCTCGGAGTAGACCGCGGTGGTGCGCACCCCGAGTTCTTTGGCGGCGCGGATGACGCGCAGGGCGATTTCGCCGCGGTTCGCTACGAGTATGTTCTTGAACATGGCGTGTCGCTTGGTCCTGGCCCGGGAGATCGGGTTCGGAAGACGAATAAAGGGGTGGGGAGGAAAATCAGGCCGTCTTCACGCGGAAGAGCGGTTCGCCGTATTGCACGGCCGTGCCGTTTTCGACGAGGAGTTCGACGATCTCGCCGGAGATTTCGGATTTGATCTCATTCATCACCTTCATCGCCTCGATGATGCAGACGGTGCTCTCGGCACCCACCTTGGTGCCCACCTTCACGAAGGGTTCGGAGTCGGGGGAGGAGGCGGTGTAAAAGGTCCCGACCATGGGAGAGGTGACTTCCTTCAGGTTGGTCGGCAGCCCGGCTTCGACCGCGGGGACGCCGGCAGGAGCGGCGGCCTGGGGATAAGCGGGGGCATATTGCGGGGCGGGGCTGGAGGACATCCAATTCTGGATGGCCTTGACGTCGAGGTCGCCTCCCTTCTTGAGTTCCAGCTTGGTTTCTCCTTGCTCCAGCTTGAAGACGGAGAGCCCATGTTGATCCATAAGCTCGACGATGCGTTTGATTTCTCTGAAGTCCACGGCGGTTGGCCCTCTCGGTTGAGTTGGTAGATGGGGAGATCCGATGGCGGATCGCCCGGGGCGGAATCGTGACCCAGAAAGGTCCCGGTTTCCAGTGAAAAAAACGGGTCGAGAACGACTGCAAGTCTCGATTTGTCAAGTTCCCGCCATGGTGATCGCCTCGAAAACGCCCTCCACCTCGGCGTGGGTGTTGTAAAAATGCGGGCTGAAACGCAGGTGGGGACAGCCGGCGCGGTCGTGGCGGAAGCTGGCGACGACTCCGGCTCTGAGCAGGGCTTGGTAAAGATCGCCGACCCGTTCGGGCCGCTCCCGGTCGGTGCAGGAAGTGATCCCGGAGGCCGCAGAGCCCTCCCGCGGACCGACGATCTGCAGTCCGAGCCGTCCGAGTCCCTCGCAGAGGTGGGCTTTCAGCTCGAGGAGGCGGGACGCGATGCGGTCAATCCCGATGCCGGTGAGCAGATCGATCGAAGCCTCCATGCCGAGAAGTCCGCTCGCATTGAGCACCCCCGGCTCGTAGCGGCGGGCGCCGGGCTCGAAGATGATCTCGTCGCGGGCGATGAAATTCGGCGAAATCACGTTCCAGGCCCCATAAAGACTCGGTCGGAGCTGCTCCTGCCGCGCTTTCGCCACGTAGACGACACCGGCCGAGGAGGGACCGAGCATCCACTTGTGTGAATCGGCGGAGAGAAAATCGACCTCCGCCACCGGGGTGGGAAACGCTCCGGCGGTCTGGATGGCGTCGAGGCAGAAGAGAAGTCCGTGTTCCCGCGCGATCTTCCCGACGGCGGCGATGTCGAGCCGATAGCCGGTCAGGAAATGGCAGGAGGCAAGGGCAAGGAGCCTCGTGCGGGATGTGATTGCTTCGCGCACCAGCTCCGGGGTGATCGCGCCGACCTCGTGCGGCTGGAGATAGACGATGCGGACTCCGAGACGCTCGAGCTGCTTCCAGGGGTAAACATTGGCCGGGTAGTCGTCGAGGTAGGTGATGATCTCGTCCCCGGGCTGCCAGTCGAGCCCGTTCGCGACGAGGCTGAGGCCGAGGCTGGTGGGGCCGAGGAGGGCGAATTCTTCCGCGGACCCTCCGAAAAGCCGGGCCGCGGCACCGCGGATGCGGTCCATCCGCTTGAGGAAAACCTCGCCGTAATCAAGCTCGCCCGTAGCCGAGGCGCGGTTGAAGGCCTCCATCGCCTCAACCGCGACCTGAGGGATCGGCGCGACCGCCGCATGCGCCAAGAAGATCCGGTCGCGGCA
This sequence comes from Akkermansiaceae bacterium UBA5020, assembly GCA_002396885.1. GTDB lineage: Bacteria > Verrucomicrobiota > Verrucomicrobiia > Verrucomicrobiales > DEV007 > Arctic95D-9. Next base: position 40,488 of record DGXY01000122.1, read on the forward strand.
GGAGGGAAAAGCGGCGCGCCGGAGGGATTCGTCGTTCAGAAGGGATTCGAAGTCACTCACGGAACCAGATTCCACCGTAAAGACCTCCGCGTCCACGGATGAGCGGTCGCCGATCTTCGATTTCCCCTCACAACTGTCGCGCCCGCTCCCCTTCTTCGATAAGCGCCCAGAATTGCTTCGAGCCGGCGAGCGAGTCGTCGTCGCCGACGGGCAGGTTGGCGCGGTAGAGGAAATCCTGGAAGGTGTTTTTGTTGAGGACGCGGTGAACGATGACGGACTGATGATCCTTCGAGACCTCGAAGTAGATCCTCACGTCACTCGCCCGGTAGCGGTAGAGCTTCTTCCCGTCGCGCTCAATCTGGCCGAACTTCGCGCCTGCCGGCAGGTCCTCGATGCCCTCGAGATCCTCCGGCTTGACTTGGAATTCATTGAGCACCTCGAGTTGCTCCAGCGTGGGGAGCTGCGAGATCTCGGCGGCGCTGATTTCGTTGAAGATGACCTGGAACACGCTTGGAGTTTGTCTTATCCCGGCCGGTTCGACAAGCGCAGATCTCAAACGGAGATCGCGCGCCACCGAATCGTCGGGCTGATCGTCGTTAGATCATCGACGCGATCACGAGCGCGACAACGCTCATCAGTTTCAAAAGAATGTTCAGCGAGGGACCCGAGGTGTCCTTGAAGGGATCGCCTACGGTATCGCCGACGACGGCGGCCTTGTGGGCTTCGGAACCCTTCTTCAGGAGCACGCCGTTCACCTCGAAACCCTCTTCGATCATCTTCTTCGCATTGTCCCAGGCTCCGCCGGCGTTCGATTGGAAAATGGCGAGGAGCACCCCGGTGACGGTGACGCCGGCAAGGAGACCGCCGAGCATTTCCGCTCCGCCGATGAAGCCGACCGCGACGGGGGCGGCCACGGCGAGGAGGCCGGGTTTGACCATTTCCTTGATCGCCGCTTTGGTCGAGATCTCGACGCACTTGCTGTAGTCGGCTTGGCCGTGGGCGTCTTCGTAGTCCTGGAGATCTTGTTTGGGCCACTCTTCCTCGGGCTTGCCTTCGTTGCGGTTCATCGCGGCGAGACCGGCCTTGAGACCGGGGATTTCGCGGAACTGGCGGCGCACTTCCTCGATCATGGACATGGCGGCGCGACCGACGGCCTCCATCGAGAGCGCGGAGAAGAGGAAAGGCAGCATCCCTCCGACGAAGAGCGCGGCGACGACGCGCGGATCGGTCACCTCGATGATGAGCTTTTCTCCGTGAGTCGCTTCCCAGGTGGTTTTGAAAGCGGCGAACAAGGCAAGGGCGGTGAGCGCGGCCGAGCCGATCGCGAAGCCTTTGCCGATGGCGGCGGTCGTGTTGCCTACGGCGTCAAGCTTGTCGGTGCGCTTGCGGACTTCGGCGGGGAGCTTGCTCATCTCGGCGATGCCGCCGGCGTTGTCGGAGATGGGGCCATAGGCATCGACGGCGAGCTGGATCCCCGTATTCGCGAGCATGCCGACGGCGGCGATGGCGATGCCGTAAAGTCCCGCGAGGTCATAGGAGACGAGAATCGCGGCGGCGAGGACGATGATGGGAAGGGCGGTCGACATCATGCCCACGCCGAGACCGGCGATGATGTTGGTGGCCGATCCAGTGACCGACTGGCGCACGATGTTGATGACCGGTTTCTTCCCGGTGCCGGTGTAATGTTCGGTGATGTAGCCGATCGCGATGCCGGCGACGAGACCGATGGCGATGGAGGCGAAGACACCGAACGAGGTGAATTCCTTGCCGTCCAGGGTCCATTTTTCGGGCAACATCTTGCCAACAAGGATCCAGGTCCCCACGAGAAGGATGGCCCCGGCGACGAGTTCGCCGAAATTCAGCGCTTTTTGCGGATCGCCGCCGTCCTTCACGCGGACGAGGAAGGCGCCGATAATCGAGGCGATGATGCCGAGCCCGGAAATCACCATCGGGAGGAGCACTCCGCCGAGAGGCAGGGCGGAAAACTCCGCCACGGGCATGAAGACCGCACCGATCACCATGGTGCCGATGATGGCTCCAACGTAGGATTCAAAAAGGTCGGCGCCCATGCCGGCGACATCGCCGACATTGTCACCCACGTTGTCCGCGATGGTCGCGGGATTGAGCGGGTGGTCTTCGGGAATGCCGGCCTCGACCTTGC
>DGXY01000122.1:42815-104713 GCA_002396885.1 Akkermansiaceae bacterium UBA5020
GAATGCCGGCCTCGACCTTGCCCACAAGGTCCGCGCCGACATCGGCGGCCTTCGTGTAGATCCCGCCGCCGACGCGGGCGAAAAGGGCGATCGAGGAGGCTCCGAAGGAGAATCCGGTGATGATCGTGAGGACCTTGGTCATCGCCGCGGCATCGGTGCCGATCGACTTGCTGAAGATGAGGAAAAGGATTCCGAGACCAAAGAGCCCGAGCCCGACCACGCCCATGCCCATGACCGATCCACCGGCGAAGGCAATCTTGAGCCCTTCGCCGAGGCTGGTGCGGGCACCCTGGGTGGTGCGGATGTTGGCCTTGGTCGCGACCCGCATCCCGATGTATCCGGCAAAGGCGGAACAAAAAGCGCCGACCACAAAGGAGACGGCCACGTAGGGCGAGCTGTTTTTGGGGTCCATGACGCCGCCGAAGACGAGAAGGGCAGCGATGCAGACGACGAAGATCGCGAGGACCTTGTATTCGGCGCGTAGGAAAGCCATCGCCCCGTCGGCGATGTAGCCGCCGATCTGCTGCATCCTTTCCGTGCCGGGATTTTGTTTCGCGACCCAGGCGGAGCGCCAGAAGGTATAGGCGAGGGCGAGAAGGCCAAAAACGGGGATGGAGAGCACCAGCAGGTTCATCACGGGGGGGGGACGTCGGGGGGTTGGAATCAAATAAGAGGTGAGAATGACCAATTTTGCCGGACAATGCAAGATCACGAACGGCAAAAATTGTATACAGATTCCGAAAGCAGTCGATCTGTCCAAGGATTTGTGGAGCGGCATGCCGCCAATTCGGGCAACCTGAGATAAGGAAAGTGCAGGCTTGAAGCCGCTGCGGGAGATCCCTAGAATCATCGAATGCTCGCGGCCCCCCGATCCATTGCTGTCTTGTTGGGACTGGTCCCGCTACTGGACCTTTCACCTCGTATGATCCGGGCCGAGGAAGCCGTGGTCGTTGTCGAGAGGCGCGTTTTTCCCGAAGCGGGAGCTTCCGGGGCTGATGCGGGTCCCCTCTTTCTTCCCATGGCGGCCGATCTGTCGGGGATCGACTTCGTCATCCCGATCGATCTGGAGCATCCCGACCGGCGTCTCTATTACTCCGCCATGGCTTGTGGCGGTGTGGCGGTCGGCGACCTCAACGGAGATGGCTGGCCCGAGCTCTTCTTTTCGGCCGGTCCGGTCGCGAACCGTCTCTATCGCCACCTAGGCGAGGGTGGGACGCCCCGTTTTGCGGAAATGGCTGCGGCGGCGGGCGTCGCCGAGGCAGAGAGCTGGTGCAATGGCGCGGCCATGGCCGACGTCGATAGCGACGGGGATCTCGACCTCTTCATCTGCCGTTACGACGAGCCGAATCGGCTCTACCTCAACGAATCCAAGTCATCCTCATGAACGAGGCCGATGTGAACAAGGGTGCTCCGCTCGTCATCACCCTTGAGGGAAAGCCGGGCAATCATTCCGCAATCGGTGCGCGAGTCACCGTGGAAGTGGAGGGCCTCCCGAAACAGACCGCCGAGGTCGCGGCGGGTTCCGGCTACCTTACCCAGACTACGTCCGATCTCTTCTTCGGATGGGGGCCTGTCAAGGAAGACGCTACCGCCAAGGTGACGGTGCGTTGGCCCGATGGTGCGGTCTCGGAAAGCCGTGTCTCAAGAGGCGACGGCCCCCGTCACACGCTCACCGCGAAGTGAGCCATTCCTCGACGATCCCGCGAAAGGCCGTCACTGCCGGATCGTCGCCGTCCCTCGACCAGACCATCACCACCGGCAAGGTTTCGCGGGGCACGAGCGGGATCAAGACGACCTCCTCCGACTCGGGTTTGACGCTCTCGGGCAGGATCCCGATGCCCGATCCCGCTTCGACGTAGCGGAGGATCGTGCCGATCACGCTCGGGGTGTGGACGAGGTGCGGGGTGAAGCCCGCCGCCGCGCAGGCGGCGAGGATGGTGTCGTGCGAACCCGCGCCCTCACGCCGGGCGAGGATCACGATGTCCTCTCCCGCGAGCTCGCCCCAGCCTATCGTCCCCGCTCCGGCAAGACGATGAGTCGAGGGCACGGCGGCGCAGAGTTGTTCCTGACAAAGCAACAAAGATTGCAGCCCGAGCGCCTCGTGCGCGAGGACGGGACGGGTCAGACCCACCGAGAGCCGGCCTTTCGAGACCATCTCCCAGACCCGTTCGGGAGTCCGCTCCTCCAACACGATCGTGATGCGCGGATAACGTTCGTGAAAGGCCTTCAGCAGTCCGCCGAGGAAGGCCCGCGTCGGTGGTCCGATGTAGCCGAGACGAAGCTCGCCCTCTTCACCAGCGGCGGCGCGGCGGACTTTTCGAACCGCTTCGTCGAGCCGCTCGAAGAGGAATCCGGCTTCGCGCAGCATCACCTCGCCGCCGGGCGTGAGGCGCATCGCACGACGACTGCGATCGAGGAGGAGCGATCCCACCTCGCCCTCGAGCTCCTGCACCGCCCGGCTCAGGGCCGGCTGCGCGATCCGTAGGCGGCGGGCCGCTTTCGAGAAGCTCAATTCCTCGGCGACGGCGTGAAAATAGCGAAGGTGACGAAGTTCCATCTGGGCTTGTTACGATGCCGATCAGGTATAAAGGTGATATCACAAATCTATTTTCGTTACAAGAGAAAGACGATTCCTTTGTCCCGCGAACCGATCGTCCCGGTCAACATGAGCAATCTCCAACTCGCCATCCAGTTCTTCCTGCAGATCGCCGTGATCCTCCTCGCCTGCCGGCTCGTCGGGGCGATCGCGGCCCGCTTTGGCCAACCGCAGGTCGTCGCGGAGATGATCACAGGGGTGCTCCTCGGTCCCTCGCTTTTCGGACTCGTCGCTCCGGAATGGCAAGCTTGGCTGTTTCCTTGGGATACCACCCAGCAGACCCGCGATACCTCGGCCTATCTCTTCCCTGCCTCCCAGCTCGGGCTCGCCCTCTACATGTTCATCGTCGGTCTCGAGTTCCGCATGGACATCGTGCGGGAGAAACTGAAAAGCTCCGTCGCCGTCTCGCTCGCCGGCATGGCGACGCCCTTCGTCCTCGGGGCCGGGCTCGCCTGGGTCTTCTACCACCACACCGAACTCTTTCCGGAGAAGACGAGCCTCTTCGAGGCGATGCTCTTCCTCGGTGCCTCGATGTGCATCACCGCCTTCCCGATGTTGGCCCGTATCATCCACTTCAAAGGTCTCACCGGCACGACCATGGGAACGGTTGCGATCGGAGCGGGGGCGATCGATGATGCGATGGCGTGGATCCTTCTCGCCATCGTCCTCGCGAGCTTTGATGGCGAGATCGCGAAGTCGCTCTACAACATCGGTGGCGCGGTTGCCTACGTCGCCGTGACTCTCGGCCTGATCCGGCCGCTCGTGGCCCGCTTGCAACGTTTCTTCATCGAGGACGAGAAGCTCACCGACGCGGGACTCGTCGTGGGGCTAGCCCTGATGTCGCTAGGCGCCTGGTTCACTGATGCGATTCACCTGCACGCGGTCTTCGGCGCCTTCGTGATGGGCGCGGCGATGCCTCGTGGGGTCTTTGTCAGGGACCTCATCGCCCGGATCCAGCCTCTCGCCGTGGCCCTGCTCCTGCCGCTCTTCTTCACCTATTCCGGACTGAACACGAAGATCGGTCTGCTCAATTCCTGGTTTCTCTGGGCGATGTGCGGAGCCGTCCTCGTCGCGGCCATTCTCGGCAAATGGGTGGCCTGCACCCTCGCGGCCCGGGCTACGGGCATCTCGAAGCGCGAGGCCATGGGCATCGGCATCCTCATGAACGCTCGAGGGTTGATGGAGCTGATCATCATCAACATCGGCCTCCAGCGCGGCATCATCTCGGAGGGGCTTTTCGCCGTCCTCGTGATCATGGCGGTGGTCACGACCCTGATGGCCTCGCCCATCTTTGAGCGGCTCGTGGGGAGCCGACGGCCTGAGGATGAGGAACCTGCGCGACGCGACCCTGTTGGGTCGGGGGCTTGACCGCGTTGGGTTGGGTCTCAACCGGGGCCCTGCGATTCCCTTTCCGCTCATCCTGCAGGAAAAACCCCGCAAAGGGAAAAAAGTGGGTTCTTCAGAACGCCTCAATCCGTCTTTTCCTCCGTCCCATGCACCCGCAGTCGCTGGTGTAGCCACCAAGTCATCCACAACACCGCGAAGATCAACGGCAGCCACCAGAGGCTCTCGCGATAGGCCACCGAGCCAGTCGCCTGATCGCCCTCTTTCAAGCCGCGCAGGATCGCTCCGTATAGCAGACTGATTCCGCCGAAGCCGAGATTCAGGGCGAGCCCGCGGAAGCTCAGGACCGTGGCGCGATGCCTCGAATCGACGAGGGCGTTGAGGTAATGGGAGGAGAAGAAATTGAGAAGCCCGAATCCGAGCCCGAAGAAGACAACGAGGACGACACCCCATTTCGGAATCGCGAGGGCCACGCCGACGAGCCCGCAGAGGGCGACGAGGGAAACGACGCGGTAGTTGCTCCGCATCGTGCCGTGTTTCACGAGCCAGGCGGCGAGCTTCGGGGTGAAGAGTCCGAGCGCCGAAAAAGCCGCGCCGATCACACCGAACCAGGCCACGGGAATACCGATGAGCCGGTAATATTCCGAACCCGTCACCGTGAACATGCGGAGGACGCTGTCGTGGACGAGTGCGGCGAGGATGAGTCCGCAAACCACGGGCGTTTGCACGATCCAGCGTCCCGCCGCGAGGATGCCCGACCAGAGCGAGGACTCGCCGCCGCATTCGGTCTCGAGCGGAGCCTCCTTCATCGCGAGGGTCACGACCACGGCGAGGCAGGCGTTGACGAGGGTGAGGTAGATCGGGAAACGCAGGACCGTTTCCTTCTCCACGACGAGATCGCTGCCGAGCCACGCGAGGGCGCGGTTGACGAGGTCGGGATCATAGACCGCGGAGCCCACCAGCATCGCGGTGATGAAGGCGAGGGAGGAAAGGCGCATCAATCGCGCGAGGACGCGGGGCCAGACCGTCTCGCGTTCCTCCTTCGGGATCGAGTCGTAGGCGAGGGCCTCGTCCGCTCCGCTCGCCGCCGCCTCGGCCGCGCCCGAGAGGATGCGGTTCACGACCCAGGCCCAGAAAAGGATCGTGTTGTTCCCGAGCGGAACGAAGGCGAGCACACCCATTTCCAGGACCATGAGGATCGCCGCGACCACGACCATGCGTTTCCGTCCGATCCGGTCGGCGAGTGCGCCCGAAGGAACCTCGAGGAGCACGATCGAGACCGCCCAGACCGCGTTGAGGATCGCGAACTGCGGCAGGGTGAGCCCGTAATCGAGCTGGATGACCGCAAAGACCGGGTAATAAAACCGCGCGTTGAAGAGCAGTCGGAAGGCGATGAAGAGCGGGAGATTGCGGGGCATGGGCTTGAATCAGGCCTCCCGAAGACTTTCCACCCTCCCCACCAACTCCGCAGCGATCGCCGCCTTCGACGCCTGCGCCAGGGTCTCGTGCCTTCCATCGCGGTAGAAAAGCTCGACCTCGTTCTCATCGCGATCGAAGGCGATGTCGGTCCGGCTCACATCATTCGCCACGAGCAGATCGCAGTCCTTGCGTCGCAGCTTGTCGAGGGCGTGCTCGGCGAGTTTTTCGGTCTCGGCGGCGAAGCCGACAAGGAGGCCCTCGAATCCAAAGACACTCCGCGCGCTGCCGAGAATGTCGGGATTTTTGACGAGTGTCAGGTTGAGGGTCTCGCCGGTCTTCTTGATCTTCTCCTCCGCGACCTCGGCGACGCGGTAGTCGGCGACGGCGGCACAGAAAATCGCGGCGTCGGCATTTCCGATCGCATCGGCGACGGCATGGTACATCTCTTGGGCGGTCTCGACGCGGACGAGGGTGGCACCGTCGGGAGCGGGAATCGCGACCGGACCGCTGATGAGGAGAACCTCGTGTCCTTTGGTGAGGGCGGCGGCGGCGAGGGCGTAACCCATCTTGCCGGAGGAGCGGTTCGAGAGGTAACGCACCGGATCGATCGGCTCGCGGGTCGGTCCGGCGGTGATGAGAAAGCGCATGGCGGTGAAGGCTCAGCCCTTCGCGGCGAGCATTTCTTCGATCTTTGCTTCGATCCCTTCGATCGGCCAGAGTCTACCGACGCCTTCGTAGCCGCAGGCGAGGAGCCCTTCCTCGGGTCCGATGAAAGAGACGCCGCGCCCAAGCAGGGTCTCAACGTTGGCCCGGGTCGCGGGGTGTTCCCACATTTTTCCGTTCATCGCCGGAGCGATGAGGACGGGCGCGAGGGTGGCGAGGTGGATCGCGCCGAGGGCGTCGTCGGCGATGCCGTGGGCGAACTTTGCGATGAGGTTCGCGGTGGCGGGGGCGACGACGAGGAGGTCGGCCCGGTCGGCGAGGTCGATGTGTCCGGGATGCCAGCTCTGCTTTTCGTCGTAGAGATCGGCGGTGACGGGATGTCGCGAGAGGACCTGCAGGGTCAGGGGCGTGATGAACTCCTGCGCGTCCTTCGTCATGACGACGCGGACCTCGTGGCCGCGCTTGACGAGTCGGCTCGCGAGATCGGCGGCCTTGTAGGCGGCGATGGAGCCGGTCACGCCGAGGACGACGGTTTTGCCTGAGGGAGAATCACTCACCGGGAACGTTCGGGTCAGCGGCGAGATTGCGCAAGCGGCGAGAGCGGCAGCGTTCCCCGGCAAGGATGGAGCGGAAGGTCGAAAAATCGGTTTCGCGATCGGAGCTGATGAAGGTGTAGCGATACTCAGGCCAGTGGCGCGATTCCTCGCGGGCGGTCTGGAGGCGCACAGCGAGCTGTTCCTCGGTCTCGGTGCCGCGGGCGCGGACACGATTCGCGATCTCGGCTTCGCCGGGGAGAAGGATGAAAATGTCGACGAGGGCCGCACGGATCGCGGGATCGGTCGAGGCGCGAACGAGGGCCGCGCCCTGCACGTCGATGTCCATGAGCACGTCGCGCCCCGCCTCGAGATGGCCGAGGACTTCGCTCTTGAGGGTGCCGTAGAGGCGGCCGTGGACCTCGGCATGTTCAAGGAAATCGCCGCGGGCGATCCCGGCCTCGAACCCGTCGCGGTCGAGGAAATGGTAGTCGATCCCATTGCGCTCGCCCTCGCGCGGTGCCCGCGTCGTTGCGGAGACGGCGTAGACGGCGGCGGCGTCACTTTCAGAAAAACGACGGCAGAGGGTCGTCTTACCCGAACCCGAAGGACCCGAGACAACACAAAGAAGGCCGCTACGCTGGAATTGCCATTCACCCATGTCGCCAAGATTGGCCAGTCTCGGGCAGGGTCAACCGGCTTCCTAAAAAGGGCGAAGTTCCAAGGGAAATAATTATGGAAATTATTAAAGTTTTCTCGAGTTGGGTGAAGGTTCTCGATGCGGCCGCGCCGTGTTTTGCTCCCTGGAGCCCTGGTCTCCCTGTTTGGCGTTGAGTCCGGGGGGGCTCGTGCGCTGAAGGTGGCGGATTTGTCGCCGCCCAGATCGAGGGGTGGATGGTGCGGGGCGACGAAAAGTCGCTCACGGGCGACTCGCGTTGTGGGCAGGCGTTCGCCCCGCCCACGGCGCCTCCGTCCGACTACGAATGGTGCGGCGGCCGACGATCACGGCTCGACCCGCACGCCGGTGCTGAGGACGCCGTCATTCGCCCGCAGTCCGAGGTCCTTGAGTGTCAGCGCGGGTTTGTCGGCGACGGTGCAGCCACGGAAGACGATGTCGGAAACGGGTGGGGCGGTCTTTTCCTCGCGCAGTCGCCGCATCAGCGCGTCGCGCATGTCGATGCGGGCGCGGTAGCGGGCGTCGCCCCAGTTCAGGCCTTCGAAGGTGAGGCGACGGATGCCGCCGAGGGGACGCGACTCCTTCGTTCGGTCGACGTAGAGGACAAGGGCGTAGGATTGTGGCTCGATCATGCGCCGCTCGCGGTTGCGCTCGTGGCGGTCGTCGTAATGTTGGAGGAGGTCCTCGATGTGGATGTTGCGGAAGGTCATGTCCTCGTAGATCGCGCCCTCGGTCGTATCGAGGCGGATGCCGTTGGCGCCGTTGAGAATGTCGATGTTCTCGAAGCGGAAATCGCGCATGACGCGGCAGGCCGACTCGCTCCCGATGCGGATCCCGTTGGCCTTGTGGGCCCAGATCACGAGATTGCGATAAAGGTGATCCTCGGAGACCTCGCGATCCTCGGCGGCCTTTGGGGTGATGCCGTCATCCTCACAAAACACGAAAGAATCCTCGACCCTGACATGCGAACAACCGACGACGTCGATCCCGTCGTGATTGGAGAGACGCACGTCGCTGAGGATCTGGATCCCTTCGACGACGATATGGTCGGAGCGGAGAAACTGGATATTCCACGAATAGGAGTCACGCAGGGTGACGTCGCGGATCGTGACATTCTTGCAGTCCCGCAGGTAGAGGAGACGGCCGGGTTGTTTCTTGATCTTCAGCGCCGCCTCATAAGCCTTGCGGACGACGTAGCCGTTCCCGTCAATCGTGCCGGGTCCGGTGATCGACACGTTTTCCAGATCTGTACCGACAAGAAAGCCGATGTAGGAGGTGGCTCCGGGAATCGGGGTGATCGATTCGTGATCATCGACGGCTTGCAGGAGCGCGCCCGCTTCGAGGTGCAGCCGCATCGCCGAGCGGAGGCGCAGCGTCCCGCTCCGGAAATGGCCTTCGGGAATGACAAGAGTGCCGCCCTCGGGAAGTCGATCGAGAGCGGTCTGAAGGAGGACGGTGTTGTCCGTCTTTCCGTCGCCCACCGCGCCGAGCTTGGCGGCATCGAGGGCATCCGCAGGCACCGCTTCGGCAGGACCATCGGCGAAAAGGAAGAGCTTCTCGCGGAAGTCGAGCTGGGCGACCAGTGACATCGGTCCCGGCATTGCGAAGCGGACCGAGGCTCCTTCTATCTTCGCGGCGAGGCAGCGGGAGGCGGGCTGCAGTCGTGCCGAGGTAACCGGCCCGTCCTTCGCGATGATTTCGATTTCGCCCGCCCCGTCGAGACGGAAATGGCAGTAGTGGATGTCCTTGTAGGCGACCACCGGAACCGCGACGCCGTCGAGACGAACCTCAAATCGGGCGCTGGCCTCGCCGGGAACGGGATAGGGCTCGCTCGCGGACGAGAGGCTGGCGGAAGCCAGCAAAAGGAAAATCGCAAAACCGTCGAAGACCGGCCAAAGAGTGGCATTCATGGTCGCGACGGCGGATCTCCCGGAAACTTCCTCAAGGCTTCCACGCCTTGATGTAGTCGATGCACTTGGTCACTTCGGGCAGCGAGTTGTCCCAGTTGTGCTCGTACTCGATCGAGGCGGGACCCGAGAAACCCTGCGCCTTCAGCTCGGCGAGGATGGCGGGCATGTCAGCGGCACCGGTGCCGTAGGGCACGTCGTGGACGCCCTTGCCGAAGCCGTTGAGATCCTTGAGGTGGCTGCTGAGGACACGTCCCTTGAGGATGCGGAGGCAATCGACCGGCTTGAGGTCGCTGCGCATCCAGTGTCCGGTGTCGGCGCAGGCCCCGATGCGGGGATCACGATCCTTCACCAGCTCCATGATGTAGTTGGGATCCCAGACCTTGTAATTCGGATCGTTCTCGCGGCGCGGGTGGTTGTGGAAGCCGACCATGATGTCGTATTCCTTCACGAGCTTTTCGAAGGTATCGAGGGCGTCGGTCGATTCGGTGTTGATCACGCGGATGCCCATCGTCTTGCAGAATTCGAAGACCTTGCGCGACTCGGCTTCGTCCTTGCTGAGCCCGACGACACCGTAGGCGACGGCCATGATGCCGTGCTCGGCGAGTTTGGCCTTCACCTTGGCGAGGGTTTCGGCGGAGGCGTGGTGATCGAGCTTCGTTTCGGGTTCGGCCGGGGAGAGTTTCTGGCCGGGGTAGAACTCGATCACCTTCGCGCCGGCGGTGGCGGCCTTCTCGATCGCCTCGAAGGCGGAGAAGCGGTTGAAGGTGTAGGCCTGGCAGCCGATCGCGACGCCGTTGCTGCGGTGCGAATCGGGGATGGGCTCGGCGGCGCGGAGACCGGAGGCCGTGGCGGCGAAAAGGGCGAGGGAGAGCAGGGTGTTTTTCATGGAATGCTTGGCAAGGGCGAGTGTAGCCGCTCGCGTTCCCCGTGCAAGGCGGTGCCTTGAATCGGGCTGTCGCGATGATGCCTCGAAAAAGTTGAAGTTCTCTCTCGACAAAGAAGGTGTGAATCGTTCTTCTCGGTCGGACTTTCGGGCTCAACCGCTGCTTTTGTCCGCCATGTCCTTTCCCCCGCGATTCCATGTGGAAGCGGAGCGGGCAACCGCCTCCTCCGAACTCGGCGCGCGGATCGTTCGCCTGATGGCAAAACCCTGACATTCGCACCTTTTTCCCATGGACGATTTCCCGATGATTACCCGTATCCTGATGGGTGTGTTTCTGCTCGCGGCCTTGTTCGCGGTCGTCTTGTTCCGGGACTCGCACCGCGAACGGGCGCTGCGGGCATGGGCCGCCAAGCGTCGGGAGGCGAGGCTGCATTGGCCGTTCGACGTGAATGACGGCCATGCCATTCCCTGCCGCGAATTGGCGGAGATCGTCCTCGGGAGGGCGCCTCTCGGATGGGGTGCGGCCTTGGAGATCGAGCGACCGGCCGACCAGATCTGGTTTCTCGAATGCCGTAGCAAGCCTCCCGGTCACGAGAGGGCCGATTGGTTCACTCTCGTGGCCCGTGGGCCCAAGGTAGAGGCGCACGACCCCGCGGCATGGCAGTGCCAACTGCTCGACGAGGTGCTCTCGGCTGAGGCCCTGAACCGGGTGCTTTCGCGCGGTGCCTCAGTCACACCCGACTCGGCGCAGGACGACCAGGGCGTCACCGGGGAGAAGCAGTGAGGTCGGGGCCGGGCTGACGTCGGTAGTACCCTCCTTTCGCTGGATCGCGACGGTGATGAGGCGTCCGCCGGCATCCCGTTCGACGTCGCCGAGTTGGCGATTCGCCAAGCCCGAGCCGGGCCCGATCTCGATTTCCTCAAGACGCAGTCCGAGGCCGCCGAGGTGGTGTTCGAGCTGGCGGCCGTCGGGCGTCTGGCGATCGAGGATCTCGGTGGCGTTTGGATGGAGAATGAGATGGGCGATGTGATCGGCCCCGATGTGGGCTGGCAGGACGACGCGGTCGGCTCCTGCCTGGAGCAGCTTCTTCTCGGTGGAGGGCACTTCCCCGCGGGCGATGATTCGGATCGCGGGATTCATGTTCCGCGCGCTCAGCGTGATGAAGACGTTGGAGGCATCGTGAGGCAGGACGGTAGCGAGGACCCGGGCGCGGGTGATCCCGGCCGCCCGCAGCATCGCCTCGTCGGTCGCCTCGCCCTGGAGGGTGAGACTGCCATCGTCGTGGGCTTCGGCGATGCGCTCCGGGTCGACGTCGATGACGACAAAGGGTGCCCCTCCCTCGCGAAGCTGGCAGGCGAGCATCCTCCCGATGCGCCCGTAGCCGCAGACGATGATGTGGTTTTTTAGCTTTTCGATCTCGTGTTGCATGCGTCGACCTCCCAAGACTCGTTGGATCTGCGCCTCGGTCAACCACTGCACGAGGGAACCGGTCACGAAAATGATGCCGGTGCAGCCAAAAAGAATCAGCGCCACGGTGAGAAGGCGCAGCTCCGGAGTGTCCACCGGCTGCACTTCGCCATAGCCGACGCTAAAGGCGGTGATCGCGACCATGTAGAGTGAATCGCTCCACGACCATCCGGCGAGACGATAGGCGATCGTGAAGACGACGATGACCAGGGCCACGAACCCGAGCGCGATGAACAGGTTCACGCGGGGTTGGCTGAAGCTTCTTTGGGCACGCGAAGACATGGCGATCCTCAAGGGACGGTTGAACGGACCCTCCGAGGTCCGATGCTGGTCCCATGGAGAACTAAGCGGATCGGACCGACAATCAAGCCCGGAGTTCTCCCATGGTGCCGCTCAGGCGGAGCCCGTCTCAGTAGGCCCGCTCTTCGAGAAGGTTTGACGCGACGAAAATCGGGGCGAGGAAATCGTCGAAGTCATTGAACTGGGTCATCGTCCCGAGGGGTCCGTTGAGAGGATGCTCGGAGAGCGGAGAGATGCGCATCGCATAGGTTTCGCCGACTTGGCGCGCGGTGACTTTCGTGGCGCGCGGACCTTGCCCGTCGTTGTGGACCGCCCAATGGAGGACGTAGATCGCAGGCTCGCCTTTCGAGAGGTCCACCGGCAGCCCGAAATCAAGGAGCTGTGGGAGATGCAAGGTGGGCTGGCGGAGCCGGTAACGGAAAACGGAAAAGGCGTCGGTGTAGGGCAGCGTCGCGATATCACCGGGATCGGATTTGGCGACGAGTTCGAACTCGGCTTCGAAGCTGCGGGGCGGGGTCGTGGTCGGAGTTTGCAGTTTGCTCGTCAGCAGTTGGGTCACCGGCGTCGTGGCCGGCTGTGCCGATCTCTGGAGGGTGCCATCACACTGCCAGCGATGAAGCTGTTCGAGCACCCAGTTGCCTGCGGCAAGGCCCCACGCTTTTCCCGTTTCGTCGGTGGGATGCTCCCCGTCGCCCGGTGTGCCCTCGGGGATGGGACACGCGTTCCGGCTGTCGAAAAAGGCATCGTAGTGCTGTGACGCGCCCGTCGTGGCGAGTGCGGCGCGGAGGGTCGTCACGGCGCGGTCCTGCAAGGCGACATCCTTCACATCGTCGCGAGCGTCGGGTTGCCCGATCCAGAGAACCTTCGCGCCGCGGCTGCTGGCTTCGCGGAGGCTCGTGTCGATCAGCCCGAGGATGCCGGCGGTGTAGTCACCGGCGAGATCTTCCTCGAAATTGGTGCCGGCTTGAAAAATGAAGACATCGGGGTCGTAGCTCGCGACATAGTCGGCGATCGAGCGTGGCGGCATCGCGACTTCGCTCCATCGCCCGCAGGCCTCCGGGACGGCGGCGGGCTCGTAGAGGCGGGTGAGCACGGGCGAAGTCCATTTGCCCTGCCAGTAGTAGGGGGTCCCGTTTTTCACGCCGTGGAAGAGCACTTCATGGCCCGCTGCGACGAGGGTCTTCTGCAGTTCCGGACCGAATGGCAGGAGGCTCTGCGAATCGCCGAGAACGAAGATGCGGAGCTGAGCGGGTTGGCTGCGCGGCACCGGAGTCAGGGAGCCGGAGAGCAGAGGTGCCTCTGCGGTCGGCAGGGCGAGGGGCTCGATGGGGATGGCGCGCAGTTTTTCCGGCTTTTTCGGGGCAAAGAGCGACTGAAAGGGTTTCGGCTTCGACGGCTTCGACGTTTTCACCTGTCGCTCCGACCGCTTTTGGAAAAGTCCTTCAGCCCGCGCCGGAACGACGGAAGACAAGATCACCCAAAGCGCGAGGTGGCAGCACCACGCGATCCGCAGGCGCCGTCGAAGGGCGGAAACAGGGGAAGCGATCATGTCGTCAGGACAACGAGAGCCCGACGACGCTACGATGGACTTCAGGCAAATCTTTTCCAAAAGTTTTTCCACGCCCTCCGGAAACACGCAGGGCATGGAAACTCCAAAGGGTGCCGTCAATCGCGGAGCTTGCGGATTCTCAGCGCAGCGTCTGCCCCTTGGTCTCGGGCGCGAACCAGACGATGATCATTCCCACGAGGTAGATGCAGGAGAGGGTGGTGAAGGCATTCGCCTCAATCTGGAGCTGCATGAGACGCTTTGCTTCCCCTTCCAGCGCGAGGGCCTTGCCCGATCCGAAGAGGGCCATCAGGTTCACGAACTGGAGAGAGCCGATCGCGGCGATGATGCGGCCGAAGTTGAAGCAGAAGCCCTGGCCTGTCGCCCGGACCGAGGTGGGGAAGAGCTCGGGGAAATAGAGCGGGAAGAATCCGTAGAAGGTCGCGGTGAGACCGCCGAGGAGGAACGCGGTGACAAACACCCTCGTCGGGACCTCCGTGCCTTCGAACGAGCTGTTTGTCTGGAAAAAGATGACCGCGGAGACCAGGGCGAGGAGGCAGAGGATGAAATAGGTGAGGCGTCTCCCGAGGCGGTCGGCCACGAGCGGGGCGATCACCGAGAAGAGGATCGCTCCGAGCGCGGTGGAGATCACGACATACTCGATGAGGTTTGCGGCCGTGCCGTTGGGTGAAAGGAAGGAGGCCCATTTCGCGGCCTGCTGGGTCGAGCCCCAGGTGCCCATGAGGGCGACCGAGGCGAGGGCCGTGCCAAAGAGCAGGTTGCGCATCACGGTCGAACGCTCAGGCGAATTCACCTTCGCGCTGCCGTGGACCCGGCCGAGATAACGTCGCACGGGGAGCAGGTAACCCCACAGCACCACGACCATGCCGACGAGCGTGGCGGGGATGGCAACGGCATTGCCGACTTTCTCAAACAAGGCGGGCGACCAGAGGGCGATGATCCCGAGAGCCACGATCGCCGCGACGAGCACTCCGAGGAGGTCCTTCGTCGCCCAATGCGAGGTGTTGCCCGAGGCTTTTTCCTCTTCCCACTTATGAGACTCCGGCACGAAGAGCCGGATGAGAAAGACGATCGCGGCGGGGAGCGTGCCGCTGATCGCGAGGAAGCGCCAACCACGGTTGTGGAGGAGGTAGTTTGCGGTTTCCTCGCTGATCCCGATCGACTGCATCCCGCTGGCGATGGTCTCGAGACTGGCGTTCAGGTAGAGACTGAGGACCCCGGTGAGAAGGAAACCGATGTTGGCCGCGGCTCCGATCATGCCGGCGACCCAGGCGCGGTTCTTCGAACCCCAAACCTCGTTGACGAGGGCGACACCAAGCGCCCACTCGCCGCCCATTCCGAGCGAGGCGATGAAACGCAGCGCGGCGAACTGCCAGGCCTCCGTCACGAAGCCGCAGAGACCCGTGAAAAGAGCGAAGGTGATGATCGCCATCGCCATCGCCTTGACCCGTCCGAGTTTGTCGCCGAGCCAGCCGAAAAGCACGCCGCCGGTGGCTGCTCCGACGAGGAACACGGCGATGATGATCGTGAACCACTGGCCCTGCACCGCCGGAGAGGCGTCCGGGAGAAGGTCCTGCAGGGCTGGTCGTCCGATCAGGGGGAACAGCCCCATTTCGAATCCGTCGAAAAGCCAGCCGAGAAAGGCGGCGAGGAGTGCGGCTTGGGCGCCGCGGCGGGAGGGAGGATTGGGTGTCGTCATGGATTGAAAATCGCCGCCATTTCGCGGACGACCGGACTATGGACGCAAGAAATCGCCCTTGGCGACCGAAAACACCGCACAATCGCGCGATGTCAGATCCCCCGAGCCACGACAAGATCCGCGAATTTTAGAGCAATCAATGCAGAGCGGGAAGGGCTGGCAGGGCGCAGTCTACCAAGGTCCGTCGTTTTGCGACTCACCCATTCGGCAGTTCTCTCGCCGGTAAAACCGTGAGGCAGTTCCGGGAGACCGAAATTTGGTTGGATGCGTTACAGGAGTAACGGTCGAAAGGCCGGTGCTTCTCACGTTTGATCGGCGGCCTGCGGCCGAGTCAAAGGTGAATCGAAGCGTAGCGGAGATAGGCGGAGGGAAACGCAGCCAAAAGGTCAAAGGTAAAAGGTTGCCCAACGGAATGGCGGCCTACCATCGAGCGGAGAATAGGCGGCCTACGGAACACGCGGAAAACGCGGAACTACAGAGGACCGAGATCGATGCCGCAGGAAGCAAAACACGCGGAAAAGACAGAAGGAAAAGGAACAGGAACGATGCGATGAACTCACGCTGAGGCACTTGGAAAGGTTTCCGTGTTTTCTGCGTGTTCCGTAGGCCGCCTCTGCCTTTTTCCGTTCGGCTTCACCCCAGCCCCGGCACTTCCCAGCCCTTGCGGTAGGCGTTCTTGAGGAAGCGGTTGGCCTCGGGCACGTTCACCACCGCGAGCTTGTCGGAATCCCATTCGATTTCTGCCCCGCTGCGATAGGCGACGTTGCCCAACAAGACCGTCTCGGTGAGCGGTCCCGCATAGGCGAAAGGCGTCGAGGGCTGGCGTGATTCGCGAATCGCCGTGACCCACTCCTGATAGTGGTTCGTATCGGGCAGATCCGCCCATTGGTAATCGGCGAAATTCGCCTTCGGAAACAACTCCGGCATTTCGGGGAAGCCGACGAAGAGATTGCCCTTTTCCCCGACGAAGAGAATGCCGTTGAGCGAACCTTTCCAATCCGCCGGAGCCTGGAAAAGATCACGGCTCGGCTGGCGTCCCGCCTCATACCAGCGCACCGTCACCGTTTCCGTCGTCAGGGGCGTTCCCGGAAAGGTGTAAAGAATCTCCGCCCAGGCCGGACCCGATTCCGGATGCGGGGCGGGACCCTCGGCTTTCACCTTGGTCGGTGCGCCAAGTCCCAGCCCATTCACGACGGGATCGAGAATGTGGCAACCCATGTCGCCGGCGACGCCCGTGCCGAAATCCCACCAACCGCGCCAGTGGAAGGGGTGGTAGGTCTTGTCGATCCAGGGCCGCTCCGGCGCGGTGCCGAGCCATTGATCCCACTGCACCGTAGCCGGCGGATTGCCGCCGGGCGCGGGGCGATCAAGGCCCTGTTTCCAATAGGTGCCGGGGCGGTCGGTCCAGGCATGGACCTCGCGGACCTTGCCGATGATCTGGTCCTCGCGGAGGGCGTGGATCGCAATCTTGAGGCGCTTGGTCGCGTGGTGCTGGATGCCCATCTGGGTGATCACTCCCGTCTCCTTCGCGATCCCGGCGAGGACGCGGGCCTCGTGGATCGTGTGCGTGAGCGGCTTCTGCGTGTAACAATGCAGCCCCAGCCGCATCGCCGTGGCCGTGACCGGCGCGTGGGTGTGGTCGGGTGTCGTCACCATTAAGCCGTCGATGCTCCTTTGCTCGAGCAGCTTGCGCCAGTCGGTGTAGGCCTTCGCCGCGGGGAATTGAGCCTTCGCCTTCGCAAGACGATCCTCGTCGATGTCGCAGACCGCGACGATCTCGTTGCCTGGGGCGAGCTCCATCATGTCGCTCCAGCCCTTGCCTCCAACGCCGACGCAGGCGATCGCGAGCCTTTGGTTGGGATCGGCGGCGGAGAGGATCGCGGGACCGGCGGCGGCTCCGATGAGAGAGGTCTTGAGAAACGAGCGGCGGGTCCTTGAGTTCATGCGTCCATCGTGAGCAAGGGCCGGGTCGGCGACAAGAACGGCGATGGTCGGGTTTGCGTGATGGGAGGTTTTTCCTACGGATCTTTTGAAAATCAGAGACCTCGCATCGCGCAAATGGCGAGCCCGTTGTAAACTTCCCGGAGACGCATGGGAAAATCACGAATTCAACGACTATGGGCACTCCTCTTTGCCGCTTCGGCTCTCACTTTGTCGGCGGAGGAGGTGAAAGGCCGTCTTGCCCTGGAATACACGATCCGTGCCGATGAAAATGGAGCCTTGGTCTGGGAGATCACCGATGCCGCGGGGAAACCCAAGGATCTGACCGCCGAGGAAAAATTCCGTCTGCTGCGCGAACGCCATTTTCCGGAAGCCGTCGCGAAAGCCGGAGCCGGCAAAGCACCGGAGGTCTGGATCGTCGGGTTCTTTTATCTCGATGAGCGGATCACGAAGAAGGATCCGGCAAAGGCGGAGGCCTCCTTTCGACGTGGGCTGGAGCTAGGGCGTCCCGACGGGCTACTCTATCTCGCCGATCATTATCACCGGAAAGCGATGCCCAGAGATCGCGATACGGGTGAGCGCGCCCGCGACCTGGATCACGCCGAAACGCTCACGCTCGCCCTCCTTGAAGCGGGCCGCGGGGAAGCCGCCTGGATCGCGAATACCCTCGCCAGCGTCCACCTCTTTGGCTGGTATGGGCTGGAAAAGAATCTGGAAAAGGGCGCTGGCCTGCTCGACGCGGTGGAGAACGTCCTACCCGAAGATCCCTTGATGCAGTTGCTGAAAGCGAAGCTGCTCATTTATCGCACGGACTACCCCGCCGCCTTCACTTACGCGGAAAAGGCGGAGAAGGGATTCCAAACGGCCGCCGAAACGGACGAGACCGCCGCGGAAGATCTGCATCGGGCAAAGACGGCGAAGATCTCGGCCGCGGTCCTCGGCGGAGATCTCGCGAAGATCGATCCGGATGAGTTCCTCCAGATCACGAAAGACTCCCTCGGTCTGAACGGGCCGCTCGCCTGGTCGATCCCGGTTTTGCTAACGCTGCTTCTGCTCTTCCTCCTCTGGCGGACCCGTCGCGCGTGGGCGGGCGGCGGCGGACCCGGCTTACGACTCAGCTTGTTCTGGATCTCCGCCTCGATTCTCGCCGCCGGCATCGGATTCAACATCCGCCTCCCCGGGCTCGACAATGGAGTGGGGCACTGGATCGGCGCGCTCCTCGTCACCGCCGCCGCTCTCGCTGCCGTGACGATGGGCGGGTGGGCGCACTTCTTCGGGAGCGAGCCCCTTTTCAAGGGATGGAAGCCCTTCCTGAAAGGCGCCGCGATCGTGATCGGAGGCGTCGCCGGGATGCAACTCGTGGCGATGGGTTACGGGGCGGTCTACCAATTCATCACGGGTGGTCCGCTCGACAAGCAACTCGTGAGTCTCTTCCTGAAGAGCGAGAATCTCCTGCAGCTCTTCGGCACCGTCCTCATCGTCGGGATTGCGATTCCGTTTTACGAAGAGGTGTTTTTCCGCGGTTTCCTTTTTGCCTCGCTCGATCGCCGTTGGGGCGGCAAGACCGCGCTGGTTGTCAGCTCGGTCTTTTTTGCGATCGTCCATGGGCTGACCTTCTTTGTGCCGCTGCTCTTCCTCTCCTTCCTGATCGGTTGGCTGCGGCTCAGGACGGGCAATCTCCGCATGAGTTTCTACCTCCACGCCTCGAACAATTCCTTCTCGGTCCTCGCCGGCTATTTTCTCTAGGCGGGCGGGTGAAACTTTTGCCCCGCTCATCCCCGGGAAGCCTTCTTGCACGGGCGCGTCATCACGTGAAAGTCGACATTCGACACCTAACCCGTGCCCCTTCATATTGCTGCGTTTGAGAACATTTTCGTTCATCGCTCCGTCGTTCTATTCAGCGTGCTGGTTGCTCTGCGTGCAGTTCGCCCTCTCTCCGGCGCGCGCCGAGGAGGATGCGGAGCTAGTCGCGAAACGGGAATCGGTGAAAAAGGCCTTCAAGGCCGATGTCGAGAAGTTCGTCACAAACTACTGCGTCGAATGCCATGGCGACCGGGCCAAGGCGGGACTCAACCTCCGTGTCGCGGTGAAGAAGCCGGGAGATCCGGCCTTTCTTCGCAAATGGATCGAGTGCATTGCCAACGTGGAGGCACACGACATGCCGCCCGACGACGCCGACCAGCCGAGCGACGAAGAGCGGCAGCGGTTCCTCGATGCCCTCTCGCAGGTCCAATACCTCAGCAATCGCGATCCGGGTCCCTTCGAGATTCGTCGCCTGACCAAGGCGGAATTCGGCAACACGCTTCGCGACTTCCTCGGAGTCGATCCCACGGTCGCCAAGGATCTGCCCGACGAGGTGCCGGGCGAGGGATACCTTAACTCACTTTCGCCCATGCAGGTCGAGCAATACCTCGGCATCGCGAATCAAGCGATCGCGAAACTCTCCCCAAAAGATCAGGCTAGGCTCTTCGGCGATGAAAAGACCGAGGTCCGCGACGTCGCCCGACGCCTCGCCCGCAGCGCCTATCGCCGACCGGCCGCCGAGGCGGAGATCGACGTGCTCGTTGGTGTCTTTGAACTCGGCCAAAAGAACGGACTCGACCGCAACGCGGCGCTGAAGTTCCTGCTGAAGGCGGTGCTCGTCTCTCCGCAGTTCCTTTACATCACCCCCTCGAAGGACGCGCCCGCCGATGAAAAGATCATACCGCTCGACGATCATCAGCTCGCCTCGCGTTTGTCGTATTTCCTCTGGGCGACGATGCCCGATTCCGAGCTCGCGAAGCTCGCCGACGAGGGCCGGCTCCGCGATCCGGCGGTGTTGAAGACGCAGGTGAAACGCCTGCTCGCGAGTCCGCGTTCCCGCGCCCTCTTTGACGGTTTCGGGGCCCAGTGGCTGGGTCTCGATAAGATTGCGACGAAGACCTTCGACCCTGACAAATTCCCCCAAATGACTCCCGCTCTGCGCGAGTCGATGTACGAGGAAGCTCGCCTATTCTTCGAAAGCATCGTGCGGGAGAACCGCAGCGTCGTCACCTTCGTGGACGGCGACTACACCTACCTCAACGCGACCCTCGCTCCGTTCTATGGTCTTGAGAAGACGGTGAAGGGAGCGGCGATGGAGAAGGTAAGCCTCTCTGACGCGAACCGCGGCGGCATTCTTACGATGCCCGGAGTCCTCGCGACCACCTCCTTTCCCACCCGCACCAGTCCGGTGATCCGCGGCGTCTGGGTGCTCGAGCAGGTCCTCGGCGAGCACGTCCCACCCGCTCCGCCGAACGTGCCCGCGCTCGAGAAGCAGGATCAGAAAAAGATCGCCGGACTCACCCTCCGACAACGGACCGAACTCCACCGCACCGATGCCGTCTGCGCGAATTGCCACAAGATCCTCGATCCGATCGGCTTCGGACTGGAGAACTTCGACGCGATTGGACGCTGGCGGGAGAAGGATGACTCCGGCGGTCCCGTCGACGCGGCGGGAGAGCTGCCCGGCGGCAAACGGTTCAAGTCGCCCCGGGAACTGAAGGCCATCATCGCCACCCGCGAAGACGATCTCTCGCGCAACCTCGCCGAAAAACTCCTCGCCTACGCCCTCTGCCGCCAGCTCGACGGATACGACCTCATCGTCGTCGACCAACTGCACAAGACCATCGCCGCCGACGGCCACCGGATGCAGACCCTCGTCAGCGAGATCGTGACGAGCTATCCGTTTTTGAATCGACGCGTCCAGGAATAACCCCCATCGTAACGCTATGTCCTCGTCTCATCTGATCAGCCGCCGCACCTGCCTCCGAGGCCTCGGAGCCTCGCTCGGACTGCCCCTGCTCGAAACGATGGGCTGGGCGGAATCGTCGAAGGGCGCGACCGCCTACCAACCGCCGGTCCGGCTCGGGTTCATGTACATGCCCCACGGGGTCATCATGGACCAGTTCTGGCCCTCGTCACCGGAGAGCTTCCGTAAGTCGCCGCCTCCCGCGCTCGAGTCGCTGCGTCCGATCCTCGACCAGTGTCTCCTCATGAAGGGGATCTCCGGTGTTCCGATCACACCCTTCGGAAGCGCCCCGCACGCCCTCGAACTCTCCACTTGGCTCACTGCCTCGCTCCCCGATGCGGCGAAGCGCAGCCAGATTCACATCGCCATCTCCGCCGACCAGATCTTCGCGAATTACCACGGAGCGCTCACCGCCCTGCCTTCGCTCGAACTCGCGACGATGCCGCAGACGCACAAAGAGAACCAGGAAGGGCTCAACGAGGGCTACTACTCGCATTGCAGCTTCCGCTCTCCCACCCAAGCGATGCCCGCCGAGATCAATCCGCGGAACGTGCTGAACCGTTTGTTCGGCAAAACCGATGCGGCGGGCCAGGCGGGCACCACTGACCCGCTCGACCGGCAGATGCTCGACCTCGTCATCGGCGGAGCAAAGGACCTTCGCCGCAAGCTCCCCCACGGTGATCAGCAGAAGCTTGACGAATATCTCGACAGCGTCCGCTCGGTGGAGCGCCGCATCGCCGCGATCGAATCCCGCCAGAAGGATGCCGCCCTCGAAAAGGCCGGGGTCGCCTCAAGCCAGCGCAAGGCGAGCGATTCGCCGACCATCGAGATCAAGATCCCCGAGGGCGACAAGCGCAGCGAATACATGCAGGTGATGTGCGACCTCACCGTGCTCGCCTTCCAGACCGACACCACCCGCGTCAGCACCTACATTGGCTCGACGCCGAACGGCGTCTCCTATCCCGAGCTCGGCTTCAGCGACACGCACCATGGCCCCACCCACCACAACAACGAGGCGGAGAAGGTCCGCAAGGTCGCGGCCATCACGAAGTTCAACATCGACCAGTTCGCCTACATGGTGAAGAAGATGGCGTCGCTCCGCGAAGGCGACGGCACCCTGCTCGACCATTGTCTCATGATGTGGGGTTCCGGACTCGAGGACGGGAACAAACACACGCGCGAGAACCTGCCCTTCATCATCGCCGGAAAAGGCGGTGGCTCGATCGAGACCGGGCGTTTCCTCACTAACGTCAAAGGCAACCAGGGCGACCTGCTTACGACCCTGCTCGGCTGCGCTGGTATACCGCTCGACCGACCCATCGGTATCGCGACCAAGGAGATCGCGGAACTGCGGAAGGTGTGAAGCGAACGTCGTCGTGCGGCGGAAGTCATCGTCCTTCATCCCTTCCGCCTCACTACCAGGTGAATGAAGGGTGCGGAGATACGGCCATCACGGTCGGTCGCACGGATTTCAGTCCGGACGCGTCCGGGTGCGGGGAGGGCGACGCGCACCCGCCAATCGGCGCTGGTTGAAATGACCCGGCTGGGACGCGCGGCGATTTTGGCGTCGATGCTGGCAATGCCGGCTCCGGCACCAGCGGTGGCGGTGCCACTCAAAGTGACGCGTGATTGGTTTCCGCGCAGAACGACGCGGGCGGGGCGATAGGCAACGATCCTCGGGGCCGCGACCGTTCCTCCGCCCGTAGGGGGAGTTGATCCGACTCGCTCGGCGGCGAGTTCATGAAGGTAGATCTCGAGATTGTCGTAACCCGCCGTCGAAAGATCCCGTCCAGCGTGGTCGGGCGTTTGGGGATCGAGACCTCGGGCCGTCTCCCAGGCATCGGGCATGCCGTCGTGATCCGAATCCGTCGGGGCGGCGGGCGCACCTCCGGTGTAGGCGGGCAGGAGGTGGTCGCCGGCGGGATTCGTGTTGGGCGCGGCGGAGTCGATCCGGTCCTCTTCCACCGGCGCGACGAGCCGTTGGTCCATCGGATCGCGGGGGAAGGCTCCGGCATTTTCGAGCAGGCTTTCACGCAGCGAAGCCGTCGCGGTGTAGGTGATCGCGGGAAACGAATGCCGGATCGTGCGCGCTGTCGCGGATCGCGAAGTGGCGTCGGGCAGGGTCACACCCGGATAGTCGTTGCAGCAATAGAAGAGTTCGTAATCGGCACGACCGGGATGAAGCGACATCGTGTTGCCACTCACAAACAACTCATTCCCTCCCGCGGAAGGGGCCCGCAGGATTTGGTCGTCCCACATGCCGAAGGGAAAGGTGGGCCCGGTGCGGAAGGCATTGCCTACCGCATTGAGCCGATAGTGGATCGGATAGGGTTGGCCGAGGCCGTTGGTGACGACGTTGGTGTCGGCTCCCAGCGCGATGAAAAAGCGGGGGTCCCAGTAGAGGTTGTTCGAAAGCTCGAGGTCCATCGTGCTGCCGGCGGCGGCGGCCGACTCGCGCGAAGCTTCGGGAAGGCGGCCTTCGATCCGCACGAAGAGATTGTGATGGATCGAGAGGCGGTCGAGGGCGAAACCGTGGGCGGGGTTCGAATAGTTCATCAACATTCCGCCGTAGAAGGAGTGGCCTCCGACCGTCTCGGCGAGGAGGCTGTTCTGGACGGTGAGGCGGTTGGAATACGAGATCTCGACGGCTTCGTCCTCCGCATTGCCGACCGAGACATGATCGATGATCGCATTGCGGGTGTAACGCAGGCGCAATCCGTCATCGCTCGGACCTCCCGCACCCGGGCGGATGCGGACATGGCGGAGGATCCAGTTTTCGGCAAACTGGGCGGGAGCCTCTACCGTCTGATCCTGAAAGGGTGTCTCGTCGGTGACGAAACCGCGGATCGTGATGCCTCCGGGCGAGGTCTCGCCCGCGATCGTGACGTCTCCGTGGCTCAGGTGGATCCGGGCATCGATCACGCCGCTGACGGCAAAGACGATATACCTCGGACCGGTCTGGTCGAGGGCGTCCTGGAGCGATCCCGGACCGGAGGTCGCAGTGGTGGTGACGACGATGACCCGTCCACCCCGCCCGCCCGTGGCTTCGGCCCCGAATCCCTCGGCACCGGGAAAGGCGGGAGCCTGGGCCCGGGAGATCGCTGGAAAAAGACTCGTGAGGATGAACAGTATCCTGAGGAAGAGGCACTTCGATAATCGAGACGCCCCGAATCCGGGAGTCATTCGCATCCCAGGCTGATCCCGTTTCCCATGCACACCGGGAAGCCTACGATTATGAAAATTATAGTCAAGCATCTGGCATGGACGTTCCGCACTTGAATATATTCACCTGAAGACGCGGAATGTGACCGCTGAACCGATTGCGGCGACGTCCTATCAATCGAAGACCATCCCGATCCCGATCTTCCTGACGCTCACCCCCACCCGGAAGTGCGATCCGGACTGGCCTTCCAGGGTCGAGAAAAGTTGGGCTGCGGAGGTCTGGAGACCGCCAAAAAAGACGAGCCCAAGGGTAACGAGGTTCGTCCTCGGTTCGCGAAAGGGGGTCATCACGGCTTCAAAAAATGCTCGAAGAACCCGTAAATCACCTCGTTCGAATCCGGATTCGGGGTGTGGTCGGGCCGGTTGTGCATCGCGACACGGTTTTCGAGACCCAGCAGGCGGTTCACGGCAATGGAGTGGTTCAGCGCTTTCCACCGGCCGGGTGAATCCTCGCTGCCGCCGGAGACGAGGAAGGGACGCGGGGCCATGAGGGTGTGGAGTTCGTGCAGGTCGCGGCCTTGCTTGAGCAACTCCGGATAAAGGCCGCGGGCCGGATTGGATTCGGAGGGGACGCCGCGCTCGCGCCAGGGTTTCGGGTGGTAGCCGAGATACCAAGGCTCCCAGTAGTTCACGCTGGGACGCGTGTCGAAAACGATGCCTGGATCACTCCAGGCGGCGCAGGCGAATTTCTCGAAAAGGCACGAGGCGAACATCGACCATTTTCCCCCATACGAATGGCCGGTCACTCCGATGCGCGCGGGATCGACCTCGGGGCGCGCCGCGAGGACGTGCCAGGCGTTCGCCGCCGCGTAGGCGAGCATCGAGAGCGGCTGGACGGTGGCGTCGTCGATCGACGGCCAGTAAAGGGCGTAATCCTTCGAGGCGCTCGTCTCGCTGGTGCCGATGGAGAGCGTCACGAAGCCGCGCTTCGCGAGTTGGTAGGCGAAGTCGCGCTGTTCGTTGCCCATGCCCGCAGCGGTCTCGGGCTCGTAGTAGACGGTGAGGACGGCGGGATGCTTCCCGGTGGTGGCTTTGTCAGGGATGAAGAGATAGCCGGTTGTCCTCTCGGTCGGAGTCCAGGGGAAGCGCACCCGGTGCCGGGTGAAATTCTCCTGCTTCACGGACTCGAGCGTCTCCACAACCGGTTCGGTGATCAACGGCGGCCATTCGCCCATCAGGCCATGCCAGGTGCGGAGGATCTCCTCGCGGCGCTTCGCCCAGTCGGCGGCGGTGCGGACTTCGCTGCCGTCGTTGAAGAGAAGCGGGTTGCGGAATTCGCCGAGTTCCCCGGCGACGTCTGTGGGTGGCGAGAACCAGGGACGGAGGGCCTGGGGCAGGGCGCTGTTTTCCACTCCCGCTCGGGCGATCACGAAATCGACCAGCTCCTGACATTGGAAGAACCCGGTCCAGAAGTTGTGGCCCTGTCCCTTGATCTTCATCACTTCGATGAGATCCCCCGCGCCCGCGGTCTCGTAGATCTCCTCGAGCTTGCCCGAGTTCTGCGGCAGCGGCACGACCTGATCGTCGGTGCCGTGGATGATGAAGACGGGGATCTTCGCCTCGGCAAGGACGGCGGCGCGGCGAATGGGATTCAGCTCATCGAGGCGAGACTCCAATTCGGTCTTTGTCAGGGCGTAGGCGGGCGCGGTTTTCTCTAGACCGGGATAGGTGGTGAAGTCGTAGACCGGATAGATGCCGGCGATTCCGGCGACGCGATCGGGATGGGCGAGGGCCCACGAACTGGCCCAGAGTCCGCCTCGACTGCGTCCGAGAAGGACGGGCTTGGCGGAGTAACCATCGGCGACCATCTTTTGATGGAGCGCCTCGAAGAAAGGAAAGGCCTTCGGACTCCCGTAGGCCTCGCCCACATCAACTCCCGCGACGGCAATCCCGGCGGCGAGAAAACGTTCGTGCATCCAGCGCTCGGCTTCGTCGGGATAGACGGGCAGGGTCGGGCCATAGAAGACCCAGGGTTTTCCTGCGGCGGGTTTCTCCGGCAACATGCGGAAGGCGGGCCTACCTTCGAGGGCGAACGTTTCTCCGTTGATCAGCACTTGCTTGCGCGGCGGCTCCGCGGCGGCACCGGCCTTGCCCTTCCCTTTTCCTTTTACTGGAGCGGGTTGGGCGGCGAGATCGGCGGAGGCGAGCGTGGTGAATTCCGCGGTGAGGCGGCCCCACGCGGCGGCGAGTTCGCGGAGCTTCTCGGCTTGCGGCACGGCGAGGTCGGTCGATTCGTCGCGGTCGGTGGCGAGGTCGTAAAGCTCCCAGGGCCCGTCCTTCGGCGCGACCGCTTTCCAGTCGCCCCGACGCACCGCCTTGTGCCCCTCGTGATACCACCAGAGCGTTTCGTGGAGCGGCTCCGCGTCTTTGGCGAAAACCGTGACGAGGCTTTTTCCGGGCGCGGGCGGCGCATCGGGCAAGGTCTTCGCTCCCGCCAATTCAAGCAGGGTCGGGACCACGTCGATGACATGACCCGGGGTCGTGCGGATTTCACCCCGAGCCGCGATGCCGGCGGGCCACGAGGCGAGCAGGGGCGTGGCGATACCGCCTTCGTGGGTCCAGGTCTTGTGACGCCGGAAGGGCGTGTTCGCCACCGTCGACCAACCCGGGCCAAGGCAGAGGTAGGTGCCGGCCGATCCAGGCGGCAGTGAGAGATCATGGCCGTCATCGCGCACCATGATCTCGGCGCTGGCTCCGTTGTCGGAGAGGAAAAGGACGAGGGTGTTCTCCCATTGGCCTATCGCCTTGATCTGCTCGAAGACGCGTCCGATTTCGAGGTCCATGCGGTGGATCATCGCCGCGTGGATCGCCATTTTGTCGGCCTGGAATTTTCTTTGGGCGTCTGTCAGGCGCTTCCACGGGACCGGCTTGTCGATCTCGCCGGGGCCCAGGACGGCAAGGGCCTCGGGGAAGTGGTAGGGCGGCCCGAGATCCGCCTCGGGACGCGAGAGCTCGCCGTCGAGGAGGCCGAGCTGCCGCATCTTCTGCCAGCGTTTCGCACGGATCACATCCCAGCCTTCGGTGTAGGTGTCTTGATAGAGGGCAATGTCTTCAGGCAGGGCTTGGAGCGGGAAATGGGGCGCGGCAAAGGCGAGGTAGTGGAAGAAGGGCGCGTCGCGGTGGTTCGCCGCATGGTCCTTCAGAACCTCGATGACGTGGTCGGCGAGGGCGGTGGTGCCGTAGTAGCCCGAGTCTTTCTCCACGGGTGGGAGGGCGATGTCGTCTTTTGCGTGTTTGTTAGGATTGAAGAAACGCCCCTGGTCCTGGAGATTGTAGGAATGGTCGAATCCATCGGCGACTGGCTTGCCGTCGATGTGCCATTTGCCGGTATGGTAGGATCGGTATCCGGCCTCGCGGAGCCGTTTCGGGAGCAGTTCGGCCCAGGCCGGTCGGCGGTTCTGATCGCCACCTCCTCCGGCGACTTCGGGCAGGGCGTCGCGATGGATCTGCTGCGGATAATAGCCGGTGAGAAGGGCGCCGCGGGTCGGCCAGCAGCGCGAGGTGTTGTAGAACTGCGTGAAGCGCAGCCCGTTCTCTGCGATCGCATCAAGATTCGGCGTCGCGATCTCGCTGCCATAGCATCCGAGGTCGGAGTAGCCGAGATCGTCCGCGAGGATGAGGAGCACATTCGGTTTCGGCGCGGCGTGGACGCCGGAGGTGAGAAGAATGAGGGCAGCGATGAGGTCACGGGTCATGAATCGGAGTGAAGCGGAGATGGACGGAGTGAAGCGGAGATGGACGGAGTGAAGCGGAGTCGATCGCGGGGGTAGGGCCTGCGGCCGGACCCATGGTAAAAAGCAAAAGGCAAAAGGAGAAGATCCTTTTCCGCGTATTCCGCAGGCCGCCCTTTCCCACCACCTACCCCAACATCCCTTGCGCGATCATTCTCGCTTCCTCGACGAGGCGGGTGTCGCCGAGGAGGTCGGCGAAGGCAAGGTCGGGCAGTCCGCTCTGCATCGTGCCGAGGACTTCGCCGGGGCCGCGCAGGCGCAAATCCTCGTCGGCGATGCGGAAGCCGTCGCGCGTTTCCTCGAGGATGCGGAGGCGGGCGCGCGCGTCCTCCTGTTTCGGATCGACGAGAAGGACGCAGTAGCTCTTGTGTTCGCCACGACCGATCCGGCCGCGGAGCTGGTGGAGCTGGGCGAGGCCGAAACGCTCGGCGTGGTAGATCAGCATCACGTTCGCATTCGGCACATCGACACCGACCTCGATCACGGTGGTGGCCACGAGCACATCGATCTTTCCGTTGCGGAATTCACGCATCACCGCGTCTTTCTCGTCACTGCCCATGCGGCCGTGGACGAGCCCGACGCGGAAATCGGCGAGCTTTTCGGCCCACTCCGCGTAGGCCGCGGTGGCGGCTCCGGTGGCGAGTTTGTCGGACTCCTCGATGAGCGGGTAGACGACGTAGGCCTGGCGTCCGGCGGAGAGTTGCTCCGTCACGAAGGTCGCGGCCTGATTCGTCTGCGTGGTGAGCCGGATCCCGGTGATAAGCTTGCCGCGCCCGGCGGGCAGCTCGTCGAGAATGGAGACATCGAGATCCCCGTAAAAGGAGAGGGTGAGGGTGCGCGGGATCGGCGTCGCCGTCATCGCGAGCATGGAGGCCCCTTCGCCACGCGAGACGAGGGCTTCGCGCTGGCCGACGCCGAACTTGTGCTGCTCATCGATCACCGCGAGGGCGAGACCGTTTTCAAAATCGGCGCGGCCGTGGAAGAGGGCGTGCGTCCCGATCGTGAGGTTGCCGCTCTTTTGATTCTGGAACAGAGGCATTTCGCCTCCCTCGTCGCGCGATCCGGTGAGGAGCCTGACATTCACCCCGAGCGGCCCGAACCACCCGCTGAAGGTGCGAAAATGTTGTTCTGCCAGGATCTGGGTTGGCGCCATGAGGGCAGCATCCGCTCCCTTTTCGACCACGAGCAGGATCGCCGCGGCGGCGATGAGGGTTTTCCCGGCACCGACATCACCCTGGAGCAGTCGCACCATGGGCACCGGCTGTGAGAGGTCCCCGCGGATCTCCTCGATGGCGCGGCGCTGGGCTCCGGTGGGCTCGAAGGGGAGCTTGGCGAGGAATTGCTCGAGCAAGGCCCCCGGTCCGGCTTGGGGCTCGATGCGGTTTTGGCGGAACTCGGCGCGGCGGCGCAGCAACTCGAGCTGGAGGGAGGTGAATTCCTCGAGGGCGAGGCGGCGGCGAGCGGGCTCGAGCGCCTCCATCGACGCGGGATAGTGCAGCGCGCGGATCGCGGCGGCGCGGGTGAGGGAACCGCCTGCCCCTGCGGGCAGCCACTCTGTGATCGCCTCGTCGGGCACGAGGCAGAGCAGGCGATGGATCAAGGAACGAAGCGGTTTTTGTCCCACGCCGGAGGCGAGGGGATAAATCGGCACGATGCGCCCCATGTGTGGCTCGGCGGTGGCTTCATCGTCCTCGACGATCTCGAAGTCGGGGTGATCGATGACGACGCGGCCCTTGCTTTCCTTCGGCTGGCCGTAGATGACGAGCCGATGCCCCACCGCGAGGATCTTGGCGAGGTAGGGCATGTTGAACCAGCGCAGGATAAGACGATTGCCGAGGAGGTCGCCGCCGACGGGCTCGACCGTGACCTCGAAACAACGCCGCCCCTGCCCGCGGCCGAAGAAGCTGCGGCAATCGCTCACGAGGACGTGGAGGCAGACCGCCTGCTCCATGCCGCCTTCGGGGAAACGGTCGAAGCGCGTGCGATCCTCATGCCGCCGGGGAAAATGGGTAAGGGCGTCGCCGACCGTGACGAGGCCGAGCTTTTCGTAACCCTCCCGGTTTTTCTTGTCGAGGCGTAGCAGGCCGGACTCTTCAAGAGGAGTGTCGAGGACCATGGGAGTTGATTCCGTTACCATGAAGCTTTACCAGAAAGTCCGGAAGCCCGCGTCGGCGAAGAATCCGTCGGTGGTGGCGAGGGGCATACCGTGGATTTCGGATTGGGCGGCGAGGATACGATCGAAAGGATCGCGATGGGCGTGATCGATGCGCGCGGCGCGAACGGATTCCACGAGACCGAGAGGGAGTATCTCCCAGCCTTCCCGGTGGACTTCACCGGCGAGATCTTGGAGAAGCGGTTCAGGGAGGATCAATTTTCCGATGCGGACTTTTTGAAAAATCTCGTAGCCGGAAATGGTACTGAAAAACACGCTCGTCGTGGGGTCCGCGAGTTGTTTCGTTACGCGATCGCTCAATTCAGGTGACCCCGCCCACCACCATAGCGCCGTCTGCGTATCGAGCAGCAGCTTCATGAGCGATGATCGGCGCGCCCCTCCCATGCCGAGAGTTCTTCCTCCGGCAGGGCTTCAAAAAAGGCCTCGGTGACACGAAGTCGACCCTCAAAGCGACCTGGGCGTCGAGTCACGACCTCTTCCCGCACGGGTGTGAGGCGCACTTTGGGAGTTCCCGCTTTCGCGATGATGATCTCCTCGCCATGCTCCGCGCGTTCGATGAGCCGAGAGAGATGGGTCTTCGCTTCGTGAATGTTAACCGTGGTCGATGCCATGAGTCTATTAAACTAAGTCCGATGACTAAGTCAATCGGAATCGTCCGCCTTCCCCTCCACCCGAGCGAGCACCTCATCGAAGGCCGGCGTCCGCCACGCGTAGCCGGGATAAGCGACGTCGGTCGTTTCGGGCAGATAACGCCAGTGTTTGTACATCCAGAGCCACGGAGCCGGATTCTCGCGGATGACCGGCTCGAAGACGTCCCAGCAGGCTTGGGCGATGGAATGCTCGGTGTCGTCGGGACCAAAATGGAGTGGCTTGAAGCCCTTCAGCAGATAGGTGCCGTCCGGTCTCGGGATGCAGATCCCAGGGATCACGGGCAGGCCGGTGCGTTTCATCAGTTCGGCGTGGACCGCGGTAACACAGGTCTTGCGCCCGAAACACTCGATGACCGTGGCCGGTTTCGAGGGTTTGATCGTGAGATCGCTGAGAAAGGCGGCGTGGCCTCCTTTCTTCAGGTTTTTGAGGAGGCGGATGATGGCTCCTCGCTGGGGGATCACCTCGTGACCGGAGCGTTCGCGATTCTTCTTGTAGGTCTCCGTCAGGCTCGTGTTGCGGAAATCCTGCGCCACGATCGTGAACTTGTAGCCGCGGAAGCCCATCGCCAGGGCAATCCATTCGAAGTTGCTGTAGTGGGGTGTTACCCAGATCGCGCCGGTCTCAAGGGCACGTTCGATGGCCCCCATATCCTCACCGACGATCTCGCAATACTTCGTGTAATTCTCCACCCTGAGACGGGCGCTCCAGAATTGGTCGATCACCGTTTGGGCGAAGGAGCGATAGGAATCGCGCGCGAGCCGACGGATTTCCGTCGCGTCTTTCTTGTCGCCGAAGACCAGCGTGAGATTCTCGATCGCGGTATGGTGGCCGCGTCGATCGAGTTGAAAGGCGAGGCTGCCGAGGAGTTTGCCAAAGGCATGGGCCAGCCGGCGTGGGAGCAGCGGGATCGCGAAATAGAGCCACTGCAGCCCGAGCCATTCGAGACGATAGCGGATTTTTTTCCAGGGGGACATGCGGCCGGGACAGTCCGCGCATCGTCGGGGAGGGGCAAGCGGGGTTTTTCCCGGAAATGTAGATCGTCATCAAATCGGTGGAGTTCCTGCGAGACGAAAGCGGACCCGGCCCGGGAAGGACATAGCCCGATGGATATTCAGTCCCAAGCCCGCGCTTGTCATATCCCTTCGCGATGGCACGTTAGACTTCGCGAAACGCCCGGATGGTGGAATTGGTAGACACGCTTGACTTAGGATCAAGTGCCGTAAGGTGTGCAGGTTCGAGTCCTGTTCCGGGTATCGCCGCCACCTCGCCGCAGGCGCGTAATCTTTGCCGATGGACAACCTCGAAGACCTTTACCAGGAGATCATCCTGAGCCACAACAAGCGCCCCCGCAACGAGGGCGTGCTCGATCCGCACACGGAGGAGGCCGAAGGCTACAACCCACTCTGCGGCGACCGGCTCCAGGTCTATGTGCGGCAGAACGGCCCGACCGTGGAAGCGGTTCAGTTCACGGGCGAAGGGTGCGCCATTTCCCGGGCCTCGGCCTCGATCATGACCGAGGCGATCAAGGGGCTCAGCGGGGCGGCCCTCGACGCCAAGATCGCGGAAGTCATCGAGATGCTCACGGCCAAGGAAGAGCCAGTCGTCGACCCCTTCGACCTCGGCGAACTCGCCGCCCTCTTCGGTGTGCGCAAATTCCCTGCCCGGGTCAAGTGCGCGACCCTCTCCTGGCATACCCTCGCGGCCGCCTTGAAAAAGGCGGGGAAGGTCTCGACGGAGTGAGGGAATCGCTCACCGTTCGTAAACATCACGGCGGTGGCCGATTCGCACGACTACGACAATCAGCACGTCGTCTTCGATTTCGTAGAGAATGCGGTAGTCACCCTGTCGGATCCGATATTTCTCTTCGCCCGAAAGTTTCAGACTCCCCGGTGGCCTGGGATCGTCTGCGAGAGAACGGATCCGCCCGATGATCCGATCGCGGTCGCGGCCGGGAATGGCGGCGAGATCCTTGGTCGCCGACTTCTTGATGACGATCTTATAGCTTCCCATCCCGCTTCAAGGAGGCCACAAAGGTTTCGAAATCCATGACCGGCTCACCTTCCCGGACGCGAAAGGATTTCAGGTCTTCGGCATCCTCGCGCAGAGACTCGCGCACGGCTTGGTTGACCAGATCGGAGACCGGGGCCGAGGTCTCGGCGGACTTGAGTTTGAGGGCCCGGTGGAGATCCTCGTCAAAATAGACGGTGACACGCTTCATCCCGCAAGCATGACGTTAAAACGTTGTAACGTCAATCCTGCGTGAACCGCTTGCCCGTCGCCGTTTCCCCGTTATCTTGCGCGCCCATGCATTCCTTCCACTACCAGAACGGCACGCTCCACTGCGAAGGCGTTGATCTCGCGGCTCTCGCCGCCGAGCACGGCACGCCTCTCTACGTCTACAGCGGCGGCACGATCCTCGATCACTTCCGCCGGCTCTCCGGCGCGATGGGAGCCGAGCTCGATTGTCTCGTTTGTTACGCGACGAAAGCGAACTCGAACCTCGCCGTGCTCAACCTGCTCGCGAAGGAAGGCGCTGGCTTCGACATCGTCTCGGGCGGCGAACTCTTCCGCGTCGAAAAGGCCGGCGGTGATCCGGGCAAGTGCACCTTCGCCGGCGTCGGCAAGACCCGCGCCGAGATCGAGCTGGGGCTGAAGAAGGGCATCTACTCCTTCAATGCCGAGAGCGAGGCCGAGGTTGCCTTCATCAGCCAGGTCGCGGGCGAGCTCGGCATGGTCGCCCCCATCGCCCTGCGTGTGAATCCGAACGTCGATGCCAAGACGCACAAATACATTTCGACCGGGAAGAGCGAAAACAAGTTCGGGATCGATTTCTCCTCCATCCGCGAGGCCTACGCCCGTGCCGCGGCCTTGCCGAACGTGAAGATCCGGGGTCTCCAGATGCACATCGGCTCTCAGCTCACCTCGGTGAGCCCCTTCGTCGAGGCGGTCGAAAAGGTGTTGCCGCTCGTCGAGGAGCTGAAGTCGCTCTACGGCATCGAGTTCTTCTCGATCGGCGGCGGCATCGGCATCGTCTACCAGGACAGCCTCGCCAGCGGTGGCTCGGACTGGTGGATAGCCAAGGATGAAAAGCCGCTCACGATCGAGGAATACGCGGGTCGCCTCGTCCCGCTTCTCAAGCCGCTCGGACTTCGCATCATCCTCGAGCCCGGCCGATTCATGGTGGGCAATGCGGGCGTTCTCCTCACCGAGGTGCTCTACGAAAAGCGTGGCACCGCGAAGACCTTCAAGATCGTCGATGCGGCGATGAACGATCTCATCCGCCCCGCCCTTTACGAAGGCCACCACGAGATCGCTCCGCTGAAGGAGCCGGTAGCCGGCAAGACCGAGGTCGTCGATATCGTCGGACCCGTCTGCGAGAGCGGCGACTTCTTCGCTCAAAACCGCGAGATCCCCGCGATCGAGACGGGTGATCGCATCGCCCTGCTCAGCGCCGGAGCCTATGGCTTCGTGATGGCGTCGAATTATAATTCTCGCCCGCTCCCCGCCGAGATCCTTGTCTCGGGCGAGACTGCGACGGTGGTGCGGAAACGCCAGACCCTCGACGATCTCATCGCGGGCGAGGTGGTGCCGGGATGAACGCTGTTCGCGGCTTCAGTCGGCACGATGCCGGTCCCGCCCGCTGAACGCAGAACTTCGCAGCATCGCTACCACCCCGCCAATGCCATTGCGACGAAGGCGGCGAGGAGGACCACGGCGGTGAACCACCAGAAACGCTCCTTCGGGGTCATGCGGGTGAACCAGTTGCCGCCCTTTCCTGCCTCGCCGAATTCTCGGCGGAGAAAGTCCTCGTAGTCGAAATCGTCATCGCCCAGATCGAGGCCGTCATAGGCCTCGGGACGAAGCCAGTCTGACCCATCACCCCGGGCCCCGCACCGTCCGCAGGATTTCGCGTTGGGCGAGAGGCTCGCGCCGCAGGTGGGGCATTGGAAATCGTTCGGGAGACGCTTCATGAAACAAGACGAGCCGGACCCGCGGGGCCTGCTCGTTGGAGCGTCGAGCGAGGGGCCGCGCGCGTCAACCATCAGGCTCGATCCGCGGGTAACTCGGCCGCATTTTCCGCCAGCATGACGCGTCCCGAAGGGATCGGCTGAAGGTCCGCCGGAGTGAGCGTTCCCGGAAGGCGACCGTCGCGGCGAGAGAGGAGACTTTCGACGATGCGGTTCGCCATCGCGGCATGACCGGAGGCCAGCTTCAGAACGAGCTTTCTCGTGCCGGCGAGGTCGTAGAGCACGACGTCCTCACTGAGGAAACGTTGCTCCTGCGTGATCTCTAGTCCGTCGAGGGCGAGGTCGGCGTGGTAGTGACGGAACCAGCGGCGTCCCACAAAGTGGAGATGCCCGGGATGGCTCGACTCGGCGATGACGCGGCCGAAGGTCATGGATGTGAAGCCGGGGAAACGTTTTGCCGTTCCGACGACGACTTTGGCCGACCATTCCGGATCGCCCTTGCGGCCGCCGAGCGAGGCCCCGAGTTGCTGGTGCTCGGTCGAAGTCAGGCCCGCGTAGAGAAGGGCCTCGTCGGCGCGCGAGACGAAGGAGGCAACCTTCCGCGAGAGGAGCCAGAAGAAGGCCTTGATCCGGCGGAAGAGCTTCGGGGTGAGGTAAAGGCTGAAGCCGAGGAAGATGAGGCAGAACCCCGCCGCGAGGATGGGGTTCACGCTCATCAGGGTGAGACCGCCCAGTACCGCAACATCCTCGCCGACGCTGGCGACGATGTTCGTGACCGGCTCGGGCGAGGTGTTGAGGGCGAGGCGGGTGCCCGATTTGAAACCATGCGCCACGAGCGCGGTGCCACCCGCGAGCATCGCGACGACGACATCAAAACCCGGATCTGTGGGCCCGAGGGTGTGGATCGCGAGCAGACCGCCACCGACCGGACGGATCAGGGTGTGGACCGAATCCCAGAGCGAATCGACCCAGGGGATCTTGTCGGCGAAGAATTCCATGCAGAAGAAAATCCCGGCGGCGGTGATCACGAGCGGATCCCCAAGGACCATGAGATCCGGATAAGTCGAAGAGACATCGACCCAACCCTGGTTGATGGCGAGGCCGGTGACGAGGACGACGAGGTAGAGGTTCAAGCCTGCGAGGGTGGCGAAACCGAGGGCGACACAGAGCGTTTCAAGCACTTCCATGACAAAACAAGGGTGATAGGTGAAGAGAGACGACGAAATCCCGGACCGGGACGAGCGTATTGCACCACATCCCGTCCTGCCTTACGACTACAAAAGTAGCGGGGCTTTGTAATCATAGATCGGATGGCCCTTCGTCTTGGGCCGAACTGGCTTGATCGCGGAGAAGGAAAACTATATTTAAAATATAGCTTTAACCATGCAGGGTAAATTCCTTTTCGGAGCGGTCGCGGTCCTTCTCGGCGGACCGTGGATGGCGCAGGCCTTCGATCCGATCTACGAGCGGGCTCCGATTCACTACCACGAGACCGAGCCCGACACGAAACTGACGCGCTTTTTCAAAACCGCGAAGGACAATCGCGTTCTCTGCGAGGGCTCCCACCGCGAGGTGCTCGCCGAGTTGCTCGCGAAGCTCGAGATACCGGTCGAGTCGCAGGTGCTGGTCTTTTCGAAGACGAGCGCGCAGAACAGCCGCATCGCTCCCGAGACGCCGCGGGCGATCTATTTCTCCGACGATCTTTATCTCGGCTGGGTCCAGGGCGGCGAGATCGAGGCCGCGAGCTTCGATCCCCGGCTCGGCATGGTCTTTCATCTGATCCAGTTGACCGAGCGCAAGCCGGGCTCGCCTCCGCCGCTCGCCCGCGAGCGTTCGTGCCTGAACTGCCACGCCGGTTCCTCGAATCACGACCTGCCCGGGCTGGTGGTGCGGTCGGTCTACCCCTCCGCGACGGGACTGCCGCTTTTCGAGGCCGGGACCTTTCACACGCGACAAAGCAGCCCCATCGAGGAACGCTGGGGCGGTTGGTATGTCACCGGATCGGTTGAAAATCGAGAGCACCTCGGAAATTCCCTCGCCCTGGCCGCGCCGGCAGGTCCGGGGGTCGAGTTGGAGCGTCTCGCCGAAGGCCGCGTCCTCAAACTCGACGGACTCTTCTGCTGCGAACCCTATCTGAACGGCGGGCAAAGCGACGTCGTTGCCCTCATGATCCTCGAACATCAGGTCGGCGTGCACAATCTTCTCATCGAGGCCAACCTCACCACCCGCGCGACTCTCCATCGCCACACCGAAATGCAGAAAGCGTTCGGCGAGCCCGTCGAGGCCCCGCTCTCCGAGACGAACGAACGCATCCTCCAGCGTCTCGCTACGAAGGTGCTGAAGGAAATGCTCTACGTCGAGGAAGTCCCGCTGCCCGGCGGCATCGAGGGCACCGGCATATTTCAAACCGCCTTCGAGGAGGGCCGGAAGAAGAGCGTCGGAGGGCGTTCTTTGCGCGACTTCCGCCTTTACGAGCGGCTCATGAAGTACCGCTGCAGCCACCTCATTTACTCCGAGGCCTTTGCCAATCTGCCCGACGCGATCCGCACCCGCATCCTCTCGCAGCTCCACGGCATCCTCACCAAACCGGCCGACTGGCCCGAGTTCGCCCATCTTGGCGAAGCCGAGCGCGGCCATATCCTCGCGATCGTCAAGGAGACTGTGCCCGATTTGCCGGAGGGATGGTGAGACGCGGGACGCCCGTCGCGGAGAGCGAATTTGAAGAATGAACCGGAAGTCGGTCGTATGCCTCCGGCTCGACTTTTGGTGCCGATTGGAGGATTTCCAGCATCCTCGTGACCCCGCTTTTTTGACCGAACCCGGTTGATTCGCGGACCGGACCCTGTTGATTGCGGCCCGCCCATGGTGCTCCGCTCGCTCAACCTGAATCAATTCCGCTGCTTCGCGTCCCTGCGGCTCGAACTCGCTCCGGGCGTCACCTTGTTTCATGGCAACAACGCCCAGGGCAAGACCTCCATTCTCGAGGCTGCGTGCGTGCTCCTGCGCCTCCAGAGCCCGCGCACTGCGACCCTCGGCGACTGCATCCAGTTTTCGGAAAAGGCCTTCGCGATCGGCGGCAGCCTTGCGGGCACGAATGAATCGGAGCTGCGCCTCCAATACCGCGAGACGGGGCGGAAGCTCCTTGTCGATGGCGAAGCGCAGAAAAGTGCCTCCGACTACCTCCGCCACAGCGCCCTCGTCGTGTGGATGGCGAACGACGACCTCGCCCTCGTTCGCGGCGGCGGCGACGGGCGGCGGCGCTTTCTCGATTTCATGGCGGCGCAGCTCTTCCCCGGCTATCGCGAGGCTCTCAAGGCCTACGAGAAGGCGCTCCGTTCGCGGAACTACCTGCTGAAGCGGGACGCCGCGCCGAAGTGGGCGCAGATCGACGCCTATTCGCGCCTGCTCCACGATTACGGCCAGGTTCTCTCGAGCTCGCGGCGGGTTCTTATTGAAAAACTGCGTCCCCGCTCCGCCGAGGCCCAGCTCCGCATCGGCGGCATCGGTGAAACGCTCGGACTCGACTACGAAAGCGCGAGCGGCGAGGGCGACGACCTCCTTGGGTTGCTCGAAGCGCGGCGCGACGAGGAGATGCGCAAACGCCAGACCGCCGCAGGCCCGCATCGCGACGACCTTCTCCTCACCCTCAACGGCAAACCGGCCGCGAAGTTCGCGAGCGAGGGACAACAGCGCACCGTCGC
This sequence comes from Akkermansiaceae bacterium UBA5020, assembly GCA_002396885.1. GTDB lineage: Bacteria > Verrucomicrobiota > Verrucomicrobiia > Verrucomicrobiales > DEV007 > Arctic95D-9. The sequence goes on from DGXY01000122.1 coordinate 81,030, forward strand.
CCTCGCCCTGAAGCTGGGACAGACGAATCTCTTCCTCGAGACGCGTCAGGAAGCGCCCGTGATGCTGATCGACGATGTCTTCGGCGAGCTCGACCCGGGCCGCCGCAACGCCCTCATGGCGAACTGGCCCGCGACCTCTCAGAAGCTCATCACGACGACCCACCTCGACTGGCTCGATGAGCGCTTCAACGACGCGAAGCGTCTCGAGGTCGTCGGGGCGAAGGTGGAGTGAGTCACCCTGACAAGCCGCTAAAAATCAGTCGCCGCGTGGATTCTTTTTTGCCAGCGCGTGATCTGCGCGCCGACATTCGCGGGCGAGGGGGCACCGATGCCTTTGCGGGCCTTCAGCGCGGTCTTGAGATCGAGCACCTTGAAGACATCTGCCTCGAAGACAGGGGAGAACTGACGAAACTCCTCGAGGCTCATGTCGGGGAAATCGCGTTTTTCCTGGAGGCTGTGGGCGGTGAGTTTGCCGATGACCTCATGGGCGTCGCGGAAAGGCACGCCGCGCAGCACGAGATAGTCGGCGAGATCGGTCGCGAGGAGGAAGGGATCTGAGGCGGCGCGCAGGGTGCGGTCTTCGCGGACCTTGGCGGCGGCCATCATCTCGGCGAAGACCTCGAGAGCGAGCTTGATCTGGTCGATCGAGTCGAAGAGTGGCTCCTTGTCCTCCTGAAGGTCGCGGTTGTAGGTCATCGGCAGACCCTTGATCGTCGTGAGGAGGGCGACGAGGTTGCCGAGGAGGCGTCCCGTCTTCCCACGGGTGAGTTCGGCGACGTCGGGATTTTTCTTTTGCGGCATCAGGCTCGAGCCGGTCGTGTGCGCGTCGCTCAGCTCGATGAAGGCGAACTCGGCGGTGGCCCAGAGGATCACGTCCTCGCTGAGGCGAGAGAGATGGACCCCGGTCAGGGCGATGTCGAAGAGGAACTCGGCGACGAAGTCGCGGTCGCTCACCGCGTCCATGCTGTTTTGCGTTACGGCGGGAAAACCGAGCTTCTCGGCGACGAGCTTGCGGTTGAGGACGATTGTCGATCCGGCGAGCGCCCCGGATCCGAGCGGCATGACATTGAGCCGGCGATAACAGTCGCGGAGTCGGTCCTTGTCGCGCTCGAGCATCTCGAGGTAGGCGAGGAGATGGTGGGCGAAGAGGACGGGCTGGCCGCGCTGGAGGTGGGTGTAGCCCGGCACCACCGCGGAGGGATGATTGACCGCGAGGGTGAGGAGGGCGTTCTGCAGGGTCGTGAGGCGCTGGTGGATCGCCTGGATCTCGAGGCGGCAATAAAGGCGGATGTCGAGGGCGACCTGATCGTTGCGACTGCGCGCGGTGTGGAGTTTCGCCCCGGCGGCCCCGATCTTCTCGGTGAGGGCCCGCTCGATGTTCATGTGGATATCCTCAAGGCTCGTCTTGAAACGGAACTCGCCCGACTCGATCTCGCGGCGGATCTCCTGGAGGCCCTTCACGATGGCACGCTCCTCGGTCTTCGTGAGAATACCGGCTTCAAGGAGGGCGGCGGCGTGGGCGATCGATCCCTCGATATCACAGGCATAGAGCCGCCAATCGTAGGAGATCGACTCGCCGTAACGCTGCACGAGGTTGGATGTCTCGGTCTGAAATCTGCCTTTCCACATGAACTTGCTGGGTGGCCCGGATCCGCCGGTGCCGTCGGGGTTGATACCTTCAAAAAATCACGCCCGCTTCACGAGGCGCTGCTGAATGAGATTGCCGCAGACCCCTTCCTTGCGGAGCCGATCGCAGCAGGCTTCGATGCGCATCGACTTGGTGCTGGGCCGGAAGCCGAGGCGCCGGGTGATGCAGTCGATGAGCACGGCGACATTCTCGTCCTCGAACTCGATCACCTTGCCGCAATCGATGCAGATGAGGTGATTGTGATCGGGAGAATCGAGGAAATTCGGATCGTAGACCCGCTCGTCGCGACCGAGGTCGATCTCACGGAGGAGGCCGCACTCGACGAGGAGAGAGATGGTGCGGTAGAGCGTCGCCCGCGAGGTCTTCGGATCGAGCCGACGCGCTTTCGTCAGGAGTTCCTCGGCCGTGAAATGATCGTCGCTCGCGAAAGCCGCCTCGAGGATGACATCGCGCTGGTCGGTGCGGCGCATCCCCTTCTGGCGGATATACTGGTCGAAGCGCTCCTTGACTTCCTGGTTCATCGCTCTGGAAATTATGAAGGTAATGATGGAAATGTTCTTCCCATCAGGGTATCTTTTTCGGATTGCCCCGCTGCATGTCCGCCCCGCCTGACTCCTTTATTCGATTCGAACCGATTTATCAAACGCGAGTTTGGGGCGGGAGGCTCCTCGCTGAGCGTTTCGGTCGGGACTTGCCAGATCTGGAGCTGCCTTTTGGGGAATCCTGGGAGATTTCGGCGCGCGAGGAAGCGGACAGCCGGATCCTCGGTGGATCGCTCGACGGACGCCGTCTGACGGAGCTCTGGGCCGATCCCGGGTTGCGCCGCGCTCTCTTTGGTGAAAGCGCTCCGGACGCGGACCGGTTCCCGCTCCTCTTCAAAATTCTCGACGCGCGCGACACCCTCTCGATCCAGGTTCACCCGCCCGCCTCGGTCGCGGCCGCTCTCGGCGGCGAACCGAAGACCGAAGTCTGGTATATCGCCGATGCCGCAGCCGGCGCGATGCTTTACGTCGGGGTGAAGGAGGGCATCGACGAGGCCCGCTTTCGCGAAGCGCTCGCCAGCGGCGAAGCCGAATCCTGCGTCCATTCCGTGCCGGTCTCAAAAGGCCAGCACCTCGCCATCCCGAGCGGTCGCCTCCATGCCATCGGCGCGGGCCTCCTCATTTACGAGATCCAGCAAAACTCCGACACCACCTACCGCGTCTACGACTGGAATCGTCCCGGCATCGACGGAAAGCCGCGCGAACTCCATGTCGAGGAATCGCTGCGCTGCATCGATTTCTCCGACGTGACCCCGGGGATGGATGAGCCCGATGGAGAACTGCTCGTCAGCTGTGAGCATTTCCGTCTCGAGCGCCACGCCCTCGCGTCAGGATCGTCTCTCGACGTGGCCGCCCGCGGCCGTTTTGCCATCATCACCGTTGTCGCGGGCGGGATCACAGCGGGAACGACCGTCTTTCGGGAGGGCGACTTCCTCCTCGTTCCCCCTGGACGTGCTGGGGACCTCCACGCCGTCGGCGCAGCCGAGTTGCTCCTCACGACCTGGCCCTGACCTGGCTCAAGCCCCGACCCGTCGCTCGCGCGCGGCCTTCAACATCCCGCATCCGGCGTCGACATCGATGCCACGGCGCTGGCGGAAGGTGCAGGGAAAACCGGCCGATCTCAGGATCGCCTGGAAACGGCGCGCCGTTTCCGTCCCGCTCTCGATCCCCTCGAAACCCTGCGTCGGATTCAGCGGGATCAGATTCACATGCGCATCCATGCCCTCGAGAAGCGAGGCAAGACGCTCCGCCGTCTCAGGAGAATCGTTCTTGCCTTCGATCAGGGTCCATTCGAAGAAGATTCGTTTGCCCGTGTCGCGTCCGTAGTCCCGGCACGCCGCGATCAGCTCCGCGAGCGACCAGCGTTTCGCCGCCGGCACGAGAGCGGCGCGCTCCTCCTCGCTCGAGCCATGAAGACTGACCGCGAGGCGGTAGGGACGTCCCTCCTCGGCGAGGCGACGGATCGCGGGCACCACACCGACCGTGCTGATCGCAATGCGGGCCGGACCGATCGCGATTCCGCGCGTGTCGGAGATGATCCCGAGCGCCCGCATCACCGCGTCGTAATTGTGGAGCGGCTCGCCCATGCCCATCAGCACGAGATTGCGGACGCGCTTCGTCGGATCGAGCATACGCAAGACCCGCCGCGCGTGGTGTAGCTGCGCGACGATCTCGCCGGGTCGCAAATGCCGAACGAAACCCATCTGTCCCGTCGCGCAGAAGACACAACCCATCGCGCAGCCCGCCTGCGTGCTGAGGCAGACGGTGTGACGACCCTCGTAGGCCATCAGGACCGTCTCGATCGTCTGGCCGTCGTCGAGGCGAAGGAGGAATTTCCGGGTGAGTCCATCGCTGCTGGGGATTTCCTCGACGAGCTCCAGCGCGTCCAAAGAATAGGGCTTTCCCTCACCTACCGACCGATCGACCCAGCGACGCAAGGGCGGGAGAAAATCGCAGGAACCCAGATCCGTTACCGCATCACGATGCAGCGCACGCCACAGCGCGGCGGCATGGTGAGGATTGACGCCATCTGCCGCGAGGGCTTCCCGGAGGGCGGGAAGGTCGAGGTCATGTAGGGAAAGGCGAGGAAGGGGAGGGTTCAAAGGCGACGACGAAGAGAGTCGATCAGAAGTTTCGGAAGATCAATGGAAAGCCATCACTTCCGTCATGGGCGATCCGCGCCCTCAAAGCGAGAACTCGGACGTCGTCGGTCACGAAATCAAGCCTCGGGCCCCCAGCCGTTTGGCGTCATCTGCGGCTATTTTCCTGCGAGATCGCCCAGCAACTCCTTGAAAGCCGCGATCATCTTCAAGGAGGCATCGACCTCAAGGTAGCTCGACTTCGCCCGCCACGTTTCGTAGCCGCCCCAACCGTGCTGCTGCGGGGTCGGAAGGTAGCCGTTGTAGCCGTTGGCCAGTTCGATCACCATCGTCGCGCCAAAGGGGCTGAGCTGCTTCAACTCGAGACCGATCTCGACGAAGGTCTCGCAGGGCGTCGTGAGAATGCAGAGATCGCCGAGGCGATACGCTTGCAGCCGCACCGGCACGGTGTCGGGATATTCACGCAGTTGCAGGGTCTCGCGGGCGTAGATCGCTTCGACCGGCTTGAGATTGCCGTTGATGAGTTGCTCGGGGCTGCTCAGGATTTGATGAGCGAGGGCGAGATCGGTGGCGTCGGGTTTGCGCACCCCGAGCTCGAGCTCGCGGGCGGCGATGACGACGGGGAAATCGGTCCGGTATTCAATCTTCGCAAAGGCCGCGTAGGCCGAGTCGGCGACGGATTTCGCGACTTCCAGCATCTTTTCACCAGGTTCGTATTTTTTCTCCGGAGCCGGTCCGGCGAAGTTGACGTTGTTGATGTCGCCGCTGGTGCCATTCGAGAGAATGGCGACGTAGTCCTTCCGTCCCGGAGCGACCCGTTCTGCCATCACCTTCGCGAAGCGGTCGAAATAGTCGCCAGAGAGCTGCGCTTTCCCGTCGGCGGTGCGGGGTGGGCTGCCGACATAATGAAGCGCGTAGTTAGCGAGGAGGCCGATGGGCTTTTTGTCGTCTTGTGAGGATCGCACCGCGAGCAGAGGGATCGCGGGATCGACGGGGCCGGCCGGCTTCGAGACCTTGCCGTCACCTTGGTTGTAGCCGGGGTTCATGCGTACCTCGTCGGTCATCTCGCCGAAGGGATTGGAGTAGGGTTCGGTGACAAACCAGCGGCGGTTGAAAACCTGCTCGCGGTTTTCCCCGACCGCCCATCCGGCTTCGGCGGGTTCGAGCCTCGCGAAGGCGGCGGCGATGGAATCCGCGATCCGCCCGGCAAGGTAGATTTGATAGGACACCGAAGGGTTCGACTGGAAGGCCGGCGTCGCGGTCGGCGCGGTATGGGTGTGGGTCGCGGCGATGGTGAAGTTGTCCGCCGGGATGCCGGTCTTCTCCGAGGCGATCCGTTTCGCCGAATCAGCGAGTTCGCGAGGAATGAGACAGGAATCGACGAGGGTGAAACTGACGAGCGTCTTTTCGTCGCCGAGCATGAGGGTTCGGCATTGGATGCGCTCCTCGGTGCCGTCGAGGAAGGTGGCGGACATCGAGCCGGCCGTCGAAATGGGATAATGCGAGGGCAGCGGAGTGATGTCGGTGACGTCGGCGCCCGCGCGGAGGGGGCCGGCGGAGGCATCGGGAAGACCCCGAAAGGCAAGAAAGAGGGCGATAAAAAGAAGGCGATTCATGCGCTGAGTTTAGCGGGCCGGCCGATTTTCCTGCAAGGGCCCGGCCATGGCGGGTATCGGGATCACAAAACGGACACCTGTTCTTCGTGCCACTATTTCGTGGCCATCCTCGTCGGGATCGCCATCGGGGTGATGGGGGCTGCGGCGGCAAACACGAATTGACGCGAATCCCGTCCGGGATCGGGCACAAAAAAACTTCGCGCCCGGAGCGGACGCGAAGTTTTGGAAAAAGGGACTCTCTGAAGTGTCCGATTACTGATTGGTAGAGGCGGCGGGAGCGGTGACAGCTTCGACGGCCTTGGCGGCTTCGTTCACGGTCTCCTTGACCGCTTCAGTGGCTTCGGCGGCCTTTTCGGTCACGGCTTCGGTAGCCTTCTCGGCTTCCTTCGTCGCTGCCTCGACCTTCTCGGTCACGGCTTCAGTGGCTTTGGTGGCCTCTTCCTTGGCAGCTTCGACGGCATTGTTGGCGTCTTTGGAGACACCTTCCATGGTCTTTTCGCAGCTGGTGAGGGCGAGGGCGGCACCGACGAGAGCGACGGCGGACAGTTTTTCGATGGCTTGGATCAGTTTCATGATGGTTCAGAGGTAGGGTTGGCCTTGGAAGGCTGGATTTTTCTACACCGGTTTTTCGGCGAATTCAACGAATTGACGGGTATTTTGACCGCCAATCACCGCCAGTCGTTGAAAAGTTTCCGTTACCGTTCCTCAGAGGGCTGTGCTAGCTTCCAGCCCGAAAATCTCCGAAAAGGTCCCTAGCATGAGTCAAAGTTTGTTCGAAAAGGTCTGGAAAGCGCACTCGGTGAGACAACTCGCCAATGGTCAAACGCAGTTGCTTATCGGCACGCACCTCATTCACGAGGTCACGAGTCCGCAGGCCTTCGGCATGCTCCGTGACCTCGGTCTGAAGGTGAAGTTCCCCCACCGCACCTTTGCCACGGTCGATCACATCGTGCCGACGAAGAACCAAGTGGAGCCTTTCGAGGATTCTCTCGCCCAAGAGATGATCCAGGCGCTGCGGAAGAACTGCGCCGAGTTCGGGGTGAAATTCTTCGACATCGGCAGTGGCGGACAGGGCATCGTCCACGTCGTCGGACCCGAGCAGGGTATCACCCAGCCCGGCACCACGATCGCCTGCGGCGACTCACACACCGCCACGCACGGCGCTTTCGGCGCGATTGCCTTCGGCATCGGCACGACCCAGATCCGCGACGTCCTCGCGACGCAGACGATGGCGCTGAGCAAATTCAAAGTGCGCCGCATCAACGTGGATGGGGCGCTCAAGCCCGGCGTCTACGCGAAAGACGTGATCCTCCACATCATCAAGCTCCTCGGCGCCAAGGGCGGGATCGGCTACGCCTATGAATACGGCGGCAGCGTCTTCGACCAATTCTCGATGGAGGAACGCATGACCGTCTGCAACATGTCGATCGAGGGCGGGGCCCGTTGCGGTTACGTCAATCCCGACGAGAAGACCTTCGCCTACCTCAAGGATCGTCCCTATTCCCCCAGGGGTGCCGAGTGGGACGCTGCGGTCGCTTCTTGGAAGGCGATGGCCTCCGATCCCGATTGCCGCTACGACGACGTCGTCAACATCCGCGCCGAGGACATCGCGCCTTCGGTGACCTGGGGGATCTCGCCCGACCACGGCATTTTCGTGAACGAAACGATCCCTTCGCCGGCCGATGCCGCCGATGAGGAAGGGCGCAAGAGCATCGAGGAAGCCCTCGAATACATGAAGCTCGAGGCGGGGGCTCCCATCGCGGGCACTCCGGTCGATGTCTGTTTCATCGGCAGTTGCACGAATGGCCGTCTTTCCGACTTCCGCGAGACCGCGAAATACCTCAAGGGCCACAAGGTCGCCAAGGGCGTCACCGCCATCGCCGTGCCGGGCTCGGAGATCGTCGATCACCTCTGCCGTCAGGAGGGGATCGACAAGATTTTCTCCGAAGCCGGTTTCGAATGGCGCGGCGCGGGTTGCTCCATGTGTCTCGCGATGAATCCCGACAAGCTCGTCGGCGACCAGCTCTGCGCGAGCTCGAGCAACCGAAACTTCAAGGGCCGCCAGGGCAGCCCGGTGGGACGTACCGTGCTGATGTCGCCCGTGATGGTGGCGGCCGCGGCCGTGACCGGCGTGATCAGCGACGCCCGCACCGTTTTTGATCTCGAGGAAGTGGCCGCAGCGTGAAAATGAAATGCCAGAGAACTGCGGCAATGAAGGACAAGCGACCGTTGCTGCCTTCCGGCCCTGGCGGGGTTGACCTGCCTTCACTCCGCAGCCTCTGACGCCCGAGTATACGCGGGTTCGAGGGAAATGCGAGCTACGAAAACAATCCCGACTCCTTCAACGTAACCTTCTTCCGATGAGCACGGCCACCCTTTCCCAGACCCTCCCCGACGCGAGCGGCCATTTCGGCACCTTTGGCGGGCGTTTTGTCCCCGAGACCCTCGTGGCGGCGCTCGACACGCTCACGGCGGAGTATTTCAAGGCAAAGGAGGATCCTGACTTCCAGGCCGAGCTCTCGCGACTCCTCTCCGAATTCTGTGGTCGCGAGACGCCGCTCTACTTCGCGGAACGTTGGACCGAGAAACTCGGCGGGGCCCGCATTTACCTGAAGCGCGAGGATCTTCTCCACACCGGCGCCCACAAGATCAACAACGCCCTCGGTCAGATCATCCTCGCGAAGCGCCTCGGCAAAAAGCGCATCATCGCCGAGACCGGGGCTGGCCAGCACGGGGTCGCGACGGCGACAGTGGCGGCGCGCTTCGGGATGGAGTGTGTCGTTTACATGGGCGCGACAGACATGGAGCGCCAGCGCCTCAACGTCATCCGCATGCGTCTCCTCGGGTCCGAAGTGCGCGGGGTCGAGGCCGGGCAGAAGACCCTCAAGGAAGCGGTCAACGAGGCCCTGCGCGACTGGGTCACGAACGTTCGCACGACCCACTACATCCTCGGCAGTGCCCTCGGGCCGCACCCTTATCCGATGATGGTGCGCGATTTCCACCGCGTCATCGGCGTCGAGGCGCGCCGCCAGATCCTCGAGCGCGAGGAGCGTCTCCCCGACCTGCTTGTCGCCTGCGTTGGCGGCGGCAGCAACGCGATCGGGCTCTTCCATCCCTTCCTCGATGACGAGGGCGTCAAGATGATGGGCGTCGAGGCGGGTGGCCACGGAATCAAGCATGGCGAACACGCTGCGCGTTTTCAGGGCGGAAAACTCGGCGTCCTCCAAGGCACGAAGACCTGGCTCCTCGCCGACGAGGACGGGCAGATCGAGCTGACCCATTCGGTCTCAGCGGGTCTCGATTATGCGGCGGTCGGACCCGAGCACGCCTTCCTCCAGAGCGAAGGCCGCGTCGATTACACCTACGCGACCGACGACGAGGCGCTCGACGCCTTTTCCGAACTTTCCCGCATCGAGGGCATCATCCCCGCGCTGGAGACTTCCCACGCCCTTGCCTACGTGAAGAAGGCGGCCCCGACGATGCGGCCCGACCAGATCATCGTGGTGAATTTGTCAGGACGCGGCGACAAGGATGTCGACCAGGCGGCGAAGTATCTCTTGCCCGGAGTGTGATCCGCTTCACTGGGGCACTTCTCCTGAGATCACCCCACCGGTGGCGGTGGGAGCCTTCACCGGGGCAGGCTTGGTCGGCTTCGGCTCTTTGGTGCCCTGAGTCGTCTGAGTGGACTTGAGGAGTCGTTCGCTGCCGGTGATCTGATCGACGAGCTCTTCCACCATCGTGTTGAGCTGAGAGACTTCTTCCTCCGAGAGAATCTGGCCTTCGGGGAGGTCGACCGTCTTCTGCATCTCAAGCAGGCGCGTGCGGATCCGCCCGACGAGTTGGTTCTTTTGGATGCGGGGCTCGAGGGTGTCGAGATTCAGCACGAAGTATTCGACGATCTCCGGCTTGGTGAGCAGCGCCGCCTTGGCTGGATCGTAGGGATTCAGCGAGGCCGCGCAGCCGATCTCGAGGGCACGGAGCCAGCCGCCGAGGCTGATGAGATTCGCCGCATCGACGTCGCGGATCAGCACCATTTCCTTCTCGACGTCCTTCTGCGTCTGGAAAAGTTCCTCCTTCAGGGCATCCCACTGGCCGACGGCACCCTTTTCGAGCATGCTTTTCATGTGGCTCGAGATCCGCGTGCCTGATCCGAGGATCTTGCCGTGGTTGAGGAGGGAACGCCCGATCGGCTCGAGGTCGAAAAACTGTTCGGCCTCGACCGCAAAAAATCCATCAGCGAGGAGCACGCCCATGACGAGGGCCAGCTTCGTGCGATCCTGGGGCGACTGTTCGGAGAGGGGACGTTTTAGTTCGTCGTAGGGCAGGGGACGCAGCTTCTTGAGGTCGTCGAAGATCTTCCGGATCGAGGGGGCGGTGAAGTCGTTCACCCCCATTTCCTCACGGAGGTGCTCATCCTCGAGGAGTTCTTCGGGGATCTGCGGTGATTCGACCGCCTCCTGTGCCCGGGTCGGAAAGACCAGGAAAAGAGACAGAGAGAGCAAAGGGAAGAGGCAACGGAGGGGGGACATGGCCGGTTCCCCGAAGAACGGGGGAAGTTGGCGAAACTTTAGATCCTGAAAAAACGTTTGCTAGAAATTTGTCTTTTCTTAATAAAAGTTTATATTAAATTTGAGATCACTCTCATTCCGGCCACTCACTCACTGGAATCAACAACATCGGGAAGAGTTACGGGGTCCTCCTAAGAGAACACCTGAAACCTCGTTATATCTGTAACCCCCCTATGAACCTCCCCACACGTGTGTTGAAGTGCGCCGGCTCCGTTCTGGTCCTCGGCATCTCCCTGTCCCTCAGCAGCTGCGCGGTGCAGACCGCGGCGAAGCGGGACAGTCTTCATGTCATGGAAGTCTCCGTGCCCATGCAGAAAATGGCGCTCTACCGTCAGGGCGAACTGGTGAAGACCTACCCGGTCTCCACCTCGAAGTTCGGTCTCGGCGACGAAAAGGGCAGCTACCGCACCCCTTCCGGCAAACTCGAAGTCGCGGAAAAGATCGGGGCCGGGAAACCGGCTGGGGCGGTCTTCAAGAGCCGCAAATGGACCGGAGAGGTGATCAAGCCAGATTCTCCGGGTCGCGACCCCATCGTCTCGCGCATCCTCTGGCTGAACGGTCTCGAGTCCTCAAACAAAAATGCCTATGCCCGCTGCATCTACATCCACGGCACGGCGGCCGAGCGCAACATCGGCACTCCGGCGAGCTATGGCTGTGTGCGCATGAAGTCGAAGGATGTCATCGACCTGCATGACCGTGTTGGCGAGGGATCGAAGGTCTTCATCGTCCGCAAGGGGCTGTGGCGTGATGCCGAGATCGCGAAAGAAATGGGTGAGCCGCTCGAAGCGCTCCCGCCGGCCGACCCCGTCGCCGTGGCCATGCCACTCTCCCCCGTCGAGCCGCCCGCAGTCAAGCCGGTGTGGAATGAAGTGAGCATCTTCAAGTCGGGGGCCGACGTCCTCCAAGAGAGCGGATTCGACACCACTTACCTCGGGAGCACGCCTCCGGCCGCCGATGGTAGCGCGACATCGACGGAGGTTGCCCCTTGACGAATCGGATTTCGGAGGTATGCTCCGCGCCCTTTTAGTTGTTTCGAAACACCAGAATCAGATGGCAAATACCAAGTCCGCTCTCAAACGCGTCCGTCAGACGAAAGTTCGCACGGCTCAGAATCGTGCGATCAAGTCCAACGTGAAGACGAGCCGCAAGAGCGCCCTCGCCGCGATCGCTGCCGGGGATGCTGCCGCCTCCCAGTCCGCATACAATTCGTTTGCTTCCACCGCCGACAAGGCTGCGAAGCGTGGCACGATCCACAAGCGCACCGCCGACCGCATGAAGGCCCGCATGGCCGCCAAGCTGAAGCCGTCCGCCGTCCAAGCCTGATTTCGGGCATTCTCCGAGGTTCCTGTCCACCCGACAAGGTAATCTTCCCGATCGAACCCTGTCCCCGGACAGGGTTTTTTCGTGGGCCTATGGAAGGATGGCGGCAAAAAAAATCGCCTCTCCCGTCTCCAGGAAAGGCGATCGAAAGTCGGGGAGTTGTTCCCAAACCGGATCAGAACGAAACGGTGAGAGAAACGCCGCCGTGGAGAATATCGGACTGTGGTCCGAGGCCCACGTCGATGCCGTCGGCGATCATGCCGCTGGTGGCTCCGTTGTAGCCGATGTAGGGCGTGAGGGTGGTGCGGCAGTTGAGCTCGATGGGCAGCGAGGCCTTTGCATAATAGTGGTTCCAACCGCTGTCGGGAGCGCCACCAAGGACGGCGGTGTAATACCCGTCGCTGTAGCCAACTCCGGCACCGAGGACGATGGCGGCCTTGTCGCAGAGTTCGAAGGATTTCTCAAGGCCGAGCTCATGGAACCAGCCGCTCGAGGTGCCAGCGCCGCCAAAGGATTGGATGGCGCTGTAAGCCACGTCAACGAAGCCAAGGCTGCGGGAAATTTCGAGGTAGGCCTCGCCGTAGCCGCCGCTCGGGGTGACGTTGCTGCGGAACTCGGGGAAGGTGTAGTGGTAGTAGCCGAGATTGAAATCAAACCCGGCAAAGGTGCCGAGGCTGAGGTCGATGTAGAGATCGAGTTCGTCGTAGCTCGGACCGCCGCCGTTGATTCCGTTGAGATACCAAGCACCCACGGTGACCGGCACGGCAAGATTGTCGAAGGTGTAATTCACGTCGGTCCAGACGCTGTCTCCGGCGAAACGGACGCCGTAGAAAACGTAATCGGTCTCGTAGCCGACGCTGATTTCACCGCCGAGATCGAGGCACTCCTCGATCGGGGTTTTGTCCACTGGAGCCTTGCCCCAGTCTCCCGCAAAGAGTTCCGGCGTGGTCACGCCGAAGGCCATCGCGCCGATGCTAGCCATGAGAGTGGTTTTTTTCATAGAGGATAAAGATTGAGTTTCGGAGGAAGCGCCTTCCATGCCAGATTGTCGAAGGTTGGGGCAAGTGGAAAACGAGTCTGATGGAAAGTAATCGAGCGCCATGCTTAATGCAATATAAATATCATACTTTACATAAATTATGATATTCGTGAGGTCGGGTGCCTTTGCTTTGGGATCAAACCAACTCCGCCGCCATCGCCGAGCTTCCGAGGATCCCGGCGGTGTTTCCGTAGCGGGCCGGGACGAGCCGGAGGTCGTTGAAACACTCGGCGGTGAGCGAGTTCTTGAGGGTCTCGCGAAGAGGACCGAAAAGAAGGTCACCCGCCTCGGAAATACCTCCGCCGATGATGATGGCCTCGGGATTGAGGAGATAAATCACGCTCATGAGACAAAAGCCGAGGCAATGGGCGACTCGGTCCCAGACTTCAAGGGCGATGGCATCGCCCGCGGCGGCGGCGGCGGCGAGAGACTCCGGGCTGAGGTCGGCGGGTATCGCGACGCCGTGCTCGCGGTAGATGGACTCGGCCATTTCGACGATCTGGCGATTGCCGATGTAACGCTCGAGGGCTCCGGTATTGCCGTAGGGGCCGGGGACTCCGTGCAGATCGATGCTCATTTGTCCGATCTCGCCGGCGGCGCAGGCGGCACCGCGGAAGAGACCTCCATTGAGGATCAAGCCGCCGCCGACGCCGGTGCCGAGAGTCACGCAGACGGCGTGTTCGCAACCGCGGGCGGCGCCGTATTTCCATTCGGCGTAGGCCATGCAGTTGGCGTCGTTTTCAATGACGGTGGGCAGGCCGGTTTTTTCCGCGACGATGTCGCGCAGGGGCACGGCCGTCCAACCTTTCACGTTGGTGAGGTTGTAGGTCATGCCAGTGTAGAAGTTCACCGCGCCGGGGACGCCGATGCCGATCGCGGCGACGTCGGGATGCGAGACCCGCACCGCGGCGATGGCCTCGACGATGGCGTCGATGAGGAGATCGGGATGGTCGAAATCCTGGGTGGGGATGCGTTGGATCTCGGTGAGGAGATTTTCTCCGGAGACCACGGCCATTTTGACCGAGGTGCCTCCGAAATCGATGCCGATGACCGGGGATGTCGTCATTGAGGGAAATTGAGTTCCGCAACGCGGAGGAGGCCTTGCATGGTGAGGTGGGGTTCGACCGACCCGATGGCCGGCAGACCGTCGGCTATCAAAGCCGCATATCCCCCGGTGGCAATCGTTTTCGCGGGCCCGCCCATTTCCTCGTGGATGCGGGCGAGGATCTCGAGGACGAGACCGCGGTAACCGTGATAGGCCCCTGACTGCATTGCGTGGACGGTCGATTTGCCGATGGCCGAAGGCGGGCGGGCGATCTCGATCTCGGGGAGAAGGGCGGTGCGCTCGTGCAAGTAGTGGCGCATGGCATCGAGTCCGGGCGCGATGACGCCGCCGATATAGGCGGGACGCGCGTCGATGATGTCGAAGGTCACGGCCGTGCCGAAGTCGACGACGATGACCGGCCCATCAGGGCGCCGCGCCGCAACGGCGACGGCGTTGGCGAGGCGGTCCGCGCCGATCTTCGACGGATCGGGAAAATCGATGGCGATCCCGAGTTCGATGCGGTGGGAAAGTTCTACGAGCGGGCGACCGGCCTGGGCCTCGACGAGCGCGGGCACGTTCGCCGGCACGACCGAGGCGAGCACGACCTTCTCATATTCCCAATCGCCGAGAAGCGCGCACACCGACTCCACCGTCACTTCGCGGGAGGGAATGGCGCGGTGGTCGATGACCCCGTGGCGCGAGGCGAGGGCGAATTTGGTGCGGGTGTTGTTGTTGTTGATGAGCAGGAGCTCGGCCTGATGATCGGACATGCGGCGAGGGGGATGAAAAGAAAGCGCGGACTCGTGAGCGGCCTTGGTGTTTCCGTTATGGCAGGCTGGCCTCGATCCGTTCACTGTCGATCTCGATCCAGATCGATTTGGCCGGGGCGGGCAGCCACCATCGGAGCGAGGCCACGGAGTCTCCCGTGGAGAGGAGCGTGGGCGTTTCCTGAAAAGGTTCGAAGAAGCGGTTCAAGGTCTGGCCGTCGGCGGTCGTGGCCCGCACCTGATCTTCGCCGAGGACGAGATCGGCGGAGCGTCCGCCGCCGATGACGGTCTCGACAATGAATCCGGGAGAGGAGGGCGTGACGCGCACCTCGCGCACCTCGAGCGAAGGAGGCGCGGAGGGCGGCCCGGGCTTCTCTAAATCCGGCGACGTCAATTGCGGTGGATGGTTTTCCCGTTCGGCCGGATCGGGCTCCATCGCCACCGTGCCCGGGAGCGGCGGAGCCGGTTGTGAGGCGAACACGATCAGGGCGCCGACGATGGCGAGGAGGAGCCAGACTTCGAAGCGCTTCAGGATGGCGAGAAAGGGCATGGGAATCAGGGCTGGCGTCGGAGCCCGGGGAAGACTTTTCGGTCCGCGTTGTCGCCCTCCTCGGGAAAGATCGAGCCTTCGCGCTGGCCTCCTCCTTCGCGGGGGTAGAAGAGGAAGCCGTAGCGGTTGAGTTTGTCGAGGACCTCCGCGAAGTCGCGTTTCATGCCCGGGTCTTTGAGGAGGGCGGCGCTGAGGCCATCGCCTTTCTCGATCTCGTTGAGGAGGCGATCGGTCGTGGCGATGGTCTTGCGCAACTCATCGAGGGTACCGTCGAATTCCTGGAAGACGGGATCGACGCTCTTGAGGGTGTCGCCGAATTTGGCGACGCTCTCGTCGAGGCCGGTGAGGGAGGTCTTCGCGGCGGCGGAGGCTTCGGTGACGCCGGTGATGGCGGCGCTGCTCTCGTCGAGCAGTTGGGGGAGTCGGGCGGAGGCGGTGTGAAGTGTCTCCGAGGTGGCGCGCATTTCGGAGAGGAGCACGCGGAGATTTTCGAGGTTTTCGTCACTGAGGAGTTCCTTCTCGATCCGAAGGGCAAGGCGTTCGACCTGGTCGGCGGCGGAGCGCATCTCGACGGAGGCATCGGTCACGCCATCGAGTGCTTCGCCGGCCTCGCCGGCGAGATCGGTGAGGCTGTTGGGAGGATCGGCGACGAGGCGGTGCCCTTCGGGGAGAAATTCGCCGGTGCGACTTTCGGGTGGCACGATCCGCACGTAGCTATCCCCCATGAGACCACTCGTGCCGACCTTGACGGTGGATCCGACGGGAATGCGATTTGCCGGAAAGATTTCAAGAGGCACCGAAAGCAACACGAAATCTTCGTTGAAGACGGGATCGGCGGCGACGCGGCCAACATCGACGCCACCGAGCCGCACCGGCACTCCTTCGCGGATACCGGTTGCGTCCTTCACTTCCACGGTGATGGCATAGCCACCAGCAGATCCGATTTGCGGACGGCTGAAGCGCAGGACCAATCCGGCAACCAGGGCGGCCCCGAGCAGCACGAAAAGGCCGACCTGAATCTCGGTGCGATGAGAGGAAAGCGACATCGGATGAACGAACGGCAGTATGGCGGCAATTCTTCCCGGTGACAACGCGGAAGGCGTCTACTTGCGCCCCATCGCGTCGGCGTTGAGGAATTCGCGGATCGCCGGGTCCTCCGACTCCTCGAGGCCCTCGGGCGTCCCCGCGAAACGGACGACACCTTCTTTGAGAAAGAGGACTTGGTCGGCGACCCATCGCATCGCCCCGAGGTGGTGGGTCACCATCACGGAGGTGAGACGGAGCTCCTTCTGGAGGCGGCCGATCAGGCGGGTGATGCTTTCGGAAAGGATGGGGTCCAGTCCTGCGGTCGGCTCGTCGTAGAGGAGGCAATCGGGGTCTGCCGCGAGGGCGCGCGCTAGCGAGACGCGCTTGCGCATGCCACCCGAGAGCGCGTCGGGACGTTTGGACTCCTGCCCCTGAAGGCCGACGAGTGAGAGCACCTCATCGACGCGGGCGGCGATCGCGACGCGATCGCGCACGCCCTGTTCCCGCAGGGGGAAGCCGACGTTCTCGCCCACGCTCATCGAATCAAAGAGGGCGCCGTCCTGAAAGAGCACGCCGATGCGGCGGCGGATTGGTCGCAGCGCCTTTTCCGGGAGGGGACCGAGATCGGTGCCGAGGACGGAGACCGATCCCGAAAGCGGTTTCATCAGCCCGTTGAGATGCCGCAGGAGGATGCTCTTCCCCGCGCCGCTCCCACCAAGAATGACGGTGGTCTTTCCCTGCGGGACGGTCAGGGAAACGCCGCGCAGGACCTCATGCCCGCCGAGAGTCTGACGCAGTTCGCGGACTTCGAAAAAGGGAGGAATGTCAGGGTCTTCGCTCATATCCGCTCAGAGGTCGATCGCGCTGGTCGGAAGCCAACGGTTGAAGAGAAGGGAGAGAAAGAAATTCACCACGAGAATTGCGAGCGAGGAATCCACCACCGCACGGGTCGTGGCGCGGCCCACCCCGACGGCGCCATCGCTCGCATGCAATCCGCGGTGACACGAAATCAGGACGATGAGCAGGCCGAAGACCGTGCCCTTGAGCAGTCCCGAAAGGACGTCGGAGTCCCTCGTGTGGGCGAGGAGCTGTCCCTCGAACCAGGGTGCGGGCACGCCGAAGACCTGCACGGTGAGGTATTCCGCCGCCCACATGCCACACCAGATTGCCTCGGCCACGAGAATGGGCATGGAGATGAGAATGGCGAGGAACCGGGGGACGACGAGATAATCCACCGGATCGACGCCGAAGGCGCGGAGAGCGTCGATCTGTTGCGTCACCCGCATCGTACCGATCTCGGCAGCCATCGCTGCGCCCATGCGCCCGGCCACCATGAGGGCGGCGAGGACGGGGCCGAGCTCGCGGCACATCGCGATGGAGACGACCGGCCCCGTCGCCGAGCCCAGCCCGAGTTCGTTGAACTTGTAGTAGGCCTGGGCGGCGAAAACCGCTCCTGTGAACGCACCCGTGACGATCACGACCAACTGCGATCCGATCCCGATCGCGACGATCTGAAGGAAGGTCGCACGCAGTCGCATCCCGGCGGTGAAAAGCGAGATGATCGCGCCGACCGCGAGCAGCGCGAGCTGACCGAGGTGGGAGAGGGGCTTTCGGATCGCATCCAGCATGGGCCAGCAAACACGAAGCGAGCCTTGCGGGCAACCTGTCCTTGCGAAAAGGGTAGGGCGGCGTTGATTCCCTTCACATGGAAACGGAAACGCACGAATCAGTGGGGGTGATCGGTCAGGGAATCATCGGAAGCCGCGTCGCGGAATGCCTGCGCAAGGCCGGCCATCAGGTCTATGTCTGGAATCGCACGGTCAAACCGCTCCCCGGTTTCCTCGCTTCGCCGGGCGAGGTGGCGGACCTCGCCGATGTCATCCAGATTTTCGTGGGAGACAGCGAGGCGCTGCGCTCGGTGATCGCGGCCATGAAGGGTCGGCTCGAATCCCGCCATGTCATTATCGCCAACGGAACCTTTGATCCCGAGACCGTCGCCTCGGTCTACGAGGAGGTCCGGGAGACGGGGGCCGCCTTTCTCGACGCTCCTTTCACCGGCAGCCGCCTCGCAGCTGAGGGTGGGTCGCTGGTATATTATATAGGAGGAGACTCACGTGTCCTCGATCAGGTCCGCTCCGTCCTCGAGGCCAGCTCCAAGTCCATTCTCCATCTTGGGCGGGTCGGCGAGGCGTCGCTCATCAAGATCGCAACGAACATGATCTCGGCGGCTACGGTCGGCATTCTCTCCGAAGCCTACGGGCTCGTCTCGGCGGCGGGAGTGAATCCCGACCGCCTCGCCGAAGCGCTCGAGGGCAACGCCTGTTGTTCTCCTCTCGTCAGCATGAAGCTCCCGGGAATCCTCGCGCAGGAATACGAGCCGCATTTTTCTCTCAAAAACATGTTCAAAGACGCCCAGTATGCCTTGGGCCTCGGCAAGCAGCTCGGGGTCGCTCAGCCCGTTTTGTCGACCACGGCGAGCGTGATCTACCGATCCATCCAAGAGGGACGGGGCGAGCTCGACTATTCGGTGATTGCTGCGAATTATCAGAAGAACGGCGCCGGAGTGACCCCCGAATCGAGGAAGTCATGACCGATCTCCCGTCTCTGGAAGGGCGCTGGCGCGAGTTGCCGGACCGCGCTGTCTTCCGCTTTACTGGACCGGACCGCGTCCGCTACCTGAACGGCCAGGTGAGCAATGACGTGGCCAAAGCGACTGATTCGCTGGCGATCCCCGCCTGTCTTTGCACCATCAAAGGCAAGGTCGAGGCCCTCGTGTGGATTCGAAGAGACGGAGACGGGATTCTCGTTGATGGCGAAGGCTCTCAACGCGACGCCCTGCATGCCCGTCTCGAGCGCTACCTCATCGCCGATGACTGTGAAATCGAGGACGTCAGTGACCAGGTCCGCCTCTACCACCATTTCGCCGGGGAATTGTTGGGTGGCGCGGAAAGCTTGCGGCTCAAGGTTCCCGGTCGCGATTTGATCCTTGGCCGCGAGGTTCCCCCACCGTTTGTCGGCCAAGACAAAATTCCTGACCGCGAATGGGATCTTCGGGAGATTCTCTCCCTGTTGCCAAAAGCCGGGACCGAGATCCGATCGGACGAATTCCCCGCGGAACTCTGTCTTGACGGCCGCGCCGTCGATTTCCACAAGGGATGTTATCTAGGGCAGGAAATCATTTCCCGGATACGCAGTGTTGGTCGGGTGAAGCGCATCCTGCGGGTCGTCGAGGCATCGCGTCCGCTCACCGTGGGCGAAGGAGTGGAAGCCTCATCCGGCGAGAAGGGAACCGTGACGAGGCCTTCCGAGATCTCCCCAGGCGGGAAACACTTGGCGATGGCCCTTTTTTCCATTCCCTCCCCCGAATCCACTTTGGCCGCTCAGGAGGTTTTGACGGTGGAGTGAAGACGGTCGGCACGAGAACGTCATCAACGGTGGCGGCATCCTTGGCGATCGCCCGCAGTCGGATAGCCTCCACGGCGGCCTTTCCCTCAGCGTCTTGTTCTGAGAATCCCCATTTGATCTGTCACCGATCCAACCTTGGACAAAACCGTCACTCTTGAATGAGGGGTAGTTTTTTCTTTTCAGCAGACCCTCCAAGCGCCCGAATCGGTCACTCAAGGGCACGAGATGCCGACAGCGGGAAAGAAAACACAAGAGAACCCGGGCTGAAAAACACCGCTCGAAAGAAGGTGCCTCGCTTGCTGAAAGCTCGCGATCAGAAATGCAATAGGCTGAAGATCAATGAGTTAGGGCAAATTTGAGTGAGTCTCTCAGAGGTCAAAAACGTGCCTAAAAGGGGAATCTTAGAGGAAAATGAAGATTTTTCTCTTGCGAGAAGGGCAAACCTCGGGCAATCTCTCGAGGTTCACAATTCTGAACCCCATGTCAGGCTAACGCTTGACGGGGATTTTGAATTTTGAACTTCGGGTGCAAGCCCGGACGAAAACAGGTTATTACGACCACATCTCAAACCAAGGGAAACAAAACACTTATGAAAAAAACCATTCTGGTTGCAACTATTGGCGCGCTTACGCTTGGCGTTAACGCGGGTGACTGGGGGAAGGCCCCCGTTGGCAAGGCTCCGATCGAGGAGTGCGTGGACCTCGGAGGCACTATCTCCGCTGGCTACATGAGCGATTACATCTTCTACGGTGTTCGCTTTGCTGGTGATAGCGCTTGGACGAGCGTCAACTACACCTTCGACGGTCTCGCTGTTCCGATCACGGTCGGTGCTTGGTACCTCAACGGTATCGCTGACGACGGCATCGGTGGTGCTTACGACGAGCTCGACCTCACCGTCAGCGCCGCTCTTGGAACCTTCGCCGGTTTCGACGTGGCCCTCGGTTACACCCACTTCCTGTTCCCCGAATCCCGCAGCAACCTTGGTGCCACTTCCGGCAACGGTTACGGTGAGCTCGGCGTCGACATCACCCGCAGCCTCGGCTTCGTTGATCTCGCCTACGAGTCCAACTACGCCATGGGTGGCTTCGCCAACGGCTGGTATCACCAACTCGGTGTCTCGAAGTCCTTCGGTCTTACCGACAGCATCAGCCTCGTGCTTGGTACCGGTGTTGGTTATTCCGATAACTACTACTCCGCCCTTACCACCAACGACAGCGGTTGGAACCACTACTACGTGACTGCTTCGCTCCCCATCGAGCTGAACTGCCGCACCACCCTTACTCCCTACGTTGGTTACGTCGGTGCTCCCAGCGGCTTCGTTGCTGACGGGATCAACGCGACTGGCGATCTCCAGAGCGACATCCTCCACGGTGGTGTCTCCCTCAGCGTTTCTTTCTGAGAAACTGCTGACTCAAAGGACTTAAGTTTTACTTAGAACCTTGGTGTAAACCGCCTCTCCTTCGGGAGGGGCGGTTTCTTTTTGTACCTCGGTGACTTCTGGAAGCCGCGGTCCCAATGGGGGGAGCGGCTCGACCCGGATTGGGAAAAAAGGAATTTTTCGAAGGGGGAAGGACGAAATGGCCCGGGAAATGCTTTTTCCGTTCCCAAGAGCACCCCATCGCGGGAGCTCGAACTAAACAGGAACTAACGACCACCTCTCAAATCAAGGGAATCAAGACACTTATGAAACGAACCATTCTGATGGCAGCGATTGGCGCGATGACGCTCGGCGTTCACGCGGGGGATTGGGGAAAAGCACCTGTCGGCAAAGAGCCGATCGAAGAGTGCGTTGACCTCGGCGGCAAGATCAGCGCGGGCTACATGTCCGACTACATTTTCTACGGCGTCCGTTTCGCAGGAGATAGTGCTTGGACCGACGTGAACTACACTTTCGACGGCCTTGCGGTCCCGATCACGGTGGGTGCCTGGTATCTCAATGGAATCAATGAAGACGGCATCGCTGGGGCTTACGATGAGCTCGATCTCTACGTCAGCGCGGCATTGGGCACGTTTGCCGGATTCGATGTTTCGGTCGGTTACACCCAATTCGTCTTCCCCGAAGCCCGTGGCAACCTTCCCGGTGGCACGACCTCCGGCTATGGCGAAGCCGGACTCAACGTGAAGCGCAGCCTCGGTTTCGTGGATGTGCTTTATGAATCCAATTACGCCTTCGGCGGTTTTGCGAACGGCTGGTATCACCAGCTCGGAGTTGAGAAGTCCTTCTCGATCACCGACAGCATCAGCCTGGTGCTTGGTGCGGGTATCGGATACTCGGACAATTACTTCTCGATCCTCACCGCCAACGACAGCGACTGGAACCACTACTACGCGACCGTTTCGCTTCCGATCGCGCTCAATTGCCGCACCACCCTCACCCCCTACGTCGGCTACAACGGATCCCCCGGTGGTTTCGTGACCGATGGGTTGAATCCGACGCTCCTCGATCCTCAGAGCGACATCCTCCACGGAGGGGTCTCGCTCAGCGTTTCTTTCTGAGGAGAATTGAGACAAGGGCGAAGGCATTTTGCTGAGCCTTGGCTTTGGACCGCCCCCTTCTCGGGAGCGGTCCTTTTTTTATCTCGCGCCTGAGGCCGAGGGGCGGTGAGTGTCCGGTTGACCCGGCATCGCTTTTCCCCCAGAATAGCCTCAATGCACTTCCGCTCCTCCCTCGTAGCTCTCGCCTTTCTTCTGATTTCGAATGGGTCGGCCCGGGCCGATTGGTCGATCGAGACCATCGCGGGTACGGGAAAACAAGGTTTTTCCGGCGACGGCGGTCCGGCGACCAAGGCGGAGTTGGATAATCCCTTCGGAATCGTCCGGGGACCGGACGGAGCGTTTTACTACTGTGAGTATACCGGCCAGAGAATTCGGAGAATCGGTAAAGACGGAACCATCACGACCATCGCGGGAACCGGGCAGGTAGGCTTTACCGGCGATGGTGGCCCCGCCCTTGAGGCGACCTTCAACAAGCCGCACGAACTTCGTTTTGATACGTTCGGGGATCTTTACATTGTGGACATGGTCAATCATGCCGTGCGGAAGATCGACATGAAGACCGGGATGATAACAACGATCGCCGGAACCGGACAGCCCGGCTACGGTGGTGACGGCGGTCCGGCGGTGAAGGCGCAATTCAAGCAACCGCATAGTATCCAGTTCGGGCCCGAGGGCGATTTGTACATCTGCGACATCGGCAACCACGTCATCCGCAAGGTCGACATGAAGACCAAGCGGATCTCGACCATCGCGGGGACCGGCAAACCCGGCGAAACGCCGGATGGCGCCCCGGTCAAGGGTACGCCGCTCAAGGGCCCGCGCTCGATCGACTTCGACGCGGCCGGCAACCTCTGGGTCTGCACGCGCGAGGGCAACCAAGTCTTCAAGCTAGACCTCAAGGCCGACCGGATCACGCACATCGCCGGCAACGGTAAGAAGGGGTTCACCGGCAACGGCGGCCCGGCCAAGCTCGCCACTCTGAGCGGCCCGAAGGGCGTCGCCATCGACGCCGCCGGGAATGCCTGGCTCGTCGACACCGAATCCCACTCCATCCGCATGGTCGACGCCAAGACCGGCAACCTCGAACTGATGATCGGCACCGGCCAGAAGCATGACGGCCCCGACGGCGACCCGCTGAAATGCGGCCTCGCCCGCCCGCACGGCATCTGGGTCGACAAGGACGGCGCCGTCTTCGTCGGCGATTCCGAGAACCATCGCGTCCGCGTCCTGAAGAAGTAAGTCCATGCGTGCCGTCCTCGCCCTCCTCCTCTCCACGTTCTCGGTCTCGGCCGCCGACAGCGTCCAGGAACGCGACACGACCGTGACCAGCACCCCTGGCTTGGTCGCCTTTTGGGATTTCACGAAGCGTGAAGCCCCGGGCAAGCGCTTCACGGCCCACGTGCCGGCCGGCGCCAAGAACGACAACCCGCTGGATGCGGGCAATTACATCAAGGACCTCTGGCACGCCGGCCCCGACGCTTCTTACGCCGACTTCCCGATGCTCGGCTCGGGACCGTTCGGCCAGGCGATCCGGATCAAGGCGGAGACGAACCCCGACTTCCG
>DGXY01000110.1:0-14232 GCA_002396885.1 Akkermansiaceae bacterium UBA5020
ACTACATGCCTGTATTCCGTGGGCCTCGATTTCTCAATTCAGGATCACCCCATCGAATAGGGGTCGATGTCCACAGTGACGACGACGTCCTCGGGGAAAGTCAGATCCTTCAGCGTCTCGCGGATGTGGCGGGCAAGGAGACGGGCGCCGGGCGATTTCAGGACGATCTGGAAACGCCATTGATCGTGGGATTTCACCAGCGGAGACGGGAGCGGCTCGGTCAGGGTGACGCCCTCGGGCACTTTCCGTTTGAGCCGGGCGTGGAGGGTTTTCAGGGAAAACTCGGCGCGCTCCTGGTGGATCGAACGCGCCGTGATGAGGGCGAGATGGGCGAAGGGCGGATGTAGGAAACGCTCGCGCAGGGCGAGTTCGTATTCGGCGAAGCCCTCAAAGTCGTGGTGCCGGGCGAACTGGATCGAGGGATGGTGTGGCGTGTAGGTCTGCACGACGACCTCGCCCTCGAGCTCGCCGCGTCCGGCGCGCCCCGCGACCTGGGTGAGGAGCTGGAAGGTGCGCTCGCCCGAGCGGATGTCGGGAATGTGGAGCCCGACGTCAGCGTTGAGGACCCCGACGAGGGTGACGTTGGGAAAGTCGAGTCCCTTCGCGATCATCTGCGTGCCGAGGAGGATGTCGATCTTGCGGGCGCGGAAGGCGTTGAGGGTGTCGCGCAGCTCGTTCTTTTTCCGCATCGAGTCGGTATCGACACGGCGGATCTTCGCTTCGGTGAAGACCTGCCGGAGGATCTCCTCGACCCGCTCGGTGCCGTAGCCGGCGTTGACGATGGAACGTCCCGAGCACTCGGGACATTGCCGCGGCGGCAACTGCGAGAAACCGCAGATGTGGCAGATGAGGCGGTCCTCCTTACGGTGCAGGGTCAGGGTGGTGGTGCAGTGGCGGCAATTCGCGACGTAACCGCACTCGGGGCAGAGGATGTTGCGGGCAAAGCCGCGGCGGTTCAGGAAAAGGATGGTCTGCTCTCCCTTGGCGAGGCGCTGCTCCATCGCGAGGCGGAGTTTGGTCGAAAGGATCGTTGGTCCTGACTGGCTCTTGCGGCCCTCGTTGCGCATGTCGATGATGCGGATGAGCGGCAGCTTGCGGTCGTCGATGCGCAGGCGCATCGTCGCCAGTTCGTATTTGCCCTCCCTGACATTGTTCCAAGACTCGAGCGAGGGCGTGGCGCTGCCGAGGAGGACGGGGCATCCCTCGAGATGCCCGCGCACCACCGCGATGTCGCGCGCCTGGTAGCGGGGTACGGTATCCTGCTTGTAGGAATTCTCATGCTCCTCGTCGACGACGATGAGACCGAGATTCTCGATCGGCGAAAAGATCGCGCTGCGCGCGCCGATGACGATGCGTGCCTTCTGGTCGAGCACCTTGCGCCATTCGTCGTGCCGCTCGCCTTCGGAGAGATTGCTGTGGAGGATCGCGACGCGGTCCTTGATCTTCGCGAAGCGCTGCTTGAAGCGGTCTGCGGTCTGCGGCGTGAGGGCGATCTCGGGCACGAGGACGATGGCCCCCTTCCCCGCCTCGACCGCGAGTTGGATCGCCTGGAGGTAGACCTCCGTCTTGCCACTGCCGGTGACGCCGTGAAGGAGAATGGGGCGCACCTTCTCTCCGCTTTCGAGGCGGGCGGACGAGGCCTTGATCTGCTCGAGCACGGCAGCCTGTTCCTCGTTGAGGACGAGCGGGGCCGACTCGACGTAATCGACCATGTCGAGCGGATCGCGTGTGACGATGCGGTCGGCGAGACGGATGAGCCCGCGCTCCTCGAGCGCCTTCAGGGCGGTGCGCGGGATCCCGAGATCGCCGGTCAATTCCTGCAGGCTCGTCACGCCCCGTTCCGCGAGGATCCGGAGGGCTTCGCGATGCCGTTTCTGACGCGCACCGAAGGTATCTAGCAGCGCCGCATCAACCGTGGCGAGGAGCTCCACCACCTTCTCCTTCTTGCGTTTTTCCTCCTCGCCCCGCGAAGGTTTGGGCAACATCGTGCGGATCACCGTCTCGATCGGCGCGAGGTAAAAGGTCGCGATCCATTCCGCGAGCTTCATCAGCCCCGGGGTGAGAAAGGCATCATCCGAGACCGTGCCGAGGATGGGCTTGAGCCGGTATTTCAGCCCCTCGGTCTCGAGCCACTCCACCTCCGTGACGGTGCCGAGGGCGCTGCGATTCCGCAGGGGCACGCGCACCCGCTGCCCGGGTGAGACTTCGACCGACTCCGGCGCGAGGTAGGAGAAGGTCAGGTCGCTCGTCGCGCCGTCGATGAGGACTTTGACTGCCCGCTCTTTCGCCATGATCGCCTCCTCGCCGACCGGGCCGACCTCAGCCGGTGAAAAAGCGCTTCGCCTTCTCGAAGAAACTTTCGCCCACGGGATGGTTTTTGTCGGTGACGGTCCCGGCGAACTCGTGGAGGAGGCGCTCCTGATCCTTCGTCAGCTTCACCGGCACCTCGACCTGGACATTGACGAGGAGGTCTCCCTTTCGCCCCGTCTGCAAGTCGGGAATGCCCTTTTCGCGGAGGCGGAAGGAAGTGTTCGTCTGCGTGCCCGGCGCGATCTTCACGGAAGCCTGGCCTTTGAGTGTCGGCACGACGAGTTCCCCACCAAGCGCCGCCAGGGTGAAGGGCAGAGGCACCTCGCAATAGAGATCCGAGTCATCGCGCTCGAAGACTTCGTGTTCCTTGATGTGGACGACCACGTAGAGATCCCCCGGCGTGCCCCCCTGCTGGCCCGCATCGCCGTGACCAACGGAACGAAGCCGCCCACTGTCGATCATGCCGGCGGGAATCTTTAGTTTGATGCGGCTGCTGCCTTTGACGCGCCCCTCGCCCGAGCAATCTCGGCAGGGATTCGTGATCGATTCACCCACGCCGCCGCAGGCGGGGCAGGGCTGCTGCACCTGGAAAAACCCGCGGCTCGTGATGACCTGGCCGACGCCGCCGCAGGTCGGACAGGTGCGCACCTCGGCCCGTCCGCCTTGGGCACCCGTGCCGGTGCAGGGCTCGCAGGAAACGAGACGCTCGATCTTCAATTCTTTCTCGATCCCATCGGCGGCCTCTTCGAGAGAGATCTGGAGATCGTAGCGGAGATCAGAGCCGCGCTTGCGGCGCTCGGAGCGGGCGGCCCGGCCGCCGCCACCGCCGCCGCCGAAGAATTCCTCGAAAATGCTGCCACCGCCGCCGCCACCGCCGAAGACCTCGCGGAAGATGTCGAAGGGATCAACCCCGCGTCCTCCCGCGGATGGCCCGGTGCCTTGGCTGAAAGCCCGGTGACCGTAGCGGTCATAGGCAGCGCGCTTTTGCTCGTCGGTGAGGATCTCGTAGGCTTCCCCGATCTCCTTGAACTTGTCCTCGGCTTCCTTGTCGTCCGGATTCTTGTCCGGATGATACTGCAAGGCGAGGCGCCGGTAGGATTTCTTGATCTCCGTTCCCGAGGCGGTGCGGGTGACCTCCAGCACTTCGTAGTAGCAGCGTTTTTCCATGGCTCAAGAGGCGGTGCCGGGACCGGCCGAAACGATGACGTTCGCGGCGCGGAGGAGGCGATCCTTGAGGCGGTAGCCGCGGCGCATGGTGTAGAGGATCTGACCCTCTGGGGCGCTTTCGTGCGGCTCCTGCTTGAGGGCCTCGTGGACGTTGGGATCGAAGGCGACGCCGTCGGAGGCGACAATCTCGACCCCCTGGTCGGCAAGGAAATCCTCGAGTTGCTTCCGCACCATTCCCATCCCCTGCAGAATGATCGAGCCGTTGCCCTCGGCTGATTCGGCCGCTTTCAGCCCCATCTCAAAGTTGTCGATGATGGGGAGGAGTTGCTCCAGCAATCCGCGGTTCGCATATTGGATCGCCTCGAACTTCTCGCGCGCCATGCGTTTGCGGAAATTGTCGAGGTCGGCAGTGGCGCGTGCCGCGACATCCTTCCACTTCTCGATTTCGGCGACGGGATCGGTTCCGGTGGCGGATTCGGATTCGCCTGCGAAATCGACCGCGACGGCCACGGTCTCGGCGACTTCGACGTCTCCGATACCGGCACCGGATTCGTTCGGATCGGGACCTTCTTGTTCTGTTGAATTTGTCATGCCTGCCTGGAATCGCGCTCCGGGGCGCTTTTTTGCCCCGTGGGATGACGCGGGCCGTGACTATTCACCTTTTCTTGATGGCAATCAAGGTGATGTCGTCGCTTTGGGGGGCCTCCCCGGAAAAGCGATGGAGATCCGCCATGACGGAATTGACCAAATCCTGCGCGGAAAGCGAGTGATGTTCCACCAGCAACTCACAAAGCCGCTCGATTCCGTATTCGTCGCCGCCGGAACTCTCGCTCTCGATGATTCCGTCGGTGTAGAGGAGGAGGACGTCTCCCGACTCCATGCGGAAGCGGTAGTCCTTCACATGGCGCTTGAAAACGGGTCCCTCGTCGATCCCGGCGGCAAGCCCCGTGATCTCGACCACTTCGGTCGCGCCCGTGGCCTCGCGGAAAAGAATCGGCGGCTCGTGCCCGGCCCGGGCCATCGTCACCTCCTTCGAACCCCGCTCAAGGATGAGGTAGAGGAGGCTCACGAACATGTCTTCGCGGATGTCGGGGAAGATGGAGTGGTTCACCGAATGCAGGACCGAGGCCGGGGAAAGGTTCTCCGGCGCCCGGCTGCGGAGATTCGACCGGCACATCGCCATGATGAGCGAGGCGGCGATGCCCTTTCCGCAGACGTCGCCGATGGCGATGCCATAACGATCCTCGTCGACCCTGACATAGTCATAATAATCACCACTGACGTGGCGGGCGGCGCGGTATTCCGCGGCGATCTCGTAGTCGGAGAGCGCCGGGGCGGCGCGGGGCAGAAGGACCCGCTGGATTTCGCTGGCCTGGGTCAACTCGCGCTCGAAACGCCTCTTCTCCACCGCATCGGAGTGGGCAATGGCGCTGCCGAGGGCGAAGGCACTCTGCTCGGCGATACTGCCGAAGACTTCCTCGTCGTTCCGGCTGAAATCCTCGCCGCCCTTGCGCGTCACGATCAACACCCCGACGGCGCGGCGCGCGTAGACCAGCGGCGTCGCGATGAGCCGCACCCCGGAGATGAAACGCGGATCGGGATCGCTCCCGGCAAAGTCCCTATTCCGCGCGAGGTCAGGCACGTGGAGGACGCCACCTTCACGCAGGACCCGGCCGATGAATGAGTCGGCGGGGACGAGCGTCGCCAGACGGATGTAGCTGCGATACTGGCCTTCCGCATCGACGTCGTTCTTCTCGGCGAGAATCTCAGGCGGCACCGGTAGCACCGGCGCGGTCCCGACGGATTGGTAAACGGGGACGAGGCGGTTCATCTCCACATTGAGCAGGTAAAGGACCCCGGCGTCCCCCTTGATCACGTCGGAGACCCCGTCGACGATGTAGCGATGCAGATTCCCAGGCGATTGGTCGGCCTGGAGTTTTTCCCCGAGACCGTGGAGGAAGTCGAACATGCGCCGCTCCTCCACCTCGATCGCATCGCGCTCGCGAGCGAGCCGATCCACGGCCTGGCGTTGTTTCCACCACATCCACAGTCCACCCGCGATAGCGAGCGCGAGGAGGGCGGGATACACGACGTGTTCCATGGAGTGCCGCGTGTGGGGACCTTACTTGTCCGCCGTCTGCGCTTCGAGTTCCTGTCGGAGAAAATCGACCACGTCACAAAAACGTCCCCGGTTCTCCTCGTTCGCGGCGATGAGAGCCTCGTGCGCGTCGAGGACGAATTCGGCATGCTCGACCCGGTCGAGCGGCCCGCCGCAGGGAGGCTTCGCAAGATTCTCGGCGACGAGTTCACGCTCGCGGGTCCATCGCTTCCCCTCGAGATCGATCCCGATGCAATTATCGAGACCGAGCTTGCGGATCGATTTCGCGTTGCGTTCGCCCGGATTGATGACATCGACGACACCCCGAGGATCGTCCGCCGCGACGCGGGAAGCAAGACGGTAGAGCATGCCGATAAAGGTCGAGTCGATCCCCCGGCAATCCGCGAGGTCAATCACAAAACGACGCCATCCCCTGTCGAATCGCCCGTAGAGAAACTCCTTGATGCAGGCGGCGTTTTCGTGGTTCGCGGCCCCGCTCACCCTCACCCAGGCCACCGAGCCCAGGCATCCGACTCGAATGGATTCTTCCGCACTCACGAAGAAAAGGGTTTACCCCCGCAGGTCATCTGCGAGCCGGACTGCTCTCGATGCTCCCGAGACGGAAGATCCGAAAAAGCGGAAACGGAAGAGGTGACTACAGTCTGATGGCTCATGCAATCAGCTCAAAAAGGTTACTGCCAGAGGTAGGACTTGTATTCGGCGACGACGGTCCCGTTTTCGATAATGGTGGCACGCCACTGGGTGACCTTGCCGTTCGTGTGGTAATCGTCGCCGATGATCTGGAATTTGGTCTCGTTCGTGCGCTTCGGCGCGTCCACGACGACTTCCTGCGTGTGGATAGAAAGTCCGGTGCTGCCTTGGCGGTATTCCAGCTTTACCGTGACGGGGGCGCGGGTTTCCGTCTTCCAAAACACGGTGTAATAGTTTCCGTAGAGATCGCGACGCTCCGAGGCCTCCACCGCGCCGTAGAGGTGGCGGCGATGCTCGAACTCGATCATCCGGTCCTCCGTCCTCACGATCGGGCCGCTCTGCAAATGATAGGGGTTCACCTTGGTGATCGCCACGGGACCACCCGAAGGTGTCGTGCAACCGGCAAAGAGTCCGCAGACTCCCAGAAAGAAAATTCTCGTCAATCCCGATTTCATCCGAGGGTGTGGGTCGGTAGCTTTCGCCCGCTTCCCGGGCTTGTCACGCGGAAAGTAAGGACCCTCCTACGTTACGCTCGATTTCCAAAGAGGGAAATCGAAAAGCGCTCTCATTCCCCACGCTCCGTCAACTTCACCCGGTCCCAGGCCGCGTCCATCTCAGTGAGGGAGACCTCCCCGAGGCGCTTGCCTTCGCCGCGCAATTCATCTTCGACCGCACGGAGGCGACGCACGAATTTCAGGTTCGCCGCATGAAGAAGGACCTCGGCCTCGTGCCCGGCCTTGCGGGCGAGATTGACCACAGCGAAAAGCAGGTCGCCGATCTCCGCGGCTACGGCCTCGTCTTGCCCGTCCGCGATCGCCGCCGCGACTTCCTCCACTTCTTCGCGGACTTTTCCGAGGACCGGAGCCAGATCGGGCCAGTCGAAACCCACCGTCGCCGCCTTGCGCTGGAGTTTCGCCGCCGCGAGCAGGGCGGGTTGACCTTCGTTACCCTTTTTGAGGAGGTAACCCTCTTGAGTCGCCGACCCGGCCGGGTCTGATGCGGCCCTTTCGCCTGCCTTGATCGCATCCCATTGAATGAGAACCGCTTCCGGCGTCTCAGCCGAGGCTTCGCCGAAGACGTGGGGATGGCGGCGGACGAGTTTTTCACAGATCGCGGCGGCGACATCCTCGATGTCGAAACGCCCCGTCTCCGAGGCGATCTCGGCATGGAAGAATGGCTGCAAGAGGAGGTCGCCGAGTTCATCGACCAGCTCGTCGCGATCCCCGCCACGGATCGCCGCGGCCACCTCGTAGGCTTCCTCGAGGAGATGACGGACGAGGCTTTCGTGGGTCTGCTCGGCATCCCACGGACAACCGCCCGGGGCGCGGAGGAGATGCATGATGCGGCGGAGACGCTCGAGCGAAGGCAGGTCGGGCGAAGGAATCTCGTGTGGCATGGGCGGGCGGAGGGTGGACAAGAAGAACGGCTGGCGTTAACTAAACCCGTCCGTTCCCATGGCCAAGCACCGATTTTATCTCCCGGCAGAACGCTGGAATCCCGAGTCCCTCGTCCTCGAGGGCGAAGAAGCGCACCACTGCCTCGATGTGATGCGCTGCCGCGAGGGAGACTGCGTCGTCGTCTTCAACGGGGCCGGCACCGAGGCCGAAGCCGAGATCACCGCGACCTCGCGGGGATCGGTCACCCTTTCCGCCCGAATCGTCGTCACCACGCCGCGCCCGTCCGCCGCCATCACCCTCGGCCAGGCCGTGCCGAAGGGGAAAAATATGGACCTCATCATCCAAAAGGCGACCGAACTCGGCGCCTCGCGGCTCGTTCCGCTGCTCTCCGAGCGCACCGTCGTCCAACTCGATGGAGAAGACCTCGAGAAAAAGCGCCAGAAATGGCAGCGCCTCGCGATCGAGGCCTGCAAACAATGCGGGCAGAACTGGGTGCCCGAAGTCGCCGTCCCGGCGAAGGTCGAGACCTTCGTCCGGCGGGTGGAAGACCCGCTCCGCCTCATCGCAGCGATCGGACCGGGCTCGCGCCCACTCAAGACCCTCCTCGCCGTACGGATCCATGCGGGCGAGCCCCGTCCCACCGCCGCGACGGTGATGATCGGCCCCGAGGGCGACTTCACCCCGGCCGAGATCTCCACCGCCCTTTCCCACGGATTCCTGCCGCTTTCCCTCGGCCCCATCATCCTCCGCAGCGAGACCGCCGCGATCTACGCCCTGAGCATTACCGGACACGAGTTGATGTGAAAGGCGCCGGAACCGGCCCCGTATTGGCTCCATGTTTTCACGCCTTCGCCGCTCCCTGATGATCATCGCCCTGCTCGTTCTCTTGGCGGGGCTCGCTTTTGTCTGGATCAGTTCCTCTTTCCTCCTCACCCCGAACCGGCAGGCACTCGAGCCTCGCCACCAGTCCATGCTCGCGCAGCCCGCTGAATATGGACTCAACCTCGAGCCCTTCCGGGTGAGGACCGACGACGGGATCGGGCTCGCCGCCGTCCTCGTGACCCGGGCCGCCGCTCCCGGCAAGGCCGAAAAATCACGGCGCATGGCCTCACTCCTCGGAGTCTCTTTTGACGGACCTGCCAAGACACCACGCGGCACCGCCTTCCTCCTCCATGGACGCAGCGGCAAAAAAGAGGACATGCTCGCTGTGGCCGAGCGTTTTGTCGCCGCCGATTACCGCTGCCTCGTCTACGACGCCCGTTGCCACGGCGAAAGCGACGGGGAAAACTGCACCTTCGGTCACGCCGAAAAGGGCGATTTCCGCGCCGTTCTTGACCAGACCCGTAGCCTCCTCGGGAATCGAGGGGAAGCGCCGGGCCAACTCTGCGCTGTCGGTATTTCTCTCGGGGCTTCCGTCCTCCTCCAGTCCCTGCCCGACGAGCCGCGCCTCGCCGCCGTCGTCGCCGTCGCACCCTTCGCGACCCTCCCTGAGGTCGTGAATCACTCGGCCCGCCGCAACATCTACCGACATATCCCCCTCTGGCTCATCG
Source organism: Akkermansiaceae bacterium UBA5020 (assembly GCA_002396885.1). Lineage (GTDB taxonomy): Bacteria > Verrucomicrobiota > Verrucomicrobiia > Verrucomicrobiales > DEV007 > Arctic95D-9. Next base: position 9,234 of record DGXY01000110.1, read on the forward strand.
CCGGGACGATGCGGGCGGGAGGGATCCGCGCCGGCTTCGATCCTTTCTGCATCTCTCCGCTGCACGGCGTCGAGCAATCGACCCACCCGATCTTTTTCATCCATGGTGAGCTCGACGAAGTCATCCCCGTCGAGCACACCCGGCGCCTCCACGCTGCCGCGGCCGGGCCGAAGAAGCTCCGCCTCATCCCGGACGGCACCCATGGCAATGTCCTCGCCAAGGGCGGCGACGACCTCTACCGGGAGATGATCGAGTTTTGCCTCGCCGCGTCCGTGGATTGAGTCACGAGCCCGTCTCAGCCACGCCTTGACGCTCCTTGTCCAAAGGCTAGAGTCGCCCTCTCGCCTCATAGCGCCTTTTCACCACCCACTCACACGCCATGAAATTCGGAATCATCGGAGCCGGCATGATCGCCAACTTCCACGCCAAGGCCATCCATGCGATGGAGGGCGGCGAACTGCATTCTTTTTTCGGCCGCCGCGCCGACGCGGTCGAGGCCCTCGTCGCCGAGCATGGAGGAAAGGGCTACACCGATCTCGATGCCTTCCTCTCCGACCCCGAGCTGGAGATCGTGACAATCGCCACCCCGAGCGGCGCGCACCTCGAGCCCGCCCTCGCCGCCGCGAAAGCCGGCAAACACGTCATTTGTGAAAAACCCCTCGAGGTCACCCCCGAGCGCATCGATCAGATGATCGCCGCCTGCGACGAGGCCGGAGTGACCCTTTCAGGGATCTTCAACCGCCGTTTCAATCCGGCGATGGCCCATTTCAAGGAAGCGATCGATGCCGGTCGTTTCGGACGTCTCACCCTCTGCGACGCCTATGTGAAATGGTGGCGCACCCAGGCCTATTACGATTCTGGCGCCTGGCGCGGCACTTGGGCGCTCGACGGCGGCGGAGCGCTGATGAACCAATCCATCCACCTCGTCGACCAGCTCCTCTACCTCGCCGGTGACGTCGTCTCCGTCTCCGGCTCCACCGCCTGCCTCGCCCACGGCGGCATCGAGGTCGAGGACACCGCCGTCGCCATCCTCGAATTCGCAAGCGGCGCCCGCGGCGTCATCCAGGGCTCGACCGCCTGCTGGTCGTCGACCGGTCACCCCGCCGAGGTGCAGATCTGCGGCGACCAAGGCTCTGCCTTCCTCGCCGATGAGAAATTCCGTGTCTGGGACTTCGCCGAGCCGGCCGCGCATGACGAGATCGTCCGTGCCGAGCTGATGCAAGGCAGCGTGGGGAAAGGTCTCGGCGCGAACGATCCCAAGGCCATCAATTTCGAAAGCCACATGCGGAATTTCGAGGATGTCGTCACCGCCATCCGCGAAGGCCGCTCCCCCAGCGTCGATGGACGCGAGGCCCGCCGCGCTGTCGCCCTTATCTGCGCGATCTACGAAAGCGCCCGCAACAACGGCGCGAAGGTGACGCTCTGATTTCCGCCCTTCCGCCGCGTCATGTCGCAATTGCTCCTCGCCACCGAAGGCGGCCAGGTCGTCGCCTTCGACACGGCGACCCGGGAGCATCGCTGCGTCTACCAAAGCTCCGACAACGAGGCGATGATGGGGATCGAGGCCGTCGGCCCGCACCTCTACGTCGCCAGCCTCAGCCGCGTCTACCAGCTGAGGCTCGACGACTTTTCCAAGGTCGCACAGACCCGCCTCTACGATCCGACACCCGATTTCCATCAAATGTCCTTCGTCGACGGGTTTCTCTACCTGACGGCAACGAAGGACAACCAGATCTGGCTCTTTGAGCCGGACCTGCGCCTCGCTCGGATCCATCAGGTGACGCCACCCGACCCGCGGCGAAAGGTCGAATACAAGAAGAACTACAATCACCTCAACCACATCGTGCGGGAAGGTGACCGCTTCTTCGTCTCGCTGAACTGGCTCACCACCACCCAATATGCGAACAGCGGCGTCCTCGTGACCGACGCCGACCTCGAGGAAATCGAACGCTTCGAGTTCGGCTGGGAGATCCACGATTTCCAGTTCCTCGACGGCAAAAAGATCGCCATCTGCGCGACCTCGAGCAAGGGCAAGCGGGTGAAGCACCCCTATCGGTCGGGGCTCATGGTCGAGGGCGAACTCGTCTTCGAGCACGACGCCGAGGAAGCCTTCTGCAAGGGCATCGCCCACGACGACGATCACATTTACCTCTGCGGCGGACGGAAGATGGAGCGCCGCCATCGCAAGAACTCCAGCTCGATCCTCTACGTGCTGCGACGGAGCGATTATTCGCTTGTCGAGACCCTTGAGAGCGCCGACATCAAAGCCATCAAGGGTGCCATCCGGCTTCCCGACTCCCCCTGATGAAAACCGTCCTCGTCACCGGCACTGCCGGCTTCATCGCTTCGCGCGTCTCGAAACTCCTTCTCGACCAAGGCGTCGAGGTCGTCGGTCTCGATAATCTGAACGACGCTTACGACATCCGCATGAAGCGCCACCGTCTCGCGTCCCTCGAGGGGCGCGAGGGGTTCACCTTTGTCGAGGCCGACATTGAGAATCTCTACGAGCTCGAGCCCGTTTTTTCCGCGAACCGTTTCGATGCCATCTTCAATCTCGCCGCCCGCGCCGGGGTCCGCTACAGCATCGAGGATCCGCACGTCTACCTGCGCTCGAACGCGCAGGGCGCCCTGAACCTCATGGAGTTGATGCACCGGCATGGCTGCGGCAAGCTCGTCCTCGCCTCGACCTCCTCCCTCTACGCCGGCCAGCCCATGCCCTTCCGCGAGGACCTGCCCGTCGAAAAGCCGCTCTCCCCCTACGCCGCTTCGAAGAAAGCCGCCGAAGTGCTCTCCTACACCTACCACCATCTCTACGGCATCGACGTTTCGATCCTGCGCTATTTCACCGTCTACGGGCCGGCGGGACGGCCCGACATGGCCCCCTTCCGCTTCATCAAGTGGATCCACGAAGGGACCCCCATCACCGTCTTTGGCGACGGCTCGCAGACGCGCGACTTCACCTACGTCGATGACATCGCGCGCGGCACCCTCCTCGCCGGCAAACCAATGGGTGAAGGCGGCAAAGCCGGTCACGAGGTCATCAATCTAGGCGGAGGCAAGACCCCGATCTCCCTACTCGATTTCATCGGCAAGATCGAAGACCGCCTCGGCAAAAAAGCCGAGATCGTCTGGCAACCCATGAGCGCCTCCGAGATGCAGGACACCGCCGCCGACATCGCCAAGGCCAAGACCATGCTCGGCTGGGAACCCGAGATCGATCTCGATAAAGGCATCGATGCCACGGTGGCGTGGTATCTGGAGAATCAGGACTGGGCGGGTGGAGTGAAGTTGTAGGCGACAGGGAAGCGCCGCAGTGATTTCCAGCAGCCTCATCCGAAGGAAACCTCTAGGTCTCCCGAGCGTCGTAGCGCGGCGATCGACGCTTGGAGGTTGCTGTCAGCTCACCACAAGACCGGCGGCTCCGCCCCACTTGTCGAACTCTTCTTCAGCGGCTTCGCCCCGACTTCCTTCCGCCAATCGTTCAACAAACCCGAGAACTCCTCGACGAGGCCGCTCTCGAGTTGTTCGAGGTTGTTGTGCTGCTGGGCATCGGTGGGAAGGTCGTAGAGCTCGAAGGCGCCGTCCTCGAGGTCCTGGATGAGGATGTGATTACCCTGCCGCACCGCGCTGGCGGGGAAGCCGCCCTGGTTCGAATAATGCGGGTAGTGGAAGAAGAGAGGACCGCGGTCGAACTTGGCGAAGGGATTGCGCAGAAGCGTCACGAAACTGACGCCGTCAACGTGCTGATCGGGCCTCGCGGGGAGTCCGGCCATCTCGAGCAGGGTCGGATAAAAGTCGGTGCTGACGGCGGGGGCGGTGCATCGGGTCCCGGCCGAGGCGACCCCGGGCCAGCGCACCACGGTGGGCACGCGGATGCCGCCCTCGTAGATCCAACCTTTGCCTCCGCGGTAGGGCAGGTTGGAGGTGGGAAGTCCCTCCGAGGTGGAGACGCCGCCGTTGTCGGAAGTGAAAACGATCGCGGTGGTGTCGCGAAGGTTCAGCTCGTCGAGCTTGGCGAGAACGCGGCCGACGGCTGCATCCATGCCCTCGACCATGGCGGCGTAGATGGCGTGGTCCTGCCGGATGCGCACGGTGCGGGGCTCTTGGGTATCGGGCCAGACCTGGCGCTCGCGGCCCGGGTCAAAGCGGCCTTCTTCGACATTCAACCCGAGGGTGGCGGCTTTCTTTTCGTATTTGTCGACGAGCTCCTGAGGGGCCTGCAGGGGCGTGTGGACCGCGTAGAAGCACAGGTTGAGGAAGAAGGGCTGGTTCGCCTTGGCCGACTCTTCGATGAAGGTGGCGGATTCCTCGGCGAGGCGGGTGGTGAGGTATTCGCCATCGGGGCCGGCAGGCAGGTTGGTGACGTTTTTGTAAGGCGAGAAGTGGCTGTGAGGCATACCGTTTTCACCGCCTCCACGATTCACCTGAAATCCCTGGTCGGTGGGCAGGGCACCGTTGCCGCCGAGGTGCCATTTGCCGATGTGGCCGGTGCGGTAGCCTGCCTCCTGGAAGGCCTCGGCCACGGTCACTTCGGAAAGGGCCAGCTCGGTCTCAAAATCGGCGGCGTCGAATTTGCCGGCGCGTTGTCCGGTGAAGAAATTCGTCGTGCCGAGGCGCGCGGGAGATTTGCCGGTGAGGATGCTCGCACGGGTCGGCGAGCAGACCGGCGAAGCGGCATAGAAGTCGGTGAAGACCATCCCACTGGCGGCGAGGCTGTCGAGGTGGGGCGTTTCGTAAAAGCCACCGGGCTGGTTGAAACCGACATCCTGATACCCGAGGTCGTCGGCGAGAATGAAGAGGACGTTCAGCTTGTCCTGCGAGACTGCCGGCAAGGCCGCGCCGGTGAGACTGAACAGCACGAGGGCAAACCGGGCGGAGAAAAAGCGGGACTTCATACGGGTCATGGAGGATACGCCGATCCGTTCGCCGCCGCAATGGACGTGATAAGTGAAAGCCTGACTTACCGTCGATCAAAGAAGAGGCGGCCTACCATCGAGCG
>DGXY01000110.1:14448-29724 GCA_002396885.1 Akkermansiaceae bacterium UBA5020
AATACGCGGAAAACACGGAATAATTGAAGACCGAGATAGATGCCGCAGGCATCAAAATACGCGGAAAACACGGAATTGGAGGAAGCCTAGATGGATGCCAAAAACACGGGCTCCGGCCCTTTCGCTGGGATCAGCAACGCCATGTTAACCCGTTCTGCCCTTCCGTGTTTTCCGCGTATTCCGTAGGCCGCCCCACAGCCCCGCGGGTCCACAAAAAAACCGGCGCGGTTGCCCGCGCCGGTTTTCTTGAAATCGAACTCTCGTTCCGATGGATCAATGGTAGGAAGCCTGGGCACCCTTGGTGGCACGCTTCTTGATCCAGGGCATGAGGCTGCGGAGACGGGCACCGACTTTCTCGATGGCGTGACCCTGGCCTTCCTTGCGGAGCTTGTTGAAGTTCTTGCCGCCGGCGTTCGACTCTTCGATCCATCCCTTCGCGAAGGTTCCATTCTGGATATTCTTGAGGGCCTTCTTCATGCGCTTCTTCACCGAGGCGTCAATGATGGTCGGTCCGGTGGTGAGGTCACCATACTCGGCGGTGTCGGAGATGGAGAAACGCATCCCGGAGATGCCGGACTCGTTGATGAGGTCGACGGTGAGCTTCAGCTCGTGGAGACACTCGAAATAAGCCATCTCGGGCTGGTAACCGGCCTCGACGAGGGTCTCGTAGGCGGCGGTGATGAGCTGGCTGACGCCGCCGCAAAGGACGGTCTGCTCACCGAAGAGATCGGTCTCGGTCTCTTCCTTGAAGTCGGTCTCGAAGACGCCGGCGCGGGTGCCGCCGATGCCCTTGGCCCAGGCGAGGGCGATCTTCTTCGCGTCCTTGCCGGGATTCTGGTGGATGGCGATGAGGGAAGGCACGCCCTTGCCCTCGACGAACTGGCGGCGCACGATGTGGCCGGGGCCCTTGGGAGCGACCATGATCACGTTGACGAAGTCCGGGGGAGTGATCGTCTTGAAGTGAACGGCGAAACCGTGGCTGAAGAGGAGGGTCTGGCCCTTCTTCAGATTCGGGGCGATGTCCTTCTCGAAGATACCCGCGATCTTGGTGTCGGGGGTGGCGATGAAGATGACGTCGGCGGCCTTGACCGCGTCCGCCGTGTCCATCACCTCAAAGCCGAATTCCTTCGCGACTTCGCGCGATTGGCTCTTGGCGTAGAGGCCGATGATAACCTTGACACCGCTGTCCTTGAGGTTGAGCGCGTGCGCGTGGCCTTGTGAGCCGAAGCCGATCACGGCACAGGTCTTGCCTTTCAGCACCCCGAGGTCCGCGTCCTTGTCCGTATAGATTTTTGCTGCCATCTCTTTTATTCTCTGAGTTTTTAGAGCGCGTAGGTTCCGCGCAAAGGGCCGGATGGTCAAACGGTAATGCGGGGCGGGCTCGGTCACCTCCCCGGCAGCACCACCCGCAGCTTCCCGACCGCCTTCACCACGGCGGCCACGGCCGCGTCGATTTCCTCCACTGTCGTAAAACGCGAGAGCGAGAACCTCACGCTGGCGCGGGCTCTTGCGTTGGAATGGCCCATCGCACGGACGATGCGGCTCGGCTTCACCTGGCCAGTGCTGCAAGCCGAACCGGGCGAGCAACACACTCCCGCCTCGTCGAGGAGGATCAGGAGCCCCTCGCCGTCGACGCCCGGGAAGTAAAGATTGCTCGTGTTGGGAAGCCGTCTTTCCGGATCGCCGTTGATCGCGACATCCGGCAAGGCCACGATCACTCCACGCTCGAAGCGGTCGCGGAGGACGGCGAGTGCTCGGCGCGAGTCGAGTGCTTGGGCGGCGAGCTCGGCGGCCACTCCGAAGCCGACAATGGCGGGCACGTTCTCGGTGCCCGAGCGGCGTGCGTCTTCCTGCCCCCCGCCTAGCGTCTGCGGCAGAAAACGCGCGCGCCGGCTCAACCAGAGTGCTCCGATGCCCTTCGGTCCATGCAGCTTGTGGGCGGAGAGGGAGAGGGCGTGCAAAGGCAGTTCGTCGACGCGCACAGGAATTTTCCCAACCGCCTGAACCGCATCGCTGTGGCAATAAACATCGTGCTCCGCGGCGAGGGCGAAGGCTTCGGCGAGAGGACTGACCACACCCGTTTCGTTGTTCGCCCAGATCAGGCTGGCGTGGCCGACGCCGCCTTTCGCGAGATTCGCCTTCCACGCCTCGAGATCGAGATGGCCGAGGGAGTCGACCGGGTTGTATCGGGCCTCATACCCCGTTGCCGCGTGGAATTTCACGATTTCCTCGACGGCGCTGTGCTCCACCGTCGAAGTGAGAATGGCACGATGATCCGGCCGCAGGGCCAGAGCCGAGCGGATCGCGGTGTTGTTCGATTCCGTGCCTCCGCTGGTGAAGACGATCTCCTCGACCTCGGCCCCGATGAGGGCGGCGACCTGTCCGCGAGCGAGATCGACGGCACGCCGGGCCTCGCGTCCGAACCGGTAACCGGCCGAGGGATTGCCATAGGCCTCCTCGAGCCAAGGACGCATCGCCTCGATCACCTCGCGAGCGGGGCGGGTCGTGGCGTTGTTGTCGAGGTAGATCATCGTCCCGATCGTCTACTGTAAACTCACCTCGAAGCGCTCGCCGAGAAAATGCCCGAGGGCCTCGCCCACGAGGAAGAGAGACCCCGCGACGAGCGTTTTTCCGCCTCTCGCCCGCGCGCCGGCGATGGCATCGGGGAGGGACTCGAACTCGGCCTGGGGCAAAGCGCCGCCGCCCGCCTCCTTGAGGAAGCCTTTCATTTCCTCGACCGTGAGGCGTCGTTCGGTTTTCACCGGGATGAAGGAGACGGATGCCAGAACTGGCAGCAGCGCCCGGAAGACTCCCGCGACATCCTTCGATCCGACCGCGCCGAAAACCAGATGGGCTTTTTCATCGCCACATTCCTCCTGCCAGGTGCGGCAGAGAACCTCGGCGGCGGCGGGATTGTGCGCCCCGTCGAGAAAGAGTGAGTCGTCGATCTGTTGGAATCGTCCCGGCCAGCTCGCCGTGGCGACCGATCGGCGGATCCCGTCCTGCGTGAGCCTTTCGCCCTCGAGTCGGCAGGCGGCCTCCACCGCAAGGGCGGCGTTGTCGCGCTGGTGCGGACCTTTCAATCCCGTTTCCCAATCGTCTGGCAGCGGATGGGCCTCGACACAGGGGATACCGAGTGCGAGCGCGCGTCGGCCTACAACGTCGCGGGCATCGGGGTGGAGTTCACCGATGATCGCGGGCACGCCGGATTTGAGAATGCCGGCTTTTTCCCCGGCAATCTCGCGAATCGTCTCCCCGAGCCACTGCTGGTGATCGAGCCCGATGGAAGTGATGACACAGAAGTCCGATTGCAGGGCGTTGGTCGCATCGAGGCGACCTCCCATGCCGGTCTCGAGGATCACGACCTCGCAGCCTTCGTCGAGGAAATGCCTCATCGCGAGCGCGAGGGTGAGTTCGAAAAACGTGGGATGGTTCTCCCAATCCACGACGAGTCCGCGCAGCTGGTTCAAACCCGCGGCCACGGTTTCCTCCGGGATCATCGTTCCATTGACCCGGATCCGCTCGCGGTAGGTGACGAGGTGGGGCGAAGTGAAAAGGCCCGTCTTGATCCCGGCATCGCGCAGGATGCGGTCGGTCACGGCGCAGACCGAGCCCTTTCCGTTCGTCCCGGCGACGTGCAGAATGGCGGGTCCGGGAGCCTGGGGGTCGGTCCCGAACGCCGTGAGGAGGCGGCACATGTTATCCAGCCCCAGTTTGATCCCGAAGGTCTGAGTGCCATAAAGCCAGTCGATGGAGTCTTGGTAGTTCAAGCGGGGTGAATTACGGACAAAGAAAAAGCCCTGTCCACGGACAATCCGCGGACAGGGCTGGTTTGGAAAAGTTCGGGGTGCTTAGGGGATGACCGAATCAGAACGAGACGCGGGCGCCGATCAGCACGGAGTGGCTCGTCGGATTGTCGTCCGTGGTGTTGCTGAAATACCCGGAATCGCTCGTGAAGGTTTGATCGTCGAGGACGAGAAAACGATACTGGGTGAAGAGGGCGAGTCTCTCGGTGATCGGGAAGTCGACACCGGCGATGAACTGCCAAGCGAATCCATCGGCGGAGGAACTGTAGTTGATCGAGTCAACGGCGCCGTCCATGCTCGTCCAAGCCCAGCCGATGCCGCCACCGAAGTAGCCGGTTGCTGAGCCGAAGGGCACTTCCTTGAGATAGTTCACCATGGCGGTCTTCGTCGAGATGTCGAAGTTCGCGGGAAGGTCGACACCGCCATACTGGAGCGAATCCACTCCGTTGCTCAGATAAGAACCTTCCAACTCGAAACGGCTGCCCCCGAAGAGACCGGAGTAGCGGCCGATACCACCACCGAAAGACCAGCCGTCGTCGAGATCCCAGTCCATCGGGATGTTCGTAGGGTCAAAAGCGTGTTTGTCGTGTACTCCCGGCGGGCAGTCAGCCATCCAATCCGGATGCGACATGTCAAAGGCGCCGGTGTTTTCCCAGCTCGATCCGAAAACAAAGCCGCCATAACCAAAGACATAACCTCGGGAGGAGCTGAAGGTGATCGGGGTCTTGGGAGCAGGCGACTTCGAGCTGAGGCGGTAGCCGGAGCCAGCCGTCGCGATGGTGGAGGTCGCAACCAGAACGGAAGCGATAACGATGGAGTGGATTTTAATATTCAGCTTTTCCATAAATTATGGTATTACTGTTTTTATAAAAAATCAATTAATAAACTAAAAATATCGCAAATATTAAGCAAATTTTTTAGCGCGGCTGGTTTCTGAAGACCGCTGTGAGCTCGATCAATCGTCAAAATTGGACCTGCCAAAGCGAGGGAACGGTGGTTAGTTGGCTGGCTCGCCTCTCCCATTCATGCCCCCTGCAGGACTCCCCTCCGCCTTTGGCCTCACCCTCGACGATTGGGTCGAGTGGGCGGAGGGGCACGGCCAGAGCAAATTCCGGGCGAAACAGATCGTCGAGTGGCTCTATGAAAAGAGGGCGAAGCTCTGGGACGAGATGTCGAACCTGCCTCAAGCGCTGAGGGAGGAATTGAAGGCCTCCTTTTCCCTCGACCGACTTCCCGTGGTGCGCCTGACCGGCTCGAAGGACACGACCCGGAAATTTCTCTTCCGCCTCCATGACGGACGTCTCGTCGAGACGGTGAAGATCCCCGCCAACGTCCATTTCGACGGAGGCCAGAGCGATCGCATCACCCTCTGCGTATCCAGCCAGGTCGGCTGCGCCTACGACTGCAAATTCTGTGCGAGCGGCCTCGCCGGCTTCACCCGCAACCTCGAGGTTGAGGAAATCGTCGGTCAGGTCATGGCCGCCGAGGAGGAATCGGGCGAATCGGTGCGCAACCTCGTCTTCATGGGCATGGGCGAGCCGCTCGCCAATTTCACTCGACTCACCAAAGCGATCACCATTCTCAACGCGCCCTGGGGCCTGAACATCGGAGCGCGCCACATGACCGTCTCCACCAGCGGCCTCGCCCCGCAGATCGAGAAGCTCGCCGAGCTCCCCATCCAGATCCGCCTCGCCATTTCCCTGCACGGGGCCAGCGACGAGGTGCGCGAGCAGATCATGCCGGTGAACAAGAAGTATCCGATCGCACGGCTCTTTGAGGCCCTCGAGGTCTGGCGCGAGAAGAAAAAGCAGAAGATCACCCTGGAATACATCCTCATCGAAGGTGTCAACGATTCGCTGGCCCAGGCAAGCCTGCTCGCGAAGCGGGCAAGGGGACTCGATGCCAAGGTGAACCTGATCCCTTACAACACCGTCGAGGGGCTGCCCTGGAGTCGCCCGACCGAAGCGCAGTGCGAGTCCTTTCTCCAAGTGCTCACCCGTGCCGGCGTCGTCGCGACCCTGCGGCGCGAGAAAGGTCACGACATTTCCGCCGCCTGCGGGCAACTGCGCCTGCAGCAGGAGACGGCCGAGGGAATCGTGGCGGTCGATCGCTGACGCCGGAAAGGGCGGAGGACATTCAGCCGCCAAAATTCAGCAGTCCCTCGATGAGATCGCGATACGCCAGGGCTGCACGGATGATGAGGGCCCCGACGAATAAGAGAATGCCCCAGTAAAACAGCTTCGGGGCCCATTCGGCGAGTTGCTCCATGGCCTCACCGGCGGACTCGGAGTAAAAGCGACCCCATTCCGCGAGTTCGCGGTCGAGCACGCCCGATTCTTCGGCCACGATCATGCCCCGGGTGAAATCATCCGGAAAGGCCTCGGGCGACGCGAGGAGGGCGTGGGCGAGTGGATCGCCCGCCGCGACAATGGCCGCACCCCGTTTCCCCGCCGCACGGATGAGGCCGCTGCCGGAGGCACTCGCTGCTCCGGTGAGGGATTCGCTCATGGTGCGCCCGGCGAGCAGGAAAATCTCGAAGACCTGCGTGAAGCGCTCCATCGCCACATCGCGGCGCGCTTTTCCCACCAACGGAATCCGGCGGAGGATCGCATCGACGGGGGCGGAAGTCCGGCCGAGTCGGGCGAGGAACCAGGCGGCCGCGAAGAACGAGAGAAGGCCCACCCAGACCCCGAGCATGGCCAGCCCACTGTTTTCGAGGGCGGCGAGATACCCTCCCTTCGGCGTCTCGCCGTCGAGACGGAAACTCCCGAAGGCCGTGACCGCGAGGGTCGAGACGGGAATGGCGAGGTGGATCAGGAAAAGCGGATAGGCGAGACCCTTGAGGATCTTTTTACGGGTGCGGTCGATGCGGCGGAAGTATTCGGCGAGATGAGCGAATCCCTTTTCCAGCTTTCCCCCCGACTCGGCCGCGACGACGACCTCGTGTTCGAGGGGCGTGACAAATCCGCCCGCCCCTCCCAGAGCATCGCCGATGCTGCGTCCGTGCTGGATCCCGTCGAGGAGGCCACGGTAGAGCCGTCGCTCGTTCCCCGAGACCCGCGGCTGGCGAAGGAGGGATTCACACGCCTTCTCCATCCCCATCCCGGAGCGGGCGTATTTCTCGAGATTGGAATAGATGAGGGCCTTGGCCCGTGGGGACAGTCGCGGCATGAGGCCAATGTGCCATGTCCCCGGTGAAAGAGGAAAGGCAATCCTGCGCGAAATCCACGCAACAAATGACCAGAGATTCTCCGTTTCCGCGCTTGCCGACCGCTCCCGACGGCACGACCTCGTTTCCATGAGCGAACATCACGCCACCCTTTCGTGGAGCCGCGGCGAGAGCGGCTTCGGTTACAAAGAGTATTCCCGCACTCACCTCTGGACCTTCCCGCGCAGCGGTCAGAGCGTCCAGGCAGCCGCCGCCCCGGCCTTCTTGGGCAAGGATGACTGCGTCGATCCCGAAGAGGCCTTCGCGGCCGCCCTCGCGAGCTGCCACCTCCTCACCTTTCTTGCGATCGCCTCGATGAGCGGATATGTCGTCGATCAATACGATGACGCGCCAGTCGGTTACCTCGAGAAGGGCGAAAACGGCAGGCTCTGGCTCGCCCGGGTCGTGATGCATCCGAAGATCGTCTTTTCCGGCGAAAAGCAGCCTTCGCCGGAGGATCTTGCCCGGCTCCATGAAAAGGCCCATCACGAATGTTTCCTCGCGAACTCGGTGAAGACCGAGGTGACCTGGGATTGAGCACGCGCCTTACGGAAAAATTTCATCGGTTCCGTCACGGGATCAGGGGCGGATTTTGATTGCGCTGGACGCCGCGCCCTCCTAGTCTGCCCGCTCTCGCAAGGGCGGGGAGGTCCCGCCGCGAAAAAATCCAATCGTTTGAATCCCACATGAGCAACATCATTCCTCTTATCAGCTCCGGCACCGCCGGTCCCCTCGGCGTCCTGCACCTGCCCCGCCTCTGGCTCAAGGCCTCGCTCGGCGCCGCCGGCAAACTCCACTCCGACTATCCGGCCATCGGTGCCGGCTACGATCAGATGGTCCTCGACGGCATCGGCATCGACAAGGGTGACTTCGAAGCCTTCATCAGCGACGCGAAGCCCTCCTACATCGAACTCGAAAACTGGATCCTCCAGCAAAAGGGCGGCTCCCTCGACCAGGACGCCGTTGACAAGCTCAACGCCGCCATCACCGGCTACATCCACGCCGACGGCACCCGCACCGAGATCCTCGCTGCCGCCGGTCGTCCCGACGACGGCACGATCAAGGATGCCGTGAACCTCAACAACCTCGACGACTGGGCGACTTTCCACGCCGCCGAGATCAAGTGAGTTCACGCGCCTGACGCGAACCTTCTGGGCCCGCCGCCGATTCGTTTCGGCCGCGGGCCTTTTTCTTTCCCGGACGAAGTGACACATTCTTTCCCGCCGGGACGCGACAAAGCGGTTGTCATCCCGCCGCCCCCCTGCTATCGCTCTCTGAATCTATTTTCCTTGATGATTGTCGCACCGAAGATCCGTGGTTTCATTTGCACGACGGCGCATCCCGAGGGTTGCGCGGCCAACGTCCGCTCTCAGATCGATTATGTGAAGGGCAGGGGGCCGCTCCCTCATTCCCCGAAAAAAGTCCTCGTGATCGGTGCCTCGACCGGCTACGGGCTCGCCTCGCGCATCGTGCCGGCCTTCGGCGGTGGCGCGGCGACCATCGGGGTCTTTTTCGAAAAGCCAGGCATCGAGAACAAAACCGCCAGCGCCGGTTGGTACAACTCCGTGGCCTTCGAGGAAGCCGCCGCCGAGGCCGGACTCTACGCGAAAAGCTTCAATGGCGACGCCTTTTCCAAAGAGATCAAGGAAGCGGTCATCAGGGCGATCCAGGCCGACCTCGGCCAGGTCGACTGCATCGTCTACAGCCTCGCCTCGCCCCGCCGCACCGACCCCGAGACAGGCGAAGTCTACAAGTCGGTCCTTAAGCCGATCGGGCAATCTTACTCGCAGAAGAATCTCAACACCGACACGGCCGAGGTGAACTCGATCTCGATCGACCCCGCCTCCGACGAAGAGATCGCCCATACCGTCAAGGTGATGGGCGGTGAGGATTGGGAACTCTGGCTCGACGCCCTCGCCGACGCAGGCGCCCTTGCCGACGGCTTCACGACGGTGGCCTACTCCTACATCGGCCCCGACCTCACTTATCCGATCTACACGAATGGCACGATCGGTCGGGCGAAGGAACATCTCGAGGAATCCGCCGCGCGGATGAACTCGCGTTTCGGTGCCGGGACCGCCTACGTCTCGGTGAACAAGGCCCTCGTCACCCAGGCAAGCTCCGCGATTCCCGTCGTGCCACTCTACATTTCCCTCCTCTACAAGGTGATGAAGGAGGCAGGCCTCCACGAAGGGTGCATCGAGCAGATCCAACGGCTTTTCGCCGACCACCTCGCCTCCGGCGGCGCTCCGTCTCTGGATGAGAAAGGCCGCGTTCGCATCGACGACTGGGAGATGCGCGCCGACATCCAGGCGGCCGTCGCTTCGGCTTGGGAGACGGTCACGACGGAGAACCTTTCGTCGGATTCGGATTTTTCAGGTTACAAAAAGGAATTCCTCAGGCTTTTCGGTTTCGGTCTCGAAGGCGTTGATTACGAGGCAGAGACCAATCCGGAGAAAGCCCTGCCTTCGGGACTTTGAGGAGCCCGGAGAATTACAATTATCAAAAATATTTGTAATTACAATAATTTGAGCCATGGTAGATGTCGAATTACACCGACAGACAGTTATGAAAAGTAGAGTCCTCTCCTACGGCCTCTCGCTTTGCCTCGTGCTCGGGGCGATGGCGTTGAGTTCCTGCCAGACCAATGACACTTGGAACAAGGCCGCCTCCGCCACCCGCGGAGGCAACGCCTACAGCCGGGGGCTTTACGCCCGCCCCAAGATCGATCGCCAGAAAAGCGGAGCGCGGATCAATCCGATGAACCTCTCGCAGAGCACCAAGGGAAATACCCGTCTCGTCATCGATATTGCCGACCAGAAGGGTTACCTGCTCGTGAATGGCAAGGTCGCGGTGGAAACGCCGGTCTCGACGGCCCGCGCCGGCAAATACACGCCGCGGGGAACCTTTTCAATGACCCAGCGGGTCCGCAGCGGCAAATATTCGACCATCTATGGGGTCGAGATGCCCTATTGGATGCGCCTTAGTGGCACGGTCTTCGGCGTCCACGCCGGACACCTCCCCGGATACCCGGCCTCGGCCGGCTGCGTCCGCCTCCCCGCCAGTGCCGCTCAAGTGATCTTCGACAACACCACCTACGGAACCAAGGTCAGCATTTACAGCAGTTGGGATGGTGCCTGAGAGTGGTCTTGGCTGCTGGATTTTCGGAAAGGCCGGGGTGGAAATCTCCGGCCTTTTTCTTTCTTGGAATTCAATCCGCAAAGAGAGTGTAAGCTTTGGGGAGATCCGCCGCTTCCGCCTTGCCCGAGAAAAAGACCGTGCGGTAGCGGAAGAAGATCGACTCGCCGTTTGGCACGATCAGGGGTAGATCGTTATTCCCGGCACGGGCGCGAAGCTGGATCGCGTTATCCGACCCCTCTGGCACCGCCTCTTTAGTCGAGGCACCCGGGCCGATCCCTGGAGCGGGGAGAGATCTGGGCGCGAACGGGTTGACGGAGACGAGGCCAGACTCGTTGAGGGTCCACTGTGGGGGGAACCCCGGGTTACCGGGATGATCAAACAGAGCGACTCCGCCGGGTAGATTTCCCGCATCGAGCCCTTCACAGCTCACCCACTTCGCCCGTTTACCCGCGACCTCTTTTCCCTCAAGTCCCTCGCTGCTGGAAAGGCGTCGGTTTTTTTCGCCCTCTTTCCAAGCGAGACCGCTTCCGACCCGAAGCGACCACGCCCCGCGGTCTTCCTGACCGATCTCGAGATCTCCGGCATCGGCGATCAACTCGATCAAAGCACTGATCGCGAGAGAGCCGTCCTCGCGATAAAAAAGGGTGAACTCGCGCTCGTCGGAGCAAAGGCGGCGCTCGGGCGAGGCGACGCCCATCCACTCCGACTTCGTTCGAATGACAATGGCGGAGTTTTTGATGAGGACACCGTTCATTCCCTTGTGGAGGATGCGTCCACGATTTCTTGCCGAAGGCACCGCACTACCGGTCTCCGGGTGAAAGTCATATCCGTTCACATTGCCCAGCGAAAACCAGAGTCCCGTCGGCACGAACACCTCCTCCGCCGACTTGGGCGAAGCGGGCGCCGTGAAACTTTTCCCACTCGGACCCACGACCGGATCGAAGAAAGGCACACCGGTCGCAAATCCCGCGTGATAGGCGGTGATACGCCGGTCGCCCCGGTAGATCTCGATCGGGTCCGTCCCGCGAACCGACCACTCGCCCTCGGAGTGTCCGATCAACTGGGCCAACGCCCGGCCGGTCGGGACAACGCTCGCAAGCATCACAAACTGTCGTCGGGAAAGCGGATTCATCCTGAGAGGTTTCTGGCAGCGTCGCACTATCTCAAGTCTTGCCGATCCCGGCAAGCACCGATACCGTAGGAGGATGACTCCCCCGCCCTCTCCGAGCCGCCGCCAGTTCCTCGGCACTGCCGCCACGACCCTTGCCTTTGCTCCCGCATTCGCTCCTGGTCTCCTCGCGAAAGAGAAGACGAAGGAGCGGCGTTTCGAGTTTTGCACCTTCACCAAACCGCTCCAGCATCTTTCTTTTGCCGAAATGGCAAAGACGATCGCGGCGATGGGATTCGACGGCATCGAAGGCGCGGTCAGACCAAAAGGCCACATCGTTCCCGAAAAGGTGGACGAAGACATGCCCAAACTCGCCGAGGCGCTCAAAGCGGAAGGCCTTTCCCTCACCGTCATGACCACCTCAATCAACGAGGTTTCGGCCGAACAGCAGACCGAAAAGATCCTCCGCGCCGCGGCCGCGGCCGGGGTGAGCCGCTACCGGATGGGCTACTACAAATACGACCTCGCGAAGCCGATCCGCGCCCAGCTCGACGAGTTCCGCCCGAAGTTGAGGGATCTCATCGCTCTCTCCCGCGAACTGGGGATCAAACCGATCTACCAGAATCACTCGGGCAAGGATTACTTCGGCGGCCCCATCTGGGATCTCGCCGAGGTCCTCTCCGATCACGATCCCGCCGAGGTGGGCGTCGCCTTTGACATCGGCCACGCCACGGTCGAAGGGGCAAAGGCCTGGCCCTTGAATTTCGCGCTGATCCGTCCTTACCTCGATACCGTTTATGTGAAGGAACCGTCTTGGAAAGACAATGTCCTCGGCTGGGGCCCCCTCGGCGAAGGAGCGGTCGACAAGGGCTTCTTCAAACTGCTCCAGGAGAGTGACTTCAGCGGTCCCGTGAGCCTGCATGTCGAATACCTTGGTCACGATGATCCGTCCAAGGTGCCGACGGTGCTCGCGGCGATTGAAAAAGACTTTGCGACGCTGAAGGGACTTCTTTCCTAATCCCATGTTCGACACACGAGAAAAACCGAAATCGGTCGAGAGCGCCTTTCTCATCGGGGCGTATTTCGACCGTGCCGATGAGCCCGAAGCGCGCAGCCTCCTTGAGGAACTTGCCGAGCTCGTCTCCACTCTCGGCATCACCATCTCGGGCCAGGTTTGTGTTTTTGTCAGGGACCGCAGCAAGCGCTACCTCACCGGATCGGGCAAGGCCCACGAATTGATCGAGGAAGCGAAGCAGTTGGGTGCCGACTGCATCGTCTTCGACAACGGACTCGCTCCAGCCCAACAGCGCGCGTGGGAAGAGGAGGGCGACATCACCGTGATCGACCGAGAGGAAGTGATTCTCGACATTTTCCGGATGCGGGCGCAGACCCGCGAGGCCCGGCTCCAGGTGGAGCTCGCGAGGATGCAATACTCGCTTCCGCGCCTCGCCCGAATGTGGTCCCACCTCGACCGCCAACGTGGCGGATCAGGCGGGGGCAAGGGCGGCGGAGCGGCCTCTCGCGGCGAAGGGGAACAACAGATCGAGGTCGATCGCCGTCTTGCCCGGGGGCGTATCGAGCGCATCAAGGAGGAGCTCGACGACGTGCGCCGGGTCCGCCAGACTCAGCGCAAACAACGTAATGACGAGGGGATCTGCCAGGCCTCGATCGTCGGCTACACGAATGCCGGAAAGAGTTCGCTCCTGAACCTGCTGGCCGGTTCTGACGTGCTTGCGGAAGACAAACTCTTCGCCACCCTCGATCCGACGACCCGTCGCATCGAGCTGCCTGACGGCCAGACCCTGCTGCTCACCGACACGGTCGGATTTGTCCGCAACCTCCCCCACCGTCTCGTCGAAGCCTTCAAGGCCACGCTCGAGGAGGCCGTGCTCGCCGAATTTCTGATCCACGTGCTCGATGCCAGCGCTCCCGAGGTCTACGCCTTTCACGAAACGACCCTTTCAGTCCTGCGCGAACTCGGTGCCGCCGACAAACCAACGATCACGGTGCTGAACAAAATCGATCTTCTCGCCGGAAACGAGGCGCGGCTGCACGAGCTAAAGCGCCACTTCGACCGGGATTCAGTGCTCGTTTCCATCCACACCGGCGAAGGTATCCCCGCCCTCATCAACCGGCTCATGGATCTGATGATCGACCGGGTCTCGCGGCTCCATTTGCGGCTCCCCCAAGCCCGCCAGGATCTCGTCGCCCTTCTTCATCGCGAGGGAAAGGTGCTTTCCACCGAATATGAGGGCAACGACATCCTCATTACCGCGATCGTTCCCCACCCTTTGCGCCACCACTTCGACGATTTCGTTGAAACCAAAGGCACCTCCGCCTCGGATCATTAGAGCAACCCCGCAGGGA
The DNA here is from genome assembly GCA_002396885.1 of Akkermansiaceae bacterium UBA5020. Taxonomy (GTDB): domain Bacteria; phylum Verrucomicrobiota; class Verrucomicrobiia; order Verrucomicrobiales; family DEV007; genus Arctic95D-9. The sequence goes on from DGXY01000110.1 coordinate 28,079, forward strand.
GCGAGCCCCTCAATGGACAAATCCCGCAGGAAGGGTTCGGCTGGTTTTTAGCGAGGCCGCCCGCATGGTTGGCTGGACCGTTTTCACCCTAGTCGAGAGGATGACTCCGGAGAGTGGCGCCCCCACCGTTTGAAGCGCCACGCGAGTCTCGTGGAGTCGTCGGAAAGAAATCCCCCGATAGGGAGTAATGACTGTGTTGAATTCGGAAATCGAGGCAAGCACCCCGGCGTCCGAGACCTCGTGGATGGAAGGCGACGCTACGAGGACGTAATCAAAGCGGCTCCGCAGATCGCGGACAAGGTCTTCCATTCGTTTCCCGATCAGCAGTCCGCTCGGATCGTCGTGAAGAGGCCCCGAAGGCATGAACCAGAGGTTCGCCCGTCGCGAGCGTATCACCGTCTCCTCGAGCCGCATCGCACCCGTGAGATAGTCCGAAAGTCCAGGATGCTGGGCAGCTTCGAAGTATTGATGCAGGGACGGGCCCCTGAAATCGGCGTCGATCACGAGAACAGTGCTCCCGGAATCAGCCAGCACGCAAGCCAAAGAGGTGATCGCCTCGCCACATGGTTCCTTGCGGCACAGGGGCATCATCGTCATCCAAACGCATTCCCCGGCAGGAAGACGGAGGATCCGGTTCCTAAGATCGCGATAAGACTCCAGAATCGTGTCGGGAATCACACTCGGGGTTACCGAGCCTCCACCGGTGAGCGGGGCGAAGCCGGCGAAATGGACCTCCAAACGTGAGGTCAGATGGGAAATGGCGTCCCAACGAGATCGGCGAAAAATCACGGCAAGACCCAGAACCGTTCCAAAACCTGCGAACAGTCCCGCCATGAAAATGGAAGGCACGGTGAGCCAAATGGAGGTGGTGGCAACAGCCGCATCCGGCCGTGCGGGCGCCACCAGCCTCGCTTTTCCGTGGACCTCATCCGCTTCGATCAAAGCGAGTTGGTGCTTTGCCTCGAGCGAATGAATCAGATTTCGCACCGCAACGCGCCTTCGACGCAGTTGTGACGACTCGGCGGGATTGGCCGCCGGATCACTTGCCATCGCCACGAGTTCCGCATCGATCGATTTCACTTCGGCATGGCGCCCGAGCATCTCCTGTTTGAGGCGACGCATCCGAGCACCCAATTCGGCCCTTGCTTCCGCGTCTTTACGGGCGACGAAACGATCGACAAGGGCGTTGGCTAGATCACTTGCCTCGGAAGGCGACTCCCCCCGGGCCCGCAGCAAGAGGGAATGGCTTTCCGGCAAGATGCCGACCTCCACTCGGGATTCCAGCCGCGACATCAGCGCGCCGACATCCTTGATTTTCCAAAGGCTCGACAGATCAAGCGCTCCCGCCACTTCCGAGAGAAGGGTCCGACTATCCAACTCGGCGGCTTCGCGAAGCAGATCATGCTCGGAAGCGGTTGGGAATCTTCGGCTTACCGGATCGAAATCATTCCCCGACGCGTCCTTCTGAAGAGTGAGGTGAGCTTCCACTTCATAAAGTGGCGGTAATTTACGTTTTGCCGAAGCTCCTGCGAGCCAGACCAGCGAACCAATCAGAAGAACGACGTACCAACGGGAAGAGAACAAATAGAGGCAGTCCTCCCACCGGAATCTCTCGGTAATTTGTTCGGAAACCATAAAAGTCAGGC
>DGXY01000110.1:29919-30313 GCA_002396885.1 Akkermansiaceae bacterium UBA5020
TAAAAGTCAGGCTATCCTGACTTTATGGATTTGCAAACATTTTATAGAAAACGCTCCGAAGTCTCGAGGGCTCTGAACCACCCAAGAAGCCTTGGAAATCCCTTACCAAAGTGGAGGAAGGGGTGGTGACTCACTTCCCGGCAGCCTTATCGAGGGCGGCTTTGACCTCGGTCTCGATATCAGCGTAGAGGGAGTCGTCAGCCTTGAGAACATCCTTGGCCGCATCACGACCTTGGGCGATCTGGGTTCCCTTGAAGCTGATCCACGACCCACGTTTCTGGAGAATCTCGTGTTCGATGGCGAGGTCGAGAAGCGATCCGACCGCGGAGATGCCTTCGTTGAACATGATGTCGAACTCGGCTTCCCCATAGGGCGGAGCGACCTTGTTCTTCAC
>DGXY01000110.1:30515-38932 GCA_002396885.1 Akkermansiaceae bacterium UBA5020
CGGTTGCCGGTGACGGTGCCGTCGGCCGACTTGATGCTACCGGTACGGCGGATGTCGCAGCGCACCGAGCTGTAGAACTTGAGAGCACGACCGCCCGGCTGGGTTTCGGGGTTGCCGAACATGACCCCGACCTTTTCACGGATCTGGTTGGTGAAGATCACGACGGTGCGTGCTTTCGAGATGATGGCGGTGAGTTTGCGCATGGCGGCACTCATGAGCCTGGCCTGGGCGCCGACGGTGGCGTCGCCGATCTCGCCATCGAGTTCCTGCTTTGTCACAAGGGCTGCAACGGAATCGAGGACGATGACGTCGAGGGCATTCGAACGAACCAGCGTCTCGACGATGCGGAGCGCTTCCTCACCAGAACTCGGCTGGGAGAGGAGAAGGTTGTCGAGATCGACGCCCAGACGCCGGGCATATTGGGGATCGAGGGCGTGCTCGACATCGACGAAGGCGGCGAGGCCGCCTTGCTTCTGGGCCTGGGCGATCACCGTCAAGGTGAGCGTCGTTTTTCCCGAGGATTCAGGGCCGTAGACCTCGACGATCCGACCGCGGGGGAATCCACCCGCTCCGAGGGCACGGTCGATGAGGACGTTCCCGGTCGGAATCACTTCGACATCCATGCGGTTGTCGGTGCCGAGGCGCATGATCGCCGACTCGCCGAAGTCCTTCTGAATCTGCGAGATGGCGAGATCGAGATTTTTCGCGCGGGCGTCGGCGATGCGGCTCGTCTCCTTGTCGTTGCCTCGGTCGTTGTTCTTGGGTGCGGCCATGTCAGGTGCGGTTGGCGTGGTGGCGCGCGTCGCGGTTTTTCGCGGTGCGGCGTTTTTCTGGGTGGAGGGAGCGGACTCGGGTTCCGCCGCCGCGAGGTCGGTGGGTGTCACGCGTTCTTCGGCTTCTGTAGGAGATAGCAGTTCAACCATGGGATGACAAATTGTTGTTTCATCGGTATTTTATCCGAAAGTGTTCACCCGTCCAGTAAAACAGTGAACAATGTTCAATTTACCCCCTTTTTGCGGAATTTGCTTTCGGCGGGAGTTTGTCTGAAACTCCGCGTTCCGTTTGTTTTCACGACAAAAGGGTCCCAACCGATTTTCCCATGCGCATACTTTCCGGCATCCAACCGAGTGGCCGCCTCCACATCGGCAATTACTTCGGCATGATGGAACCCTCGATCCGGCTTCAGGACGAGGGTGACGCCTTCTATTTCATCGCTGATTACCATGCCCTCACCTCGACCCACGATCCGAAGGCGCTGCGCGCGAACGTCCGCGACCTTGCGATCGACTTCCTCGCCTGCGGACTCGATCCCGAGAAAGCCACCTTCTGGAAGCAGTCGGACGTGGTCGAAGTGACGGAACTCGCATGGATCCTCAGTTGTGTCACGCCGATGGGCCTGCTCGAGCGCTGTGTCTCCTACAAGGACAAGATCGCCCAGGGCATGTCGCCCTCACACGGTCTTTTCGCCTATCCCGTGCTGCAGGCGGCGGACATTGTCATTTTCGATGCGAACGTCGTTCCGGTCGGCCGCGATCAGAAACAGCACCTCGAGGTGACGCGCGACATCGCGCAGAAGTTCAACGACCGCTATGGCGACGGTTTGTTGGTGATCCCCGAGCCCCGCATCCGCGAGGAAACGGCCGTCGTGCCCGGCCTTGACGGGCGCAAGATGAGCAAGAGCTACGACAACGCCATCGATCTCTTTGAGGAAACGGAGAAGAAGCTGCGATCGAAGATCATGAAGATTGTGACGGACTCGACCCCGGTCGAGGCTTCGAAGGATCCGACCGACAACTACATCGTGCAGCTCTATCGGCTCTTCGCGACGCCAGAAGAAGTCTCGGAGATGGAGGCCTCCTTCCGTGCCGGCGGACAGGGATACGGACACTACAAACAGCAACTCTTCGAACGCATTCGTGATGATTTCGCGCCGATGAGAGAGCGCCGCGAGGTCCTCGTGAAGGATGCGGGTTATGTCGATGATGTGCTCATCTCAGGGGCCAAGAAAGCTCGCAACGAGGCGCGCAAGGTGCTCGACCGAGTCCGCGCGGCGGTGGGGATGTGAGAATTTCGGATTCCGGATTGGCGTTCCGCGATAGCGCGTCTGGTCACTCCTCTTTCTTGAAATACTCCGAAGGATCCACGGGCGGTTTGCGCTTCGGGGCCTCAGGTGTCGGCGCGACTTCGGGTGCTGGTTTTTCCGTCATGGCTTTCGTTGCGGCGGCGGAATCGGGCTTGGTCTCGGCTGGCGGCGGAAAGACCGTGTTGGGCGCGAGGACGGTGACCTGGCCCGGGTCCGTGAGTTTGATCTGCGGCTTGCCTTGATAGATCGAAACAGCGCCTTCGACCGCGAGGCGCTTGCCCTCGTAGAGGTCGGCCGGCTCGCCCTCGGGAAACTGTGGGAGATCGCTTTTGAAGGTGACGAGGAAGAAGGTCGCGTCCTTGAAGTTCACGAAGTTTGTTCCCGAGGCCGACTTCCTCGATCCCGCGACCTCTCCGTGAACGATGACCTTCTGCCCTTCCTTCGCGAGGAGGCCCTCGGTCTCGTTCGCTGCGAGATAGAGATTCTCGTCTCCACTCGCCGCCGCACGGGCGAAGCAGACGAAAAGCGCCAGAGAGAGGTGGATCGGTTTCATGGAACTTCGCGGTCGGGATTGTGGAGTCCGGCGACACGTCCATTCGCGTAGACGACCGCAATCTCGGAGACCCGCGCCAGCGCGATCTCCTGAATGACGATGACCGAATCGCCGATGGCGTCCAACACGGGCCGGTCGTGCGGGACGATTTCAAAAGCGACCCGAGGCCCACCCGGATACGGGCTGTGCAGAAGATCGGCGAGTTCTTCGGCCGGGACGAAGCGCCCGGAGAGCGCCTCCCATTGCTCGGGATAATGGTCGCGATTGGCGCGGGCGTAAGCTTCGCACGCCACGAAGAGGCGCGAGGCCTGGGCACGGCTCTCGGCACGGTGACGGGTCTCCTGATCCGCACGCCACCTTTCGACCGCAGGAAAGGAGAGCCCGATGGCGAGGGCGATGACCGGAAACGTGATCATCGAAAAATAACTCAACCAGAGCGCGACGGTCGCAAAGCGCCGCCCCCTCAGCCCGAGGTCCTGACATTCATACCGTGCGACATGTCCCAGGATCGCGGCGACCGCGGCAAAGAAGAGACCGAAGACGAGCCACAGGGTCGCGAATCCCAGAATCGCAAAAACAGCCCCAAAGATGGCCTTTTTCGACCACTCAACGGGCGCTGGACCAGATACTGGGGCCGGGTGAATCATAGAACGCCCGATTTCTTATCACGGGACGGTGCCGGAAGAAACCGCTATTTCCCCCGAAGCGTGCCGCGGTGGAATCCGGGAGAAAAGAAAGGCGATGACGAGCAGCGCACAGGTCGCCAGACCGGCCCCAAGCAGGAGATTCCAACGGAGGTCGAAGGTCGAAGCGACATAGCCAGCCGCGAGGCTGCCGATGACGCGGGCAGTTCCCACGACCGCCATGGTGTAGATGCCCTGGATCGAGTTCCGAAATTCATCGCCCGCAAGCCGGTTCAGAAACATGACCGGCCCCACATAAAGGGCGAGGACTTCAAAGCCATGCCCGAGCTGGGCGAGCACCGCGACGGCTGGAGACGGGAAAAACGAGAGCAGGAGCATACGGGTGACCATGCAGCACAGTCCGAGAACGAGGATGCCCTTGAGACCGATGCGACGCTGTAGCCACGGCATGAGGAGGGTGCAGCCGACTTCCACGAGCACCCCGAGATTGATGATGAGGGCGATGTAGGGTTTCGGCACCTTCACGACCTCATCGAGATAATTGCCGATGAACGCATAGTAGGTCGCGGCGGCGAGCAGCGCGAAAAACAAGCCGATCGAGAGCCAGCGTGAGTTCGGCGCAAAAATCGCGCGCAAAGCCTGCTTCGAAGGCATCCGGGAGGGCAGGTGGCCGGAGGTGCGGGCGACAGGCTTCAGAGTGAAGCTGTTGGCCAGACTGAGAAGACAGAAAAACACCGAACAGGGCAGAATGAGACGGGGCTCGGCCCCTTTGAGCAGGGGGTAGTAAAGGATCAGGCTCGGGAGGATGTAACCCATCGTGCCCCAGATCCGCACGGTGGGATATTCGACCGAGACTCCGGTGCGTTTCCTTTCTTCTTCCGAGAGGGAAAAGAAGTATCCATCCTGCAGCGGCAACATCGCGACCGAGGCGAGACCATGACAGACAAAAAGGGCGAGGGTCAGGGCGATGTTTCCCGAAAAGAACATCAGGGTGAGGACCAGGGCACTGAAGCCGAAGGCCGTCGCCAAAATCCGGCGGGTGTCGAGATTGCGATCGGCGAGCAGGGTGATGAGAGCCGGAGAACAAAGGGTCGGGACGCCCATCAAAGCCATGGCCAAGCCGATCTGGAGAAAATTGAAGCCCCCCTGCTCGCGAAGAAAGACCGTGACCAGCGGCATGATGCTGCCGATCGCGGCATAGCTCACGAAAAACTGGCGGCGGATGGGGGTCATGGAGGGAGTCGCGCACCGGCCACAGAGTCCGGTCGAGGGTTTCGCAGAGATTCCCCCATCCCCAGCCGGAGTCAATCAGGGCGATGCGCTGCTGCCCGCAACTCGCGCCAACAAAAAACCCGTTCCGGAGTGTCCGGAGCGGGTTTCCTGATTGGGGGATTTTCCTACGAAAAAATTACTCAGGGAGAAGGACGTTGTCCTTCTTGGTATCGAGCCAGCCACCGCTCGACTCGCCACCCTCTTCACCGACGGTGCGTTCGTCGAAGATATTCTCCACAAGACGGTCCTTGCTGCGGACGGTGGCGCCAGCCGTTGCCGAAGAGAGAGACTCTTCCGAAACGTGGCCTCCACAGAAACCGACGACCGCCTTTTTCGACTTCAACCAAGGGTGGTACTCGCCATATTCGCCGGGACCATCCATCAGTCCGTCCGCCACGAGGGGTGAGCGGCTAAAGCTGGTATCCGTTTGTCCGTTGACGTAGCAATAAACATTCTCCTCGGCCTCAAGCGTTCCGTCTTCCTTGGGCGGCTGCATTTTTTCGGGATGCTTCGTCTGAATCCAGAAAACGATTTCGGTGTCGATATAGTCCGGAATCAGAACGTTGAAGGCGTCCGTTGAGGTGGAGAACTCGGAGTCCTCCCCCCCACCTCCGCCGCCACTCTTCTCAGCGTCCGGGTCGAAGGATGGGTAGATTCCCTCCCAATCCGCCGCGAAGGCACGGCAGCCGAGCAGAATCTGTTTGATGTTGTTCACGTCCTTCGTGCGTTTGGCGCGCTCTTGGATGCCGTTGTAGGCAGGCATCGCGGAGCTCGCGAGAATGCCGATGATCGCGATGACGACCAGCAGCTCGATCAGGGTGAAGGCACCCCGCTTTTTACGGTTCACTTTCATGGTGTGGTTTTCGGTTATGTTGGGTTATGGTGGCCCGGAGGCCGTATTTAGTGCTGGAGATGACATCGTAAATACCTCATCTCCAAAATGAGGATGACATTTTCGAGGAAATCCGACAAGAAAAATCCCTGTTTTTGAAAACTTTTCCCGAGTTCCATCTGAAGCCACTCCCATGATCCTCAACGTCCCGCTGGAAGACCTTTTTGAAGACCTCATCGCCAAAGCGATGCGGGGCCGGCACCTCTCGGAATCGGAACTGGTCGAAAAAACGGGGGTGCCCCGCGACATCCTCGCGCGCCTCTGCCGGGGGGAGTTCTGCGACGAGCAGGCCCTCGTCAAAGTCGCTCGCGCCCTCTCCCTCGAACCGCGCACGCTCACGATGGCCGCCTCACGGGTCTGGTCGCCACGGCCCGTTTCGCTTGAGGGGCTCGAAATGTTCAATCTCCCCTACCGCGACATGCGGGTGAACGCCTACCTCGTCCGCGATCCCGCGACCAAGGCCGCCGCCTTTTTTGATACCGCCACCGACAGCATCCCCCTCGTCGAAAAGGCGAAGGCTCTCGGAGTCACGGTCGAGTCGATTTTCCTGACCCACACCCACAACGACCACCTCGCCGCCCTCGACGCATTGAAGTCGGCCTTCCCCGAGGCAACGGCCTATTCCAACCGCGCCGAGCCCTGGCCCGGGACGGAGACCTTCTCTGAAGGCGCGACCTTCTCGATCGGCGCCCTCAAGGTGACCACTCGGACGACGAGCGGTCACTCCAAAGGCGGCACGACCTACCTCGTCGAGGGACTCGCCCGCCCGCTCGCGATCGTGGGCGACGCGATCTTCGCCGGTTCGATGGGCGGAGGCATGGTCTCGTTCGACGACGCCTGGAAAAACAATCGCGAAAAGATCCTCACCCTCCCCGACGAGACCGTGCTTTGTCCCGGTCACGGACCGCTCACCAGCGTGAGTGAGGAAAAGCGGAACAATCCCTTCTTCGCCGCCGAATTTCCCGCATGACCGACGCCCCGTTTCTCATTCTCGCCTCGGGATCGCCCCGACGACGCGACCTCCTTACCGAAGCCGGTTATCGTTTCCAGGTGGAGAATCCCGGAATCGAAGAAAACGAGGACACGAGCCTGCCGATCCGCCAACTCACCGCCGAAAACGCGCGCGACAAGGCGGCCGCCGTCTCAGCCCGGTTCCCCGAGGCCATCGTCATCGCAGCGGACACGCTCGTCCTCCTCGGCGACTCCGTCCTCAGCAAACCGGCCGATCGTGAGGAGGCCACGCGGATGCTCGCCTCGCTCAACGGGCGTTCCCACGAGGTCTTCACCGCTGTCGCCTTGCGACACGGACACGCCGGAAAGGCCGTCGATCTCACCGTGACCACCAGCGTCCATTTCAAACAACTCTCTCCCGCCGAGCAGGCCGACTACCACGCCCGCATCGATCCGATGGACAAGGCGGGCGCCTATGCGGCCCAAGATCACGGCGCCCTCATCATCGACCGCATTGAGGGCTCGATGAGCAACGTCATCGGCCTGCCCATGGACGAAGTCGCCGCCGCCCTTCACGAGCATTTCGGGATCACTCCGGAGCCTCGATAAAAAGCACCCCGGAACGGCGGCGAATGTGAAACCCGCCGGGCAAATTCGCCTTCGCGGGCCGCCCATCGCTTAGCAACACGGACGAGACCCGCGAGACTTCGGTAAAGCCACAATCGGGCACCCCGGACTCGCGCAACCACGAGAGAACGAGCCGGCTTCGTTTCGCCTCGGGAAAGGTCCGCAAGATCGCGACCTCGAGCCCGTTCCCGCGGCGCGGCAAGTCGCCGAGCATTTCCGCCGCCCAAGCTTCATCGAGCGCTGCGAGATCGGCGGCCCGCAGGATCGCCTCGCGCGGCCCCCTTCCGAAGACCGCCTCGATTTCGGGCAAGAGCCGGTGCCGGATGCGATTGCGTAGGGCGAAATCCGATTGGTTGCTCGCGTCCTCGCGCCAGGAGAGACCCTGTTTTGCGGCGTAAGCCTCGATGGCCGCGCGATCGACCCCGAGAAAAGGTCGAATCATCGTCAGGTCGATGCCGTCAATGTGGCGCACCGATTCTTTGCTCATACCTGCGATCCCGCGAGAGCCCGTGCCCCGGAAAAGATGCATCAACACCGTCTCGATCCGGTCGTCAGCATGATGGGCGAGAAAGACCCGCGGACAATCCCGCTCGCGCGCCACGCTCGCAATCGCCCGATAGCGCAGCTCCCTCGCCATCGTCTCGAGCGATTGCTTTTGCCGCTTCGCTTCCTCAGCCACCGCGACCTGCCGGATTTCCACCTCGTCCCCCAAACTTGCCGCAGTCGCTGCCACCAAATCGGCATCGGCCGTCGATTCGGCTCCGCGTAATCCGTGATCGACATGCACCATGATGAGTTTCCGAAAGCCCGCCGCTTTCAGGAGATGCCAGAGCACCATCGAATCGATCCCGCCCGATACGGCCACGAGATGCGGACGCGCGGAATCCCAACGCTCCGCGAGGGGCGCCGCGAGCTCTTCGACCGCTGATCCGTCCGTCTTCACCCGATGGGCCCTGAACCCAAGGTCCATTGAACAGGATCGTGCCAGAGAGTCAACCCTCTCGGGTCGGCGAGCAATCGGACCGTGGGAAGGGGGTCCACGGCCGTCGATCGAACCGAAAAGGCCCGGAAAGGTCAGGTCCGCGTGTCGGTTTCCCTGCTTGCAATCCGGAAAATTGCGCGGTCATTCCCGATCCCATGTCAGACCCCTCCTCCAACACGATCCCGCCCTCGCGGATCCGCAACATCGCCATCATCGCGCACGTCGATCACGGCAAGACCACGCTCGTCGACCAGATGCTGAAGCATGCCGGATCCTTCCGCGACAACCAGGTCGTCGAAGAACGCGCCATGGACTCGATGGATCAGGAGCGCGAGCGCGGCATCACCATCAAGGCGAAGAACACCTCGGTGAAGTGGGGCGACAACATCATCAACATCGTCGACACCCCCGGC
>DGXY01000110.1:39127-78243 GCA_002396885.1 Akkermansiaceae bacterium UBA5020
GGCCACGCCGACTTCGGTGGCGAAGTGGAGCGTGTCATGAAGATGGTCGACGGCGTCCTCCTCGTCGTCGATGCCTATGAGGGACCCCAGGCCCAGACCCGCTTCGTGCTGAAAAAAGCTCTCGCCCACGGCCTCACTCCCATCGTCTTTGTCAACAAGATCGACCGGCCCAACGCCGAGCCTCTCCTGATGCACGACAAGGTCCTCGAACTCTTCCTCGACCTCGATGCGAACGAAGAGCAGTTCGGCGCGCCCTTCCTATACGGCTCCGCGAAGAACGGCTACGCCGGGACCAAACCCGACGCCGAGATGACGGACATGAAACCGCTTTTCGACGCCATCATGGAGCACATTCCTGCTCCCGACGCCGATCCGGACGGTGAATTCAAGATGCTCGTCTCGAACATCGACTGGTCGGACTACGTTGGCCGTATCGCCATCGGCAAGATCCTCTCCGGCCGTGTCGAGATCGGACAAACCGTCTGGCGTCTCATCCCGGGGGGCAAACCCCAGCGCTCCAAGATCAGCAAAATTTTCGAATACACTGCGCTCGCCACCGGCGAAGTGAACTCGGGCGGCGCGGGCCACATCGTGGGCCTCTCCGGCTTCGAGGATGTCGACATCGGCGAGACCATCGCCACGACGGCCGAGTCCGAGCCCATCGCCTTCGTCGAGATCGATCCCCCGACGGTCATGATGTCCTTCGCTGTCAACGATGGCCCCTACGCCGGCACCGAAGGCACCCGCGTGACCTCGCGCGAGATCCGCGATCGCATTTTCCGCGAAGCCCGCACCAACGTCTCGATCAAGGTCGAGGAGACCGATAGTGCCGGTGAGTTCAAGGTCAGCGCCCGCGGGGCCATGCAGGTCGCCGTCGTCGTCGAGGAGATGCGCCGCGAGGGCTACGAAGTCCTCGTTTCGCGCCCCACCGTGATCAAGCGCGAGATCAATGGCAAACTCCACGAACCCTTCGAGGCCCTTTACCTCGAGGCACCCGACGACTCCATCGGCGGTTGTATCCAGGCCCTCGCGAACCGCAAGGGGGTCATGGAATCCATGTCCACCCGCAACGGTCGCACCACAATCGAGGCCACCATCCCGACCCGCGGTCTCATCGGCTTTGAGTTCGAGCTGCTGAATATCACCAGCGGTGAAGGCATCATGTCCCACCTTTTCAAAGAATACCGCCCCGACTCCGGCGATATCCGCACCCGCGGCACCGGTACGCTCGTTTCCATGGAAAAGGGCGAGGCGATGAGCTATTCGCTTACCAACATCGAGACACGCGGCAAACTGTTCGTCGGACCCGGCGAAGTCGTCTACGAAGGTATGATCATCGGGGAAAACCCCCGTGCCGACGATCTCCCCGTGAACCCGACGAAGGCCAAGCACGTCACCAACCACCGTGCCGCCGGCAGTGACAAGACCACCGCCCTGACCCCTCCGCTGAAGTTCTCGCTCGAGCGCGCCATCGAATACATCGAACCCGACGAACTCGTCGAGGCAACGCCGAAGAACATCCGTCTGCGCAAGCGCATCCTCGACAGCAACGAGCGGAAGCGCCTCGCGAAGAAGGGGTGAGGACGGACATAGGAGATTCTCGTAAGGCCACTGCGTGGATCTCCTAACTCCGTTTACGAAACGGAGCGAATACCGACGCGCATTCGGGCGGACTAGGGTGGGGCATGAAGAAGCCCCTTCCACTCCTTTTCTCCGCCGCCGTCGCCTTGTTTCTCCCCTGCGGTCCCGCCGTTGCCGATGACGTGCGTCTTCCCGTCACGTTGAATGGATCGGTGAAGCGCGCTGCTACGGCCAAATCGAAACTCGAAGCCGACTTTCAGGGAAGCAAGGACGGCAGCTCGATTCGCGGCAGCGAGGCTGGCGCGGGACCCGCCGGCCGGATCTTTGGTCCTTACCATGTCGTCGCTCGATCCGAGATCCAGTCGGGTGGGGCGATGGAAACGAAGGTTGACCGGGGAGCCATGCGTCTCTCCCGGACTTCTCTGGAGACGCCTTATGGGAAAATCCACCTGAACAGCCCCCTCGACACCGATCAGTCGGGGCGGCAACGCTTTCGGGGACACGGCTGGCTCCTGGTTCCGGAACTCGTCTCCGACGACGACAAGGGTGAGGAGCCCTGGATCAGCGACGGTAGCAATGCGGGAACCCGGCTGCTGAAGGACGTCCATCCCACCGGTGACTCCCGCCCGAGAGAATTCAACGAGATCGATGGAAAGGTCGTCTTTTCCGCCGACGACGGGACGCATGGGCGCGAACTCTGGGTGTCGGACGGCACCCGCGCGGGGACCGTCCTTCTCAAAGACATCCAGCCGGGCGCAACGGGTTCACAACCCCAGCAGCTCGAGGTGATCGATGGTGTCCTCTATTTCAACGCCGACGACGGAATCCATGGTGCGGAGCTATGGAAGAGTGACGGCACTCCAGAGGGCACGGTGCTCGTTGCCGATCTCTACCCGGGCGGCACTTCCGAATCGGCCATGCCACGATACTTCCGGAAGACGAATGGACACGTGATCTTCTGGGCTTACAACGGCATCCAGTGGAACCTTTGGCGCACCGATGGCACCGGAGCCGGCACCGTCCTCCTCGCCAACCTCAAGCTCCCTGCGGACGGAAATCACATGCTCGCGCTCGGGAATGATCTGATTTTCACGGTCTGGACCGAGTCGACCCACGAACTGTGGAAGACCGACGGCACCACAGGTGGGACGATCCGGCTGCGGGCGGGAAATTTTTACGCCAAATGCTTCGTCACCATTGCCGGCGGAACTTACTTCATCCGGAACAACGTGGGCACCACCGAACTCTGGCGGACGGATGGCAACAGCTCCGGCACGATCTTCATTCGGAGTTTCCCGAACGCAAATCTCTGGAGCATGGCGGCCCTGAACGACCGCCTTTATTTCGGGATCGAGGATGGCAGCGACAACAGCTTCGATCTCTGGACGAGCGACGGCACTCACGATGGCACCTATGAGCTTCACCCGATCATCGATGGATTCTCCCAGATCCAGGACTTTGTCCCCGTCAACGGAGAACTCCTTTTCCGGGTCAATGACTCGACGAACCAGTATGAACTCTGGAAAACCGACGGCACGACGAATGGCACGGCATTGCTCACCGATCTCCCCCCGGCCGGATACTCCGCCGATGTCGACGCCCTCACCCTCGTGGGTGACACCCTCTTCTTCTCGGCGAAAGACGCCGAGGGCGATCGCGAACTCTGGTCCACCGACGGCACCGCCGCGGGGACCCGGAAAGTAGGGACGCTCATGAACGGCCCCGGCAATCCCGCGGTGCGGGAGATTACCCCTTTCGGAACCGGCGTGGTTTTCTCGGCGAACAATTCGGGGGCTAGCTCGGGAGGGTGATGCGAGTGGCGAAGACCCGGATCCCGAAAGATCACGAGAGCATGCGCCTCGCTTCTTCGGAATCGTTGGCGATGATCCCTCCGAACCGCTTACCCATTATGAAAAAGACGATCCCTGTTCTGGTGTTTCTGGCGATCACTACGGCCCTCACACTCCAAGCCGCTCCCGTCAGCCAGATCTTCGAGGGCGTGACGGTGAGCAACCCCGCCCAACCCACCGCCCTGACCCCTCCGCTGAAGTTCTCGCTCGAGCGCGCCATCGAATACATCGAACCCGACGAACTCGTCGAGGCAACGCCGAAAAACATCCGCCTTCGCAAGCGCATCCTCGACAGCGACGAGCGCAAGCGCCTCGCGAAGAAGGGGTGAAGAAGCTTCCCGGGTGGGTGGTCAGGCATGCGAGAGCGGTGCGGAAAGAGCGCCGCTTGCGTCTTCGTAAAAAGTGGGTTTTTTACGGCGAACTTTTGCCGATCATGAAAAGGACCTTCTTGACCCTCGCCCTTCTCGCTCTTTCTCCGGCTCTCACGCTCGAGGCAGCACCCGTTACCCAGACCTTCGGAGGCGTTACGGTCGCCCATCCGAACCAACCTGCCACCCTCGACGCCGAGTTCCCTCCCGGAACCCCTTGGTCGCTCGAGGTGGCTTGGGACGACGCGGTCCCGGCTACGGAAACGTTTCCAACTCAGGCAGCCTACCTCCTCGCTACTCTTACCGTCACTCTCCAAGGGACAAGCGGTGACTGGACGACCAGCGCCAAGATCGGGAAGGCCTCTTTCGGACTCCTGCAGACCACGGGATACCACGAAGTCCAGTTCACCAGCGGATTTGATCCGGCCAACCACACTATTGACATGATCGGCTCATCCGATGTCTACAGTGTCAATCTCACCCTCGGGGATCCCACCGGGACGGCCATCCCCGCCTTGACCCCGGCTCCAGGCATCTTTGATCTCGCCGATTTCAGCGCCACCCTTTCGCAGAGTTATCTCAAGATTTACCTCAACAACGAAGGCACCCAGTACCTCCTCGGTGGGCTCGGCAGCAACCCTGTGGGCGACCCCAACCTCTCCGTGAAACGCAAGAGCGGCACACCTCTCTCGAGCGGAGCGTCTTTGAAATTCCCCACGACCCAGATCGATGGAAAAGGAGCGAAAACATCCCTGACGATCTTAAACGACGGGATCAGCGATTTGACGGGTCTCGCCGCCAATCTGTCCGGACCCGGGAAACGCGATTTCTCGATTTCCTTCAAGGGGGGAACTCTCCTCGCTCCTGGTGCCAAGCGGATTTTGGAAGTCGAGTTCAAACCCACCCGCCCCGGCAAACGCGCCGCCACGCTCAAGCTGACGAGCACCGATCCGGATACTCCCGTCTTCGAGGTGATCCTCAGCGGGAAAGGCACGGAGGGGAAACGGTGACCGGCTTGGCAGCAACGACGGCGGGTTCCAAGCCTGCATCGACGAAGCGCCTTTGTCAGGGTATCCTCGCTTTCGCACCGTTCTCGCTCCAGCTCACGCCGGCCCGTTGCGGTTGGCCGCGCCCGGAAAAGGCTGCGCCCCTTTCCGGGATCCACACGAACCCGCGGCGGGAAATGCCTCATCGCAGATCACGGGTGGACCTACGGCTGCGATCAGGCTTCGCGTTCGATTCCCGGTTCTTCGCTTCCGGCAGGCAATCCCCATGGCGCGACCGCGTAACGATTGCCGAACCGTCTGAAACGTTCTAGAGTCAGACCTTTCTCCCTCCTTTCGCCCGGCCGCTCGCCGGGTTCTCTTTTTCCCTCCCCCTCCGTGCCCGCCTATCTGCATAGTCTCGAAACGATCGTCCCGGAACATACACATTCCCAGGAAGACCTCTCCCTGCTCCTGCAGGACCGCTTCACCGATCCGCGGATCCGGCGTCTCGTCGGCCAGGCCTTCCGACAATCCGGCATCGAACGGCGCCACATGGTCGTGGACGGGTTCTTCGAGAGCGGGCCTTTCGACGCGAATGGACAGGCCACCACGGCCGACCGCAACGCCGTCTACGCGACCGAATCGCGCCGTCTTGCCTCGGCTCTCGGCGAGAAAATTCTCTCCGCCCCAGGCGCCCCGGCACGGGAGGAGATCACTCACCTCATCTTCGCCACCTGCACCGGCTTTGTGAACCCGGGCCCCGATTTTTACCTCGTGCGCGACCTCGGTCTCCGCGAGACGGTCGAACGCTACACGCTCGGCTTCATGGGCTGCTATGCGGCGATCCCCGCGCTCAAACTCGCTGCCCAGATCTGTGAGGCGAACGCGAAGGCCGTCGTCCTCATCGTGGCCCTCGAACTCTGCAGCCTGCACATGCAGATCGACGACAAACCCGACGTGATCCTTGGCAACACCGTTTTCGCCGACGGTGCCGCCGCTGCGATCGTGAGTTCGAGACAGCGTCCTGACAAAACCACCTACCGGCTCGATGGCTTTCACGGTGGCACCATTCCCGAGGGGGAATCGGCCATGGCCTGGTCGATCGGCAACCAGGGCTTCGACCTCGTCCTCTCGAGCTATGTGCCGAAGGTGATCGGCAGCGAGATCGGCACGATCCTGCGACGCATCGGCGTGAACCTCGATGAAATCAACCGTTTCGCGGTGCACCCCGGGGGCAAATCCATCCTCGATCGCGTCATCAGCTCGCTGGGACTCCATGAAAACGCGCTCGATGCCTCGCGCGCCGTCCTTCGGGAGAACGGGAACATGAGCAGCGCGACGATTCTCTTCGTCCTCAAGGAACTGATCACGCGAGGCGAGGCCGGCGACCGGGTCCTCGCCCTCGCTTTCGGTCCGGGATTGACGATCGAGACCGCCGTCCTCACGATCGCGGAGATGGCGTGAGGCTCCGCCCGGTCGACCTCACTTGCGGGTGAGCTGCAGGCTCGCCCGCACGAGGATCTCGTCCTTCACCTTTACGAGACCGAGCACGTTCGGCGGAGTGATTCCACTGTCTTTCAATGAGACGGGGAACGACACCGTGAAGGAGGCCTCTTTTTCGGAGTAGGACCAGTCCGAGACTTGTCCGGTGACCTTATGGACCTTCCCCTTCAAGGTCATCTGGAAGGGAATGACGGTGGGACGTGGCACCGCTCCATCGGACGCGGGTTTGGTCGCGGCGACAGCGATATGGTCGATCTCGACGACGATTTCGGGATGAGTCGCGACGTCCATGCACTTGTGCATCTCGACATCGCGCTTGTCATTACCGGTATCCATGCCTGCGGCTTTCACCACGACCGAGGAGGTGGCAGTGGCCTTCGCCGGATCGGACCTATCGGAAATGATGACGTTGAAAGGCTCGGCCGCAACCGTGCCTTCGAAATCGTGAAGGGTCGATTCACCGCTGAAATGGACCTTGCAGCTACCGGACCACCTTGATTCGTCAGCCCGGGAGGCGAGGACGGTCCCGGCGAGAACGATCAGGGTGATGAAAGAGGGCTTGTTCATGGACTGAAGAGGGTGAGGTGGGTTTGTCAGGATTCTTTGTGGAGAAAATGGAGCCGCATCATGCCGAAGAAGAGCGGCCGGGTCATCCCGGCGTGGAGGTGATGCCTCGCGAAAACGCGGAGAATTTCCTCTTCGTCAGGAAAATCGCGCAGACTCGACGAGATATAACCGTGGATCCTCGGATTGCCGTGCAGGACGAGCCCCCAGAAACCTCCCCAGAGGCGGAGGAGATGGGATTGTATTGCCTGACGGAAGCATCCGGCCGGCTTCGAGAAGTCGAGAAAGGCGGCGCAGCCTCCCGGCCGCAGGACCCGGGCGAACTCGGCGAGGGTCGAATCGAGATCCGGTGCATTGCGGATCGCGTAGCTGCCCGTGATAAGGTCAGCCGAGGCGTCGGGAAAGTCGAGGCGGCCCATGTCCCCCACCGCAAATTGAATGCGCCCCGACTCGTCGCGACGGCGGGCGATCTCGATCATGGCGGGAGTGAGGTCGAGCCCGTGGATCTCGCCATCGGGATAACGCGAAGCGAGGAGCCGGGCAACATCGCCGGTGCCGCAGGCGACATCAAGGCAGACGGGTGCTCTCATTTCCGGGAGGCCGGCAATGAGGGCGCGTTTCCAAGATCCGTCCTGACCGAGGGACAAACCCCGTGTCGCGACATCATAGCGAGGAGCCGATTCCGCGAAATGGACGGCATTGAACTGGCGCTTTCCATCGCTCGTGCCGAGGTGGTCCTCGGCGCACAGTGTCATTCGATCTTTCATGCGGTGCGGGTTTCCCAACGGGGAGTAGGCGAGTTTGAGACAGGCGGGAGGAGCGAGGCGATCATGTTGGGCCGCTGCCCGAACGATTGTCACGCTCGACCTGAAGTCCGAGGCATTGGCAGCCGAAAACGACCGTGAGAATTCCCAACACGAACAGGAACGGAAGACACCAACGCTTGGGAAGGGTTTCCATGGGATAGAGACAGTCACGCCCCGACAAGGACGAGGAGGAAGTGCATCGCAAAGGCAAGGGCCGGATCACCTCCCCGGCGGGTGTCGAGCGAAGAGCGCACCATTTCGGGCAATCTCGCGAAGGACAAGGCGGGCAGGAGCACGCCCCGCAACGGACTGCGCAGAAGCGATGCGGTGAGGTGGGTAAAGCCGCGATAGGGCCGCGCGAGCCGGGTCGCCTCGCGAACGTAGGTCTCCGCCGCCACGGCTTGCGGGATACCGTCGCGAAGGTCCGAGATGAGCGCGCGCGCCGCGCACTCGGCGGTGAGGATGCCATGGGTCATGCCCATGCCGGCGATGGGATCAAGGCTCTCAGCCGCGTCTCCGATGAGATAGACGGAATCGTGAAGGTAGCTGCGCCGGATCGATCCGACCGGGCCGATCTGCAGCGGTTTGCCGACAGGAGCGCCGTCGAATCCGGATTTCTCCATCGCCTCGGCGAGCAAAGAGGAGCGCCAATCCGGATCCTGCAGCGGCAGGACACGTTCCTTCTCCGCGAGGAAGGCAACATTGAGATGGCGGGGACCCACCGGTGTGCAATTGATTTCGAAGCCGTCCTTCAAGATCACGACCACCTCTCCCGAGTGCTGTTCATACCGGCCTTCGAGCAAAAAGCTGATGCCCCACATCCCTTTGTCTCTGACCTGCTTCGGGATCCGCAGGCGGGCGGCATTCGGGGAATTCGACCCATCGGCAAGGACGAGGCGTTTGGCTTGCAGCGATTCGCCATTGTCGAGCCGGATAAGAAATCCGCCATCTTGACGCTCGAGTCCCGAGACCGCCACATCAAAAAACGAGGTCACCGATGGCAGCGCGGCGGCATGCTCGGCGAGGAGGCAATCGAGATGGTAGCGCTGGATACCGACCCCCTTGAGCTTCCGCCGCCGTGTCGAGGAGAAGGCGAAGTGCCGACCTTTCAGATCGATCCGATAGGAGTAGAAGGGCGTGCCCTCCAGATTCGCGAGGGCCTCGCCAAGTCCGAGCCGGGAGAGGGCTTCCAAGGCGATGTCGGAGACGCCTTCCCCGCAGGCCTTGCGCCGGGGAAACTCCTCCCGCTCGATCAGAGCGACGCGGATCCCCTCGCGCCCCAGAAATCCGGCAGCCGTCGCTCCTGAAATCGAGGCACCGATCACGGCGACATCGTAGGTTTCACCCATAATCTTCAGAACGAAGGAATCAGAAAGTTCTTAGAAAACTTCTTTCAACCTTTTCACCCCACCCAAAGCACCCCGATCCGCTTTTCACAACGATCCGCCCAACGCTCCTTGTAGGGGGAGTGCATGCCAAGGTCGTAGGTGACGATGCCCCCATCGGCACAGCGGCGGAGGTTTTCGAGCTGGAGCCGGTTTCCGAGGCCAAGATCGCGGGCTTCCTCGATGTAGCTCATTTGCAGCCCACGATAGGTCGTGCCGGCGACACCGCCAAAGATGTGCGCGAGGTCGATCCCGTCACGCCGGGCGATCAGCACCCTCAGATTTCCCGTGGCATGAAGCCCGCCAAGGAGCGTGCGGTAAAAAGCGGCGTATCCCGGCATTTGAAAAATGTCGGTGCCTTCCTGCCACTTGTAGCTCGCCCGCTGGATCGCGAGGATCCGCTCGTAGATCGCACCGGGCTCGGCGAGAGAGAGATCGAGGATTTCCAATCCGGAAACGACTGCGCTGGCTTCGCGAAGCAAACGCCGGAACTTTTTGGATCGCCGCTCCGCCCAGGCCTCGACCCCGTCGGCGAGATCAATCTGCATCAAGTCCATCCCTGGATACTCACGCCAGCATCGGCTGACCGGACGCAACGCCTGGAGGGCACGGTGAACGGCTCCATCGACCGTGAGACCGCCGATGAAAAAAGCCAAGGGTTGACCACGCCGCAGGCTCTCACCCCGCGCGGCGTCGCTCAGCAAGGAGACGGCGGCCTCCGGATCGCCCGCGAGGGGGCAACCGAACATCCACGAAGCCTCGAGGGGAAAGTGAATGCCGGTGGGCTCTTGCCGGGCGAAGAGGAGCCAGGCTTCCTCCCGCTCGACGATGAAGAGGTCTTCCTCCTTCGCGTTCGCCGAAACGAGGTGCTCGCGGGCGGCGAGCTGCCAAAGAGGGCCCGAACAGAATTCACAAGCGCCAGGCGTGACCGCGACGGCAACGGCATATTCCTCCGCCCGGGACCGGAATTCCGCCAGAGTGAGCCGCTTCATCGGCAGGCGGGCGGAAGGCGTTTCACGGATTGAGGAAGGCACGAATGAGACGCCCCTCGCGGCTCAGGACCATGACGGAGGTTTTGTCCTGCGGAAGATCACCCAACAGGTCGAAGAAGGTGGTGACATCAGTCACGGCATCCTGATTGATGCGATGGATGAGATCGCCGCGCTGGAAACGCTGCGCCGCCTGGGAATCGGCCTTCACCTCGGTGATGATAATGGCGGGAGAACCGTCGGGGAGACCGAGCGAGGCGCGTTGCGCGGGGTTCAGATTCGCGACGGAAATGCCAAGAGCCTCGGCAATGGCCTGCCCGCTCGCGGCGATGTCGGAGCGGAGTTTCAAGGTGTTGGTGTCGGATTTGGCGATCGCCTTCACCGCCGCCTCCATCGACTCGCCCTTGCGGATGATCGTGAGATCGGCGACCTCACCCGACTTCTTCGACTGGATACGCGAGAGGGTCTCCTCGGCGTTGCGGATGGCCTTGCCGTCGAATTTCACGATGACATCGCCGGGCTTCAGTCCGGCCTCCTCGGCGGGAGAACCTTTGGTCACGTCCGTGATGACGGAGCCCTGCGTGCTCGAGAGCCCGAGGGCGATGGCGTAGTTCCGGGGAATGTTGTCGACGTCGAGACCGAGGTAACCGCGGATGAGGGGACGACCGAGGACGATCGCTTCAAAGACCTCCTTCGCCTCGTTCGCGGGGATGGCGAGACCGATGCCCTGCCAAACGCGCACGTCCTCCTGTCCCGTGAAAATCGCGACGTTGATCCCGATGATTTCGCCCTTCACATTCACGAGCGGACCACCCGAGTTCCCCGGATTGATGACGGCGTCGACCTGGAAATACTCATTCGCTCCGTCGCTGAGCTCGCGCTGTTTTGCACTGATGATGCCCTGGGTGACCGTCTCGCTCAGGCCGAAAGGATTGCCGACGGCGAGCACCATCTCGCCCACGCGGACCTTTTCGGAGTCGCCGAACGAGAGCGGTTGGAGCTTGGGGAGCGACCCGCCCTCGGGGGCCTTCAATTGGAGCACGGCGACATCGACATTCGGATCGCTCCCGATCCATTCGGCATCATACTGGCTGCCATCGTGAAGCGTCACCCGGATGATATCCACCCCCGCGACGACGTGATGATTCGTGACGATGTGGCCTTGGTCCGTGACGATCACGCCCGAGCCGAGACCGGGGGCCACGTAGCTTTCATTCTGACGGTAGCCGAACATACCGAAGGGATCGGTCGGGACGACGCGGGTGACGTTGACGTTCGTGGTCGTATCGATGCTTACCACCGAAGGCACCACGGCGTCGGTGAGGTCGGAAACGGCGCGGTTCACCTCGGCGAGGACGCCGACATTCTTCAGATCGAGCGGCTCGGCACGCAGCAGCGGCGCGGGCGTTTGCCCCTGCGCGACAAGGGGAGAATCGACCCCGATGACGGCGGCGAGAGGACGGCGACGCAGCAGGTCGAGGAGATCATATCGCTCGTTGTCACGTGGGAAGGAAAAGTAAACGAGGCCTGAAAGCGCACCAATCGAGGCAACGCCGAAGAGATGGAGGAAGAATCGAGCCATGGTCGGGAAGGAGAAAGAATAAGTGAACAACGGTTTCACTGTCCGGCGATCTTCGCAACGGCCGGAAAAGACTCCGCGAGACGTTGGTCCTCGGGAGAAAGGTCGTTGACGGGGACGTTCCATCGCTGTCCGGAGGCGTCTTGAACGATGACCCGTGTGGCGTCACGCTGGACAAATTTCGCGAAGATCAGTTTTCCCCGGTAATTCGACCAATCACGATAGCCGCTCGCGACGAGCTGGGCCTTCTGGACCTTGATCGACTCGATGACGGGCGTGCAGGCACCCACGAGCTGGTTGAAGTAATCGACCGGTCGTCCCGTCCGGTAGCCGCGGATACCCCGCTCGACTTCGCCGCCGGGATTGAAGAGAATTACGTTCGGGTAACCCTTCACCTTGAACTTGTCTTTCAAGCGCCTGAGCGCGTCGGGGGCATCGCTGTAGTTGCGCGGATAGCTGAGGTAGCAGATCACGAGATGTTCCTTCACGTATTCGTTAAAGCTTTTGGTCGAAAAGACTTCCTGGGAGAGAGCCATGGCCTGGGGATTCCACACGCCGGTGAAAAGGAGGAGAAGGGGCTTCTGCTCGCGCTGGGCCCTGTCGAAGGCGTAGTGAGGGTTGATCTCCCACCAGGCGCTCTCAGGATCGTCGGGATAGACCGGGACGCGCTCGACACGCTCGGGCTCGATGATGCGTGCGTCGCTCTGCATTTGCGAGATCGTCGCCCCCATCGGCGGCTGGGGGGCGGTCGGCGCGACGGGAGCCGGTGAGAAATCGGCGGGAGTGGCCACCATGGGAGCCACCGGTGCTACCCCGACCGGAGCACCCGGACCGACCGGCTCCGCCACGGGAGTGAGGTCGGGAGCGGTCGCAAACTCGCTTGCGACGGGCTGGGCCGGAGCGACCGGCATCGCCGGTCCGCCTGGAGACGTCGGCAAGGGGGGCGGCGCGATCCGCCCGGCCCCATCCTGCGCCACAAGCAACGCGCCGCCGGCCAGAAAGGCCAGCGTCGCGAGATTCGGCACGAGAGAGGCGGGTCGGCTCATGATTCCCGACAACGGTAGCAAAAACCGGATGATTTGACAGGGAAATTGACAAGCGGCAAGACCCTTGCTCTGGTTGGAGCCCCTGACTCCAAACCCCAAACGGAGTCGCCCCCATGGACCCGCGAGCTGCTCGATCGCCCCTTTACTCCGCTCTCGTGTTCGGAATGCTGATGATTGTTTGGGTGGTCTTCTCCGGATTCCTCGACTCTTTCCATCTCTCCCTCGGTCTCATTTCCTGCGGGATCGTGACGTGGCTCTCCTCCGGACTCCTCTTCGACGACCGGTCCATCCCGATCCGTCGACGCGCCATTCAGACGCTGCGTTTTGCCTCCTACATGCTCTGGCTCACCTGGCAGATCGTCCTCTCGAACATCGCGGTGCTGAAGCTCGCCTTCGCCCCGCGCTCCGCCCTGCAGCCGCAGATCGTTCGCTACCGCACCCCGCTAAAAACGGACTTCGAAAAATTTCTCCTCGCGAACTCGATCACCCTCACCCCCGGCACCGTGACGATCAAGATTCTCGACGACATCTTTTACATCCACGCCATCGACGACGGTGCCGCCGCCGGACTCAACGGAGAGATGGACCGGCGCATCGCCCACATCTTCGCGACCAGTCATTCATGACTTTCGAGCATTTCGCCATCGGAGTCGGAATCACCCTCCTTCTCCTCATGATTCCCGCGATGCTGCGCATCGTGAACGGTCCCACCGCGCTCGACCGCATCGTCGCGGTGAACGTGATCGGGACCAAGACGGCGGTGCTCCTCGTCGTCATCGGTGTGGTTTTCAAACAGGTCGGCATGTTCGTCGATTTTGCCCTTGCCTACGCCCTGCTCAATTTCACCGGCTCGATCGCCGCGGCCCGCTACCTGCACCGGGCGGCCCAGCGCGGTGGCGACGCCCCCAGTGGAGAGGAGGCCGACTGAATCCATGATCCTAACGATCCTCAGCATCGTCCTGATCCTGTCGGGACTGGTCTTTTTCTTGGGGGCGGCAGTCGGCCTGATGCGTTTCCCTGATTTCTACTCGCGCATGCACGCGGCGGGCAAGGGCGACACGCTCTCGACCCTGCTGGTGATCTCGGGTTTCGCGCTTTACCAGCTCCGCGACATCCACGATCTCTCCCACGACTGGCCTGTCCTCCTCGTCGTGCTGAAGTTGCTCGCCATCGTTGTCTTCATCTACCTGACGAGCCCGACGAGCACGAGCGCGCTCGCCGATGCCGGTTGGGAAGACGGGATCGATCCCGTCATCGAACCGGGCCGCGAGAACCACCTTGAGGACGATTGCCACCGCACGCCCCCCTCCAGTCCACAACCCTGAGCCGCCGTGATCGTCACCTTTGACATCATCATCCTCGTTTTCCTCGTCATCGCGGCGATCATTTCCCTGTCGGTGAAAGACCTGCTCGCCGCGGCGATGGTCTTCGGCATCTACGGCTTCCTCATTTGCCTCCTCTGGGCTGAGATGGGCGCGGTCGACGTCGCCTTCACCGAGGCCACCGTCGGCGCCGGAGTCAGCACCGTGCTGATCATCGCCACCATTCTCAACACCCGCAGGAGGTCGACGGACTGATGAAAGCCAAGATCTTCGCCTCCATCGCCGTCACCATCACCGGCGCCATTCTGCTCTATGCAGTGACGGATTTCCCGAATTTCGGAGATCCCCGCTCGCCCGCCAATGCCGGGGTCGAGGGCGGATCGTCCTCGGCGTCGCTCTACTACATCGAGAACACCTACCGCGACACGAAGGTGCCGAATCTCGTTACCGCCATCCTCGCCGACTACCGGGGCTATGACACCCTTTTTGAAACGGTCGTCATCTTCACCGCAGGCATGGCCATCTTCGCGATCCTCCGGGTCCTCCGGAACGAGGACGCTCCCTCCGCCCCTGATCCCGAATCGACCAACCGAACCATCGACGGAGACCACCACCGCATCATCGTGGGGATCACCTGCCGCATCGCCGTTCCGCTCGTGCAGATCTTCGCCCTCTATGTCGTCGCCCATGGTCACCACAGTCCGGGGGGCGGCTTCCAGGGCGGTGTCATGCTTGGGGCGAGCTTCATTCTCATCGCCCTTTCCGGATCTCTCCGCGACGCGCTCGCCCGCTTCAGCGAAGCCAGCTACATCCGCCTCGCCAGCCTCGGCATCCTCATCTATGCCGGGGTCGCCTTCCTTCCGCTCGTCTTCGGCCGCAACTTCGTCGACTACGGCGCCCTTCGCGGACTCCTCGGAACGGAAGGCGAGGAAATGGCGCGCTCCCATGGCATTTTTGGGGTCGAACTCGGGGTGGCCTTTACCGTCATGTCCGTGATGTTCGCCATTTTCGCCAATCTCTCGACCCGCGGGAGACTGAAGGGAGGACTCTAACCGCGCTCAACTGATGGAGGCATTTTTCAAAGAAGCGGTCGTGCCGCACTTCAACTTCTGGATCTACGTGATCATCATGATGATCGGCCTCTGGTCGGTCATTGCGAAGAACAACCTGATCAAGAAACTCATCGGCCTCTCGATCTTCCAGACCGCGATCCTCCTGCTCTATGTTTCGCTGGGGGTGAAGGAAGGCGCGTCCATCCCCATCATCGACCACCACGCCGCCGAGCGTTCTCTCGTGGGCGATGCCGGAGCCATCAATCCCGACCTCATCGCCAATCCCGTGCCCCACGTGCTGATGCTGACCGCGATCGTCGTCGGCGTCGCGACCCTCGGGGTGGCCCTGGCCCTCTGCCAGATGATCTACAAGGACTTCGGCACCCTCGAGGAGGACGAGGTGCTGCAAAAAATCAAGGCGCTCCACGACGATGTCTGACCACCTTCCCGTCCTCGTCCTCCTCGCGCCGCTCTTCGGAGCGATCGCCATCGGCCTCTTTGGGATGCGCGATCACCGTGTCTGCCTGCCCGTGGTCCTGTCGGCTCTCGTCCTCTCGCTGTGCTGTGCCATCGGGATCGTGCTCAAGGTGCATGCGGGCGGCACGCTCGACTACTTCGTCGCGGGATGGAAGGCCCCGCGCGGCATCGGCATCGTCCTGCGCGCCGATGCGATCAACAGCCCCATCCTCGTCGTCATCGCCATCGTCGCGATTCTCGCCGCGGTCTTCACGGTCCGGCACGCCGGCGAGCGCGACACCGAAAAGACACCCCACTTCTACATCCTCTTCCTCCTCCTCTGCGTCGGCCTTTTTGGCATCACCATCACCGGAGACGCTTTCAATGTTTTCGTCCTCATCGAAGTCACCGCCCTGACGAGTTATGGGCTCATCGCCATCGGCGGCTCGAAGCGCTGCAAGGTCGCGGCCTTCCACTACCTCATCATGGGCACGGTGGGAGCCTCTTTTTACCTGATCGGGGTCGGCTATCTCTACCTGAAGCTGGGCTCGCTCAACATGCAGGATATCCACACCATCCTCGCGTCGAACGAATCTCTCGCCGACTCGCGCGCGATCCGCACCGCCTTCGTCTTCATCCTCGTCGGGATCTGGACGAAGATGGCCTTCTTCCCCCTCCATGGCTGGCTCCCGAACGCCTATAGCTACAGTCCCTCGGGCAGCGCCGCGATCCTCGCCCCGCTCGTCACGAAGGTCTCGGTCTACGTGATGGTTCGCATGATGGTCAGTGTCTTCGGGCTCGACCACCTCGAGGCGAATGTCGAGTGGGGTCACTTCGTCGTCTGGCTCGCGATCATCGCCATCGCCGCCGGATCAACGATGGCCCTTGCCCAGCGCGAGATCAAAAAGATGCTCTGCTGCCTCATCATCGCCGAAGTCGGCTACATGGTCGGAGGCGCCTGGCTCGGGGATCCCCAGCGATGGGGTCTTACCGGCACGGTCTACCACATCCTCGCCGACGCCCTCATGACCTCCTGCCTCTTCCTCGCCGCCGGTGCCTTCGCAAAGTGGCACGGGGCAGCGAAACTCGAGGATCTCTCCGGTCTCTTCCGCAAGATGCCGCTCGCCGCGACCGGCTTTGTCGTCGGCGGACTCGCCATCATCGGGGTGCCGCCCACCTGCGGTTTCTACAGCAAATTCTACCTCATCCGCGGGGCGATCGAGGCGGGACATTGGGTCTACGTCGCAGCCCTTCTTGCTTCCAGCCTCGTCAACGCGGTGCTTTTCTTTCGCATTTTCGAGATCGCCTACTTCGGCAAAAACCCCGTCGAGTCCCATGGACACGGCGATGACCATGGGCACGACCACGAGAGCGAGCCCGTCGTGCGCCGCGAGCCTCCCCTGCACGCCCTCATCCCCCTGCTCGCCGCCGCCGCTCTGGTGATTTTGTTAGGGCTATGCAACGGTACCGTCGTCGAGTTCATCCGCACGGGCCTCATCGAGACCGCCACGGTCGTTTCCACCGGCAGATAAGTGATGGAGAATTCCGTGCACAGCTACCTTCCCCTCTGGGCCTGCCTCGCCTCGCTTGCGGCCGTCCCCCTCATCGTCCTTTTCCGCCGGGAGATCTTCCTCCGTGAACTCGTCACCTTCGGGGCGGGCGCGCTGAAATTCGCCTTCGTGCTCGCGATGCTGCCGATCATCCTCGAGGGCAAGGTCATCGTCCTGACCCTCGTCGACGGCATCGGTGGGATCAACGTGCCCATCGCCTTCCGCGTCGACGGTCTCGGGATGCTCTTCGCCCTCGTTGCCTCCTCGCTCTGGATCCTCACCTCGCTCTATGCGGTCGGCTACATGCGCGGCCTCCACGAGCCTTCGCAGACGCGCTTCTTCGCCTTCTTCGCCCTCTCCCTCTGCGCCACCCTCGGCGTCGCTTTCGCGGGAAATCTTTTCACGCTCTATCTCTTCTACGAGATGCTCTCGCTCTCGACCTGGCCCCTCGTCACCCATCATCAGGACAAGGAGGCCCGCACCGGAGGACGCACTTACCTCTCCTACCTTCTCGGCACCTCCATCGCCTTTGCCCTTCCCGCGATCCTCTACACCTACGTGCGCAGCGGCGGCGAGGTCGCCTTCGGCCCCGAGGCCATCCTCGCGGAGAGCAATCTCGACTACTGGCCCGCCCTCGCCCTGCTCCTCGCCTTCGCTTTCGGCTTTTCGAAAGCGGGCCTCATGCCTTTCCATTCGTGGCTGCCCGGAGCCATGGTCGCGCCGACGCCCGTCTCGGCCTTGCTCCACGCCGTCGCCGTCGTCAAAGTCGGGGTCTTCTGCATCATCCGCGTCGTCACCGGCGTGTTTGGGGTGGATCTGTTAGGGCGCCTCGGCGTCAACGATGTGCTCGCTTGGATCGCCGCCTTCACTGTCATCACTTCCTCCCTCATCGCCCTGACGCAGGACAACCTGAAGCGCCGCCTCGCCTTTTCCACAATCGGCCAGCTCGCCTACATCGTCCTGGGCGCGGCCTTGATCACGAAACTCTCCCTCACCGGCAGCGTCCTCCACATCGCCGCGCACGCCGTCGCGAAGATCACCCTCTTCTTCTGTGCCGGAGCCATCTTCGTCGCCACCGGGAAAAAATACGTCAGCCAACTCGCCGGGCTCGGCCGCACCATGCCGATCACGATGGGGGCCTTCTTCCTTGGCTCACTCGGTGTCATCGGCCTGCCGCCCAGCCTTGGACTGATCAGCAAATTCCACCTCGTCGTCGGCGCGGCCGATGCGGGCGAGATCGCGCTGCTCTGCGTCTTCCTGACCAGCACCCTCCTCAACGCCGCCTACTTCCTGCCTCTCGTGTGGATCGCCTTTTTCCCGAAGAAGGGCAGCATTCCCGCCGAACTCGACCGGCCCTTCTCCTGGGCGGGAGTGCGCGAAGCCCCCTGGGCCTGCGTCGTGCCTCTCGCCATCACCGCCCTGCTTTCGACCGGGCTCTTTTTCTGCTCCGGCTTTCTCCAGGAGCTGACCGGACAATTCATCAAGGGCATTGGCCTCTGACACGACCATGCAAGGCAGGGATTTGAAGAAAGAAAACGATTGGTTCGACCGTCCCGCGTCGCGGCGGCTGCTCTGGCGTCTCCTCTACGGTGCGTGCACCGTTTCCGTCCTCCTTGAGCTCGTCCTCATCGCGACCCACCAACGGCACGGACACTTCGGCAAAACATCGCCGGACGGCTGGTGGTTCTTTTACGCCCTCCTCGGCTTTATCGCCTGCGCCCTCATGATCCTCGCGGCCAAAGGGCTCGGAGCCTGGCTGAAGCGCCCCGAGGATTATTACGCCGAGACGGAGGAAACCACCCTGCCGGAAGACATCGATGAATCCCTTCGCTGAAATCCACCCCGCCTTGATCCTCCTCGTGGGGGCTCTCTTCGTGCCGCTCTTCCGCGGCGTCTGGCGCAGCGCGTGGACGATCCTCCTGCCCGTGCTCGCCCTTGCCGCCGTCTCCGCCTTGCCGTCTCCTGGCGAAGGCGCCCAGTGGACTGGCTGGACCCTGCGCGTCCTGCCTTGGGTGAACGAACCGCTCACCTTCCTGCGCGTCGACGGGCTTTCCAAAGCCTTCGCCTACATCTTTACGATCAACGCCATCGCCGCCTTCGTCTTCGCCTTCTACGTGAAAGAGAGCGGCCAGCACGTCGCCGCGCTTGTTTACATCGGGGCGGCCCTCGGCGCGGTCTTCGCGGGCGACCTTGTCTCGCTCTATGTGTTCTGGGAAGTAATGGCCGTCGCCTCGACCTTCGTCATTCTCGCGCGTCGTACCGAGAAGGCCAAGGGTTCGGCCTACCGCTACGTCCTCATCCACCTCCTCGGCGGTCTTTTCTTCCTTGCCGGACTTGCCATCACCGTCGCGCAGACCGGGTCGATCGCCTTCGACGGCTTCGATTTTGGAACCGAACAAAACGCCGGCACTTGGCTGATTCTTCTCGGCTTCCTCGTCAATGCGGCCGCCCCGCCCTTCTCCGCCTGGCTCTCCGATGCCTATCCCGAGGCCAGTGTCACCGGCGGCCTCATCCTCAGCGCTTATACCACGAAGACCGCCGTCTACGCCCTCCTCCGCGGCTACGAAGGCTGGGAACCGCTCATTTGGGTGGGCTGCATCATGTCGATCTACGGCATCATCTACGCGCTGCTCGAAAACGACATGCGGCGCATCCTCGCCTATTCGATCATCAACCAGGTCGGATTCATGGTCTGCGCCGCGGGCATCGGAGGGCCCATCGCGATCAGCGGAGCGACGGCCCATGCCTTCTGCCACATCATCTACAAGTCGCTTCTCTGGATGTCGGCCGGAGCCGTCCTCTACCGTGTCGGGAAAAGCAAATGCACCGACCTCGGCGGCCTCTACAAGACAATGCCATGGACCTTGACCTTCGGCACGATCGGCGCGCTCGCCATCTCCGCGGTCCCACTGACAAGCGGGTTCACCAGCAAGACCATCATTCTCCACGCCGCCGAGCAGGAGCACCTCTTCTGGCCCTGGCTCATCCTCGAAGCCGCCTCCGCCGGTGTCTTCCTCCACGCCGGGATCAAGTTCCCCTACTTTGTCTTCTTCAATCAGGACCGCGGGCTGCGTCCGAAAGAAGCACCTCCTTCGATGCTTCTCGCGATGGGAGCCCTCTCCTTCCTCTGTCTCTACCTCGGGATCCACCCACAGCCGCTCTACGACATCCTCCCCTATCACGTCGATTACAACGCCTGGACCGTGCCCCACGTCATCGCCCAGACCCAGTTGCTGATGCTTTCGGCGCTCGTCTTCTTCCTCTTCCTGCCGATGCTGAAACGCACCGCGACGATCTCGCTCGACACCGACTGGTTCTACCGGAAAGGCGGAGACGCCTTCTACTGGCTCGCCGACAAGAGCCTCAATGCGATCAACGCCGCCGCCTCGCGGTTCTTCCTCGGCAAGGTCGTCGACGGCGTCACGAACTTCTTCGAGTCGGGCCTGCCGCGTCTCGCCTGCCTCTTCATGACCCCGATCTGGAAACTGATGGGCCACGACACCGCGGAAATCGAGGAAGAACGCCACGCCCTCTTCCGCCGCGCCAAGATCGGCGCCTTCCCCGTCAGCATCACCGCCTTCTGCGCCGTGATTTTGCTGGGATTGCTGACGGCGTATTATTACGCCGCAGGCAAGTGAGGTTCACTCTCCCCGCAAAGCCCGCACGTGGCTCTCGACTGCCTTGGCGAGGCCGTTCTGATTGTAGCCACCTTCAAGCACCGAGACGAGACGTCCTCCCGCGTAGGAGTCGGCCATTTCGAGGAGCACCCCGGTGAGGGTCGCAAAATCCTCATCGGTGAGGGTGAACTGTCCCAAGGGATCGCCGAGACGGCTGTCGAAGCCCGCTGAAAGAAGAATCAGGTCGGGCTTGAAGTCGCGCATCTTCTCGGCGAAAGCGCCGCGGAAGGCCTCCCCGATCTCCTTCATCCCGGATCCGCCCGGCAGGGGCACGTTGAGGGTGGTGCCGCGTCCGGCTCCCACGCCCGTCTCGTCCTTCGCTCCCGTGCCGGGATACCACGGCGATTGATGGGTCGAGAAAAAGAAGACGCTGCCATCCTCGTAGAAGATGTCCTGCGTTCCGTTGCCGTGATGGACATCCCAATCGACGATCGCGACCCGCTCGAGCCCGTGTTTGCGCTGCGCGTAACGCGCCGCGATGGCGACGTTGTTGAAGAGGCAGAAGCCCATCCCCCGGTCGGGCGTGGCATGGTGGCCGGGCGGACGCACCGCACAAAAAGCGTTCGCCCAGTCGCCCGCGATCACCCCGTCGACCGCATTGAGGAGCCCACCGGCCGCCGCCCGCGCCACGTCGAGGGAACGCGGGCCGTAGTTCGTGTCGCCCGTAGTGAGCTGGCCCGAACCAGTCCCATCGACCTCGGCGAGGACAGTCTTCAAATAGCCGTCGGTGTGGACGAGCCGGATCTCGTCGTCGGTCACGGCACGCCCCTTCACGACGGGACATTCCGCGGTCAGACCCGAAGACTCGAGCCGGTCCACGATCGCAAGAATGCGGCCGGGCGCCTCGGGATGGTGCTCTCCCGGGTCATGCCCAGTGAAGTCACGGTCGAGGAGGAGGGCGGTGGCGGGTTTTCGGTCCATCGATCAAATGCCGCTTGAGAATGAAGATCACGCCTTCTTCCGGAACAAGGCCGAAAAGATCATGCCCGCACCGCCGACGATGAAGAGGCACGGAAACCAGATCGTGTAGAGCGCGGCTTTCGAATCTTTCTTCAAGACGACGAGTTCAGGTGCGTCGGGATCGAGATAACACACCGTCTCGTTGCCGGCCGCATACGCTTCGATCTTCGACTTCAACTTGCGTGGATCACTCGCCTCGGTGGGAAGGCGCTTGATGCGGTTCCCGATGTAGTCGTGCCCGTTCCACTGGTAGCGGTAGGTGACCTCGAGGAGGTATTTCGGCATGCCGCGCTGGTTCAGTTGCGTGTCATCGACCGCGAGCGTCTCGATACGGCAGGGCACCTCGACCCAGGTATCCATCTGCGTGGCACGCTGGTAGGAATCCCACAAATACGTCACCAAGGCCCACGCGACCCCGATGAGGATCAAACCCATGAGGCATTTCCAGATCCGCCCGCCAAGATCTCGGGGAACCGGGGTGGTCGGGAAGGGGGCGGAAGGACTGTCAGGCTCGTTTTTCACGTCGCGGAATGGTTGAAGACGCGTAGCTTAGCCGCATGAGCGAATTATCCCAACAGATTACGGAGGACATGAAAAACGCGATGCGTGAGAAAAACACGCTCGCCCTCGGAGCGATCCGCATGCTGAAGTCGGCCATCAAGAATGCCGCCATTGAAAAAGGCGGCGCCGACGCGGAACTGACCGATCCCGAAATCATCACCGTGATCCGCCGCGAGGTGAAGAAACGCCAGGATTCCGTCGAGCAATACACCACCGCGGGCCGGATGGAACTCGTTGAGCAGGAGGAAGCCGAGATCGCGGTGCTGAACGGTTATCTCCCCGAGCCCCTCAGCGAAGCCGACCTCCTCGCCATCATCGATGCCGCCATCGCCGAGACGGGCGCGACCTCGCGCAAGGAAATGGGCGCGGTGATGAAGCTCGTGCAGGATCGCACCGCCGGCCGCGCCGACGGGAAGACCCTTTCCAAGGCCGTCATGGCCAAGCTGGGCTGAGGTCCCGGCCCTTCTCCAACACGGCATGAGGGTCTCCGCCATCCTCGTCGCCGCCGGGAGCAGCCGGCGGATGGGATTCGACAAACTCTCCGCCGCTCTCGCCGGCGAGAGCGTGCTGGTGCGTTCCCTCCTCGCCTTCGAGGCCTGCCCAGAGGTGGGTGAAATCCGCGTGGTGACGAATCCGGAGAAATTCGATGAAGTGACCGAAGCGGCGCGACGTCTCGGACTCGCGAAATTTGTCGAGGTCATCGCGGGAGGCGCCGAGCGCCATCTTTCCGTCCATGCCGGACTCAAGCGCGTCGGCGGGGACTACGAACTCGTCGCGGTTCACGATGCGGCACGCCCCCTCGTGACCCCCGCCGCAATTTCGCGCTGTGTCTCCGTCGCGGCATCATACGGAGCCGCCACCCTCGCCCATCGCGTCGCCGATACCCTGAAGCGCGGCAACGCCGCAGGCGAAGTCGTCGATGCTGTCTCGCGCGACGATCTCTGGGCAATGGAGACGCCGCAGATCTTTTCCACCGCCCTGCTCTGCGAAGCCTATGCGGGTGTCCTCGCCAGGGGCGAAGTGGTCACGGACGAAGTCTCGGCCGTCACCGCCCTGGGCCGGGTCGTGAAGCTGGTGGAAAACACCGAGCCCAATTTGAAAATCACCGTCCCCGGGGATCTCGCGGTAGCGGCGGCGATTCTGCGGAGTCGGGATCAAGGATGACGATCCGCTGTGACCGTCTCAACGTCCGAATCGCTTTTTGACCTTCGCGAAACACGCTTTCTTCTCCTCGGGCGTGCTCTTCAGCCGACACTTGGCGATCGCCCTGGCCTTTTGGCTTTGCTGGGCCGCGTGATCCGTCCCGTTGTGGGCAAGCGCGGTGTGAGGTCCTCCGATGCCGGCTAGCAGGAGAAGCAGCGTAATGACAAGTGCGCTTTTGGGGTTCATGGTCGAATCAGATTGGTTTCTTCGAATCAAAATCAAGTTGGGCTTCACGCCGAATACTCGGCCCACGATCCCGAGGTCTCCCAGACCTTCACCGAGACGACGCGCACGCTCTCGCGCAGCGGAAAGCCGGAGACCTCGTGGGTGCGGTAGTCGGCGAGGGAGTGGCGGAGATGGCGGAAGATGTCGCGGGCGAGGACCTCGGTGGTGGGGTCCTCCGATTCATAACCGATGACGCGCTCGCCGTAGCGCGCCTTGAATTCGGCGTAGGCCGGGTCCTCCGTGTTCATGCACACGGCGTGATCATAGCGGTCGAGGTAGTCGACGAGGATGAGCTTCAGCACCTTGAAGTCGCAGACCATTTCCCGCCCGTCGAGATCGTCGGCCTCGAGGACACACTCGATCTTCCGCGAGTGACCGTGAGGGAAACGGCACTTGTCGGGATGCTTGCTGAGCATGTGGCCGTTCTCGACCTCGAAGATTCTGCAGACGCGGTAGGGCATGGGGAGGGAAAAGGAACCCCTTCGCACGCCCCGGGTCAAACGCAACCGCGATCACTGGTGCGGAAAAAGGTGGGAGTCGTCGGCCCGGAAGCCCTCTTCGACGACGAAGCGGACGAGACCATCGACCTATCCCACGACGCCCTGGCGTCATGGCGCATGATGGTGCGACATCCGCCCCTACCAGCCAATCCTCAAAGCAGCGTCGCGAGCAGATAATCCGCCGCCGCGACGCCGCTGCGATAAGCTCCGTGCACCATCGCCGGACTCTCCACGGAACAAGCTTCGCCCGCGAGGAGGAGGCGCCCGTGCACGGGAGCGGCGAGGTTGCGACGATCGCGCGGCGTGCTGCCCGGCGCGAGGCTCGAGTAGGAACCCCGGGACCACGGATCGGAATGCCAACGGGTGACCTGCGCCTCGAGGGGTGAGGGAAACGATTTTCCAAAGGTCTCGCGCAAGGCCTCCATGGCCGACGCGATGATGGCGGCGTCCGACTTTTGTTCCAAGCTCTCGGCGAGGTGACCGGCATTGAAGCCCATCAACGCGGGCTGACCGTTGATGGGAACGAAGTTCACCCACTCCGCCCAGAGACGCGACCGGTCGATGCGCCCAAAGGCGTGGGGCGTTCTCGGCCAAGCGACCCGGGGGAATTGGAGGTGGATCTTGTTCAGCGTGCCCATGCCGAGTCGCTGGATCGCGAGGGCATGCACCCCGCCCAGCGGCGGGTCGAAGGCGGGCGTGCCTTGTTTCAAAACCCCCAACGGGACCGTGACGACGGCGGCATCGGCGGAAAGATTGCCCGAATCCGTCTCGAGCACGACCCCGCCCGAGCCATGGCGGATCGTGCGAACGGGCCGGCTGAGGTGTATCTCATCAGCCTCGCGCAGCGCGCCGAAGAGTCCGGCGTATCCGGAGGGCACGAGCTGATCGGTCCCACGCAGGCTGGCCCCCTCGTCGTACCACCCGAGGGAGAGCCGCTCGGGATCGGCGGCGAATTCGTGAGTCCAGTAGCTGTTGACGATGTGCCCGAGGAGGTCGCGCTGCGAGGCGGGGAGTTCGCGGCGGAAAGAGGCGACCGCACTGGAGAGCCTGGCTCCGTTTCCGGCGCGACGCCCTTCGCGGAGGGCATGGCGGTGGAGACGCTCGTAGATCCGGTCGATCTCACGCGCCTCGGCGGCGGGGAGACTTTCCCCGCCTTCGTAGAATTCGTAGCGATCCCATTGAAACGGCACGCGCCTCGCACCCACCGCGTCGGCGAGCGCGACGAGGGGATTGCCGACCGGCCCGTGGATCCAACTCGCTCCGAGATCGACGCCGGGAGCCGCCGTCCAGACCCTTCCGCCGATACGGTCGCGCGCCTCAACCAGCAACGTTTTGACGCCGGCGCGGGAAAGCCGGTCGACCGCCGCGAGTCCCGCCATGCCGGCCCCGACGACGGCGACACGTGTCCCTCGAACCGCCGCGCGGAGACCGCCACCCACCAGAGGCAAAGTCCCTGCGGCCAGCGTTTTGAGAAAGGCGCGACGTTCCAAGGGGCTTGCGGGAGGGGAAAGGCGGGGTTTCATGGTTTCCCGGATCGGATCAGTTTTTCAAGTTCGTCTTGGAGTCGTTCCCCGTCAATCACCGCACCGATGCAGCGACGCGAAGGAGAAAGACGGGCGTAGCCGGATCATTGGTGAAAAGGTGAATCCGCCCCTGATGTCGTTTGCCTCGGGCAGGCGCGACAAAACTCACCTGCATCGTTCCGCTGGCGCCGGCGGCGAGGATCGCGGCGGGAGCCGTCCGCATCGAAAAGCCGCGACCCGAGACTGTGGCGGATCGCACCGTGAGCAGGCCCGCCCCCGCGCTGGCGACCGCGAAGGCACGCGACCGCCGCGCCCGGGGACCGCGCAACTCACCGAAGTCGGAGCCGTTCGCCCCCTTCGCCTTGGCTCCACTTGCAATGGCCCGGCCTTTGCCTCGGATCGAAATCGACGAAGGAGCGGCCGTGAGCGCGAGCGATTCCTCGATCCAGGGCGCGAAGGAAGGAATGCGCGTGTAGATCGTCGGCAGGGAAGGATCGCAGTCGAGGCTGCCAAAGCTGACGAGCCCTGCGAGCCGGTCCGTGCCCGAAAGGTTTTTCACGAGCGGCCCGCCGCTGTCGCCAACGCAGGGAGTCCCGATTTCCGCCGGATCCATCGCCGCGAGATGGACCGGCTCGATCGCCGATCCAAACGTCATCGCCGCAGTGGCGTTCGAAACGATTGCCGCTGGGGCCCGTTGCAATCGGTTCGTCGGCTCCGTCCCTCCCACCGTCGAAATCCCCCAGCCCGCCACCCGCACCGCGTCGCCGGTCGCGAGATCGGCGGGATGGGTGATGAGTCCGAGCGGGGGGATCGTCGTCACCGGACGTTCGAGGAGGAGCATGGCGAGATCGTTCACGCTCGTGCCGTTGTTCGTCGCGAAGTCGGGATGCACATAGACCGCGAGAACACCGCGCTCCTGACGCGAGATCGTATCGTCAAGAGCCGTCACGCCGAGCCAGACTTCGAGATTCGTTGCGGTGAGATCGGAAACACTGTGTGCCGCCGTCAGCACCCATTGATCGCCCACAAGGGTGCCGCCGCCGACCAACCCCGGTGCCGCGACATCGCGACGCACGATCCCGGCGATCCAGGGAAACTCCCCGGGAGCGGCATCCGTGCCATCAATGATCGAACGCGCCCCCGAAGGAAGGAAGGGGATCAACAGGCACAGGAAGGTCAGGAGCGGACGCGGCATCGGGATAGAGGAAGAAACCATCTCCCTTTCTCCATCCTTGTCCAAGCGGTCAATCCTGTGACCCGGCAGAAATCGAAGCCATCGAAGATCCCTCACGACCGATCATCGCCCCTCAATGGTTCAGCACGAACTCCGCCGAGTTCAGCAGCGACCAGACGAGATCCTCGATCTTCACCCGGTCGGGCTTTTCCCCGAGGTGCGTAAGCGCGATCTGTCGCTCGTTGTCGGCCGGCTTGCGTGAGAAAAGACGCAAATAGATCTCCTCGACCGCCTCCGGAGCCGGCTTCGCGAGGAGTCCCTCGAGCCACGGGCTCTTCGCCGAGAGTTTGCGCTGGAGTCCGTCGGAGTTCATGAGATGCAGCGCCTGCACGACGCTGCCTCCGGTCTCGCGTTCGCAGGGAGGCGCCGCGCTTGAATCGGGACGTCCGAAGGCATCAAGGAAATCACTCGGGAGGAGGTGATTCCACTGCTGCATGGCCCGTGCATCGGCGGGGAGTCCGGTGAGTTTCTCGGGCTGGCCCGTGATCTCCGAGATCGCGTCGAGGAGCACTTCGCCGGAGAGACGGCGGCGGTAGCTGCGCGAAAAGTTCCGCTGATCGGCCACGTTGTGCTCGTTCGGCACGGAACCCTGCTGGTAGAGGCGGCTGTTGAGAATGACGCGCAGGGTGTGCTTCTGATCGAAGCCGTGCTCCGCGAAATCCTTCGCGAGCCAATCGAGGAGCGGCGCATTCACTGCCGGATTCGACTCGCGGAAGTCATCGACCGGATCGACGAGCCCGCGTCCGAACATCGCCGCCCAGATCCGGTTCACCATCGCCTTCGAAAAATGGGGATTGGCTTTGCCCGTGAGCCACCCGGCAAAGACCTTTCTCGGATCGGCCTTGGGATCGATCGAGGCAAAGGCCTCCCCTCCGGGTGGACGTGGCACCATCACCGCCTCGCTCACCGGGTGCGTCACCTTGCCACCCGGCTCGAACCACCAGAACTCCGGCTCGCCCGAGATCGGCGCCGAGATCCCCTGCCCCTTCTGCTTCATCGAACCGAAGAACGCGGCCATGGAATAGTAGTCGTCCTGGCTCCAGCGCTCCGAGGGATGATGATGGCACTTCGCGCAATTCAGCCGCACCCCGAGGAAAAGCTGCGAAATGAACTCGGCCATGTCGGCGGCCTCGCGTTTGTCGCGGATCACGGCGACAGGACCATACTCATGCGAGCTGCCCACCGCGGTGAGGAGTTCGGTGACGAAGGCGTCCCAGGTCGTGTTGTCGCGGAATTTCTCGCGGATCCACTGGTCGAGCAGGTAGACCGGCTTCACCCCGACACGCTGGGTGTTGGGCCGGAGAAGATCCCCCCACTTCACCGCCCAGTAGTCGGCGTAGTCGAAACGATTCGCCGGACCGAGGAGCCGCTCGACGAGTTTGGCGCGTTTGTCAGGCGCCGCGTCGGCGAGGAAAGTGCGCGTTTCCTCCAGCGAAGGCAGCCGCCCGAGCACGTCGAGCGTGGCGCGTCGGAGGAACTCGTCGTCGCGGCAAGGCTCCGAAGGAAACAGACCGAGATCCTTGAAGCGGGCGTAGGCGAGATCATCGATCGGACCGTTGCGCGGAAGCGCCGTGTAGCGCTCGGCCGGGAGCAGCCTATCGGGCGGAATGATCAGCCGCATCGCCGCGACATGATCGATGTAGCGGACGATGACGCTGTTTTCGCCCGGCACCGTGCCGGCTGTGACTTTTCCGTCGTGATCGACCGCCGCGAAAGCCTCTTCGTTCGAGGTGTATTCCGAGAGGTGGGTGACATCGCGCTTCGTGCCGTCGGAGTAGGAAACGATCACCTTCAGCTGCTTGACTTCGCCCTTCTTGAAGGCGGCCTCGGCCGGTTCGATCGCGATGCCCGTGGGATCGGGTTCGTTCTCGAGGCGACGAGGCGCTCCCTCGGCGATCCACTGGCGGAGCACTTTGTAAAACTCTGAACCCTTCTCGAAGCGCTTCTCCCCTTCGTGCGGCACCGCGTTAGTGGCCTTGAGGAGAAGCAGGGAATGATCGGGAGACGAGGGGAAAATCCGCCGTCCCCGCGCGTCATAGACGAT
Organism: Akkermansiaceae bacterium UBA5020; assembly: GCA_002396885.1. Classification (GTDB taxonomy): domain Bacteria; phylum Verrucomicrobiota; class Verrucomicrobiia; order Verrucomicrobiales; family DEV007; genus Arctic95D-9. The sequence goes on from DGXY01000110.1 coordinate 68,092, forward strand.
CTCGCGATAATCCGAGTTGGGATCAAAAGAGAAGATGGAAAGCTGGAAGCCGTTCTGCCCGTCCGCCTTCGCGTGGCAGCTCCCCGCCATGCAGCCGGCCCGGGTTAGCACGGGAAGGACATCGTTCTCGAACGAGACCGTGGCAGGACCGGCGGCGCGGAGCGTGAGACCGCCGGACAAAATGAAGAGAAGCGACAAGACCCTACTCATTGGTGGATGCGACAGGGTTCGGGGTTGGGTTCGTCTGAACGGGCACGGGCGCCTCGAGCGTCTGCACGAGCTTACCCTTCTCGTCCCAAACGCGGAGTTTGCCATCCTCGCCTCCGGCATAGGTCCAGAGACTTTCGCGGTCGAAGGCGAGGGCGAAGAGCGGCGTGCCAGCCGTCTCGAAGGCGCGTTCCTTCGCTCCGGTCGAGCGCTGTTCGCCCTCGTGCTCCTTCAGCTCGGTAAAGGCTGCAGGCTTGCCCGATTCCGGCACCGCGACGATGAGATCGTCGTTGATCGCGGCGAGCTTCTCCTTGTCTTTCTCCTCGCTCTTTCTTTTTCCGTTCACCGGATCGACGAGCCAAGTCAGTCCGTAGAGCGGACCCGATCGGTTGCTGGCAAAGGATCCGACCTTCTTTCCAGTCTCGAGATTCCAGACCTTGATCTCCTCGTCGTCGCCACCGCTCGCGAGGCGGTCACCGGCGGGGGAAAAGGCGGCGGTCATGACATAGCCCGTGTGTCCTTCGAGCCGCTTCACGATCTCGTGGCTCCTACTGTCTCGCACCACGATGAGTTTGTCCGCCGAGGTCGTTGCGTAACGCTTGCCATCGGCGCTGAGCGTCATTGAGAAAATGCTGTCGAGATGCGCCGTGTCGAAAGTCTTCACCGTTTCGGGCTCGAGGGTGATTTCGTGGATCCGCCCGAGTTGCGAGGGCACGGAATCGGCCACGAGGATCCGCTTCCCGTCGGCGAGGAAAAGCAGGGCAGTCTGCCGTCCGAGGAAGGGCGCGCTGATCTCGCGGGCCATTTTCTGGGGCGCCGCCGGATCCCAGAAACGCACCGAGCGGAAGCCTCCCGAGACGATCCGTTTGCCATCGGGCGAAAAGGCGAGGCTCTGCACCACGTCGTCGTGCGCCGCCGAGGTCGCGGTGTGCTGGAGCTGGAAAGCGGGCGTCTTGTCCTTCTCCGCCGGCACCACCCGATACCATTCGATCGCACTACCGCGCCCGACCGCTAGAGTCTTCCGGTCGGGCGAAAGGGCCAACGCGAGGATGGGAGCATAGGTCGCGGGCAGGGGACCGCGGGTCACCTCGGTCTTTTCGGGCAGGTTCAGCTTCGCCCAGCGGTCCGCGTCCCACGGCGCTCCGGCGTCAATCCACTTTTCGATCGCGGCGATCTCGCGCGGATCGAGCTGGCCCTTCGGCGGCATGTGCATGTCCACGTCGGGATAGAGCAGCTCGGCGAGGAGACTTTCTTTCGCCTTCCCCGGCACGATCGCCGCGTCGGTGTCGCCACCCTCGATGAGCGACTCCCGCGAATCAATGAGGAGCCCGCCCTTGCGCTTCGCCTCGGTGTGGCAATTGACGCACTCCTTCCGCAGGATCCCGAGCGGATCCGGCGATTCCGCCGCCATCACCGCCGAACCCATCACCGGCAGGGTGAGAGCGACGAGAAAAGCGGGACTCTGTCGAATGGAAAACATCCTCACCAACATGCCTGCGCAATGCCATGAAGGTCAACTGGCGTGAGTGAGGGGGCATCCGGCGTGCTTGCGTCGGCGGGAGGGAGCCGACAGACCTGAAACTAGGTTTCTCCGCCGTCGAGATGGCCGGCCTGACCGATCTGCGGATCGATGCTTCTCATGATCTCCGCCAAGAGTTTATCGACCAGTTCGTCGCGAAGCAGAACCCGATTTCCCGGAAGCGGCTACCCACCGCCTGAAAGTGATTGGCTCGACCGCACTCCCGTCCCTTGAGGCAAAATCTTCATCGACCGGCAGTTGAAAAAACCGCTCCGCGCCATTACATCCCATGGTCCCTCACGCAAGCCTCCATCCCTCCCGGGTCCGCCCTGCGAGCCACCCCACGCCCCATGACGACACCTCCCAACGATCCCCCATCCCGTCTCGGCTTTCTTCCCGCCCTTATCTTCAGCTCGCGCTGGCTCCAACTCCCCCTCTATCTGGGACTCATCGTCGCGCAGGGAGTCTATGTCGTGCTTTTCGTCAAGGAACTCGCTCACCTCGTCACCGAAGCGACCAGCCTGTCGGAACAGTCCATGATGCTGATCGTGCTCGGACTCATCGACGTGGTCATGATCTCGAACCTCCTCATGATGGTCATCGTCGGGGGATACGAGACCTTCGTCTCCCGACTGCGCCTCCACAACCACCCCGATCAGCCGGAGTGGCTCAGCCACGTGAATGCATCGGTCCTCAAAGTGAAACTGGCCATGGCGATCATCGGGATCAGCTCGGTCCATCTGCTCAAAACCTTCATCGCGGCGGGCAACATCGGCCTGCCCTCGCCGGCGAACCCCGCTCTGAGTGGTGCCGACACCGTCACCTCGGAGGGGGTGATGTGGCAGACGATCATTCATGCTGTCTTCATTCTCTCCGCCATCGGCATCGCCTGGACCGACCGCATCATGCTCGGCACGGCAAAGCCGGCAAAACACTGAGTCGGTCCCTCTGGCTTCGCCCTCCCTCCGGGGAGAGCGAATTTCTGAATCTTCCCGGTCGCCGTCTTCGGCAATTCATCGATGAATTCGAAGGCTCGGGGCACCTTGAAAAGGCCGAGGTGCTCGACAAGGCCCGGCAATTCCGCGGAGATGCAGATTTCCCCCGCAAATGGAACCAACCCTGCTTTCACTTCGACTGGGACGTGACAAAACTTCCTCCCGCTGAAGCAATTGCAATTCCCGAGAACGCCCTTATCCAGACTTTGAACGTTCGTTCTCGATCCGAAAGAGACTCCCCAGACACGATGGAACCGACCGAAGAGAAACGCCGCGAAATCGAGTGCCTCAAAAGCGACATCCTCGACCACCTCATCCGCGACCAGGCCCACGGAGCCGCGTCGGCGACCCGCAACGACTGGTGGAGAGCCGTCTCCCTGACCGTCCGCGGCCGCGTCCTCGAGCGCGCCTACGAGGCCCGCCGCTCCGGCCAATACCGGGATGTGAAGCGCGCCTACTACCTCTCGCTCGAGTACCTGATGGGCCGTCTCCTCGTCAACAATCTCGTCAATCTCCAGATCCTCGACTCGTGCCGCGTCGCCCTCTCCGAGATGGGGCAGGACCTCGAAAACATCGTCCAGGAAAGCCCCGACCTCGGGCTCGGCAATGGCGGTCTCGGCCGCCTCGCGGCCTGTTTCATGGATTCGCTCGCGACCCTCGACCTCCCTGCTGTCGGCTACGGGATCAATTACGAGTTCGGCCTCTTCCGCCAGCGCTTCGTCGACGGCCAGCAGACCGAGTCGCCGGATGAATGGCGCCGCTTCGGCAGCCCGTGGGAAATCTGCCGTCCGGAATACGCCGTCGAGATCCCGCTTTACGGTCATGTCGAAATGCAGTTCGACGAACTCGGCAATGGCCGGCCCGTCTGGACCGGGACTCGCTCCATCCTCGGCGTGCCATGGGATATCCCGGCGGTCGGATACGGGGGCAACTCGGTGAACTACCTCCGCCTCTGGGAGAGCAAGGCCTCGCGCGATTTCGATCTCGATGTCTTCAACCGCGGCGGTTACGTCGAAGCCGTGCGCGAGAAATCGCTCAGCGAATCCGTCTCGAAGGTGCTCTACCCGAACGACTCGACCGAGGCCGGCAAGGAGCTGCGGCTCGTGCAGCAGTATTTCTTCGTGACCTGCTCACTGCGCGACATCGTTCGCCGCCACCTCGCTGCCGGCAACGCGTGGGAAAGCCTGCCCGACCGTGCCGCAATCCAGCTCAACGACACCCACCCAGCCATCGCCGTAGCCGAGCTGATGCGTCTCCTCGTCGACGACGAGAATCTCGCCTGGGACGATGCGTGGGCGATCTGCCACAAGACCTTCGCCTACACGAACCACACCCTCCTCCCCGAGGCGCTCGAGAAATGGAGCGTGCCGCTCTTTGAAAAAGTGCTGCCGCGGCACCTCCAGATCATCTACGAGATCAACCGCCGCTTCCTCGAGGATCATGTCTCGAAACAGTGGCCCGGCGATATCGGAAAGCTCGCCGAGATGTCCATCATCGAGGAAGGCGCGCCGAAGATGATCCGCATGGCTTATCTCTCCGTCGTCGGCAGCCATACCACCAACGGTGTCGCCGCCCTCCACACCGATCTGCTGAAACGTTACCTCTTCAAGAGTTTCTACGAACTCTTCCCCGGTCGCTTCCAGAACAAGACCAACGGGATCACCCCGCGTCGCTGGCTCAAGGCCTGCAACGAGGGACTTTCCGCCCTGATCGACCGCTCCATCGGCACCGATTGGCCGGCCAATCTCGACAAGCTCCGCGGACTCGAGGCCTTCGCCGATGATCCGCAGTTCCAGGCCGAATTCATGGCCGTGAAGCGGCGCAACAAGGAACGCCTCGCCCGCCTCATCCAGGAACGCTGCGGCATCACCGTCGATCCCACCGCCCTCTTCGACGTGCAGATCAAGCGACTCCACGAATACAAGCGCCAGCACCTCAATCTGCTGAACATCCTCACCCAATACCGCCGCCTCCTCCAGAATCCCGATCTCGACCTCGTCCCGCGGGTCTACGTCTTCGGGGCCAAGGCCGCGCCTGGCTATCAGCTGGCCAAGCAGATCATCCACGCGATCAACGCGATCGGCACGGTGATCAACAACGACGAGCGCATCGGCGGCAAGATCAAGGTCGCCTTCATCCCGAACTACGGCGTCAGTGCCGCCGAAGTCATCATCCCTGCGGCCGATCTCTCCGAGCAAATCTCCACCGCCGGCAAAGAGGCTTCGGGCACGGGCAACATGAAACTGGCCCTCAACGGAGCCCTCACCATCGGCACCCTCGACGGGGCCAACGTCGAGATCGGCGAGGAAGTCGGCGACGAGAACATCTTCATCTTCGGCCTCACCGTCGAGGAGGTCGAGGATCTATGGGCGAACGGCTACAATCCCTACGACCTCTACTGGGCCGATCCGGAATTGAAGGACGTGATCGACTGGCTCAGCTCGACGGCCTTCGCACCGAAGGGTTCGTTCGACATGATCCGCGGCAGTCTTCTCGACGGGGGCGACCCCTACCTCTGTCTCGCCGACTACCGCGCCTATGTCGCCGCCCAGGCGAAAGTTGACGAGGCCTACCGCGATCCGGCCCGCTGGGCGAAAATGGCGATTCTCAACACCGCCCGCGTCGGTAAATTCTCGAGCGACCGCACCATTCGCGAATACGCCGAGCAGATTTGGGGGTTGTCACCGGTGCGGGTCTAGGCGAGCGGTTGTCCCTCCATGGACGACGAGATCGCCGCCAAACACGTGTTGCTTGACTTCGAACTGATCACCCTCATCGCGCTCGCGATGGGGGTTGGCGTCTACGCGGTGATGCGGCGCGTGAAGCGGCACCGTTCGGGATTGGAGAAGCCTCCCGGGGACTTCGATGGGTTCGACCTCATCCTCATGTTTTTCCCGGCGATGTTCTTTCTCATCAATCCCATCGCCGAAGCGCTCATCGTGGGGAAGGAAGACCCGGGCGAACTGACCGCGGAGATCGAGGCCTCCCCGGTCGTCTCGATTTTGATGAACCTCGGCTATTTCATGTTTGTCGGGGTGATGACCTACGGCCTCATCGAATGGGTGCGGAATCGCAGCGTCTCCGATCTTTTCGGACTGCGCCGCCTCCGCCCCGCCAACATCATCGTCCTCTCAATCATTGGAGGCGTCTTCTCGCTACTCCTCTGCGGCTGGATCGTCGGTGATTTCGCGAACCGCTACCTCGAGAGCCTCTTCGGCGAACTCGACCTGCAGGAACCGGTCAAAATGCTGCGAGAATCGGAATCCCCGGTCCACCTCATCCTCGCGGTCGTGATGGCCTGCGTCGCCGCCCCCTTCGTCGAGGAACTCCTCTTCCGCGGTTACATGTACCGAACCCTGCGCGAACTCACCCATCCCGTCTTTTCCGCCATGATCATCGCCGGCCTCTTCGCAGTGGTGCATGGGAATCTCCCCGCACTACTCCCGCTCTTGGTGTTCTCGCTCCTCCTCACGATCGCCTACGAGGCGACGCGATGCCTCTGGGTTCCCATCGGCATGCACGCTTTCTTCAACGCGGCCAACATCGTCCTGATGATGACCAACACCGGCGAGTGAAGGGGGTCACTTGCGGAACTCGACCCAGTCGACGTTCATCAGGCCTCCCTTGCCGGGATTGACAAAGACGAGGCAGACGTCGGCGCGGTCTTGCGTCTTTGTCAGGGTCGTCTCGAAGTCTTGGAACTTGTCCCAGCCGCCCGTGTTCGGCACCTCGACCGAGCCAAGGAGCGGTCCATCCGGAGCTCCCGCGCGAAACTCGATCGTGCCGCCGGAGCCGCCCGAGGAGGCCCGCACCTTCACCTTGCCGACTTCGGCGAGGGGAATTGACTTGAACCGCGCAACATGGCCGTGGGCGGTCGAGCCGATCACTTTGCCCTGCTTTTTCGGCCCTTCGAGCGCATCGGCCTGCTCGGCCTCAAGCTTGCGGGTGCGGAGTTTCACCACGGCCTTGCCCGCGAGGGAACCGGCGGGAGCCTTGCCAAGATCGGTAAAGGTCGCCTCGATCAGTCCGGTGGCGAGTTTGCCATCCTTCGGCGCGGTGATCTGTCCCTCGATTCCGCGCGCCACCGTCGGGGTGGTCTGGCCGTCGGCGAGCGAATAGATCCACTTCACCATCATGTGGACCTCGTCGGCGGTGTGCTGCGGGTGCGGCAGCATGGGAATGAGTCCCCACACGTTCGCCGAGCCCTTGATCACCCGATCGACCGAGACCTCCACCGCACCGGGCTGACCCTTGTATTTCTTCGCGATCTCCATCAGGGGCGGGCCAACGAGTTTCTGATCGACCGAGTGACAGTTGAAACAATCCGACTGCTTCATGCGCGAAAGGCCCGGATCGACGTCGCTGAGTTTGCCATCGGCCGCAGCCCACGAGGAACTGACGAGCGTCCGCACGGAGAACTCGGCCTCGCGGCCCTTCGAGGCACCATCTTCGGTATCGCTCACCTCAAGACGGAAGTTGACCGGCTCGCCCGGGGTGAAGAAGTCGCCTTCCTGCGGCGAGAGGAATTTCACCACCGGCACCGAGTTACCCACCGTCACGGGAACGACCGCTTTTCCGGCGGCACCCTTGTCATCGCTCACGACGAGTTCGATACGAAAATCGCCGGGATCCTTCATCGTCACCTTTGCTTCTTCGCCCTTGGCCAGGACCTGATCGCCGACGCGCCATTCGTAGGTCACGCCGTCGCCTTCGTGATCCTTCGAACCGGCCGCGGAAAGGGTTAGCTCGAGCGGCTGGGGACCGGCCGTCGGGGTGACGGTCGCCTTCGTCACCGGAGCGAGATTGCCGCGCTGGTAACTCATGCGCACGAGCCGCGAATCGGCATTCGCACCCCAAGTCTCGCCGTAGTCCATGATATAGAGCGCGCCATCTTTGCCGAAGAAGAAATCAACAGGACGCTTGATCTGGAATCGCCCGCTGCCGTCGTCATCACCCTGGGCCACGCGGGCGGCAGCGGTGAAAGGCAGGATTTCCTGGAGGTTCCCCCCGTCATCGAGGCGAGCCCAGTGAATAAAGGGCCGCTGCCAGTCGTAGAAGAGGACCATGCCGTCGAAGTATTCGGGAAGACCGCCGGTCTTTTCGAAACCAGAGTCGTAGTGGAAGACCGGACCGCCGCAGGCGGTGCGCCCGCCCTTGCCGAGGATGGGAAATTCCGGCGAATCCGCTCCGGGATAAAAGACGAAAGGAGCCTGCACCGGCGGCAGCTCGGCAAGGCCGGTGTTGTTGGGGCTTTTGTTAGAGGGCTTGGCCTTGTCGTAGACCGCGCCGGGCACCTTCGCAGCGAAGTCGTAATCGAGGTAGACGCGGTTGCCGCGTGAATAGGGCCAGCCGTAATTCCCCGGGCCGCGGAGCTGATTGACGGTGTCGAAACCGCGCGGACCGCGCTCTTCCCTGTCGCCACCGGCATCAGGACCGACGTCGCCGACATAAACATAGCCGGTCTTTGGATCGATGTTGAAACGCCAGGGATTGCGGAAGCCCATCGCGAAAATCTCGGGAAGCGTCTTCGGCGTGCCTTTCGGGAAAAGATTGCCTTCCGGAATGGTGTAGCCGCCCTCGGGCGTCGGCTGGATGCGGAGGATCTTGCCGCGCAGATCGTTCGTGTTGGCGGAGGATTTCTGGGCGTCCCAAGGGCCGCGGTCGGGACGCTCGTCGATCGGCGCGTAGCCTTCGGAGTCGTTGAAGGGATTCGTGTTGTCGCCCGTGGAGATGTAGAGGCAACCATCAGGGCCGAAGCGCAGGGCTCCGGCGTGGTGACAGCACTGCTCGCGCTGCTCGGGCCAATTAAGAAGGTCCTTGCGCGAGCCCATGTCGAGCTTGCCGTCTTTCAGGGTGAAACGGCTGATGTATTGGCCGTCGTAATCCGGCGGCGAGTGCATGAAGTAGATCCACGAATTCTTGGCGAACTCCGGATCGAGGGCCATGCCGAGGAGCCCGTTCTCCTGCGCCGTCGTCACCGTGATCTCGCCGATCTCCGAGACGAGTTTCGTCTTCGGATCAAAAGCCTTCACCTTGCCGGCGATCTCGTGGAAAAAGATGCGGCCATCCGGAGCCTCCTGCATCGTCATCGGCTGCGGCAGGCTCTCCGCAAGGACTTCAAAGTGGAAACGGTAGTCGGGCGGCGCCGCCTCTTGGGCGGAGACGGGCAGGACGATCAGCGTGAGGGCGGCGATGAGGTTTCGGGACATGCGGTCGTAACAGTAGCCGATCCGGACGCCCCGTCCAGTGCCCTGCCTCACGGGAAGAAGGGATCAGGGAGTGGCCCCGGCGGGCGGCTCGACGACTTTTTCAAGTTCGCAGGTCCTTCAAAAAACTAGTTTCCGAACCACTTCGCAAAAGTCGGGAAGCTAGCGCCGAGCGGGAATTTTTCAGAGTCAACAAAACGGCCCACACAGAGGATCGCGCCGATCAAGAGACACAACAACGCTGAACAGCCAGCCTTGCCTTCGGCTTTCTGCTTCTTGGCTGAGGCGGGCCAGCCTGTATCCGGATGTCCATACACGGCATCGATCGTTCCAATCCGAACCGGATAACCCTGAATATTCAGGCGCTGCCTTACGATTTCGAAGAAGCGGTTGCGTGCGGCCTCCGCCGTAATGGGACCACCGTATTCGCCCAAGTTCATCCTGCCTGATCCAGTGAAAACACCAATCATCATAGGCATCGAGGCTTCACCACCGAGATCATTAAGCCTTTTCGAAGCCCCACCGGGCATTGCCGACCATCCCGCCAAATTAGGTCGCTCAAGGGTGACGCATAGCACTGGCCTGCTTGATGGGCCATGCGGATTCTTGGCCTTGTTGTAGAAAACAGTCATCGCGTAGGGGTAGGCCATCGGCGACTTCGCAACAGAACTACCCGTCATCTCCTGCCCACCCTGGGCAACCATCATCGGATCCTTCTGGAGAACGGCAAAGAAGTCACCCCAGATCCATGCGTCGCCAGAATCCTTGCTTTGCATTGGAGTAGGCATTGATGGCCAATCCGAGAGGTTAATAAGTTCAAAGCTCATGGTTTGTGTTTCGCCATTTTGCCATCCACGACTTGTGGCTCGGTAGCAAGTTTGGTAGTCCTATTCGAAATTCGGGTTTCATCTTCAAAGCCTTCCCGAGTGATCACTTCGCGTTTTGTAATTTGAATCGCTTCTTGGCTGGCTCTTGTTGCAAAAGAATAGCTTTTTCACCCTTCAGCCGCCCAACCTGCCGAAGGCCAGAGTCGACTGGGAGGGACAGGGGCTATCCGAAGAATCCCCTGGTGTTTTTGTTTGTTCGTTTCTTTCCGAGCCTTCCTCCGGACTCCCCAAGCAGATGGCAGAAGAAGTGCCATACGGTCACAATTTGTCATTTTTTAAAACAATAGCACCTGGGGATGGACAAACTTAGGGGGAGGGGGTGAAGAAAGTTCCCGCAA
>DGXY01000110.1:78405-82050 GCA_002396885.1 Akkermansiaceae bacterium UBA5020
GAAAGTTCCCGCAAGTTTAAGCAATCTTTTACGCCGATTGCCCCCGAACCATTGGGGTCCAATCCTCAACCAAATCCTCTGGAAGGTCCGTTGGCCCGCTTTCCACTTTTTTGCGCCAATGAGTCTGATCAGGACCGCTCGACCGACCCGAAACCCCTATTCCAACGGCCTTGGCGAGGAATCAGCGAGCGAAGTCGGAGCCCTGATTTGCCTGCCCAGTTGCAAAGCCTGTCGCCAGCTACGCGGTGATGTTTACAGCCTCGCCCTTCTTCCCCCCGACCCTATCCACCAAGGTCTGCACCACATAGTACAACATCGGCACCACCGCCAGACTCAAGAACGTCGCCGCAATCATCCCCCCGAACACGGCCGTCCCGATCACCTTCTGGCTCTCCGACCCGGCACCGCTCGCGACGAGCAAGGGGATCACTCCGAGAATGAAGGCGAGGGCTGTCATCATCACGGCGCGAAATCGCTGCCGGGTCGCCTCGATCGCGGCGTCGAGGACGCTTTTGCCTTCCTCGCGAAGGACCTTGGCGAACTCGACGACAAGAATGGCACTCTTCGTCGATAGCCCGATGAGGAGGACGATGCCGATCTGGGTGTAGACGTTGTTTTCCATCCCCCGCCATGAGATCGCGAGGTAGGCGCCGAGGAGGGCCGTGGGGACGGAGAGGACGACGGAGATGGGAATGGTCCAGCTCTCGTATTGGGCGGCGAGGACGAGGTAGACGAGAATGATGGAGAAGAGGAAGATGAGCCCGGTGCTGCCGGTGGCCATCTTTTCCTGATAGGAAAGCTCAGACCAATTGTAGCCCATGCTCCCGGGCAGCTTCTGCGTGGCCATGTCCTCCATGATGCCGATGGCCTCGCCCGAGCTGAAGCCCGACTCAGGCTGGCCGAGGATCTTCACGGAGGGGTAGAGATTGAAACGGGTCACGGTCTGGGGTCCGAAGGTCTCCTCGACATTCGCAAGGGAGCCGAGGGGGATCATTTGTCCCGAAGCGCCGCGCAGCTCGAGCCGGCGGATCGCCTCGGGGTCGGCGCGGTAGGGCGCGTCGGCCTGGGCGTAGACCTTGAAGATGCGGCCGAAGAGGGTGAAGTCGTTCACATAGGCGGAGCCGAGATTCACTTGGAGGGTCTCGAAGACGGAGGGCATCGGCGTGCCGGTGCGGAGGACTTGGTCACGGTCGATATCGACGAGGAGCTGGGGCACGTTGGCGCGGAAGGTGGTGCTCATGCCGGCGAGGCCGCTCTGGGCGTTGCCGTCCTCGATTATTTCCTGGGCGACCTGCTGGAGCGATTCGAAACCGACGCCCCCGCGGTCCTGGAGCATAAAGGTGAAACCGCCCGAAGTGCCAACACCGGGAAGCGAGGGCATGGGGAAGGCGAAGGCGACGGCGTTGTTGAAGCGCATCAGCTTCAGGTTGAGTTGCCGGATCAGGGCGGACTGATGAAGGGCGGGATCGGCGCGTTCTTCCCAAGGTTTGAAGGTGACGACGAGGAATCCGGTGTTCGAGCTGGCAGCCCCGTCGATGAGCCCGTAGCCGGCGATGGTGAGGAAGTCGTCGACGCCCGGGGTAGTCTTGACAATGGCGTTGACCTCGTTGAGGACGGCGCGGGTGCGCTGGAGCGAGGCCCCGTCGGGGAGCTGGACATTGACGATGCAGTAGCCCTCGTCCTCCTGCGGCACGAAGCCAGTGGGGAGGCTACCGAGCCCGAGGACGGAGCCGATGGCGAGGCCGATGAAGAGGATCACGGCGATGGCGGCGCGGCGGATGGCGAGGCGGGTGACACCGAGGTAAGCTCCCGTGACCTTGTCGAGCCCGCGGTTGAAGAGGCGGAAGAGGCCGCGCGGTTCCTTCGTCTGCTTGCGGAGGAGGATGGAGCAAAGGGCGGGACTGAGAGTGAGGGCGTTGATCGAGCTGAAGAGCGTGGCGATGGAGATGGTCACGGCGAACTGCTTGAAGAGGGTGCCGGTGATCCCGGTCATGGCCAGGGTGGGGATGAAGACGGCGAGGAGGACGAGGGTGGTGGCGATGATGGGGCCGCTGACTTCGCGCATGGCCTTTTCGGTGGCCTCCTTGGGGCTAAGGCCCTCCTCGATCCAGCGGGTCGTGTTTTCAACGACGACGATGGCATCATCGACAACGATGCCGATGACGAGGACGAGACCGAAGAGGGTCAACTGGTTGAGCGAATACCCCAACAAGAGCATCACGGCGAAAGTGCCGATGAGGGAAACGGGGATGGTGACGAGCGGCACGAGGGTGGCACGGAAACTCTGGAGGAAGAGGAAGACGGTGAGGACGACGAGGATGAGGGCCTCGAAGAGAGTCTCGAGAACGCCCGCGATGGAGGCGCGGATGATGTCGGTGTTGTCGAGAATCACCGTGGTGACAAGGTCCTCGGGGAAGGAGGGGCGCAACTCCTCGAGTTTCGCCTCGATCCCCTCGGCCACAGCGATGATGTTCGACCCGGGGATCTGGTAGATCGAGAGGGTGGCGGAGGGTTCACCATTGAGCTGCGAGGAGAGGCTGTAGCTGTCGGCGCCCAGCTCGACGCGGGCGACATCGCGGAGGCGGATGATGCGGCCATCGGAGGAGGTCTTCACGACGATCTTCTCGAAATCGGGCGCGTCGGCGAGGCGTCCGGGGACGTTGACGGTGTATTCGTAGGCGACCCCTTCCTCGGCCGGAGCTCCGCCGATGCGGCCGCCGGCGACCTGCACATTCTGCTGGCGCACGGCGTTGACGATGTCGCCAGTGGTGAGGCCGTAAGTGCGGAGCTTCTGCGGATCGAGCCAGAGGCGCATTGAGAACTGGCCCGCGCCGAAGACGGTGACATTGCCGACACCGGGGACGCGGGCGATCTCGTCCTTGATGCGCTGGTTGACGAAGTTGCTGAGGTAATTGTCGTCCCAAGTGCCGTTCGGCGAGGAAAAGCCGAGATACATGACGACGTCGTTGCTCTGTTTCTTCACGGTGACGCCCTGGCGTTTGACCTCTTCGGGGAGGCGGGCCTCGGCCACGGCGACGCGGTTCTGGGTGAGGACGTTTGCGATGTCGAGATTCGTCCCGGGCTCGAAGGTGACGGTGAGATTCATCGAGCCGTCGTTGGCGCTGACGCTCGACATGTAAATCATCCCCTCGACCCCATTGACCTCCTGCTCGATAGGGGCAGCGACGGTCTCGGCGATGGTTCGGGCGTCGGCACCCGGATAGACCGCGGAGATCTTCACGGTGGGCGGGGCGATGTCGGGATAACGCGCCACCGGCAAGGCGACCATCGCGACGAGCCCGACGAGCACGATCACGATGGAAATGACCGCGGCGAAGACAGGGCGTCGAATGAAGAAGAGGCTGAACATGGTGCCGGTGATCGGTAAACGGTAATCAAAGGTCGGCTCGGACTCCTTAGCTCGGAGAGTGAAGGAGGGCTGGGCAGTGAACGTTGGTCGATGGAGGGGCAAGCTCCCGCTTGCCCGTCGGGTCACCGCACGCAACCAACGCGGGCCAGCAGTGGCTTCGCGCGGAACGCAGTTCCCCTCCAGCGCCAGGCGTCAGGCGGAGCTTGGGGTGGGAACGATTGGGGATAGTGGACCTCATTTGGCGACGGGTGGCGCGGCGGGCGCGGCGGGCGCGG
>DGXY01000126.1:0-16832 GCA_002396885.1 Akkermansiaceae bacterium UBA5020
TACATGCCTGTATTCCGTAGGCCGCCCCTTTCTCGCTCGATTGTAGGCCGCCTCTTCTTCGCTCGATTGTAATCCGCCCTCCCTGATGACTCGAAAGACGCGCTCGCGTCCTTGCCCTCCACGACAAAACCTGATTGCCTCGGCCTTCATGAAACTCCGACTCATTTCCGCAGGGATCGCCTGCTGCGCTTCCTCCATCGCCCTTCCCGCCGTTGCCAAGGCAACGCCCCAAACCCTACCCTATGTCGAAAACGGACACGCCCGCCACGTCCTCGACATTTACGCACCGACCGGAGCCAAGAACCTGCCCGTCGTCTTCTGGATTCACGGGGGAGGCTGGCAGACGGGAGACAAGGCGAACGTGCAGGAAAAGCCGCGCTACTTTCTCGAGCAGGGCTTCGTCTTCGTCTCGATCAATCACCGCCTCCTCCCCGAGGTCGTGATGGAGGAACTCGTCGGCGATGTCGCGAAGGCCTTCGCGTGGGTGCAGCACCACATCGCCGAATATGGAGGCGACCCCTCGCGCGTGCTCGTCGGCGGCCATTCCTCGGGCGCCCAGCTCGCGGCCCTGCTCTGCACGGACGATCGCTGGCTGAAGAAGGAAGGCGTCTCCTTCGACGTCCTCACCGGTTGTATTCCGGTCGATGGCGACACCTACGACATTCCCGCCATCATCGAGGTCGCGGAGACGCGCCGCCGCGTCCATCACGAACCGCAGGCCGCCTTCGGCCATCGGCAGAAGTTCGGCAACGATCCCGCGAAACACGTCGATTTCTCCGCCGTCACCCACGTGGCGAAGGACAAGGGCATCCCGCCCTTTCTCATCCTTCATGTCGCCGATCACCCTGACAATGCCGCACAAGCGCGTCGGTTCGGCTCGGTCCTGAAGGAGGCCGGACTGCCCGTGACGGTGCACGGCCAGAAGGAAACGAATCACTCCCGCATCAACGCCGAGATCGGCACCGAAGGCGATCCGGTGACGCCGGTGCTGTCCGACTTTGTGGCCAAGTGCCTCAAACCCTGATTTCATGAAACCCGCTGGCCTTCTCCTCCTCGCACTGACGGCTTCTGCCACGGCCGCCGAACCGATCCAGATCGGCAAGGAGCGCCAGTTGTTTCTCGACGACCATCTCATCGAGCACACCGAGCATCTCGTCCGCCGGGTCCAGCCGGCGAAGAAACACGAGGCCAATCCGCTGATCGTGCCGAAGGAGGAGTGGGAGCCCGAAGGCTACGTGGTGCCGAGCGTACTCTACGACGAGGAGGAAAAGCTCTTCAAACTGTGGGCCGACGGCTACGGCATCGGCGTCTTCTATTTCACGAGCAAGGATGGCATCCACTGGGATCGCCCCGCGCTGCGGCTCTTTCCCGAGTTCGATTCCGGACCGACCAACCGGGTCATCCTCAGCGGCAGCGAGATCGATGTCGAGGACGCCCCGCCGAACAAGCTCGACTACATGCGCTCGCGCGAGGCGGGCTGGCGCTACTTCGGTCATGCCAGCGGAGTCATCAAGGACCCGCGCGAAACCGACCCGGCGAAACGATACAAGATGGCCTTCCTCTGGATCAACCGGCAGCACCAGCCGCCCGGAGCGACCCGCGCGGGCAAGTTCATCGCCATGGGCGTTGCCTTCAGTCCCGACGGAATCCACTGGACCCCGGTGAACGAACCCGTCTGCCGGGCCACCGTCGATCTTCCCTTCCACATCAATTACGACGAGAAACGCCGCCGCTGGGTGCTCTATGGTCGCGTCACCGGCGTGGTCTCGGAGGAGAAGAAGGCCGCCCATGCCGCGGATCCGAACCTGCAGTACAACATGGGCCGCGCCGTGATCCGTTGCGAGAGCGAGGACTTCATCCGCTGGACGCCGGAGAAGGGCGATCTCGTCATGTCCAGCGACTCCCGCGACAGCCCCCTAACCGAAATCTACGACCTGCGCAGCGTGCCCTACGCGGGACTTCACCTCGGCTTCGTCCACGCCTTCATCAACGAACCGGACCACGTCGCCCTGCCCATCCAACTCGCCGTGAGCCGGGACAACCGTACCTGGCAGCGGCTCGACGACCGCTCGCCCTTTCTCGGCAACGGAGGCCTCGGCGAATGGGACCGCGGCGTCATCTCGCCTCCGACGGCCGATCCGGTGATGGTCGGCGACGAACTGCGCTTTTATTACACCGGCAGGAACACGCTGCACAGCACTCGGTGGAAATTCGATGACAATCCGAAGCTCCTCGGCCACATCGCGCCCTTCCGCGGTTCCTTTGGTCTCGCGACGATCCGGCGCGACCGCTTTGTCGCGATGGAGGGCAATTTCCGGCCCGGCATCCTGCGGACGAAGCCCTTTTTCCACGAGGGTTCCGTACTCCACGTCAACGCCGCGGTGCCATTCGGGATCCTCACTGTAAGCCTACTCGACGAGTCGGGCCAGTCGCTCCAGAAAGTGACGGTCCAGGGACGCGACGACACCGCCATCGCGCTTCCGGATTTGACCAAGATCGCCGGCCGCAAAGGACAGCCAATGCGGCTGGAATTCGGGGTGCAGAACGGCCGGCTCTTTTCGTTTTGGATCGAGTGAAGATTTCCCCCACGGTAATGAAACGGTTCCTCCTCCTCATTCCCTGTCTCCTCACCTCGATCGAGGCGGCCGAAGTGGTCGTGGTCGACGACCGCCGCTCCGACCACGTCATTCACCACGCGCCCGGAGCCGACGGCATCACGGTGCTGGCGGCCCGCGAATTGCAGAGGGGCATCCAGAACGCCACCGGGGTGATGCTATCCATCGTCACCGACACAACGGCCGGACCGGCTCTGCGGCTCGTTTCCGAACCGACACTGCCGCACGATGGCTTCGAGATCCGGAGCGAAGGACGCGATCTCATTTTCGCGGGCAATGACACCCAGACCGGCGCTGCGGGCGATCCGTGGTTTGTCCCCAGTCAGGGAGTCTACTTCGGCGTGGTGGAGTTCCTCGAGCGTTTCCTCGACGCCCGCTGGCTCATGCCCGGTGAATGGGGCGAGGAAATCCCGCCTCGCGAGGAACTGCGCCTCGTGCTCGACGCGCCGCTCCGCGGTTCGCCCGGCTTCGCCGTGCGCCAGCTCGCCTATGTCGGCGAGAGCGATCCGAACTGGCCGGGACGGCCGAAATCCGAGACGACGAACTGGATGCGCCGGCATCGCCTGACCAACGCCTTCCACCCGCATGTCGCCGGATACGGCCACTCGTGGGACGATTACCTGAAGCCCGCCGACATGGAGGCGCACCCCGAATGGAAATCGACCCGGGGCGACGCGGTGCGCAACGGCAAGGTCGCTTTTTTCTGCACCACGGCACCGGGCCTCGTCGATCTCTTCGCCGCCCGCGTCATCGAGTCGATGGACCGGAATCCGAACCGCCCCATGTCCTCGATCTCGCCGACCGACGGCGGCGGCTTCTGTGACTGCGAACGCTGCAAAAAACTCATCGGCACCGATCCCCACGGAAAACCGAACCACGCCCTCGCGATCCTGACCTTCTACCAACAGGTCGCCGCGATCATCGCCCGCGAGCGGCCCGGCCGCCGCCTCGGTGGTTTCGTCTACTACAACTACCAGTATCCGCCGGAGCATCCGCCCGCCCTGCCCGAAAATCTCTCCCTCTGCTGGGCGCCGCTGAACTACTACGGCTACGGCCTCCTCAAGCCCGTCTACCGCGACGAGTTCAACGGCGTCATGAAACGCTGGGCGGAGATCGCGCCGAGCTTCACCTACCACAACTACTCGACCTGGATGCGATGCTACCACGGCGCGCCCTTGCCGGTCTCGCTCGACATCCTGGGACGCGAACTGCCCGCCGCCGCCGCGAACCGGGCCTGGGGCGCCCGCATGGTCGGCACGACCGCGTGGGGAGTGAACGCTCCGGTCAATTACCTCATCGCAAAGCAACTCTGGAATCCCGGACTCGATCTCTCCGCGGCACTCAACGAATGGCTTTCGCTCGCTTACGGCCCCGGCTGGCCCGAGATGCGCGGACTTTACGACGCCCTCGACGAGCGGATGCGCCTCCACAAGGAAGCCGAGTCGCCTGTCTACAAAGGCAGCCAGTATGAGATCAACGCCACCGTGATGCGCGCGATCTACGCGCCCTTTTTCCCCGAAATCGAGCGTCGTTACCTTGCCGCCCGTCCCCGCTGCGAGACCGAGCCCCAGCGGCGGCGCCTCTCGATGTTCGGCGACAATCTCATCCAGCTCCACCACGCCCTGCGAAAGGCCGGGCTCCTCGAGCGGCCCGAGACCTCCACCTTCCACCGCGACGACGCGGCCTTCGCCGCCTTTCTCCAAAGCATGGAGTCGGGCTTCAGTCTCTACCGCGACGAGAGCGGCATCGATCACGGTCCCATCTGGGAGGGCGAATACCGGGCCCCCTGATCCCCGCCGAGCCCCGCTTTCCCCCTTGCAAGGGGCGTTTTCCGCCATCATCCTCCCCCCATGAAACTCCCCCGCTTCCTTGTCGCGGCCCTGGCCGCTGCCGCCCTCCCCTTCGTCCTCCACGCCGCCGAGGAAGGGTTCGCGCCGCTCTTCAATGGCAAGGACCTCTCCGGTTGGAAAAATCCCTACGAATGGGGCAAGGCCGAAGTCGTCGGCGACGAGATCCACCTCACCGCCGACAAGAAGTTCTTCCTCGTGACCGAGGCCCAATACGGCGACTTCGTTTTCGAGGGCGAAGTCCACCTGCCCGAGGGACAGGCCAATTCGGGCTTCATGTTCCGTTGCCACGTCGAGCCGAACAAGGTCTACGGCTACCAGTGCGAGATCGACGGATCGGACCGCCGCTGGTCGGGCGGTCTCTACGACGAAGGCCGCAACCAATGGCTCTGGCCCAGCCAAAAAGGCCGCACCAAGGTCGAAGCCGCGCTCGCCCATGAGGCCGAATCCCAAGCCCACTTCAAAAAGCCCGAAATCCAGAACGCCCTCAAGCGGAATGACTGGAACCACGTCCGCATCACCGCCAAGGGCAACCAGTTGAAGATCGAGCTCAACGGCGTGCTCGTCACCGAATACACCGATGAGACCGACGCCAAAGGTTACCTCGGGATCCAGCACCACGGCGAGAAGGGGCAGACCTACCGCTTCCGCCATCTGAAGATCAAGCCACTCTGATTCCCGCCCCGCTTTCCCGCCATGCGCCTGACGCTCCCGAAGTGGTTCGACCTGCACACCCATTTCCGACAGGGGGCGAACGTATCAAGCTACCTCGCCGACCACCGGACCATGGGCTGTGCCGGAGCCCTGGCGATGCCGAACACGAAGCCACCGGTCGCCGCGGTCTCGGGCCTGAAGACGGAGACGGCCTGGTCGATCGAGGCCTACCGCGACGACCTTCTCGCGGCCGGGGCCGATGCCTTCGAGCAACTCCTTGTGCCGCTCTACCTCACCCGCGACACGACCCCGGCGATGATCGCCGAAGGCGCCGCCTCCGGCCTGCTCCGGGCCTGCAAATATTATCCGCCCCACGGCACGACGAACTCCGAACACGGCGTGCCCATGGGCGAATGGATCGGGGGCGACGTCTTTCGCGCGATTGAGGATCACGGCGTCGTCCTTTGCGTCCACGGCGAACAACACGCCCTCGCCGGACCTGCCTACTTCGATGAAAAACAAACCGCCGAGTCGGTTTTTTACACCAAAACGATGCCAAGGCTGCGCGAGGCCCATCCGCGTCTTCGCATCGTCTGCGAGCACATCACCACCGCGACGGCGGCACGATTCGTCGCCTCCGCCGGAGAAAACGTGGGTGCAACGGTCACGCCGCAACACCTCCTCTACACTGTCGGTCACCTCGTGCAGGGGCTGAAGTATCACCTCTACTGCCTGCCCCTCGTGAAGTTCGAGGCAGACCGCGCCGCCCTGCGCGCGGCGGTGCTCTCGCCGGGCCAGACGCGTTTCTTTGCCGGCACCGACAGCGCGCCCCACACCACCAAGGCGACCGAATGCGGCTGCGCGGCCGGTTGTTACACCGGAGGCTGCGCTCCCCAGCTCTACGCGATGGCCTTCGAGGAGGCCGGGGCCGATCTCGGATCGGCAGCCGGACGCGACGCCTTCGTCCGATTCCTCAGCACGAACGGGCCCGCCTTCTACGGATTCCCCGCCTCGGCGGAGACCTTCACCCTCGTGCGCACGCCATCCACGACGACGCCACAAGTCACCGCAGAAGGCCCCGTCATTCCCCTGCCCCACGGCATGGGCCTGACCCTGACATGGAGTCTCGAGAGCGCGGCGGGTTGAGATCGGCGCCGTGCGAGGCGCGGCACACAGTCCTGACCA
This sequence comes from Akkermansiaceae bacterium UBA5020, assembly GCA_002396885.1. GTDB lineage: Bacteria > Verrucomicrobiota > Verrucomicrobiia > Verrucomicrobiales > DEV007 > Arctic95D-9. The sequence goes on from DGXY01000126.1 coordinate 6,302, forward strand.
GCGTTGCTTGAGGCGCTTTTGGTTTAACCCTTCCCCGGTCTTCGGTGCCTTTCAGGGGCTCGCCACGCGGAAACCGAGCACGTGAATCGCGACATTGGGGGTGAAGAGAAAACGGGCGGGGGCATGCATGCCACCCTCGGGATCCTCCCACGCGCCGCCGCGAAGCCCCCGGAACGAACCACTGATCACCGTCTCATTCCACTCGTAAACGTTTCCCCCCATGTCGAAGGCTCCATAGAAGCTGGCGCTTCCGGCACCTCCGCTGCCCACCGCCGTCAGGTTTCCGTTTTCACTGGTGTCATCGCCATTGGAATCCCAATCCGCTCCAAGAAGATAATTCGCGATATTGGCCGCATCGGGCTCGATTTCCCCGATCGCGTTCACCGACGCCACAGTCGGAATGGCATTGCTCATCATCGGATAGAGCCAGTATCCATCTGCGTCTCCGCCGACAGACGCCGGCTGGTGATACGCCGCCTTGTACCACTGGCTTTCCGACGGCAGGAAAAATTTCGCGCCCGGCAATCGCACGACCGAGTTGTCCGCGAGCTTCGCCGGGACGGTCAGATCATAAGCGCCGAACTCCGTCGTCGCCGCTCCCTGCGCCCCGCTCGGTCGCCCGTTGTGCAGCCAGTTGCAGAAACGGCAGCAGTCCCAAAAATCCACAAAAATGACCGGCTTGTCGCCCATTCCCGACCGCGCCGCGTAGCGGAAATTCCCGGATTTGCCAAATTGCACGATCCCGCCCCGCGCATCCGTTTCCATGTCCAGATGAAACAGACCATTCGTGTCGGTCACCGCTGTCGCGTTGAGAAACTCGACATACTGCGCATTGGTCACTTCGAATTTCCCGATCTGGAAGGTGGCCGTCACCGCTCCAAAGACACTCGGGTCGCTCGTGTTCCCCGCATCGGTGGGGTTCCCCGGATTCCCCACCGTCACCATCTCGATGAAGGCCGCCGGCGTCAGCGCCACCGCGAGCTGCTTCTTGAGGGCCGCGATCTGTTTCTTCAGCCGCTTGATGATGCGATCCGAGGCGCCCTCCGAGGCAGCTTGGACGCTCGGGAGCAGACTCAAAGGACCGGGTAGACAACAGGCGAATCCAAGGAAAAGAAGCCAGACGAGAACGGGTCGGGTCAGGAATCGGCGATGCATGGGCGGAATCGGGGTTGGATGGATGTCCAGACGTCCCTCTTCATCCCTCAAGTCCCAATCCACCGGAGGCCCGGGGATGGAGTGGATCGGGAAGTCTTCAGGGACGCCTAGAGGCAATTGAGAAAGATTTGCTTGGATTGGGGCTACTGGTCAACTTTTTTTCGTCGCGTCGAAAAACGGTGGCATTCCCATGGGCCTCGGCGGTTCTTGGGCCCGCCTCAAGGCGTCGTCGTCACTTAGTATCGGACGGTGTCGGATCGGGCGGGATCGTCGGTGGCGTTCGCTTCGATTAGGCCAGAGTGGCCGCCTGAACCGACACGACCGCTCCGCCCCACACCAAGGCGAGGATCAGTGACCGGAGAAACAACAGGGCGGCGGGACGGGAGGCGTTCATCAAGGTGGGTTGCGAACTCGGCAATACTTCAGAAAAGAACAAACTGACAAGAGCGAAAAGGTAACGAGAAAAACAAAGTCCGAAAACTGCGCGAACGGACGAACCCGTGCCATCGCAAGGGCCAAAGCCTCCCCTCCCTCACTGATCGGGCAGAAAGCCCAGATACTTCAGCAGCAGCCCCAGCAATCCGATCAGCAGAATGATCAAGACAAAGCAGCCCTGGGTCTGCAGCAAGTCCACGAAGACTTCTCTCGAGGTTTTGCCGCAATTCGGGCACCTCGCGTCGTCCGGCTTGCGGGGAGAGCCGCAGGTGAGGCAGGGTTTGCGCTTTTGACTCATCGGATCAAGGGGCCACGGCAGCGATCGCCGGCTGTCGGGAATCGAATCCGTAGGGAATGGAGGGAGCTTTCAACTTGTATCCTCATGTAAAAACATGACGCGCAGAGCGAGAATCGTGCCATTCACGAATCGGTCGGCGGTGCGTGGCATCGGTGTCACCACGACCCCTCGAGGGGGGCGCGGATCCAGCGAATCGATGTCGCCGCTCGCGCAGAAAATGCAATTCCCGGCCCCGGAAATTCCGAAGGGGGTGGGACTACGGCAGGGGGTCTGGCACCGGACCCGCGGGGGACGGCTTTCGCGCCAGGAAGCCGACCGGGAGGGAGATTTTTGACCCGGACCTCGGCCTCGAGGCCACGGGGCGCCGGGCAGAGACGAAGTCACCTCGAATCGCTTCCCTGCGGGCGCTTCGCTGCGGCAGGGTGAGGCCCGCGGGGCGCCGCGGCCACCTCATCGAGGGGCCGAGGGCCTTCGTTTCCCCTGATTTTCCGTTTGCGTAACCTGAAAATCTGTAGCAATCTCCCGACCCGTCCCGAAAGGGACCCCGGAAACGGGGCATTAGCTCAGTTGGTAGAGCACTTGCATGGCATGCAAGGGGTCAGCGGTTCGAATCCGCTATGCTCCACTCCCCGACCGTTCGTCGGGGCGGAGGAACTCGGAGGCTGGACCTCAGAAGTCGTATTTGAGAATCCCGGAACCGCGGACGCGCTGGCGTCCGATCTTGCGAGGATCAATGGGCCGGACCAAGCGGATCGAGCCATACTCGCCGAAGGTGATCCAGCGACGGCTCACCTTGATGTTCGTGGTGAAAGAATCCGAAACGTTGACCCCTGACTTGCTGACCTTGAGCACGATCTCGACAGGATACGTTCCCGTGAGGCGCGCCTCGGGGACCCGCGTTCCCACCTCGCTCGTCATGGTGCCGCGGAGGTCGACTTCGAGATTGAGCTTCCCATACTCGCCTGTGCCCCCGACCGTCCCGGTGAGCGCCTGACGGGCCTGGTTGTTGTAAATGGATCCGATGAATCCGATGCGGGCGACGAGATCATCCGCGCCTGCATCCACCACGCCCGCCAGCAGCAGTGCCGCGAGCCCGACCTTCGTCATCCAGAGTTTTTTCATGGTAAGGAGGATCCCGGATTGAAACAGGGACCTTCGGTAAAATACCGGCCGGATCGGAGCGCGTCAATCGGCATCCCCCACCCTTTCGGGTGCCGGGGGCGGATCGGTCGAGATGGAGTGGGAGCGTCCGGGGATGTTTTCGGTTTGCTTGAATGACCAGACCGGGTCATCCGTCCCTTCGCCATGAACCGCCTCACCCCTCGCGATCTCGCCCTGCTGCTCTTTGGCTCCGCCCTCTTCCTCGCCTTGCCACTTTCCGCGAAGAATCCCCTCTCCTCCTCGGCGATCGCGAAGGTCTACGGAAAGATCCAGTTCGTCACGAGCTTTCCGGATTATCAGGTGAAGGTGGTGACGGCCTTCCCGGACCTGAAGGTGGTGAAGGTCAACGCGTTCCCGGATTCCGTCGGCAAATGGCAGATCGTGGAAAGCTTCCCGGATTTCAAAATACAGATTGTGGACAGCTTTCCGGATTTTAAGATCCAGTATGTCGAAAGTTTCCCCGGGCTCGCCCGCTAAAGCCTCCCTTGCCCTGCTAGGGCTTGTGGCCGTCGGCCTCGCGCTGACGTTCACCCCCGCCGGGGCGCAAGAGCCCCTGCAGTCCCTCGAAGGTTGTCGATATGTGGCGACGGACTGGGCGGATGGCGATTCCTTCGTCGTCCGCCTGCCCGATGGCCGGGAGACGGTGCTGCGTCTTTACTTCGTCGATTGCCTCGAGACCGATGTGGCCGATGTGACCGGAAAACGCCGTCTCCGCGAGCAGGCGCGATACTTTGGCGTGGAGGATTTCGGGCTCGCCCACCAGTGCGGCGTCGAGGCGAAGCGAAGGGTGGCGGAGATCCTCGCCGAACCGTTCACGGTTCACACTTCCTTCTCCAAAGCCCCGGGTCGCTCGGGTTCGCCTCGCCATTATGCCTTCATCACGCCTTCGGGCGGCCGCGACCTCGGCGAATGGCTGGTCGAGGAGGGGTTAGCCCGAGCCTTTGGGTTCGGGAGATCGCGTCCGGATGGCACGAAGCGCGACGACTGGCAGGCCGAGTTGGAAGATGCCGAGCTCTCCGCCGCTCTCCTTGGCCGGGGCCTCTGGAAGCATTGCGAACCCGAAAAACTCGTCGCGATGCGCCGCGAACAGCGCGAGGAGCTGCGCGCCCTCGAGGCCATCGACGACGCCTTCACCCTCGCCCCGCTGGAGGAGCCGGTCGACCTCAACGCTGCCTCGCTCGAAGAGCTCGTCCGCACCGGGCTGCGTGAATCCCTTGCCGACGAAGTCATCAAAAGGCGTCCCTTTCGCACCATCGAGCAGCTCGACGATGTGCCCGGGATCGGGCCCGCCACGCTCGCCAAAATCCGGCCTTACCTGAAGATCGGTGCCTCGCCAAACGAAGCGAAGGAGAAACCCGCACCTTGACCCTGCGGCGGATCGCGGCTCCCTTTACGGGACATGGATCGTGATCAACACCTCGCCCGCTTTCTCCAGTCCGACGGACGCACCGTCATCCTCCCCATCGACCACGGCACCGCCATTCCCGTGCCAGGACTGGAGGATCCGATCGCCTTGATCGAGCAACTGAATCCTGTCGTGGACGGCTACGTCGTCAATCTCGGTCTCGCCTTCGCCGCCGCCGAGGCTCTCGAGGGCAAGGGCGTCTGCCTGCGCACCGACTGCTACAAGCCACGCTACGGCGAAAACCTCGACGAGGGCAGCTACCGCCTCTACGGCGCCGATGAAGCTCTCACCTGCGGCGCCCACGCGATGATGAACATGCTCTACACGCACCACACGAACGAGGCGGGCATCTTCCGCGAAGCGGCCGAGCTGATCGCCGAGAGCCTCGACGCCGACGTGCCGGTGATCCTCGAGGCGCTGCCTTTCGGCATCGGGCGTCCGGCCGACTACACCCTCGAGAATATCGGTTACACCGTGCGCGCCGCGGCCGAGCTGGGATCCGATATCGTCAAGACCGCCTTCCCCACCGGGGCGAGCGCCGACGAGTTCCGCGCCATCGTCGAGGCCTGCTTTGTGCCTGTCATCGTCCTCGGAGGAGCGGCCATGGGGGATGACCGCGCCCTCCTCGAGATGGTGAAAAAGGCCATCGATGGGGGTGCCATCGGCATCGCCGTGGGACGTAACGTCTGGCAGCATTCCAAGCCCGCCAAAATCGCCAAGGCCCTGCACGCCATCGTGCACGACGCAGCGACGGTGGACTCGGCCCTGAAGTGCCTTTCTTGAATGGCTGAAAACTGAAAACTTCAGCCTGAAAACCTCCCCATGATCCTCCCCAGCCTCCAATATGCCGGCCGCATTCTCCGCACCGCGGACAAACGGCATCTCGCCAAGTTCATGTGGAATTTCGGGGTGAAGGGGATCCGTTCGGTCAATCTCTACAAGGAACGGATGCGGGATGGGATCTACTTCCCGCCCTTTCTCTACCTCTCCATCCTCAACAGTTGCAACCTGCGCTGTCAGGGCTGCTGGGTCGATGTCGACAAACCGCAGGTGAAGCTGGATCTCGAGGACCTCAACAAGGTCGTCAACGAGGCCAAGGCGCACGGGAACTCCTTCTTCGGCATCCTCGGAGGAGAGCCTTTCATGCATCCGGGACTGCTCGACTTCCTCGCCGAACATCCCGATTGCTTCTTCCAGGTCTTCACCAACGGGCAGATGATCACCGAGAAGAAGGCGAAGCAGCTCCGCCAACTCGGCAATGCGACCCCCCTCATCTCGATCGAGGGCACCGAGCTCGTCGCGAACGAGCGCCGCGGCGGCAAGGACGTCCTCAACCGTACCCTCAAGGGGCTGGATCATTGCCTCGAAAACAAACTCCTCACCGGAGTCGCCACGAGCCTCTGCCAGACAAACATCGACGAGCTCCTCACCGAGAAATGGCTGCGACAGCTGATCGACCGCGGCGTTCACTATGCCTGGTATCACAGCTATCGTCCCGTCGGTCCGAAACCGAACGAGGATCTCGCCCTGACGCCGGAGCAGGCGCGCCGTGTGCGGCAGTTCGTCGTGGACATGCGTGTGAAGCTGCCTCTTGGCATCATCGACGCCTACTATGACGGCGAAGGTCGCGCCCTCTGCCCCATGGCCAACGGGATCTCGCACCACATCTCCCCCACCGGAGCGATCGAGCCCTGTCCCATCATCCAGTTCGCGACCGACAACGTGCGTGACGGCTCGATCTACGAGACCCTGACAAAATCCGAATTCCTCCGCGACTTCCGCGAGACGGCGGCGCAGCACACCCGCGGGTGCATCGTCCTCGAACGGCCCGATCTCGTCAAGGCGCTCGCGGAAAAGCACCACGCCACCGACACAACGATTCGCCAGACGGCCATCGCCGAGCTCGAGGCGATGACGCCGCGCAACAGCCAGTGGCTCCCCACAGGTGAGGAAATCCCGGAGAAACACCCGGTCTACCGCTGGGCGAAGCGAATCTGGTTCAATGACTTCGGCGTCTACGACGGTCTCGAGCGGCAGGGCCCGAAATCGTAGGACATCAGGCGTCCGTTCTCACCCGACTGGCGAAAATGGAAGAGCGCCGCGACGTTTCGGTCGCAGCGGCGAAGACGCGGTGAGACGATCAGATCGACTTGTAACGAACCTTCTGCCCGTCCTTGCCGACCGGACGATTGTCGATGCGGGGAAGCGCGCCGACGGTGGGATCGTCGTTGTCCTGCCGGTGCGAGCGCACGGGCGTGAAACCACGGCGATCCTCGGCCTCGTTCACTTTCAATTCGCGGCCGCCGAGCGGCTTGTTATTGAGCGCGGCGATCGCGGCCATCCCTTTCTCGTCATCAGCGAGGGTGACGAAGGCAAAACCTCTCGGCTTGCCCGTCTCGCGATCCTGCGGACGGTGAAACTCCAAGACGGGCTCGAACTCGGCAAAAGCGGCGCGCAGCTCGCCATCGCTGAGATCGTAGGACAGGTTTCCGACAAATAACTTCATATTACTCGATGCTTTTCCGGGAGGTCCGCCCGCAGAAGGCGGGATTCGAGCCGGGACCGGATCCTGGAAGCGACGAACCTGACAGATGCCCGATGCAATGGGCGTGATTCCTTTTCAATACTCCATCTTTCGGACCTTGGCGAGAGGGATTTCCGGAAAAGCGACTCACCCTTCCCGCGACACGCGGAAGCGCCCCAATTTCCGCTTGTCCTCGCGAGCAAGCGCCGTTCTTTTTCTCCCTTCCATCCATGACTTCCTCTCTGCCCCGCATTTTTGTGACCGTCCACATTCCCCTCGAACATCTTTCACCGCTCGACGGGATCGCTGAAATCCTCATGCCCGACAACGGGGTGAAAGCGGCTCCCCGCGCGCAGGTCCTCGAAGCGATCGGCGACTGCGTCGCAGTGCTCTCGCAAGGGGAGCTGCGCGTCGATGCCGAATTCCTCGACGCGGCAAAGTCTCTTCGTTTTGTCGCCAACGCGGCCATGGGGATCGACAATCTCGACCTCGCCGAGCTCCGCCAACGCGGCATCGCCGCCAGCAACACCCCCGCCGCCTTCGCCGAGTCGACCGCCGATCACACCCTCGGGCTGATGCTCTCGCTGACCCGCCGCCTCGCCGAGGGCGACCGCTTTGTCCGCACCGGCGACTGGGCGCGCCGCGGCATGGAACCGCTCCGCTGGGAGGGCACCTTGCTCGGCGGCAAAACCCTCGGCATCATCGGCTACGGCCGCATCGCGAAGATGGTCGAGGCCCGTGCCCGCGCTTTCGACATGGAGGTGATCCACACGAAATCGACGCCGCATGATCATCACGGCTATCGACCACTCGAAACCCTCCTCGCGGAATCGGATCTCGTCGTCGTGCTGGTGCCCCTCACTGCCGAGACCCGCCATCTCATCAACGCGGAACGCCTCGCGATGATGAAGCCAGGCGCCTTCTTTATCAACGTCGCCCGTGGCAAGGTGATGGACGAAGCCGCCCTCGTCGCTGCCCTTCAGTCCGGTCACCTCGCCGGAGCGGCGCTCGACGTCTACGAGGAAGAGCCGATCGTGAACGAGGCCCTCTTCACGATGGAGAACGTGGTCCTGACGCCGCACACTGGTGGCGCCACCCGCGAGCAACGGCGGCGGGGACGATTGGAGGCAGCCGGGGAGATCGCCCGGTTTCTGAAGGGCGAAGAGCGACGCTTTCCCGTCCTCTAGGCGTTCCTGCCACTCTCGAAACGGCGATCCCCCACGAGCCACTCCGCCGGTGGAGATTTGTTTTTACAAACCCAGCTCGCCGCCGCTAACCTGACGCTTGTCATGCTCCGCCCCCGCAAGAAATTCACGGTTCACGAACTCCGCCGCCTCAAAGGGAAACGCGTGCTGACCCATATCCACGTCAAATCACCCGACGAGGCGGCCGCGGCAGAGGCCGCTGGAATCGATCTGATGAGCTGCCCCTTTGACACGCCGGAGGCGCAGGCCCGTCTCCCGATGCTGGTCGAGGCCGCTCCGGCAAGCTTTCTCTCGGGATCGACGCCCCACGGGCTGAGCTCGCGGGAAGAGGCGATCCGCATCGGCTTCCGCGCCCTCGAACTCGGGGCCAGTTCGGTCTACTGCTCGGCGAGCCCTTGGATCATCGAGGGCATGGCTCGCGAAGGCATTCCCGTGGTCGGTCACCTCGGACTCGTCCCCCGACATGTCACTTGGACAGACTACCGTGCCATTGGTAAGACGGCGGAAGAAGCGAGGAGCCTCTACCGCCAAATGAAGGAATTGGAGAGCGCGGGCGCCTACGCCGCCGAGCTGGAAGTCGTTCCGCATCGACTTGCCGAGTTTCTCTCGCGGAACACCACCTTGATCTTGATGTCCCTCGGCTCTGGCTCAGGTTGCGACACCCAATTCCTCTTCTCCGACGACCTCCTCGGCGAATACGACGAACGCCTCCCTCGTCACGCTAAAGCCTACCGGAACTTTCTCGCCGAATATCGCCGCCTCCAGGAGGAGCGCATTGCTGCGTTCCGGGAGTATGTCGCCGATGTCCAATCCGGCAGCTTCCCCGAGCCGCGGCACCTCGTCGAAATGGACGAGGCGGAGTTCGAGGCCTTCCGCGATTCCTTGCCATAGACCGGCCTCCCTCCGGGCGGAAGACTCTTCGTGTTTCCAGAACCCCCTGGCCCCCAGGCCCTTGGCGGACCTTCGCGAGGTGTGACATCGAACCGCCCCCTCAACCTCCAGCGGGCAAGCGGAACCGAAGGGCCCAAGGGCACAGTCCGCGGTAAACCAGGGTGACCGTGCCGGAAACGCTGGTCAGCGCGAGTGAGGCAGACGATAGCGCCTGAAATTTATAAAATTTTGTTTCCATTTTATTAATTTAAATTAAATTTTAAATTATGTGTTATTTCCCCTACCCAATGATCCTCTCCGCCGCCCTGCTTCTGGGCGCGGGATTGACTTCCGTGCTGGAGGCAGGTCCCTCCGCCCCCCGTGAACGGTCTTTTCGTCCGGTTGTGCCGATCAAGCAGAATGTCCGCGGTGGCATGGATAAGATGAAATCGCAAACGGTCCGGCTAACCATCCCCCCTCCGCCGATCCCGGAGTCCGTCCCCGCCTCAACCTCCGCCGCTCTCACTTCGGATACCCCCGTTCCTGTCTTGCCGGAACCCGCAGCCCCGGAATCGATGCTTCCCCCGGAGCCGGTGTCGGCCGATCTTCCCGATCCCGCCTCCCCTGCGGAGACTTCCGACAGCGATCGAATCACCGGCGGCTCGGAAACCAAACCTGAAACCTCGATCGAAGAGTCGAAGACCAAAACGAACGGTCCCACCCTGACACAACTCCGCGAAGAAGCCCACGCGCTGGCGGGTAAAAAACTCAGCTACGTGTTTGGCGCGGATGATCCTGATACCGGTGGTTTGGATTGTTCCTCGACGATCCAATTTCTTCTGAAACGCATCGGAATCGACGACGTTCCGAGAACCTCCTACGACCAATACTACTGGCTGAAGCGCAAAAACCTTCTCGATGACGTCTACGGAAAGACCGCCTCATCCAAGCTCCTCAAAAAGCTTTCCCCGGGCGATCTGATTTTCTGGGGAGGCACGTGGAAGTCAGGGCACCGCGTCTCGCACGTGATGCTTTACATGGGCTATGACCCGGCCAACGACAAGCACTACGTCTTCGGTGCGCGCAGCAAATCCACCACGGGTCTCACCGGAGCGGGTGTCGACATTTTCGAACTCGATACGGAGCGCGGACGCCTCGTCGCCCACGGGAAGGTTCCCGGTCTGGTCTACGAATAAAACCTGGACCGTCCCGCTCACTTCATCGGAGCAAGAAGGTCCTCGAGCTCATCCTCGGAGAAGGAAAGTTTTTGCGGAGTGCCGTCGAGAATGCCCTCGAAGAGGGCACGCTTCTTCTGTTGCAGCATCAGGATCTTCTCCTCGATGGTTCCCTCGGTGATCAGCTTGTAGACGAAAACCGGGTTTTTCTGTCCGATCCGATAGGCACGGTCGGTTGCCTGGGCCTCCAAAGCGGGATTCCACCAAGGATCGAAGTGGATCACCGTGTCGGCGGCGGTGAGC
>DGXY01000126.1:17044-33507 GCA_002396885.1 Akkermansiaceae bacterium UBA5020
GTGAGGCCTGTGCCTCCCGCGCGGAGACTGATCAAGAACACCGGAGCTTTGCCGGCTTGGAAGTCGTCGCAGAGCTGGCCCCGATCTTTCGATTGCCCAGTGAGGGTGAGGAATTTGATCCCTTCCTTGGTGAGGGCCTGCTCGAGGATGGAAAGCATCCCGGTGAACTGCGAGAAAACGAGAATCCGCCTTCCCTCTTTCACCATGGACGGGATCCACTCCATAAAGAGGTCCATTTTCGCAGAGGTCTTCGCCTTCTGGGCGGAGGGCATCTTGAGAAGCTGCGGATGGTTGCAGACTTGACGCAACTTCAGCAACGCATCGAGCACGAGCAACTTACTGCGCTCCGCTCCGAGCCGAGCGATTTCCTCGTGCACCTCCCGGCTGACGGCGGCGCGCACCGCCTCGTAGAGCTCGACTTGCTTGGGATGAAGTTCGACGGAGCGTATGATTTCCGTCTTCGGGGGCAAATCGTGGGCCACGAGGGACTTGGTGCGCCGCAGCATGAGCGGGGCGACGCGCTCGGCGAGACGCTTGCGGAGGCCCTCGTCCCGGTTCTTTTCAATCGGCACGCGAAAACAGCGGTTGAAGCTCTCCTCCGTCCCGAGGAATCCGGGGGTGAGAAACTGAAAAAGCGACCAGAGCTCCCCAAGGTGATTTTCAATCGGCGTTCCGGAGAGGCAGAGACGATGCCGGGCATCGATTTTCCAGGCAACCTTGGTGACTTGGGATGCCGTGTTCTTGATCGTGTGCGCCTCGTCGAGGACGACGTAGTGGAACTTTTGATTCAAGATCTCCTCGGCATCCCGGAAGAGAACCGGGTATGACGTAACGACGAGGTCGCAATGCCTCAGGATCGAGTAGTATTTCTTCCGGTTCGCCCCCTGAAGGGAGAGGACGCGCAAAGAGGGGGCAAACTTCTTAGCTTCTTTTTCCCAATTCGGCACGACACTTTTCGGTGCGAGGATCAGGCTCGGCAGATCGGCCCGGCCGCTCATCTTTTCGCAGTGAAGATGACAGAGGGTCTGAACGGTTTTCCCGAGTCCCATATCATCGGCGAGGATACCGCCGAGGCCCTGCTCGCGGAGGAACTGCAGCCACTCGAATCCGTCCTGCTGATAGGGCCTGAGACTGGCGAGGAATTCCTTGGGGGCCTCGGGCGAAACCGTCGGCTTGAGGCTCTCGAGCTCCTCCGCCCTTTTTCGCAGGGCTTCGGGAGCCTCGTCGACAATCGCCTCCTCCCCCACGTAGCGGGTCAATTGCGCCGCCCTCACGGAATGCAGCCGCACTTTCCCCTCCTTATTGACGGGGTGGAGGTCGAAAAGCTCCGTGAGAAGACCCAGGATGGTCTGGAGTTTCTTTGCCGGAATGGCGACAAAGTTCCCCGTATCCCCAAGCTGGATCGGGATCTTTCTCTGCAGATCGGTCTTTTCCAAACCCGAGAAGGAGATGCCAGAAGGCTTGCTTTCCAAGTATCTGACGAGACAAGGCAGGAGATTGATCTTTTCGCCACCACTGCGGATGCCGTATTCAAAACCGAACCAATCGACCTCCTCCTCCTCATGGATCTCGCCGTAATAGTCGAGAGGCTCGAGAACCCGCAATCCGAACCCCGGATCCGTCGTAATGAGGCAGTCAAGCTCCTCGAGTTCGATGCGACGGTTCGCGAGGAAGTCGGCCCAGAAGACCTCCTGCATCCCTCTCCGGATCGCCGAGTAGGCGTAACACTGACGATATTCAGGAACGATCTCGTCCCAAGGGTATAGCTCCACGAGCCGCTTCAGCCCCATCGCGCGCAGCCGCCCTTCAATGCGCGGATCCGCCCCGTCGACCCGTGCGAGTGGCATGTTTTCCAACACCGCCCTGGCATCCGAATCATCCCAATGCAGGATTCCCGCCCGAACATCGGCGGAGATGAGATGAATTCCGCATCGGTTTCGTCCGAGACCGAAAGAAAGGTCCCTGACAACCCCTTTCTCCACCATCGCAGCCATCAGAAGCGCCACGACGTGCTCGTTGTTCCTCGACTTGATCCGGTCGCTGCGCCCATCGACCCTCCAACCCTCTTCTCCGTGATGAACGACAATGCTAACCTCCGACTTCGGCCCGGATTGACCCTCGATCACTTGGCCGAAAACCCCGGCAAAACTTCCCTGAACATTGGCAGTCACGACCCGGACGGTGCCATTCCTGAGGATCCAGCGCCCCTTCTCAAGCGTCTCGCGGGAAAAGATCTGATCACTGAAAGGCGGGGAACCAAGATCGATTTTCGCCAAGATCCCTCCCCCGTCGGAAGCGGCGGATTCAAATCGGGGTGCGGAGTCGGGCTTGGTCGGATTCAAAACAGATTTCCCCCTGGAGGAAGACCATCATCACCAATCCTCCCAAGAATTCAAGATATACGAATGATTTTTCGCGGACGGTTCTTCAAGATTCGGGAGGCGTCCGGTCCGGATACGAAAGAGCCAGGCGGATTTCTCCGCCTGGCTCCCCAGGATTACGTCCACGACCAAACCCGGTTTGGCCGAAATTCTAAAATGGGATCAGCGGGATAACTCCCTTTTCAACTGCGTGGCGATGCGTTCGCTCCGTTCCAGCGCACGCTCCAATCCAGCACGCTCCTCGGAATCGCTCGGCATTTCGCTGATCATGGTTGACAGCTCCTTCTTCAAACCGTTCAAATCAGCGAGCAGGCGCAGATCGCTCTCTTCGTTCACGACCGGGTTGCCACTGATCGAGACCGGGCGGAATCCACCCTGGAGGCGGGGAGCACCGTTCTCGGTCCCGCCCATCGTGACATAACCACTGACCAGAACACTGGAAGAAGGAGCGTCGCCCTCTTTCAATCCACGCCCAAGGCGACGCTCAATCATACCGGTAGAGGGATTGCGCGTTGTTGAGAGGCCCCCCAGCGGCGGGAGATAGGAGTCCACCCGCTCCACCGTCACTGACCGATCCGAGGAAAAGAACCGAGGCCCGGCACCCGCCGGTTGGAAAGACGCGGGGATCACGGAATCGGATTCAAGATAACTCGCATCCACCGGAAGATGATTCGCCTCGACACCTCCCACCAAATCGAGAGAGGAAGGGTCTTCAATTTCTTCTGCAAGAAGGAGTTGCGGCACATGCAAGGCAGCCCCCGAGAGGCTGCCGCCCCCCGACAGGTCAACTGCCGCCAGCCCTTTTACCGGAGCGCCGTCGAAGAGACCGGAACGTTGTGACAGAAACGCCGCCCCCCCGAATAACAAAATCGCTGCAACCGCTGCCGCAGCGGCAAGAGAGCGCCGGACCGGGCGAAACTGCCCCTCGATCACCACCGCATCCGAAACGGGCTCGGGTAAGAGAACCGGCTCAAAAACACGCAATCCTTTCACTGGAGATTCTCCCTCCCACTCTCCCCTGAGCCCTTCGCTCAGGAGCGCCATGATCTGGCGCATTTCACCGAGCTCCCGACGGGCTTTGGGAGAATCCTGAAGCCGGGCTTCGAATTCGGCGGCCTCGGCGACAGTAAGTTCACCCAAGGCATAGGCCGTCATTTGAGGATCGTCGGAATTGACAGGTTCGCGGTGCATAGAGGAGGCAGTTTGGCAGGTTGGAAAAACAGAGAAATTCAGGATGGGTCGAGTTCAACTCCCATGAGTGATCGCAGGCGCTTGATCCCGGTGTGAATGAGAAATCCGACATTGCTGACGCTGAGGCCGGTCACATCCGAGATTTCCTTGTAGCTGAGGTCGCCTTGGAATTTGAGTCGGATGACTTCGCGTTGGTTTTCGGGGAGCTTTTCGAGCAATCCCATCACTTCCGAATGGCGCTCCCGATCCTCCATTGCCCGCGAGGGATCGGGGGAAGAATCGTTAAGATTCTCGAAGGCATCCCCGGAGGTCGAAATCATCGGGTTTTCCTTCCGCAGCACGTCGATCGACCGATTGCGGCAAACCGTGTAGAGCCAACTCTTGAGACGCCCCTGAATCAAGGCGGGGTCCTGACGGTGGAGCTTGATAAACGTGTCTTGCACGACATCTCGCGCCCGATCCCAATCCCCCCCGAGAAGGCCCGCGGCATAGCCCGTCAGCGGGCCTTCGAAATCCGCTTGGGCGGATTCCACGAGTTCGCGAGGCGAAACTTCCATGAATGATAGAGGAAGGGCGGACATCGGTAGCGATGATTACAACGCTTGGAACGCACCGCCGGAGGAGATCTTAGAATTAACTGAGGAAATATTAACTTCAATCGGTGCAATTCTCAACGAGAGCCTTCCCACAAGCTCGATCGGATGGCTCCGAGGCTTCCACAACCGCAATAAATGCCCGCATGAGGACAAATTTGAGAGCGATTTTTGCATTTTTGAGATTTTCCAGTTGCTTTACTTAAGGTCTCCGTAGTATTTAACGTCGTTAACCATTCAACGAACCTTCCTTTTCTCACCACCCCACTCAGCTATGGCCAAGATCCTTGTCATCGATGATGAAGCCCCCATTCTCAACCTGATTGGAAAATCCTGCCGCATGCAGGGACACCAGGTCAAAGAAGTCCTCACCGGACGCGATGCGATGATCGCACTCGACTCTGACAAACCCGATCTCATGATTGTCGATCTGAAACTCGGCGACATGGACGGCCTCGATGTCATTCGATATGGAAACGAACACCATCCCTCGGTCCAGGTGATCATGGTTACGGGAAACGCCACGATCGAGTCTGCGGTCGAAGCGATGCGCCTTGGGGCTTTCGACTATCTCACCAAGCCTTTTGAACTTGCCGATCTGCAGAAAACGGTTGAACTGGCCGTGCAATCTCGCCGTGCCGCCGACGGTGCGGGAATTGAGGGATTCCAAACGTCGGTCATTGCCCAGCCATCGGCGGCAATGATCGGGGAAAGCCCGAAGATCCGGGAAATCCAGAAGATCATCGAAAAGATCGCCGACAGCGACTCCCCCGTGCTGCTCGAGGGTGAGTTTGGATCGGGCAAGCGGATGGTGGCGCGAAGCCTCCACAATGCGAGCCGTCGCTCCGCGGGGCCCTTCAAAGTGTTGCAGTGCTCGGCTCTGCCCGAGGATCTGCTCGAAGCCGAACTCTTCGGGAGCCAGAACGGGAAAGCTGAAACCCTTTTCGCCCGTGCGGCCGGTGGAACGGTCCTTCTCGAAGAGATCCAGATTCTTCCGATGCGGCTCCAATCGAAATTGGAGTCATTCATCGAGGAAATCTCCGCGAGGAGGTCGTCCGGAGATCTCCCCGCCAAAATGGATGTCCGCGTTCTCGCCTCATCGGCAAAGCCTCTTCAAGATTACGTCAATGCCGGCACGTTCCGGGAAGATCTCTTCTACAAGATCTCGGTTATCCCGATTGAAGTGCCCCCGCTCCGGAGCCGTGTTGAAGACATCGCGCTCCTTGCCGAGCATTTCCTTGCCCGCCACGCCGAGCAGACCGGCACCCCGGTTCCGGAGATCGACAAGTATGCGAAACGTCTTCTCGAAACCTACAATTGGCCGGGAAATGTCGGTGAGTTGCAGAACGCCATGGAGCGGGCCTGCGCCTTCGCCGAAGGCGGCCGGATCCGCCCGATCGATCTGCCTCCCAAGGTTGCCCAGAAGGTGGAAATCACCGATGAAGACGAGAAGACGACTCACCACCTCCCGATCGGGGCGGGGCTCTCGGATTTCGTCCGCAAGCAGGAGAAGCTCTTCATTCGCGAGACCCTCAAATACAATGGAGGATCCCGGGAAAAGACAGCCAGCATGCTGGGCGTGAGCATCGCGACCCTCTATCGCAAAATGGGGCTCAAGCTCGAGAAGGACAAAATGATGTCCAACTGATTGCCCTAGGGTTCCGACCATCCCCCGCCCCGTCTCGGACCCTTGCGTTCGGGCAGGGCGGCTTTGTTTTACGGGCGCCCCAAACCGCGGGCGAGACACGATTCAAATCCCCGAATCAAGCAATTCCCGCTGCCAGTTGAGAAGAGAACTCAGCTTCTCGCCATCCGGCAAGTTGGTGGAGGAAAGCCTCTCCATCGCAAAACGGGTGGCGATCACCGTCGCTTCGATGCCTAGTTCGGCCGCCTTCTGATCACGAAACTTCCTGATTCTCTCAAGATGGTTTTCGTCAATCTCCAGTCTCGGCCCGTCGCCTCGCCGATGCTTGACCGGATATTCGCGGGGTTGGATCTGGTTGGCGGCTTCAATGGCTTCATGAAGACGACGCACCGGTCCGGGACGCAGATAATGAGGGGGATGGACACTCTTCCCTGCCTCAAGATCAACGGCCATGGAAATGAGCTCCTGATTCCCCAGGAACTTGAATGCGGGACGATCCAAGCGCCGGCATTCTTCATCGCGCCAAAGCCAGAGATGCTTCAGATAATGAAGCCCCTTGGGGGCCAGCCTTCCCCATCCATTGACCCTCCAAAGGTCGTCTTCCGATTTTCCACTCCTTCCAAGGACGGATTCCTGAGCCGCCTGACAGCTCTCGAAAAACCAATCCTGACGACCGATATCCTGGAGGCGCTTCAAATACTTTTCACCGAGGTCGATGAGGTAGCGGACGTCATTGTAGGCGTAATCGAGCATTTTTTCACTGAGCGGCCGCCGGCTCCAATCCGCTTTCTGGGACTGCTTGGAAAGCTTCACTCCATATTCGTCCTCGAGAAGGTTGGCCAAGCCAAACTTTCCGATCCCGAGTAAGCGGGCAGCCACCTGGGTATCGTAGATCGAGCGAGGCACCCAGGAGAACGTGCTGTTCAGCAAGGAAATGTCGTAATCGGCCCCGTGCATCCAAACCACCTCGAAGCGATCGACGAAACGCACAAAATCCGAGAGGCCCTCGGGTCCGATCGTGAGGGGGTCGATGATCGCGAGTGCGCCGGGAATCGCAAACTGGATGAGACAAAGCTTCGTCTCATACGAATGCATGCTGTCCGCTTCGGTATCAATGGCACATGAAGCGAAACTGCACGCGCGATCCGCGTCCGCGATGAACTTTGCGAGAACCGCGGCATCATCGATATAGGTCTCGGATGCCGATTCCAATGAGCCTATCACCTCAGTGCCCGTTGTCATGATCCTCACTGAATTCCACGCAGGAGCAACTCCGCGTTCGAACGGGTCGAACGAATCGTCTTCAGCAAGACGACCATGGCCTCGGGGGCCGGCCTTTGCGCCAGTTGTTTTCGCAGCGAATTGATCCGCATGTATTCCTCGGGATGATAGAGCAGCTCGTCTTTCCGAGTTCCGCTCTTCAGCAAGTGGATCGCGGGGAAAATTCTCGATTCAGCCATCTCGCGATCCAAGGTGATTTCCATATTTCCGGTGCCTTTGAATTCTTCGAAGATCACGTCATCCATGCGGCTGTCGGTCTCGATCAGACAGGTGGCAAGGATCGTCAAACTCCCCCCGCCATCAACATTCCGCGCCGCGCCAAAAAACCTGCGAGACCTCTCGAGCGCCTTCGGAGAAATCCCGCCACTGCCAATCGGGCCGCCTCCGCCACCGTTGTTGCGTTGAAACTTGCCCTGACCGCCGCCTCCACCATGCCCCCCACCGTTCCCCGACTGTCTGGCGGAGTTGTGGGCACGGGCCAAACGAGTGAGGCTGTCGAGCAATACCACCACATCCTTCCCGATCTCCACAAGGCGCTTGGCGCGGTTCAGAACCATGTCCGCCACCTCGATATGACGGTCGGATGACTCGTCAAAAGTCGAGCTGTAGATGGAGGCGTTCACCGTTTCGCGGAAGTCAGTGACTTCTTCGGGCCGCTCATCCAGGAGCAGCACGATCAATTCCACTTCTGGATTGTTCTGATGAATCGAAACCGCCATGTTTTTCAGGAGGATGGTCTTCCCTCCCCTCGGTGGCGCAACGATCAGCCCCCTTTGGCCTTTGCCCAACGGGGCCACCAGGTCGATGACCCGCGGCGAGACCGCCGGGCTGCCCGGGGTTTCGAGGATAAGCCGATCGGCGGGAAACATCGCCTTCAGGTCGTCGAAGGGAGGAGGGTTCTCCCACTCCGCGACGGGCCGCCCTTCGATCTCGAGGACCTCATCCACGGAGAGGAACTTTTCCCGTTCCCGCGGCGCACGCACCACTCCCCTCACCCGCTGCCCGGGACGGAGTTCATGTTTTTTGACAAAATTGGACGCAATGTAGACGTCGTCAGCGTTTGCGGCGAAGCTGAAATCGGGCCACCGCAGGAATCCAAAACTGTCGCCCGAATAATCCAGGAAGCCTTCAGCCTCCATGAGCGTGCCCCGGATCCCATAAAATCTCAGGATTTCAAAGATCAGGTGGTGCTTCGAACGAACCCCGGCCACCCGCAATCCAATTTCCTGGGCGATGTCATGCAAATCGGCCAGGCTCTTTCGCTGGAACTCATTGACATCGACCTTCTCAGGGACCGCAATGATCTTGACCTCCTCGTCCTCAAGGGTCAATGGGGAGTCCGAGGTTTCGGGCGTGTGAGATTCTGTCATTCAGGTAAAAATCGTTTCGCAACGTTTGTAAAGGTGGCCGACCTGGGCCTCGAAGGCTTCGACGCTTCCGTCATTCCAAACCGTGATGTCGCATTTTCGAATCTTTTCATCCAAAGGCATCTGCGCATCGAGGATTCGCTCAGCCAGAGGCGGCTCAAGGCCACGATCTTCGAGTAGTCTGAGTCGTTGCGTCCTCCGTGAGGCGGCAACCACCAAATCCAAATCCCGCCTGAGCGGAAAATTTCCCTCGTAGAGCAGCGGCACTTCAATCAAAGCCATCCGAACGCGATCGGAGAGCTCGTTCAATTGAGCCGTTACCCGCTGGAAGACCAACGGATGCACCAACTCCTCAACCCTGACACGGAATCGGGAATTATCAAACAGGAGTTCGCGGAGCGTCACCCGATCCAGCCTTCCGTCGCGGCCGCGAACCTTACCTCCATGCTCGGCCGCTTCAGCAATCAGGCGCTCGGCAAACTCCCTTTCCTCGTAAATCTCACGCACTACCTCGTCGCAATCGATTAGCGCTACCCTCCCTTCCTCTGCCAGTCGCAGAAATCGACGCGAGAAGTCGGACTTTCCGCAGGCGACCCCACCGGTGATGGCGATAGCGAACATGACGAGAGCAAACCGGAAAAAAAAACGCGGCCCAAGGGACCGCGTTTTCCATCTCACATGAACTCAATGGGAGAAACTGTTGACCGGGACCCTTTCACTTCTGGTAGGGCACCGAACCAGGAGCAAAAGCGGCAGGCGTCGTGATCGGGGGACGCGGAACCGGCTCGGGAAGGGGTTCATCGGTGAGGCGACCATTGATCGGCATGCCGGCAGGATCCATCAACTGGGCCTGGACAAACACCGTCAGGTTGCGCTTGAGGTGGAGCTCAACACTCGAACGGAAAAGCCTACCTGCCACCGGCAGATCGCCGAGGAAGGGAATCTTGTCTTCCACGTCCTGGATATCCTCGCGGATAAGACCACCAAGGGCAACGGTCTGGCCATCCCAGATCGTCACCTGAGTCGTCACCTTCCGGGTGTTGAAGATCGGCATCTCAATCCGGTTCTCGGTCACTACGACCGGTTGGACGAGGCCGAGAGCGTTCACCGAAGAGGTGAGAATCGGGCTGCCGTAGTTGATGAATCCGTCAAACTCGACCACCTCGGGAGCAAGGTTCAGGTCAATCGTAAACTCATCGGCACCCAAAACCGGATCCACTTCCAGCGTCACACCGGTGTTCCGAGTTTCGAAAGCGGTCGGGGTCGCCGGGGTCACCGGGAAACCACCACCTGTCGTGGTGCCACCACCGCCACCGAGAGCAACACTACCCCCGAACTGGTTCGGAATCTCCGGCGGATCGTATTCGGTGGGGTAGATGAACTCGCGAATCACTTCGATCTTGGCGCGCTGACCGCTGCGGGCCATCACCGAAGGAGCCGAGAGGAGATCCACGCCCTTCTTTTGATCCAAGGCGCGTATCATCACCTGAAACTGAGGATCTGTGAAGACTCCGGCGATACCGAAAACGGCAGGCGCCATCACCGATCCTGAACCGGTCGTACCTGCCGCCTCAGAGATGAGGGCGTCGATCGAGTTGCCATCAATCGCACGTGAACCTGAGCGAAGTCCAGCGGTCACGTTATTGAAACCCACCGGAATCTGAGTAGCGGGGTTGACGAAGCTGTAATCGCCAGCACTCCCGGTACCGACTTGGTTGCCCACGGTGCCGCCGGCTCCGAAGACGCGGGGATTGGAACCGAAATTGAAGGGTCCGAGGAGCCAATCGAAACCCAGTTCACTGCCGTCCTCCTCGCTGATCTCAACAAAGCGTGAGGTGATGTAAATCTGCTTCTCTACCCCCTGCACGATAGACTCGATGTAAGCCTCCACGAGTTCCATCTGATCTTGGGTATTCCGCACGATCAACTGGGACGTGGTTGCATTGTAGATCGCGCTGGAACCAGCACCGAAGGTGATTCCGGCGCTTTCGAGGATCTGCTTGGCGTTCCGACGACCGCCAGGGGCAGCGCCACCTCCAGCGGCCACAGGCTCGGCGAACGGATCTGCCGCCGCAGCACCACCACCACCTCCGGCCCCTCCACCACCGTCGGTCGAGAGGAAGGTCGGAGGAACGACGTAGACGTTGGTGAAAATGTCCGCTTCGGGGGTCGATACCGGGACAACCTTGACCGCGAAAGGCTCCACTTTGTATTTCAACTGCGCCAGCGAAGTCGTGTAACGCAGCGCCTCGGCGAGCGGAACATTGGTGAGTCGAAGGGTGATGCGAGTGTCACCAAGACCACCACCGCCGCCGCCTCCGGCAGCCGGGGCACCGCCGGCGTTTTCGAAGCCAAACCCTCCGCCTGCTGCCGGAGCGGCGGGCGCAGGGGCCGCGGCGGCGGGTGCCATCGACGCACCGGCATCGAGGATAATGTTCACGCCCTTCTTCGTCGGATCGGTCTCATTGATATCGAGTTCGACGCTGCGCTCCTGAAGGAAGGTGAGGGCATCCTTGAGCGGGGTGTCGGCGAATTCAACGCTGGCGAGGATAATGGTCTTGAGCTTTTCCTCGGTTCGACGGATATCCATCGTCGCGGTGTCGGTCGGAATGTCCACATTGGGGCCGCTCTCGAGATTTTGCGGAACGGGAGACTCCCAACCGAGAGCCACCTCCCGGAGCATCTTGGCCCGGGTGTGATCGTAGGCCGCATCGTAATAATTCATCTTGAAGCGCTCGTTCTCCTCCATCCCGCGACGCGCCGCGATATTGTAACGGTCGTCGTTGAGAACCTTGTTGAACTCGCGGTCGGCACGATCATAGTCGCCCAAATCGATATGTCCCTGGGCGGTCTTGAGAGCGAGCTTGACACGACGGACGCGCTCAAGGTGTGACGGAGTGAGAGCGGGCGAATAATAATCAGGGTCGTTGAGTCTCTCGAGAAGCTTTTTGGCGTCGATGCTATCGGGATCCACGCTCGGCTGAAGCACTTCCTCAACAAGAGCGATCGCCTCGGGATAACGGCCCTCCTCGGCACGCTGGGTGGCGAGAAGCACGGAAGCACGGGAGAACTGCTTGATGTAGGCACGACGACGGGGCTCCGTCATCGGGGCGTCGGGAAGCAAGTCGAGGGCGGCCCGATACTGATCAATGGCACCTTGGTAATCTCCATCCGCCATCAACTGGGAACCGCGAAGGGCAGCCTCATCAGCCTTCTTCACATTCTCCTGAAGGCGAATCACGTAATTGGTGGCAATCCCAGGGACTCCCCCTTCGCCGCTTCCGTAACCACTGGGTCCAGCCTCAACCGTCGCCGCCAGAAAGGCGGAGAAACCACCTAAAAGGCCACCGACCAACGGAAGGGGGAAAAATGCTGTCAATCCTCGTCTCTTCATAAAATCATCTCGCTCAAGCGGTTTAAACGGGCTCGTCGTTTCAAACGACATCAAAAACAGAATATTATCGTGAAGTCAACCGTTACTTCTTGGGAATCTCGACGGTTTGCTCCGGTTCGGTCCCGGTCTGGAAGGTAATCACCACCGAGGCCTCGTTGACCTTGACCACCCGGTACTTGGTGTCTGGGTCGGTGACGAGATTGAAGGAGTCCCCTTCTTTCACGTATTGTTGAAATTGAGGATCAAGTTCAAATTTCATTTCGGCAAAATAAGTCGGGATCTGGGTGTCCGCCCCCCGGACCAATTCATACGGCTCACTTTTTGGAAGGTAGGTGATCTTCAAAACCGATGCGTCCACTTCGATCCCAACCTTGTTCTTCGCCCGCTTCTCCTCGAAACCATCAACCCGGAACTGCCCGTCCTCGGAGGTTTCCCCAACGCGGACATACATGTTCTTGGACTGCGGCCATTTGCTCGTCGGGATCCGGTTGATTTGGAAACGTTCTGGATCGGGCTTCGCCGCAAACTTGAGGATGTAGAGTTCCTGCTGCCGTGATGCAAAGATGAGTTTCGATGCGTAGGGCGGACGTGACTTGGGGTCCGTAGGCCCGGTTTTCGCCTCAAACTCGGCAAGCGTACTGAAACCGTCTGAATCCGGGTCTTGGCTGAGAACCCCGGCATTGAGGAAGTCCAGATTGTGCTCCATCAGCCACGAATTCGGAACCGGCGGACGAACCGGAGGGGAATTCGGGTCGATCATGTTGATGACCTGACCATCTTTTTCGACCAAAGGAATCGAGACAAACAGTGGAACCTCCGTCCCGGAGACGCCCTTGTTCGAGTTTTTCCAAGACTGGTTCTTCTCGACAAGCGACTTCGCGATGTCAGCCCGCCCTTTCTGGGTCTCGGGAACCTCGTTGTTCGGACTTGATTGCCCAAGAACGAAGATGTCCGCGAATCCCTGTGCCTTCAGCGAAAGCAACACGGACCCCGCGATCGCCGCGATCCCCACAAACAAAAGAAGTCCCTTATCCCACGCTTTTCCTTTCATCATCTGCCTTTCTTCGCTTCCGGTTTGGGTGCCATCGCCTCCTGCTCCTCAGGGCTGAGAAAACGACTGATGTCGACCACCAGAAAAACATTCAACTGCTCCCGCCCCATGAGAACGCGGGCATCCTGGTCTGCCTTGATGAACCCGGCCGCTTTTGCCTTTTGTTCAACATCCGCTTCGGAGGAACCATCGGCACGCCACTCGTTCACCATCTCGGGCAAAGCAATTTCCTTGGTGAGGGGATTCTCGAATCTCGAGAACGAGGCGCCCTCCCCGGGGGCCTGCTTGAAGGGGCCCTCTTCGTTCTCATTCTTCACCTTGAGCACCCGCACCACGTAGAAAAACTGACGGTCGTTCGCAAGGTCGTTAATGAACGTTTGCAGCACCTCATGACTTCCCGCGAAACGAATTCGGACGGGATACTTTTGCGCCACCCCCTCCGGCTTCTTCTCAAGACCACCCGGCTCGCCGGGAATGGGATCACGCTCGAAACTTGTCATCGTTTTGGCCCCAGAGGCGACCAACTTGCGAAGGAGGTAGTCGATCGCTTCCAACTCGTAATCCAACTCGGGGACCAGCTCCTGCGTGGGGACTACTTCTGCGTAGGCATCAAAGCCAAGATGAAAGCCGTTCTCAGCGACAATCTCGAATCCGCTCTCCTTCGCAAGGGCCCGAAAATCCTCCACCCGCTTCTTGACGCGCTGCTGGAACTCCGTGTTAGCCAGCTCCGCGTTCAGCGGGCGCTGGAACGATTTGAGCGTCTCGGAGAGGGATGCCACCGAAGCCCGATACGAACCCACCACCTCCTCGACCGCCTTGGCGTTTTCCTCATTAGGATAAGGCACGCGCTTCTCAAGACTCTCGATCGTGCTCACCTTGGCGTCCCAACTGCTGAGCGCATCCTGGTATTTGCCGAAGCTGGAGAAAGCGTAAAAACCCGCCCCCGCGATCACGAGAAACGCCGCTACCCCGAATGTTGTTAACCAGACCTTGGAATTCATTTTCAAACAAACCACTACTTAGAGAAACGCACCTGATTCACCTCAGGCAGGGGCAGCGTCATCGTGAAAGGATACGCGAAGCGATCGTTGTTCGTGCCAGCATCGACCGTCCCTACGGCGCTGATATCGACCTCTTGAAGATCGAAGAATTGGGTGCCGCTCTCGGCATCCCCCTTCAGACTCTTGAAGAAGTCATAAACCACTTCGGAGCCGCGGGGATTCTCCCTCCAGAGACCCTTCACAGCGAACGCTTCGATGATCGATTCCCCTTCACCCGCCACGGCGGACAAAGCGGACTTTTCATCCTCGATGATGGGAACGCCACTCGAGAGCGGCTCGAGGCTCGTCATTTGAATCAGATCATTCTGAAGCTTGCTGCTCAGGTAATTGAAAACCTGAACCCAGTAAACACGATGCCTCACGGCGTCGACGTAAGGCTGCTGCTGGCCATCGATCACCGCAAGCTCGCTCTGGAGCTCTTTGATCTGATTGTTGTGCTTCGTCAGGTCGGCTGCCTTTGAATCAACCTGGGATGCCATCTCCGTTGCCAGCTGGGCCCCTTTGGCAAAGAAGAAGCCCGTTGCCCCAAGGAAGGCCGCTACCGCGATCAAGGCCAGAATCAAGGCCGGCTTCCGCGATTCGAGTTCCCGGTTTTGCTTGACTGATTCGGGCACCAGCTCGATCCGGATCGGCACTTCACCGGCTTGAGCGAGGGCGCTGCCGACCAAGTCGCCATACTGATGTCCATGGGCGGCGGCGAGTTCGGTGGTCGCACCCTTGGCGACACTGACGTTTCGGAACGGATTGAAATGATCGACGGGCAAATTGAGCTTTTCGGCGAAAAACTCGCGAATGAACGGCAAACCGACACTGGCACCGCTCAACAAGACGAAGGCCGGAGCACCACCCCCCTGCTGGCTGCGGTAAAAGTTGATCGTCCTCATCACTTCCGAATGGAGACGGGTCAGAGAGTTTCGCACGACCTTGGAAATGGCGGCAATCTCCGGATCATCGTGATCGGCATAGGGACCGCCTAAAGCCACAAATCCGTCCATCACCTTGCGATGATCCGCCGAACCGAAGTCGGTCCCGAACTCCTTGGCGATCGCCCGCGAGATGTCCGCGCCGCCGATTTTGACGGTGCGAATGAAGAGTTTGCCACCCTCCATGAAAATCATGTCCGTAGTCCGGGCTCCGATGTCGATCAGGAGAGTGGTCTCTTCGACATCGGAGTAGTTGAAGCGCAGGGCATTGTAAAGAGCAGCGGGAGAAAACTCGGCTCCATTCGACTTCAGACCTGCCGCCAAGACCATGTTGTCGATCTCGGTGAGTTCGTCGGATTTGATGGCGGCGAGAGCCACCTCGACCTCGACATCGCCAGGCTCGCCCATCAACTGATACCCCCAGACGACCTCGTTGATCGGATAAGGAACCTGCTGTTGGGCCTCGAACTCAACAATCTGATCGACCCGAGCGCCATCCAGCGCGGGAAGGCTCGCGAACTTCACCAGAACAGGGAAGGAAGAGATGACGTAACTGGTTTTGGCCCCTTTCATTTTCAGGGAGGTGACCAACTCCTTGAGTGCTTGAGCCGCCTGCGCGTTCCGGAGGCCATCTTCGGAAGGATCCCCCACGAAATCGCGGCGCTCAAGCTTCTCAAGGCGCAAGCCTCCGCCAGCCGTCTTCGAGAACACGGCCCCGGTCACCTGTTGTGAACCGAGGCTCAACGATAAGATTCGATCATCCGCCATAATGTGGAAAGCTTCGCCAACGTTTCTTCAAACTCGTCCAGACACGCGATCAGCGAGCGGATTTTTCAGCTTCGGCATATCGGTCAATCCAAAGAAGCGCGAAAGGAGTTTCGGCCTTTCCGAGAACTCCGGGCTGAGGAGAGATCGCTTCCCAGAATTTGCCTTTGGTGGTGGTGCCGCCGACGATCACTCCGTTGTAGTAAATCTCGACTCCGACAGCCTCCACCGAGTTCGGCTGGAACCGGCGGAAATCACCGGTGATTTCTCCGAGGGTGTTGGGCGCGACATAAGCGACGGAGAAGGTCTTCTCGCCCGTAATCACGTTGATGTGCTTCACATCACCCGAGAGAACGCGGGGGGCGCCGGTGGTATCGCGAAATCCGACATAATAACGGAAGAGGAGGTCCTTGACGACCGCATCCCGCGGACCATTCACCTCGAATTCCACCTCGATCTCGAGCCAATCGCGAGGATTCGGCACATCCTTACCCTTCACATCACCGGCTTGGAAATTGGGGGTCTTTTGGGCCTCGAAGACCGGGCTCTCGACCTTCACGTCCCCCAGCTTCAGCTGCATTTGTTGCTGGGCATGAAGCGGAGCGAGCGTCAGAACCGAAAAGGCGGCAAGAGCGAAAAGGGATTTCATCGTTGGGTTTTTGAAGTTTCGGAAATGGATCGAGCCCCCCTTCGAGGACCCCGACAGAAGGAACATACGACAGGGCGAAGCAGGGCGTAAAGACTCAATTCCTCTCAGGCGGAACATTTTTTTCNNAAATACCCGATGGTTTCGACAATCCCCTCTTCAAAG
>DGXY01000126.1:33679-33886 GCA_002396885.1 Akkermansiaceae bacterium UBA5020
ACGACAATCCCCTCTTCAAAGGCCACTTTCGGCTCCCACCCCAGCAGCTCACGCGCCTTGGTGATGTTGGGCTGGCGTACCTTGGGATCGTCAACCGGGAGAGGTTCGTGAAGGATGCCGGGAGTAGCGGGAATGAGATCCCGGATGCGCTCGGCGAACTCCAAGATCGTCATTTCCCGGGGATTGCCGATGTTGACCGGATCGTGG
>DGXY01000126.1:34060-34261 GCA_002396885.1 Akkermansiaceae bacterium UBA5020
ATTGCCGATGTTGACCGGATCGTGGCAGTCGCTGCGGCTGAGGCGGAAAATCCCGTCGACCAGATCGCTCACGAAACAAAAGCTGCGCGTCTGACTGCCATCGCCGAAGACGGTGAGAGCCCTCCCCTCCAGCGCCTGACCGATAAAGGCGGGCACAACCCGGCCGTCGCGGAGACGCATCCGGGGGCCGTAGGTGTTGAA
>DGXY01000126.1:34556-36502 GCA_002396885.1 Akkermansiaceae bacterium UBA5020
ATCGGATTGACGTTGCCCCAGTAATCCTCTCGCTGTGGATGGACGAGGGGATCTCCGTAAACCTCGGAAGTGGAGGCGAGGAGGAAGGTCGCTCCCTTCGCCCGGGCAAGTCCAAGGGCGTTGTGAGTGCCGAGAGATCCAACCTTCAGGGTTTGGATGGGCAACTCAAGGTAGTCGAAGGGACTCGCCGGAGAGGCGAAGTGGAAGATGAAATCGACCTCCCCGGGAAAGTCGATGAAGCGCGTCACATCGTGCTCGATGAAACGGAAATCCGGATCTCCCTCGTGGTGGGCGATGTTGTCCAGCGAACCGGTGAGAAGATTGTCGATCGCCACGACCTGATGCCCTTCGGACAAAAGACGGTCGCCGAGATGGGAGCCGAGGAATCCGGCCCCCCCCGTGATGAGGGAGACAGGCTTGCGGGAAGAATCCGGGATTGAGGACATAAAATCGGTGGGGGTGGGGAGCGCTGAGTTCAACCCATCTTTCGAAAACGGTCAACAACTTTACGATCTCAAGGTGAGATCATTCGAAGGACCGAATCGAAGGGATTCCCTTCCTGTGCCCCCCGAGGCAGTGAAGCCGAGTCGTCTCCCGGAGCCTCCCAAACTTTCTCTGGGACGACGCCAGAAGCCGGCGGTCCCGAGATCACTCCCGGAGTTCCCTCACCACCTCGACATCCGCGCGGACGTGGTGCTTTTCCGCCGAAGCGAGCACGAGACTGCGGATCGCCTGAATCGTCTTGCCGCTGCGGCCGATGATGCGGCCGGAATCCTCCGGGTGGAGGCGGATCAAAAAGACATGGACCCCGTCCCTCTCCTCGCGCTCGACCGAGGCTTCCTCAGGATATTCGACAAGGCCGGCGAGGACGTATTCGAGGAACTCCTGGATGGCGAGGGCGGGTTCCATCGGGCTGAAACTGTTTCGGAAACGGGCACAAAAAAGGGGCGAGCCGGACGGCACCCCCCTTTTTCACGGAGACCTCAGCAAGCGAAGCGGTCAGGCGGAAGCCTGACGAGCCTTCTTCATCAAGCTGCGGACCGTCTCAGAGGGTTGCGCACCCTTCCCGATCCACTGATCCGCCTTGGCGAGGTCGATGTTAAAGTTCGACTTGTCTTGAAGCGGATCGTAGGTGCCGAGTTGCTCGATGTAAGCGCCCTCGCGACGTGCGCGGCCATCCGCAACTACAATACGATAGAAAGGACGATCCTTCGTTCCTTCGCGTCTCAGTCTGATTTTAACCATATCCCCGATTCTGGATTCGATGTTGCTTGCTCGCCGTAAGGCGTGATCTCGCCCGCCGGAAAGGCGGGAAGGGAACTCGATACGTTCAAATCCCAAAAAATCAAACGTAAGTTTCCCGAATATTTCGCACACTTGCCCCGCCCCGGCGCCCGAATTCTCTTGGCAAGGAACCGGAATGTCGCCTTCAATGCCCTCATGTCTCTCGAGGAATCCGAAGTTTCCGCCCACGCCACCAAGGTCCGCTCACTCATCGACGCCCTCAACGAAGCCATCTATGGGCAGGAAGCCCTCGTCGAGCTCGTTGTCACGGGATTGCTCGCCCGAGGCCACATTCTCCTCGAAGGCCTCCCCGGTCTCGGCAAGACCGAACTGGTCAAGGCACTTGCCAAGACCCTCGAATTCGAGAACAAACGCGTCCAGTTCACCCCGGACCTCCTGCCCGGCGACATCACGGGCAATCCCGTGCTCCAGGAGACCGCGAAAGGCCGCGAGTTCGTTTTCCAAAAAGGACCGCTTTTCGCCAACCTCGTCCTCGCCGATGAAATCAACCGTGCTTCTCCGAAGACTCAGTCCGCCCTGCTCGAGGCAATGCAGGAACAGCGTGTCACCGTCCTCGGCACGACCCATCCCCTGCCCTCTCCGTTCTTCGTCCTCGCGACACAGAACCCGATCGAACTCGAGGGCACCTACCCGCTCCCCGA
>DGXY01000126.1:36686-45542 GCA_002396885.1 Akkermansiaceae bacterium UBA5020
CTCCCCGAGGCCCAGCTCGACCGCTTTCTTTTTAAACTGGAGGTGCCACGCAACTCCGTTGCGACCCTGCAGAAGATCGTCTTGAATCGCGAAATCGGCGTCGAACCCGCCGTCGAAAAGGTCTTGAGCCGGGAAGAGCTCGCCGCGATCTTCGCCGCGGTGCGGAAGATCTACCTTCCCGAGGTCGTCGCCAACTACATCGCCCGGCTCGTCGATGCCACACACGCCGGCGCTTCCCAAGCCGCGACCGCGATCAAATTCGGCGCCAGCCCCCGCGCCGCTCTTGCTCTCGCCTCGGCCTCGAAGGCGCGGGCCCTCATGCAGGGCCGGATCAATGCCAGCTTCGAGGATGTCGCCGCCGTCGCCAAACCGGTCCTCATCCACCGCATCATTCTCCACTATGAGGCCCGCATCGAGGGCCGGACCACCTCCGACGTCGTCGCCGCTCTCCTGGCGGAGGTCCCGCGCCAGCCTCTCGACCTCGCCCCGACCCTCAAAGAATCCTGAGGCGGAAAGATCGTCCCAGCACCCGTCGTAATGCTGCTCTGTCATCCGTCTCTCAGTCATCCTATGCTCCCGCTTCCGCTCCGTTGTTTCCTTGCCGCCCTTCTCGCCATGCTCCCGGCAGGAAGCGTCGTCGCCGGAGAACAGGTCTTCCGTCACGACTACCTTGAGCACAGTGATACCTTCGTCGAAATCGAGACTCTTTTCGGCTCCGTCGCAAAGCAAGGTTCGCTGCCCTACCGCATCACGATCCGCAATCAGAGCGGACGGCCGCGGGTCTGGACCGTGACCATGTCCGAGGGCAACCAAGGCCGCCCCCTCACCACCAAGGCGACCCATCGCATCGAGGTCGAAAATGGCGCAGAGGTCATCCGCGAGGTGACCCTGCCTTTCTCCCCAGCCTTCCTCGCCTACGATTACCGGAATCTCACCATCGAGGTCAGTTCCCCCGGCCTCCCGAGTGAATCGCGCCAAACCGGCGAACAGACGCCGCAGGATTTCCCCCTGATCGGCATGAGCAAAGCGCTCGCCGAACGCAGCTTGACCCGCCTCGATGGCGAAGTCCGCAACGCCAATTCGAGCAATCCCTATTTCGCGAAACTCTTCGAGCCCGAACATCTTCCCGTCGAGTGGGTCGGCTACACCGGTCTCGACCTCATCCTCCTTGATGAACCCGCCTGGAAGAGCCTCACGAGCGCTCAACGCCAGGCCCTCGTTTCCTGGATCCGGCTAGGAGGAAGACTCGATCTCTACGGCGAATCCGAGATCGACCCGGCGAGTCTTGATCTGCCGATCGCAGCGTCCAAGGGACGTGACCTCCCCGCCACCCTCAGCCTCGGCCGGATTTACTTCCGCACCTGGGACGGCCGCGAGGTCCCCGACTCGCACCTCGCGTTTTACCGCGAGGCGCACCAAGCCGCCGATGCGCTCAACAACGAGTTCCAGCAAAACTGGGACCTCCAGTCCGGTTTCGGGATCAAGAAGTTCAATCCGACCCTCGTTTTCCTCCTTCTCCTCGCCTTCGCGATTCTTGTGGCTCCGGTGAATCTCTTCTACCTCGCCAAGCCGGGGCGCCGCCACCGCCTCTTCATCACCACGCCTATCATCTCCATCGTTACCTGCGTCCTCATCGTCCTCCTGATCCTCTTGATCGACGGCGTCGGAGGAAAGGGCCATCGCGTCGTCCTCGCCGATCTCCAGCCCGGGAAGGGCGAGAACCGTCTCTACCTCACCCAGGAGCAGATCAGCCGCACCGGCGTGATGTTGACCTCGGGATTCGAGACCGACCGCCCCTTCGAGATCAATCCGGTGAACCTGCCACCGAGCCAATTCAATCCGCTTTCCCAATACGGTCGCCGCTCCGCCACCTACGAGATCAATGGCGGACGCTATGAAGGTGAATTCTTCCGAAGCCGCTCCGAACAAGCCTTCTCGCTCCGAACTGCCGAGCCGGGGCGCGCCCGCATCGAAGCGGTGGGCGAGGAAGGCGGCACTCCCGTCCTCGTCTCGAATCTCTCTCAGGAAATCGTGGCGTTCCTTTACCGGGATCCCGAAGGAGAACTCTGGATCAGCCCTGCCGGGACCGTCGTCGCCCCCGGCCAGCGCATTCCTCTCGAGCGGGCCAAATCCCAAGCCTCGCCCGATTGGATGAAGGAAACCATCGCTCTTTTCAGCAAGTCCCGGCAGGATCAAATCCTTGCGCTCACCGAGCCGCACCGTTTCTTCGCCCAGGTCCGCGATCCCGAGGCTTTCGCCTTGCCCACCCACCCGTCCCTGCGATGGGAAAAGACCGCCCTCCTTCTCACTGGCACGCCCTCGGGCGAGATAACGCCCGCGCCATGAACGAATCCGCCCCCCTCGCAGAGCCCCCCGCTGAAAGTCCGGCCGAAGCCCCCGTCGCCCTCTCGCCGGCAATCGAGGTCCGGAACCTCTCCCGTTCGTTCTCCGGCGTCCACGCGGTCCGCGACGTCTCCTTCACCGTCGAGCGCGGACAGGTGATCGGTTTCGTCGGGGCGAACGGGGCCGGCAAGACCACGACGATGCGCATCCTCGCGACCCTCGACCACCCCACGTCGGGCGAGGCCTTCATCTGCGGGCACAACGTCGTCACCCATCCCGCCGAAGTGCGACGCTGCATCGGCTGGATGCCCGATCAGTATGGCACCTACAGCCACATGACGGTGCTCGAGTATCTCGACTTCTTCGCCCGAGCCCTCGGTTACAAGGGGGAAGAGCGAATTGAGCGCATCGCCGAAGTCATGGAGTTCACCGACCTCACCGGACTCGCCGACCGCCTCATCGACGCCCTTAGCAAGGGCATGGGTCAGCGGCTCTGTCTCGGCCGGGCCCTCCTCCACGATCCAGAAGTCCTCATCCTCGATGAACCCGCCGCCGGTCTCGATCCCAAGGCCCGCGTCGAGCTAAAACACCTCATCCGCATCTTGGCTCAAGAAGGAAAAACCGTCTTGATCAGCTCGCACATCCTCTCCGAACTCGGCGAGATGTGCGATTCGCTGCTTTTCATCAACCAGGGTCGCATCATCCACCACGGCAGCGCCGAGAGCCTCCGCCGCGGCAGCTCCGCGACCTCCCTCATCGAAGTGCGACTCGCCGGGGGCATCGAAAAGCTCTCCGAGTGGGCCTCGCTCTCTCCGCACGTCACCTTCCGCGAAGCGACCAAGTCGGGCGGGCGTATCGAGATCGATTCCTTCGACCCCGAGGTCATCGCCTCGGTTCTTCGCCGCATGGTCAACGAGGGACTCCCTGTCATCGATTTCCACCTTCAGGAGCGCAAACTCGAGGACGCCTTCATCCAAATCCTCGGCGAAATCGAAGCCTCCGGCACCCCCATCGTGAGTTGATCCGCCCCAACCCTCTTCCCTCTTCTTCCAGCAGAGCGCCTTCCCCGTGACCCGTGACCCATGACTCCGCCTCCCCTTTCCAATGTCCGTGATGCCCTGACCGTGGCCCGGCGCATGCAGGATTTTCCCGCCCGCTTCAGTCCGATGCTGGTGAAGGAACTGCGCCAGGGCATGCGGACGAATCTCTTTTCCGTCGCCTTCATCCTCCTGCAGACCGTGATGGTCCTCAGCCTCCTCGCGGGTCTCGCCGGTCCGGGATCGGCGGCGGCAGACGGGTTTTTCTGGTTTTTTGTCGTCGTCATGCTCCTCATCGTGCAGCCGCTCCGGGGTTTTAACGCCCTGAGTTCGGAATACCTGCTCAACACGATGGACCTCATCCAGTTGACCCGGCTCGATGCGTGGCGCATCACGCTGGGGAAGTGGACAGCGCTGAATGCCCAGACCCTTCTCTTTTTGACGGGGGTGCTGCCCTATCTCGTGATGCGGTATTTCCTAGGCAACGTCGATTTCGTCACCGACCTCGTTGGCCTGCTCTTCCTCGGACTGGGGTCGGCCCTCGCCAGCGCCATCACCATCGGGTGCTCGGCCTTCCGGCCTTTTGTCTTGCGAGGCATCCTCGTGATCGCCTTTGGAATCGGCTTCATCATCCTCTATGTCGCCATGCAAACGATGATCCTGCGATCGGGTTTGGGCGGCAGCAACCTCGCGACGATGGGCCTCACCGCCATCTCCTTGCTCTACGGTTGTTTCTTCTTCCTCTCCTTCGGCGCCAGCCGGATCGCCCCGCTCTCGGAAAACCACTCGACCCGCAAACGCCTCGTCGCGCTTGGATTCACCGCCCTTGCCCTCGGCTTCATCTGCTTCGACATCGGGGAGGCGGTCCTCATCGTCGTCGGTCTCATCCTCGGCTTCGCCTGCGTCGATGCCTTGACCGAACCGCTCCCGGTCTATTCGAAGGTGCTCGAGCCCTTCCGCCGCCATCCCCTCGGACGCCTCGGGGCCACCTTTCTCACCCCGGGATGGATGGGCGGCATCTCGTTTTTCCTCCTTTGTTTCGGCGTCTTCACCCTCGTCGCCCTCTACTCGACCCAGTTCTTCTCGTCCTCGCCGTTTCCGACCGGGGATCGCATAGAGTTCGTCACCTCCATGTTGTCGTCGGCCAATCTTTTCCTTTTCCCCCTGATCTTCATCCATCTCTTCTTTCCGAAGCACGCCTCGGGCAGCTTCACTTTTGGCATCTACACCTTCATTCAGGGGTGTCTCCTCCTCCTCACGATCATGATCGCCGCGCTTGCCGAGGCCTTGGATCGCTTTGATCATCTCATCTTCGCGCTTGTGCCGATTCCCTCGATCCTGCTCGTGGCGGTGGAGAACGGTGGCGCCAGTGCGCAATTCGAGCTCATCTACCTCGCGGCTGCTTTTCTAACACTCCTTCTCGGGATCGCCATCCCGCTCCTGCGGCAACGAGCCGCGGTGAGCGATTACCTCCACCACCTCAAACGCCGCTAAACCGTGCCGGTGCCTGATCCAGCGGAATTGAATCGCCTCGCCGCCCGCGCGCGCGCCCACGCTGCCGTCTTCACCCTGCCCCTTCGAGACCGGAACTGGCGCGGCAGCGCCGGGGAATTCGCCGGATCGGGAGTGGGCAGCTCGCTCGATTTCCAGGATCATCGGAACTACGTGCCCGGGGACGACCCTCGTCACATCAACTGGCAGGCCTACGCCCGATCGGGCAGTTATTCGCTGAAACTCTATCGCGAGGAGGTGCGGCCCGTCGTCGAAATCCTCCTCGATGTCTCGGAATCGATGTTCGCCGACGAGGAAAAAGCGCGACGGGTCGTCGAGTTGTGTTATTTCGCCCACACCTCCGCGGAGCAGGCGGGAGCCTCCACTTCGCTGACCCTGTTGAAGGGCCCTCGCTGGAAAGTGGTCGAGCGCAGCGCCGTCATCGGTCACGGATGGGCCGATCTCGCCCGCGACCTGCCCGCGACGGATGCCTCGGCCGCCCCAAACCTCGTCGAGGTGCCTCTGCGCGCCCGTTCCCTGCGGGTCCTCATCAGCGACCTGCTTTATCCCGCCAGCCCAGAACCGCTCCTGCGTGGTCTCGTCCGTGAGTTCGGGCGGGCGATCGTGCTGGCTCCCGACACGACCGCCGAGGCTTCGCCCGACTGGAGCGGCAATTGCGAGTTCATCGATACGGAGAATGGCTTGATGCATCAACGGAGGGTCGATCCCTCGCTGCTCCGCCGCTACACCGAAGCCTATCGAGACCACTTTTCCCGATGGAAAGCCGCGTCCCTCCGCAACCGCACTCCGCTCGCCAAGGTCCCTTCGTCGCCCCGCTTTGAGGACGCGCTCAAACTCGACGCGATCCCCGGCGGCGTCCTTCTCCTCGCCTGAAGCCCATGCCCGTGCTTTTCGCCAATCCTGCCGGACTCTGGGCTCTCCTCGGGATCCCGCTGATCCTGCTCATCCATTTCCTGCAAAGGGAATCCAGACGGATCCCGGTGAGCACCCTCTTTCTCCTCGAGCATCTCGACCGCGAAAGTGTGAAAGGCCGCCGCTTCGACCGGCTGCGCCATTCCTTGCCGCTCTGGCTGCAACTGCTCGGCGTGCTCCTCCTTTGCTGGTTGTTGTCCGAACCGCGCTGGACCGCCGGTCAATCGGTGCAGCGCGTCGTCCTTGTCCTCGACAACTCCGCCTCGATGGAGGCTTTCCGTGAAGCACTGCGCGAAACCTTCGATCGCGAACTGCCCAAGTTGACCCGATTCGTCGGCACGACCGAGTTCACGGTGCTCGAGTCATCCATCTCGGGAGAAAATCTTTATCGAGGGACCTCAGTTCTGGAACTGCAGAAGGCGCTCGAATCGTGGAAGCCCGGTGCCGGCAGTCACTCGCCCGAGCAGGCGATCCGGGTCGGGCGCGGCATCGCCGGAAGCGAGGGGACCCTCGTCCTCGTGACCGATCATCCCGGCGACCCGCTCCCCTTCGGGGCCCTCCGTCTCAGTGTCGGCACTCCGATCGACAACGTCGGTTTCTCCGGACTGCGCGTCGATGCCGAAGAGGGAAAAAAAGTCTGGCGTGCCACCTTGCGGAATTACGCGAAGACTCCGCAAAGCCGCTCGTGGTTTCTCGCCTCGGGTGACCGCCGCACCGAAGCCCGCACCGTCGAGCTCGCCGCCGGAGCCTCCCATACCCTGCAGGGAGAATTCCCCGAAGGTTCCGACCGGATCAGCCTGCTCCTCACCCCCGACCGTTTCACCCGCGACGACCGGGTCGACCTCGTCAATCCCTCGCCCAAGGCGCTTCTTGTTTCCCGAACCGGCGCCCCCCGGATCGAACCGGTCGTGACAGGACTCATCGAAAGCCTCGAGAACACCTCGCAAGCGAGCGGCGGGGAAAGCCCCGACTTCTGGTTCGCTTCCTACAATCCTCTCGCGCCAGGAGACCTGCCGCCGGTCTCGGTCGTGTTACTGGATCAGGAGCAAGTAGCGCGGCGTTTTTTCTCAGGACCGATCGTCGCGGCGAATCACGCACTTGTCTCCGACCTCGACTGGCAAGGTTTGCTCGCACGGTCCACCCCCTCGATCCCTCCCGCTCCCGGCGACACGACCTTGCTGTGGCAGGGCGAACGCTCACTTGTGATTCTCCGGGAGGGCCTGGGGGTGCGACAACTGATCTTCAACTTCGATGTCGTCACCTCGAATGCTCCCAGGCTCCCCGCTTTCATCATCCTCGTCCACCGTTTCGCCGCAAAACTCCGGACCGGAAAGGTCGTGGAGGAAAGCCGGAACGTGGAATTGCGCCAACCTCTCGCCATTGCCCACCTCACCGGACCCGATGCCGCGCCCTTGCAGTTTCTCGGTGAAGATACCTCCTTCACCCTTCCTCTGGAACGAGCCCGGCAACTTCGCGCGCCCTCCGAGCCGGGATTCTTTCGCGTCGAGCAAGGATCGGTCCGCCTCCTCCACGCCGCCGCCAACTTCGCCGACACCCGCGAGGGCGATTTCTCCGAGGCAGGGGCGATTTCGGAGCTTGGTCCACTTCCGAAAGCGATCCGCGAACGCCAGACGGTGACCGATCCCCTCCGGCCGCTCTGGATTCTCCTTCTCGCCGCCCTTGCCCTCGTCACCTGGCACTGCCTCGGGCGCGGAGCAAAAACCGAAGCTGCCACGGCGACTTAACAGGACGACGGCACACCTTGGGCGAGTTTCACGGAATGCGGAATCGCCCCCTTCACAAAGCCAAGGCACTCCACCGCCCCGCTCGGTTTGCCCGGAAGAGCAACGACGAGCGAACGATCGACGATTGCCGCAAGACTGCGGGAGAGAATCGCGTTGGGCGTGATCTCGAGCGACCTCATCCGCATCGTCTCGCCAAAGCCGGGGATCTCGACCCTGAGGATTCCGCGGATCGCTTCGGGAGTGACGTCCCGCAGCGCGATGCCCGTGCCGCCCGTGGTCAGGACGAGTCCACAGCCCTGAGCCGAAAAAGCGCGGATGGTCCGCTGGATCGCCTCGATCTCGTCGGGCACGATCGCCTCGGCAAGCACTTCCCAGCCGAACTCAAGACAGGCTTGGCGAAGGGCAGGACCTCCGTGATCCTCGTATTCCCCCGAGGAGGCGCGGTCCGAGACCGTGATGATCCCGACAAAGAGACGTGCGCTCATGGCCGAACCCTCGTTCAGTTCGAAAACTGAACCCGGCTGCCCTCAAAACTCGGCGTTGGGAAAGACGGCGAGCTCGTCGGCGCCGTGCGGGGATAGGAGGTGCTCGCCGGATAGCCCGGCAGCGATCCCGTTGTCTGCGGAACCGGCGGCGCCGAAATCCCGCCCGTTGCACCAGCCGCCGAAGGATACGCAGGTGCCGTCGGAACACTCGGAACGCTGGGCGGTGCCACGGCCGAGGGGTAGGCTCCGGAAGACGCCGCAGAATAGGTCGGGGCGACCGGAGCGGTTGCGGCCCCGGAATAGGCTCCGCCGAGCGGAGCCTGAGAAAGTCCGGAAGCCTGGGCAAGCGGTGCCGGGGGTGCCGACGTCGGAATCTGCAAGGTCTTCCCGGCGAAGATCTTCGTATCGGTCATCCCGTTCGCCGCTTGAATCCGGCTAATGCTCGAATTGTATTTGGCCGCGATGTTGGAAAGGTTTTCGCCAGATTGGATCTGGTGGGGCACGAGTTGTTCGCCTTCGCGGAGCGAAAAGGGCGCCGGAGCCGGGGCGCTGGCTCGATTCGTGGCGGCGTTCGACGCCATCGAGGGGACCGGCGAGACGGCTCCCGGGGCAACCGTTCCATGGGCGGCACCAGCCAAGGGACCGGAGGTGTCCGGGTAGGCCGCCGGAGGCGGCGGAGGGGCATCGGCCACTTCCTTGTTTTTGTTTCCGATACATCCCACGGAAACCGAAGCCATGGCGATGGCACCGATCATCCCGAACGACTCTTTGCCTTTGAACATGAGGAAAAATACCACCTCGTCTCCTTACCGAAAGGCGGAT
>DGXY01000106.1:0-21354 GCA_002396885.1 Akkermansiaceae bacterium UBA5020
GATAGATGCCGCAGGCATCAAAATAAACGGAAAACTCGGAGATACAGAAGACCGAGAGAGATGCCGCAGGCATCAAAACACCTGGAAATCAGGGAAAAGGAATTGGGGCGAAGGGGAGCATCCGGATTCGTCCGACTCGGAACTTCCGTGTCTTCTGCGTTTTCCGTAGGCCGCCTCATCCTTTACGCTTCCACCACGATCCCCACGTCCTCGCACAGCGCGCGCATCCTTTCGATCCCGACCTTAGCGGTCTCCATCGGATCTTTCGCCCACCACTCGGCATTAAACAGCTCAAGGCTGAGCCATCGGTCGTAGCCTTTTTCCTTTAGGATCGACAACTCGCCGCGTAGATCGATGACTCCATCGCCGATCATAACCCGGTCGGGATCTTTTTGGGATCCGCTCGGGATGCCGGAGGCGGCGTCGTTGATGTGGTAGTGGGCGATCCGATCGGGCGCGAGGGCGCGGAGGTCTTCGAAGGTGGTGGTGCTGTTCCAGTTGTGGAAGGCATCGATGATGAGGCAGGCATCGGTTTCGCCGCATTCATCCAGCACGGCGACGGTGTCGGCGACTTGGTTGAGGCTGGCGAAAAAGCTGATGTATTCGAGCACGGCGCGGACACCTGTTTCACGTCCGATCTGGAGAAGATCACGGTAGCCCTGGGCGAGTCCCGACGTCCCCGGTCGCTCCATCGGTGGAGTGCAGACCATGAGCGGCGCCCCGATCCGGGCGGCGAGTTCGAAGCGGCGGCGGGCCTCATCCATGGCGAGCTTGTATTCCCAATCCGAGGTCTCGCCCCAGTTCCGCACCGCGATGAAACACGGCACCACGAGCCCGTGATCGGCGAGGGCCTTTTCGACATCGGAGATTTCGCCACCGCGGCCGACGTGTTCATAAAGCTCCACGGCCCAGAGTTCGATCCCGTGATAACCCGCCTCGCCCGCGACGCGGATCTTTTCCAGCAGCGGAACCGGCTTGATGGTCGAGGCGTTGAGGGAAAGGCGCATGGAGCGAAAGCGGAGCTTTCGCTCCAGTAAAGGGTGGGAAGGGCAATGGGGGGAGTAAAAAGTTGGAAGGTAAAAGGTAAAAGGTAAGAAGTCTTCGAGAGAAATCTTGGATTTCAGAATCCGAAATCCGAAATTCAACCGAGGATCTCGTGGACGCGTTCCATGGGGAGAAAGTGTCCGACGAGGGGTTGGGAGAGGTCGTCCTGGCTTTGTTGCCAGGTGGCGAAAAGGCCATTCTCGTCTGTAAGGACGGCGACGTAGCGCGAGCAACCGGTGCCATACGGTGAAATGAAAAGCGGGGCTTCGATGCTGAGGCTTTGGACGTTTGTCAGGTCGGCATCGTCACCCACGGCGATGCCTCCGATCTCTTCGCAGGACCAGCCGCGCGGGCGTGAGACCGCACGGGGATTCTCATCGAGTCGGCGGAGACTCTCGCAACTGTCGTAGAAGTAGAGCGAGAGATCGGGCGCATCGGCAAAGACGCCCACCTTCGGGATGGCGAGCCGCTCGGTGATGCGCGCCGCAGCGATGTCCCAGACGGGGCCGCGCTTGAGGAGATCGTGCGTGATCGTCTCGTAGGTCGTGCTGCCTTTTTTTCTCAGGGCCAGGGCCGTGCCACTGCTCGACCACGAGAAGGGGTGGGTGCAATAACCTAGGACGAGATCGCCGTCGGGAAGCTCGAAGGGCCAGGGATCTTTCGTGTGGAGACGGGCGGGATCGTGGAGTCCGGCCGGAATCACTTCTTCGAGACTCGACGGACAGAGGTTCGCGAGAGAGGGGGCGGAAAGACGGTCAATGCTCCAGACCCCGGCGCCGGGCTTGAGGAATTTTGCGATGTGGTCGGGGTAGGGGATGTCCTTTTCGCTGGAGACAAAAAACTCGATGCCCTCGTCCGTCAGGTGCAGGGCGACGCCTTCGATCGAGACGACCTCGCGATCGGGGTAGGAGAGTTCCGCCTTCGAGAAGGAAGCGACCTTTTCAAAGGGGCCGTCGAAGGATTCCGCGCGGAAGATCGCCGCCTCTTTCCCGCGCTCGCCGGAGTGGACGCCGGTGCGCGAGTCGCCGTAGACGCGGTAGCGGCCAGAGATCAGGATCGCCCCGTCGCGGTCGCGGATCACGTTTCCCCCTCCGAACCAGTAGCCGGTGCTGCGCTCGAGCGGCTCGACAAGGATGCGGGCGGCGTCTTGATCGATCAGGGCCGCGGCGAGGGCGGTCAGTTTTTCAGTTTGGATTGGGGTCAGGAGGGGCATGGGCTCGGGACGGGTTTTACCGGATTGTAAGGAACCGCGGCATCCGCGCCAATCACGATTTCATGGCCCCGCAAGTCTCGTGAGCGGGTCTGTGGCCCTGCTCACTCCATTTCACCGAAATACTTCTCGCGGAGGGTCGTGCCGACACCTTCTTCGTTGAGGAGGAGGAGCGCCTGATTGAGCTGTTCCCGCAGAGCGCTGCCCTGTTGCAAGGCGAAGGCGTAGTTTTGTTTTTCAAAGACGGGGCCGACGAGTTGCAGGGATGTGTCTTCCGATTTGGTGGCCTCGTATTGAAGGATGGGGGCGTCAAAGACCACCGCCTGAACTTCACCCGCCTTCAGCGCGGCGATGCAATCGGTAATCGCCGTGAAAGGTTTCACCTTGGCGCCCCTGTCCGTGAGCCAAGTCTCGGTGGTCGAGCCCTTGACCGTGGCGACGGCGCGTCCAGGCAGATCGGCGGGACCATTGATATCGCCCTTGAGCGAGTTCACCGTCAGGGTCGTGGTAAACGAGGCAGTCAGGAGCGAGACGAGGACGATGCTCAGGAGCATCCAGGCGATCGCGATGATGCGCCCACCGACCCCGACCGGCCCCTTGTTGTCCGCGCCGCCAACGAGAAGGGTGCTGATCGTCCACCAGAAGGATTCCCAAAGGCCCGCCTTGTAATCCTCGGGCCACTGGTCGGTATTGACCTTGTGCTCGCAGCGCCAGATCAGGTGCGAAATGATGAGCATCGTCACGAGAAGGAGAAGAAAGGCTCCGACCAGCTTGGGATTGAAAAGGCTCTTGAGGAGCCCGAAAATCTGGTCGGCGTAGGTGCCGCTCCCTCCGGCGACGAGGATCTGGAGTCCCGACTCGTAGAAGGGCTGGGAAAAGTCGATGACCTCCTCGCGCTTTGAAGTGACGCTGATGGCGCCGACACCGACGTCGGCCTTCTGGTTTTGAATGGCGTCGATGATTTCCTGCGCGGTGCCGACGACCTGGATTTCGTAGTCCATTCCGGTGGCTCGGGCGAGTTCATCCCAAAGTTCCGCCGCAAAGCCGACTCGCTTCCCGTCGATCTCGAAGGAAAAGGGTTCGAGGTTCCGGGTGACTACGCGGATCTTTCCTGCGGTGGCGGCGGCCGGCGCTGCCGCGGGCGCGTCGGGGACCACCGGGG
Source organism: Akkermansiaceae bacterium UBA5020 (assembly GCA_002396885.1). Taxonomy (GTDB): domain Bacteria; phylum Verrucomicrobiota; class Verrucomicrobiia; order Verrucomicrobiales; family DEV007; genus Arctic95D-9. Next base: position 3,417 of record DGXY01000106.1, read on the forward strand.
TCTGCGCGGTGGCGGGCGCGAGCAGGGAAAGGGTGAGGAAAGGAATCAGGATGGCGGCGCGCATGGGTGTGAAGGTGGTTTCCAGTAACTTCATTGAGACAGGGAGCCAATACCGGTAACTCGTCAACTGATGTTTGGCCGGGAGGCTGCCGGGCTGGTCTACTTTCCCCGTGACAAAACGGCCATGCGCGCTTCTTTCCACGCGTGAACAAGCTCCTCCCCTCAGATCTCGGTGAACCCTTTTACGAAGGCTCGGTGCAAAGGCTCTACGCGGTGCCGGGCGACGACTCGGTGATGGTCACCCGCACGAGCGCACGGGGCTCGGTCTTTGACGTGGGGGCGCTCTTCGAGATCGCGGGTCACGATGTGAATCGTGCCCTCTTCCGCCACGTCCTCTATTCACGTCTCGGCGACCCGGCGGTGTGGAGGCGAGTGAAGTCAGCGATCGAGGCGGCACCGGAGCTGGATCCGGTCTACCGGGCGGAACTACTCGGGTCGCTCCTCGAATCGTGCTGCGAGCGCGGGGCGCGAACGCACCATGAGGGCATGCTCGACGCGCTCACCGGCGAGGTGGTGCGTGCCGGGGTGCCGACGAATCCGAGCGCCTGCAATGTGGTGCGCAAATTCCAGATTTTGAAGCCGGAGCGGACGCGCTTCCTCGGGGCGCCGCTCTTCGACTACGCGAAGTTTCCCCACTCGGACCGTTTTGTCGTGCCGCTGGAATACATCGTGCGCTTCGGGATCACGAGCGCGAGCTCGGTCTACAAGAAGTATCTGGCGATGGAGGCGAAGGCGAAAACGGCCTTCGAGCGCGAGCTCGGGGTGAGTCGTCCGCTTGAGGCCTGGCAATACCTGGCAAGGCCGATCAGCGATTTCACGAGCAAGTTCGAGCCAGAGGACCGGATGGTGAGCAAGCAGGAGGCCTTGGTGATGAGCGGCCTGAGCGGAGCCCAGTTCGCCGAGAGCGGCACGCTCGCGGTGCTGGGAGCTTGGGCCGTGCGCGACCTCGTCGAGGAGCTGGGTCTGCGGATGTGGGATCTGAAGTGGGAATTCGCGAAGGACGGCGACGAGTTGGTCTTCGTCGACACGATCGACACGGACTCGATTCGCGCGACGATGACGCTGGAGCACGGAGGCCAAGGCTACGCGGTTCATTACAACAAGCAGGCGATGCGCGACTATTTCACCCTGCTCCACCGCGACTGGATCGCCGACATCGCCGAGGCCAAGCAGCTGGGGCAGAAGGAAGGGGTCGCCTTTACGGAGATCCTGAAGGCGGGCCAGGCCGAGGGCCGCTATGTGGGGACGCCGTCGGTTGATCCGACTTTCTTGGCCTTACAGGTGGAAAAAATGGCGGCGATCCGCGATTCCCTCACGAGTGAGGCTTCGGCCGAACAGGTTCGGGCCCGCCTGGAGACGGCGGGGCAGGAAGAACTGGCCTTCTACGAGGGACGGGGTGCCCTGGGGGAATTGAAGAAAATAAACGGAATTTAATTTCCGTGTCCGGTTGACTCGACCGGATTCCCGCCTAGGGGTGAAAGCTTCGATCCAAGGAAAAAAAACCTCGTTTCCACCATGCGGGAGATCTACGAAATCAGCGACCGCTTCATTGAGGCGGGGGACGCTAACAGCCTTCTCTACGAGCCGCTTGCGGGCGGGCTCACCTATCGTCATACCCGGCGCTACGAACTCGACTACGAGGGCGAAAAGACGGCGATGGAGGCTTTTGTCCGCAAGACCCTGCTCGACGAGATCAGCCAAGACCTCCACGCGGGCGAAGATGCGGCGTTGAAGGACTACGGCTTTGCCCTCGAATACGGGATGAAACCCGGGGCCCTTGACCTCGAGAAGGAGGCGATCCTCAATTATTACCGCGGCATCTCCGCGCCGGGCTTCGAGTTGAAAGAACTCCGCATCCGCCAGCGCATCTATCTTTTCGGCGGCAAAGGCGACGATTCGGGACGTTTTGTCCGCGATATTTGCAACGCCGCGATCCACCAATGGAAAGTCCTCCCCGGCCATGTCTGATCCCGCGACCCTGAATCCTCTCGAACGCATCGCCGAGGCCCCGGCGGATCATTACCGCGTCCTCAAGATCTCTGATCTGGACGGTGACCGCCTCCTCGAGCTGAGCAAGTTCATGAAACTCTCACTCTCGCGCGAGGACATGCTGGCGATCCAGGCGGTCTATGCGGAGTGGGAGCGCGAACCGACGGACGTGGAGCTGGAGGTGATCGCCCAGACTTGGAGCGAGCACTGCAAACACCGCATCTTCGGCGCGACGATCGAGCACCAGATCGACGGCCAGGCGGAGACGGTGAACTCCCTTTTCAAGACCTACATCCGCGACGTCTCGCAGCGTATTTTTGATTCCAAGCCGGGTTTTGTCCTCTCTGCCTTCCACGACAACGCGGGTTTCATCAAGCTCGATGACGAGCTCGCGATCTGTCTGAAGGCGGAGACGCACAATCACCCGAGCGCCATCGAACCCTACGCAGGGGCGAACACGGGGCTCGGTGGGGTGATCCGCGACATCCTCGGGGCGGGGAAAGGGGCGAAGCCGATCGGCTCGCTCGATGTCTTCTGTTTCGGCGCGCCGGACACGACGATGGACCTCATCAAGGCCGACGACGTGATCCACCCGCTCGGGGTGATGCGCGGCGTCGTTCGCGGGGTGCGCGATTATGGCAACCGTATGGGCATCCCCACGATCAGCGGGGCGATCCAGTTCGACGACTCTTACATCTACAATCCGCTCGTCTTTTGTGGCACCGCCGGGGTCATCCCGATCAAGGACATCGAGAAGAAGGTCGAGGCCGGGATGAAGGTGATCTCCGTCGGCGGCCGGACAGGTCGTGATGGACTCCATGGGGCGACCTTCTCTTCCGCCGCGCTCGACACGGACAGTCACGAATCCGACCAGCAGGCCGTGCAGATCGGGAATCCGATCGAGGAAAAGAAGGCGGCCGACTTTGTTCTCGCGGCGCGCGACAAGGGACTCATCGAATTCATCACCGACTGCGGGGCCGGTGGTTATTCCAGCGCCGCGGGCGAGATGCTCGAGCAATGCGGCGGCGTCATCGAACTTGACCAGGTGAAGCTGAAGGAGCCCGGACTCGTGAGCTGGGAGGTCTTCATCAGCGAAAGCCAGGAGCGCATGGTCCTCGCGGTGAAGGAATCGTCCTTGCCCGAACTGCGCAAGCTCGCCGATCTCTACGAGACGGAACTGACCGAACTGGGAACGGCTGATGGTTCGGGTATTCTCAAGGTGAGACACCATGGCAACACTGTCTGCGAGCTTGACTGCTCAAAGCTGCACGACGCGCCGACGCGCCATCTCAAGGGGCGCTGGTCGAAAAAGACCTCCCCGGTCGAGGCGCCCGTGCTGACGAATCCGGGCGAGGCATTGCGCGATCTTTTCATCGACTTCGCGATCGTCTCGCGCGAGCCCATCATCCGTGAATACGACCACGAGGTGCAGGGCAACACGGTTCTCAAACCGCTCGCCGGCGCCTCGGGCGACGCGCCCCAAGACGCCTCTGTGCTCCGCATCAGCGGGAGCAAGCGGCTCATGGCGATGGGCGTGTCCCTGCTTCCCGAGTGGGGAAAGACCGATCCCTACGCGATGGGCGCTGCCTGTGTCGACGAATGCGTCCGCCAGCTCGTCGCGGCGGGAGCCGATCCCGACCGCCTCGCCATCCTCGATAACTTCTGCATGGGCAACCCCGATGCGGAGGAGGAGCTCGGCGCCCTCGTCGAGACGGTCAAGGGCATCGCCTCGGTCGCCGAGGTCTATGGCGCGCCGTTCGTCTCGGGCAAGGATTCGTTTTACAACTACTTCGAGACGAAGGAAGGCCCCGTCTCCATCCCCGTGACCATTCTCATCAGCGGCATGGGCATCATCGAGGAGGAGAGCCACGTCACCGGCGCCTCGCTGCGCAAGAGCGACAGTCTCCTCGCGATCATCGGCCACACTTCCGGTGATCTCGGTGGCTCGGTCTTCGCCCGCCGACACGGGATCAAAAACGCGCCCGTCCCCGCGACCCGCTCCGAGGAGGCCTTGGCCTGCTACCGCCAGTATTACGAGGCGGTGAAGAAGGGCTACATCCGCTCGGCCCACGATGTGAGCGAAGGCGGTCTCGCCGTCACTCTTGCCGAGATGGCCTTCTCCGGGAAAGCCGGACTCGAGATCGACCTCTGCTCGCTGCCGATGGACGACGACGCCTCCAAGGCCGCGATGCTGTTCGGTGAATCGCCCTCTCGCCTCGTCATCGAAGTCGCGCCCGAGCACCTCGCCAAGGTCGCCGATCTTTTTGAAGGGTTTCCCTTCGCCGCTCTCGGGCGCGCCACCACCACCCACGCCAACCTCCACATCGAGTGGGGCAAGGAAACTCTCGTCAACGAACCTCTCGCGGACCTCAAATCGCTATGGAAGAACGGCCTTGCGCGCTACTACTGAAATTTCCCGGCACGAACTGTGATGCTGAGACGGCTCGCGCCCTTGAGGCGGTCGGATTCGTCACCGAGGTGCTGCCTGTCTCGGCGCTCAAGCCGGAGAAGCTCGTCGGCGTGAGCCTGGTGGTCTTCTCAGGCGGATTCAGTTACGGCGACTACGTCATGTCGGGCCGCATCGCGAGCCTCGTCACCGAACAGAAGATCGGCGAGACCCTCAAGGACTTCCGCGAGAACGGCGGCTACCTTCTCGGCATCTGCAACGGTTTCCAGATCCTCACGCAGCTCGACCTGCTCCCCGCGGGCAGCCTCGTCGAGAACGCGGGCGGCCGTTTCCAGTGCCAGTGGGTGAAGATGAAGAACCTCGCGCCGAAGAGCCCCTTCCTTTCACACTGCCCCCCTGAGTTCGAGCTGCCCATCGCCCACGCCGAGGGCCGGCTCGTGACGAGGGATGCGACCGAAGCCGCGGGCTATGTGAAAAGCGGCGCTGCCGCGCTGGTCTATGTTGATGACGTGAACGGCAGCTTTGAGCGCATCGCCGGGCTCCAGGATGAAACGGGCCGCGTCTTTGGCCTCATGCCGCACCCCGAGCGTTTCATGAAGGCGCGCGACCATTACGATCCCGATTGGGACGGTGGTGAAGGCGGGTGGGGGAGCGGCTATTATCTCTTCAAATCGTTGTTTCAGGCGATCAAGGAGGGGGAGGCGGGTGAGCCTTGAAAACTTTATTGGCGAAAATTCGCGGCCATTCGCGAAAATTCGCGTTCAAAACTCTTTCAACGCGAATGGGCGCAAATCTCCGCGAATAGACACGAATCCTGACGTTGCGAAGAGACCGTTTCGAAAAAGTTATCTTAACCAATGAGCACCGAATTCACCTACAAAGCCGCCGGGGTCGACATCAAGGAAGCAGCCGCGCTCGTCGGCGACATCGGCGAACTGCGCCGCCGCACCGAGGGCAAACGATCGCTCATGGGGGCTTTCGGGCTTTTTGCCGCGACCTACGATCTCAGCGAATACAAAGAGCCGGTCATCATGACCGGCTGCGACGGCGTCGGGACGAAGCTGGAGCTCCTCCTCGAGCACGACCAGCTCGAGATCGCGGGCAAGGATCTCGTCGCGATGAACGTGAATGACATCCTCACGACCGGGGGGGATCCCCTCATGTTCCTCGACTACGTTGGCATCGGAGCCCTCGACAAGGTGAAGATCAAGCGCCTCATCGCCGGGATGGCCGAGCACCTCGCGAGCTGCGACTGCATCCTCGCCGGCGGCGAGACCGCCGAGATGCCGGGCATCGTGCCCGATGGAATCATCGAGCTGAGCGGCTTCTGCGTCGGCGCAGCGGAGAAATCCGAATTGATCGACCCGACCCGCATCGAGGTGGGTGACGTCCTCGTGGGTTATCCCTCTGACGGTTTCCACGCCAACGGTTGGAGCCTTATTCGCCGCATTCTCAAGGTCAATCCCGGTCTCATCACTGAGGAGGAATGGCCTTCTTTCCTCGCGCCGACCCGCCTCTACCATGATGTCGTCGCCGGCCTGAAAGAGCGCCAGATCGACATCAAGGCGATGGCTCACATCACCGGTGGTGGTCTACCGGAAAATCTCGAGCGACTGCTCGATGGCAAGGGCGCCGACATCACGATTCCGCGCTGGAATCTCGGCGCGGTCGGTAAGGTCCTCGCCTTCGTCGCCGACGAAGAAGCGGTGAATACCTTCAACATGGGCTGGGGCTGGGTCGCGATCGTCCCGGCGGATCAGGCCGAGGCGGCCACTGCCTTCCATTCGGGTGCCCGCGCGATCGGCATCATCACCGACTCGGGGCATGTGAAGGTGACGGTGGAAGGCTGACGTGGATCGATTTGAATTATGAGCGACCCCCTTCAGCACGAGTGCGGCATTGCCTTTGTCAGGCTGAAGAAGGACCTCGCCTACTACCACGACCGCTACGGGACGTGTCTGTGGGGCTTCCAGCGTCTCTATCTGTTGATGGAGAAACAGCACAACCGCGGCCAGGATGGCGTGGGGGTCGGTTGCTGCAAGATCAACATGCCCCTAGGGCAGCCCTATCTCTTCCGCGAACGCAGCGCCGAGCGCGATTCGCTCATCCGCGTGATGGAGGACCAGCTCCGGGTGATGCGTAAGCTCGAGCGCAAGGGAATCCTCGATCCGCATGATCCCGAGTCCTTCAAAAAGAATTTCGACTTCGGCGGTGAGGTGCTCCTCGGTCACCTGCGCTACGGCACCTCGGGCACCTTCGGCAGCGGGGGATGCCATCCCTACGTGCGTCGCACGAATTATCCGACGAAGACCCTCATGGTGGCGGGCAACTTCAACATGACGAATGCCCGCGACCTCAATCATCACCTGATTGGTCGCGGCCAGCATCCTGTCTTCGACACCGACACCCAGACCGTGCTCGAGGAGATCGGCTATCACCTCGACGAGGTGCACGATGCGATCTACCGCCGCGAGCGCGACAAGGGGACCGAGGGGGCGAAAATCCCCGCCATCATTTCCGAGGAGATCGACCTCGTCCGCATCATCGGCAAGTGCTCGAAGATCTGGGATGGTGGCTACACCATCGCCGGCGTCGTGGGCAACGGGGACGGCTTCGTGCTGCGGGATCCGAACGGGATTCGCCCCTGCTTTTATTACGAGGACGACGAAGTGATCGCCTTCGCGAGCGAGCGCGTCCCCCTCATGACGGTTTTCAATGCCGAGATCGACGAAGTGCGTGAGTTGCCCCGTGCCCACGTCGCGGTGATGAAACATGGCGGCGGTTTCGAAATCGCGCCCTACACCGAAGTGCGTGAAGCGCGTCCTTGCTCCTTCGAGCGCATCTATTTCTCGAGGGGCAACGATCCCGACATCTACCGCGAACGGATGCGACTGGGGTCGAACCTCGTGCCGCAAATCGTCGCCCGGATCGATGCCGATTTCGACAAGACCGTCTTCAGCTTCATCCCGAACACCGCTGAGATCGCCTACTACGGTCTGATGCACGGCCTGCGCATGCTGCGGCGCGACCAGGTGAAGGATGAAATCCTCGCCGTCGCCAGAGCGGGCGAACTCGACGAGGCCACTCTTGACAAGCTTGTCCTCAAGAGCTGGCCGCGCGGCGAAAAGATCGCGCACAAGGACATCAAGCTGCGCACCTTCATCGCCCAGGAAAAAGGTCGCGACCAGATGGTCTCGCATGTCTACGATGTCACTTACGGGCAGATCGGCGAAGGCGAGAATCTCGTCGTGATCGACGACTCGATCGTCCGCGGCACCACCCTGAAGGACTCGATCATCAAGATCCTCTCGCGGCTGAATCCGAAGAAGATCATCATCGCCTCGACCGCTCCGCAAATCCGCTATCCCGACTGCTATGGCATCGACATGTCCGAGCTCGGCAAATTCATTGTCTTCAAGGCGGCGATCAACCTGCTCGAGCGTCGCGGGATGCACAACCGGATCACCGACGTCTACTACCGCTGCCGCGAAGAGCTGAAGAAGCCCGTCGCGGAGATGCGCAATCCGGTGAAAGCGATCTACGAGCCTTTCACGGAAGAGGAACTCTCCGCCGAAGTGAGCCATCTCGTCACTCCCGAAAACATTCCGTGGAAGGGCGACGTCGAGGTGATCTTCCAGACTGTCGCGGGACTCAAGGACGCCATCCCCGTGAACAACGGCGATTGGTATTTCACGGGCGACTACCCCACTCCGGGCGGTTACAAAGTGGTGAACCAGGCTTTTGTCGGCTTCCACGACAAGACCGGCGAGCGGCCCTACGATGTGCTGCTGTAAAGACGGTCTTTTGAAAAAGGACGCAAAACGCTCATCCTCGCGCTCCTCTGGCGGTAGCGCTAGGCCTTGGCATTTTCGCTTGCCCTCGTGATGGGGATCACGATCCCTCAGTCCCCTTTCGGAAGAGGCTGATTCCTTTGCAAGGGAGAACTCGGGCTGAGAGTGACGGTTGGACGATCACGGAACGGAGTGGCGCGAAGATCACGGGAGGGCTTTCACGCGGTCCGGCGGAGTCTAGTGGTTCTGTTTTTGCAAGCCGGCGACAAAGGCAGGCGTGAAGACGCGGGTGCCTTGGCGGAAAAGGAGCCCGCTGCGGAAAAATGTTTTCACTTTCGGGACTTGCATCAAGTTTTGATTGACAGAGGAGACGCGTTTTTGGTATTTCAATTCGCGAGAGGAGAAAAACGTCTTCGCTCAGGCCGAAACCCCCGACCGGTTACCGTAGTCATTCACCTTCCCCGGCCGCTCTCAAAAACGCCAGCCCCCTTTCAGAGATGTCCACCGAGATGACTCTTTCCGCCACGAAACCTTGTGCTGTAGGTGTTCGCAGATGCGGACTCCTTTTGGGTCTGACATGGCTTGTCTTTTTTCTTGCTGGGTTGGGAAAGGTGGAAGCCCAGACCGGGCTGGCGATGGACCTGCATACCTGGCCCGCCGGCACCGAACCGACCCTACCTGCCAATGTGGGTCAGCCCAATGGGCCCGACGGCCTCAACGACCTCTGGCAAATGGTGTTCAATGCGTGGGAACTGGCTCCTGCGGTGGACAATGACAGCGATGGGGCCGGCAATGCCGAGGAATCGAGCGCGGGGACGGATCCCTTCTCGGGGTCCGATAACTTGAAGGTTAAGGGGGTAATCACTTCCGGCGAGGAGTTGGTATTTTCCTTCGATACGAAAGCTGGAAAGAAATACCGAATCCTTTCCGACACGTCGCCGGGTGGCGCTTTCACCAATGTGGAGGCCCTTGCCACGACCCCTCCGTCATCGGTCTACATTGCGGTGGCGAATGCCACGGGCGCGACGGTCACCATCCCCAAGCCGGCTTCGTCGGCGATGTTTTTCCGGATCGAGGCGAGTGATGCCGACACCAACGCCGATGGGGTCTCGGATTGGGTCGCGCGCCGACTCGGCTATGATCCCGGGGCGCCTTCGGTCGATCTTGATGGCAACGGGACGAGTGATCTGCTGGAGGATCTCGTGGCACAAATCTCTGCCCCCGACGTGGTCGAAGTGGTGGCGGCCGTGCCTTTCGCCTTCGAGGATGGTCCCGAAAGCGGCTCATTCGAGGTCCGGCGCACCCGCCACCTCTTCCCCGCGAGTGTCAACCTCTCCTATTCCGGCACAGCTGCGGCCGGAGCCGACTTTTCGGTGAGCCCTTCCGCCACCGTCGTGAATTTCGCGCCTGGAGAGACGAGCAAGTCTGTTTTCGTGAATCCGAATCCGGCGGAGCCCGCCCTCCTCGAGGGCGGCGAGTCGGTCACGGTGTCGATCGGCAATCCGCAGAGCCCGCAGCCGGGCGGTAGGCCGTCGATCGGACTGCGTTCCTCGGCGACCGTGATTCTGCATGATTCCACGGCACCCCGGGGATCTGGATTGTTGGCGCGGTATTACGATCATGCGAGTAGCACCCTCGATCATGCGGCAAATTTTGGCGATCTCGCCAACTATACCTTCACGGTCGGGTCTCCGAATACTGCTGGGACGATCCTTGTCACGCCGACCACGGGCAATCTCACCACTCTGCTCGCGGCGATCACGCCCGGATCGACCCAGGTGCGTCTGAGCTTCAACGGAGGCAACCTCAACACCGCCGCCTTCAATCATCGCCTTTATCAGGTCACCGCAAAGACGGCGACGAACTTCACCTGCGCGATATCCTCGACTGTGGCGCTTCCGGCGAGCAGCAGCAGCAATCTTAACTTCAGCATCGAGCCCCTGCACCCTCCGGTGATCGAGCGGGTGGATGCAACGATCGACAACGAATGGATGGGGGGCACGCCCAACACGAACTTCATCACCCCCCTCAACCTCGCCGACAACTGGTCGTCGGTCTGGGAGGCTTACCTCCATCCCACGACGGCCTCGACTTCGGGCTACCGTTTCCAGCTCGATGCCGATGACAAGGCGCGGGTGTTGATCGATCTGAACCGGAACGGCACCTTCGATCTCCCGGAGGAGCAGGTCATCGAGCACGGATGGGACGCTCCAGCGACGCTGGGAACCTTCAAAATCAGCGCCTCCCACCTCCTCGCCGTTCCCGCGAACTCCTCGGAGCGATACAAGATCCGTGTTGAACACGTGGAAACCACCGGCGAAGCCCGTTGCCGACTCCAGTGGAGCGTCAATGACGGGGCTTTTGCCAACATCCCGCAGTCCAACGTTTACGCCCACGTCGCGACGATGAACGCGAACTACAACTACACCCGCACGAACGCCACGGTCGGGGCGATGGCCGGGACGATAGTTGTGACCCTCAACGGGCACGGTCTGGCGGTAGGTAATCCGGTGAAACTCTCCTTCTCGTCGGGCAATCTCTTCACGCCGACGAACGGCAATTTCCACGGCAGTTACACGGTTTCGGTGGTGAACTCGGCCAACACGTTCACGGTGCCGATCACGGGCGCTTCGCTGCCGGCGTCGGGAACCGGGGGCGGCTTTGTGCTCGATCAACCGGCTAGCACGACGCAGACCTGGTACAATGTGGTCCACCAAAGTCCGGATTTTTCTGGTGCACCTGGCCGGATCGGGACGAACAACAACGGCACCAACGATAGCAATAACGGACTCTACGGGACGGGCACTCCCGACGGGACGCTGATCAATCCCGACAGTTTCTCGGCTCGCTGGACCGGTCAGGTTCAGCCCCAGTTCACTGAGGAATACACCTTCTCGGTGCTCGCTGACGACGGATTCCGACTCTGGATCAACGGGCGGGAAATGGACATGATCCAACTCGCCTCCGGTAATGCCGGTGGAGCGACCTACACCTACAACAGCGCGACGGGCGAGACTCTGGTGAACTACGCGGGTTCCAATATCCTCGAGAATTCCTTCGGTGTCGGGGATGTCGTTCGCATCGATCCGACCGCAGGCACCCTCACCAGTCTGGCGACCACCGACCTCGTTGTCACGGCCGCCACCGCGACGACGCTCACGGTGACTTTTCCGACCGGTTTAGGGGACCAAGTCTCCGCTGCCTCGGCGAACCTCGACGGTCAGAATCGGGTTCTCAAGCCTTGGGTTGCGAACGGCAACGAGCGCTTCTGCCGCCTTCCGATGGTTGGAGGGGTTCGCTACGACATTCGCCTTGATTACTACGAGAGTGGCGGATTTGCGCGCTGCCGCCTGTTCTGGTTCAGCCCGAGCCAGCCGAAGCAGGCTGTTCCCGCCTCCCGTCTTTATCCCTCGAGCGAACCTTTGGCGCCTTCGATCCACTTGACGCAAAGCGACGCCACTGCCCTCGTCGGCGGCTTGTTCAACCTGGCGGTGACGGGGAGTAACGGGGCCGCGGTGACGGTCTCCGGTCTGCCGGAATGGTTGAGTTTCGTGAACGGAGAATTGACCGGCACGCCTCCCTCTGGCGCGGCAGGGCTCTATCAGATCCTCGTCACCCTCACGAACGCCGCGGGCACCAGCCAGTCGGTCGTGAACCTTGAGGTGAAGGATACCGGCGGGGAGATCACGCGTGAGCTCTGGTCGGGGATCCCCGGAGACACGATGGATGCGTTCCCTCTCGGGATCGCTCCGACGAGCACGACGACAGTGGCTTCGCTGGAAGCGCCCGCCGAATCCGGAGATAACTACGCCGCGCGGCTGCGGGGTTACGTGACCGCTCCGAAAACGGGTAATTATTACTTCTGGATCGCCGGTAGCAGTGCGGCGGAGTTGTGGATCTCGAACGACGGGGAGCCCGTCAATGCTTTCCGCCGAGCTCGCGTGCTCGTGGGAAGCTCGACTCCGGAAAACTGGACCCTCGAAAGCGGCCAAAAGAGCCCTTGGATGGCGCTCGAGCAAGGCAAGCGTTATTACATCGAGGTTCGCCACAAGGCGGGGAGTGGTCCCGGTGACAATCTTGCGGTGGGCTGGTCTCGCCCGGGCGAAGCGACGACCGCGCCGAGTGAGGTGGTTTCCGGCTTCGTCTTGTCACCTTGGTCCGAACCGGTCGTGCCCGACGATGGCGGCACGATCTGGTCGGCGACCCTCCGGCCCCAGGCTAGTGCGATTACCAACGCCTCCGGCAGCAGCTTCCTGCGTCTCAATGCGGCGGAGACTGAGGCTATCATCACCGCGAATTACTCTGGACTCACCTCGGCCTTCTTCGGCATGCACGTCCACAACGACATGATCCCGGGCGGAGGCACGGCGAACATCATCGCCGATCTCGAGGAGCCGGGAGACGTGCAGATCCTTCCGGATGGCACGTATCGGTGGGTCATCAAACCGACCGCTGGATACAGCGTCGCGGATCTCGTGCAGCATCTCAAGAACGGGAAGCTATATTTCAACGTTCACTCGGTGAATTTCCCTGGGGGTGAGATCAAGGGATACTTCAGTCAGTTGGAAGGGGCACCGGCCTTTGTTCCTCCGGCTGAGGCCCCGGCTTGGACTGATGATTCCAACACCGATGCCGGAGTCGCCCGCTTCCTGGCGCAAGCGTCTTTCGGAGCGAGTACCGCCGATATCCAGGCCGTGAAGTCGATTGTGCCGAGCGGAGGAAAAAGCCGTTATGAGCTTTGGATCGAGAATCAGTTCTCGCAATCTGCTTCGCAGACGCTGCCAGAGGTCTTGAGGACCCGGCGCGCCGACGTCCAGGGTGGCTCCCAGTTTGACGAAACGCTCCTCTTCAATTCCTGGTGGCGGAACTCGGTCTCGGGCGCGGACCAGTTGCGCCAGCGCGTCGCCTTCGCCCTCAGCCAGATCCACGTCGTGTCTGCCCAAGGTCCGCTCGACAACCGCGGGGAGGCGCTCGCCTACTTCTATGACCAACTCAACGCCGGAGCCTTCGGCAATTTCCGAGACCTCCTCGAAACGACCACGCTCACGCCTGCGATGGGTCGGTATCTCGACATGTTGCGGAACGACAAACCAGATCTTTCGGTGGGCCGCATCCCGAACGAGAACTACGCCCGCGAGATCAAGCAGCTCTTCTCCATCGGCCTCTTCCGGATGTGGCCGGACGGGACCCTGATCCTGAACTCGCGCTTTGAGCCCATCGACACTTACAGCCAGCGTGAAATTGTCGGTTTCGCGCATGTCTTCACGGGCTGGGATTACGGCTACGACGGTGCCTACCGGACAGGCATCGGAGCCGCGACCGACTGGACTCGTCAGATGCGCGAAATTCCGGCAAGGCACTTCACGGGGCCGAAGCGAATCCTGAACAACGAGGTATTGCCAGGGCTTGAAAAGGTCGGGAGCCGCTCGCTGGACCCCTATGCGAATCACGGGACGATGGAGATCGGTAACGCGGACTTCCAGTCTCTTCCGGCACGTGAGCTGGATGCGGCGCACGACCAGCTCTTCGCAAACCCGAACACGGGTCCGTTTATCTGCCGCCAACTCATCCAGCGAATGGTGACGAGTCACCCTTCTCGGGGATACGTCTACCGCGTGACGAGCAAGTTCAATGACAACGGCAATGGCGTGCGCGGCGACATGCGGGCGGTGATCAAGGCGATCTTGCTCGACTACGAGGCTCGCAGTTCGGACGTCGCTGCCGATCCGGAGTTTGGCAAACAGCGCGAGCCGCTCCTGCGCCTCACTGCCGCCGGGAGGGCCTTCCGTCCCTCCACCTTCGGGGGCACCTACACCCAGACCGGAGCCCGGGCAATCACGGTCAACACCTCCGCTCCACACAATCTCGCGAGCGGCAACAACGTCTTCCTCGATTTCACTTCAGGCGATGCGACCCAGGCTCCCTGGACTGGTACCTATTCGGCAACCGTAACCACGGCAACCCAGTTCACGGTCAACGCGATCAACTGGGCCACCGGCACCTACAGCATTCCGGCCAACTCCACGGTCTGCACGGTGACGATGAGCAATCACTGGCTCCAAAACGGGCACCGCGTCTTCATGGACTTCACCAGTGGCGCTGCCGACGGATCGGCTGCGCTCGATCGCCGCGAGTATCTGTTGACCAGTGCTTCCGCCGAGACCGGGACGAACATTACTTTCACCTTCACGGTAGGTGACACCTCGGCCTCGGTCCGCAGCGGAAACTGCATGATTCCGCGCTTCAGCCCTGGCAGCTATACGATCGGTGCTTCCGGCCTGCCGGCTCCGAACGATCGTCGCGTCACGATGCGCACGAACGAGGACCACCACCTTGCTGTGGGAGATCAGGTGCAGCTCAACATTTTCGACGGCAATCCGCGGCCGGCCGACCTCGTCGCGACCGTAGAGAGCGTCGTCGACTTGACGACCTGGACCTTCCTCGTGTCGAGTTCCGTGAGCGGCTATGGGCCGAGCCAAGGAAACAACAGCGTCTATCAGTTCCCGCTCGTTTCCCAGCCGGTCAACCGGAGTGGCACGATCAACTCGCGCTCGAGCACCTACCAGCTCGGAAACACCGACACGAATCTCGAGCAATCGCCGCTGAACGCCGACACCGTCTTCAACTTCTTCCTGCCGGATTACAAGTTCCCCGGCGAACTCGCCGGGGCCGGACTGACGACGCCGGAGTTCCAATTGACCTCAGAGACGACCACGGTGCGGCAGGCGAATTTCCTCTTCAACGGAGTCTTCAATCCCAGCACGACCAATGGCTTCAGCAGTTTCTCAAGCGGAAACAACGCGCTGGTGATGGATTACTCCACCTGGATGAACGGAAACGCCGCGAATCTAGGCCTGGGTGCCCCGTCGAACACGGGAGTTCCCTGGACGCACAACCAGAACATCGCCGCGCTGGTTGATCAAATGGCGACGCTCCTGACCGCGAACCAGATGACGCCTGCGGTGAAGGAGATCGTGCGCGATTTCTTGGGTCTACCGATCGCGTCGATCGGGACGGGGAACCCCTGTGTCGTCAACACGGTCCGGCCTCACGGTTATGCGACCGGCCATACAGTCTTCCTCAGTGGTGTCACCGGTGGCACCTTCTCGCCGACGGGGGCGTTCGGCAGCAACTCCACCGGCCGCGTCGTCACCGTGGTTGACTCGGATACCTTCACTGTCACCGGGGTGAGTTGCACCGCGGCACCCACCGGGACGCAGGTCGCCAACTCGCACGCCTCCCAGGTCGCCTATGATCAAGGCAGCTCGAATCCCTCCGCCACCCAGCGGCGCGACCGAATCCGTTCGATCCTACACCTCATTCTCACCAGCCCTGACTTCAGTGTGCAGCGCTGACAGACCGGACCCTCATGAACTCGTTTGCCTTAAACTCCTTCACCACCCGGCGGAACTTCCTCTCGCGGGCGGCGTTCTCCGGTCTCGGCATGACCGCCGCCGGCAGTATCATCCGCGATTTCGGATTGATGCAGTCGGCGATGGCCGCGCAGGGTCCCGTCTCCGGCTACAAGGCGATCGTTTGTCTCTTTCTCTCGGGTGGCAACGACGCGAACAACTGGATCGTGCCCACCGACACCGAGACCTACAACGCCTATGCTACGGCGCGTGGAGGTCTCCTCCAGATTCCTCAGGCGGCTCTGCTGCCCTTGAACGTGGGGGGCAGTCCGATCACCGACGCGGATGGTCACACCTATGGATTGCATCCGAGCAGTAGCCGACTGCAGACCCTTTTCGCGGAAGGTAAAGTGGCCTCCCTCCTGAACATCGGTTCGCTGGTGCGCCCGACCACGAAAACACAATACAACGCCAATCCGACTTTTTATCGTCCACCGCAGCTGTTCTCACACAGCGATCAGGTGACCCAGTGGCAGACGTCGATCCCCGATCAGGCGCCGACGACGGGATGGTGCGGACGGGTCGCGGACATCATCAACGGCGTCGCCAATCCCGCAGGGAACATCTCCATGTCGATTTCCCTCGCGGGGGCAAACACTCTCCAAGTCGGCAACATGGTTGCCCAGTATCAGGTCGCCACCACCGGAGCCGAGACGCTGTCCGGGGCCCTCATGGGCGGCAACAACGTCCGCGTGAAAGCGATGCGGGATATGATGGGTCTCCCCAATGCCAACCTGCAGCGCCAAGCTTATGCGGAGGTCCTCGACCGCGCCATCGCCACGGGAGATCTTCTAAACACTTCGATTTCCAACACCGCGAACGACGCCTTCTGGACCAACGCCTTTCCCACGACCAGCATCGGAAGCCAGATGAAGATGATTGCCCGGCTCATTGAGGCACGGGGTCCCTCGAAGTTCAACATGAACCGCCAGATCTTCTTTTGCCAGATCGGGGGCTTCGATACCCACACGGCCCAGGTCCGGACGAACACGGGGACGGACAACGTGCTCTCGAACACGGGCGCGCACTACAGCCTTCTCTTTCAGGTGAGTGAGGCCATCTTCGCCTTCCAGCGGGCCATGGAGCAGCTTGGAGTGGCCAATGACGTCACCACCTTCACGGCGAGCGATTTCTCACGCACTTTCCCCAACAACAGTCAGGGCAGTGACCACGGCTGGGGCTCAAACCACTTCGTGGTCGGTGGAGCCGTCAATGGCGGCAAATTCTATGGCAAGCTCCCGACTCTCGCGATCAACGGTCCTGACGACACGGGCACGGGACGATGGATTCCGACGCTTTCGGTGGACCAGCACTCGGCGACGCTCGCGCGATGGTTCGGGGTGGACTCGTCGATGATGAGCGCGCTGCTGCCAAACCTGAGCCGCTTCTCCTCTTCGAATCTCGGGTTCATGGGGTGATCAGCATGAAGCGAGGTCGCTTGATTTTTTCCGGCGTTCTGGTTCTCGCCGTCGCCGTGAGTCTTTGGCGTTTCCGGGAGTCTCAGAGCGATGCGGGCTCTCCCGTAACAGCCGGGCCTGAGGTGGGAGAGGCGGATCCGGGTTCCGGGAAACCAGAGGCCCCCGCCACTTCCGATGCCGAGACGGCCGTGCCACCAGCGGACGCCGTGGCGGCATCTGCGGTCCCCCGTAGTGTGCCGGCACCCTTGCCGGCCGCTAATCCTGCCTCGCCTCAGCGGCAGTCGCCGGCGGCCCCTCCCTTGCCCGTCGAAAAGCGACCGGCGGCGGTGGTTCCGGAACCCGCGCAGGCAGAGGTGGAGGCGCTCGCCCGGAACATCCGCGACTACCGGGACCGCTTCGGTGGAAATCCCGTGGGGAACAATGCGGAGATCGTCCGCGAAATGGACGGTGGCAACGCAAAGGGAGCGGCGTATCTCCCGTCGGACTTGAAGCGTCTCAACGGCCAAGGCGAGCTGATCGATGAATGGGGCACGCCTTATTTTTTCCACCAGGAGTCGGCCAAGGAGATCGAGATTCGGTCCGCCGGTGCCGACCGGGTGCTGTGGACCTCCGACGACATTGTCGCTCGATAAGTGATTCACTCTTCCTCCGCGTAGGCGTCCCTCGAGAATTGGTCGTCAGTCAGGGTCCGGAGAAAGGCGATGAGGGCCCTCTTTTCCTCCGGTGAGAGACCGAGACCGCCATCGGGATGTTTGGCGAGATTGGGATCGAGGGTCCGGGTGCGTTGCACGCCAGCGCTGTAATGGTCGAGCACTTCCTCAAGGGTGGCAAAGCGGCCGTCGTGCATGTAGGGCGCGGTGA
>DGXY01000106.1:21516-22031 GCA_002396885.1 Akkermansiaceae bacterium UBA5020
CCGTCGTGCATGTAGGGCGCGGTGAGGGCGATGTTGCGGAGGCTCGGGGTGGAGAAAGTGCCCTGGTCGAGCGCCAGTCCGGTCACTTCGCCGCGTCCGGGATCGGCGGCATCGATGAGGAGGCCGTTGTTGCGGAATTGGTGGTCTGTGAAGAGGGCTCCGCCGTGGCAGTGGAAACAGTCTCCGCCGAATTGACCCGAGCGGGGTTCCCGCTCCGTCATGAACAGCTCGAACCCCCGTTGCTCAAGATCTGTCAGAGTGGCTTCGCCCCGGCGGGCACGGTCAAATTTCGAGTCGTGCGATACAAGGGAGAGCAGAAAGGTCTCGAGGGCAATGGCAAGTCGTTCGGAGGAGATACCGGGGCCACCGAACGCCTCCGCAAACCCGGCCTCGTAGGCGGGATCCGCCTCCAGCTTCGTGACGACGTTTGCGAGGTCTTCGTTGAGCTCCCGGTGGTCCTCAATGGGGATGAGGACCTGTTCGCGGAGACTGGCGGCGCGACCGTCCCAGAAGAA
>DGXY01000106.1:22198-22455 GCA_002396885.1 Akkermansiaceae bacterium UBA5020
GGCGGCGCGACCGTCCCAGAAGAAGGAAGGCTTCCAAGCGAGATTGAAGAGTGGCATGGCATTGCGTCGGCCGTTCCGGCCCTGCTCGCCGACGCTGAGGGGACGGGGGTCGCTCAAGCCGTGATCGGCGAGGTGGCAGGAGGCGCAAGAAAGGGTGGCGCTGCGCGAGAGCAAGGTCTCGTGGAAGAGCCTCCGGCCGAGTTCGAGTCTGGCGGGGTTTGCTTCCAGATCCTGCGGGAGGTTCGGGCGGGGGAAGG
>DGXY01000025.1:0-4101 GCA_002396885.1 Akkermansiaceae bacterium UBA5020
GATTGTCTATCCGCTTCGCGTATTCCGACCTCCGACCTCCGGCCTTCGGCCGAAAAATGCTCGCCCGCCTCGCCATCGTTCTTGCCTTGCTCGCCGCGGTCCTTGTGGCGCCCTTTGTTTTGCGTCCGCGGGAAGTGAAGGTGTCCGAGAAGGCCGAGCGGCTCGTCATCATCACGCCGCACGTCGAGTCGATCCAGACCGAGTTCGCGCGCGCCTTCCGCACCCACATGCGGGCCGTCCACGGACGCGAGGTCGTGATCGATTGGCGTCAGCCGGGAGGCACCTCGGAGATCGCGCGTTTCCTCCGCTCCGAATACTCGACCCGCTTCGAAACGCTCTGGCGTGAGCGCACCGGGCTGCCCTTCACCCTCGCGATCCGCGACGCCTTTACCAATCCCAAACTCGACCCTGACAAAGCAACTTCCCAAGAGGGTTCGCTCGTCGATCCGACCCTCTTGAAAGACGCCACACCCGAGACCCGGGCGGCGGCGGCGAGACGTCTCTTTCTCGAATCCGACATCGGCGCCGGCATCGATCTCTTTTTCGGCGGCGGTGCCTTCGACTTCGAGCGCCAGGCCGCGGCCGGTTTGCTTGTCGCCCGTGATGCGAGTGGCAAACAGGGTCCCGCCGCCATCGCCGAGGCACGTCCCGACTGGTTCGGCGACGCCGTCATGCCGCAGTCCTTCGGCGGCGAACCCTTTCGCGATCCAGGTTACCGCTGGGTCGGGACGGTTCTCTCCGCCTTCGGAATCTGCTACAACCGCGATTCTCTTGCCCGGCTCGGCCTCGAGACCCCACCCGATGAATGGAGCGACCTCGAGGATCCACGCTATCGCGGCCAGATCGCCCTCGCCGATCCCACGAAGTCGGGCTCGACCACGAAGGCCTTTGAAATGCTCGTGCAGGAGCGCATCCAGACTCTCGCCCGCGAGCGGGGACTCTCCGGTGACGCCGCCGTCGCCGCTGGCTGGGACGATGCCATGCGCCTCATCCTCCGCATCAGTGCCAACAGTCGCTACTTCACCGACTCCTCCGCCAAAGTTCCGCGCGATGTCGCGATGGGCGACGCCGCCGTCGGCATGTGCATCGACTTTTACGGACGCAGCTACAACGAGCTGTATCGCGATCCCGCCACCGGAGAATCCCGCATCGAATTCGTGATGCCCCGCGGCGGCACCTCGATCGGGGCCGATCCCATCGGTCTGCTCCGCGGCGCGCCGAGTCCCAAGCTCGCCCATCGCTTCATCGAATTCGTCCTTTCTCCCGAAGGACAAAAGATCTGGAACTACCGCGTCGGCGCTCCCGGAGGTCCGACCCGCCACGCCCTGCGACGCCCGCCGATCCGTCGCGACTTTTATGTCGAGGCGAACTTCCCCCACATGACCGATCCGACCTTCGATCCCTACCGCGCCGCCGAGGGATTCACCTATCATCCCGAATG
The DNA here is from genome assembly GCA_002396885.1 of Akkermansiaceae bacterium UBA5020. GTDB lineage: Bacteria > Verrucomicrobiota > Verrucomicrobiia > Verrucomicrobiales > DEV007 > Arctic95D-9. Next base: position 1,442 of record DGXY01000025.1, read on the forward strand.
GACCGGAGCGCTCTTCGCGCCGCTGCGTTTTGTCATCCGCGCCGCCTGCATGGATCCGCACGAGGAACAACTCACCGCCTGGGAAGCCCTCGTCGCGGCCGGTCTGCCTGCCGAGGGTGTCGCCGCTTTCGAGGAAATCGGACCGATCTCCTACGAGGCCGTCGTCCAACAGATCGGTCCCGCCTTGAAAAACAGCGACAAGGTCGCCCAGGTCCGGCTCGGTCGTGAGTTGGCGGAAGAGTTCCGGAAGAGGTATCTCGCGATTGCGGCGGAGTATGGGAGGCGGTGAACGGAATCCTACCTCACCACATCCGCGAAGCACCCAGCAGCGAAAGCGGCGTGTCGGGCTTAGTCAACTTAGTCCATACCTCGAAAGATCCCCTCACGCCAACGCGCCGAAAGCAGGCTTGCTCGCGTCACCTCGCACGCCCTACGCTCTTTCCATGAGCCTGAACCGCTTCCTTCTCGCCGGCCTTCTTCTCGCCGCCGCTCCCCTCGCCCGCGCCGAGTTCCTCGCCGGGTCAGCGATCACCGATGTGACGCCGAAGCAGCTCCCGGTCCTCGTCAACGGAGGCATGACGAGCCGCTCGGTCGACAAGGTCAAGACGCCCGTCAACGCGCGCTCTCTCGCGTTTTCCGACGGCAAGGAAAAGATCGTCATCGTCGTTGTGGACAGTTGCATGATGGGGCGCGACCTCCTCGACCAAGCCAAGGAAATCGCTGCGGAGAAGGCAGGTATTCCGCGGGGAAGCATCCTCATCTCGGCGACGCACACCCACACCGCGCCTTCGAGCATGGGCTGTCTCGGCACGGATGCGGATCCGGTCTATTCGCCCTTTCTCGTGAAGAAACTGGTCGAGGCCATCCTCGCACCGCTCGCGAAGCTGCAGCCCGCAAAAATCGGCTGGGGCGAGATCGATGCGGGCGACTACACCGCCCTGCGCCGCTGGGTCATTCATCCAAAATTCATGCGCGAGGATCCTTTCGGCAATCTCACGGTGCGGGCGAACATGCACGCGGCGACGAATTGGGACCACGTCACCGGCCCGAGCGGTCCGGAGGATCCCATGCTGCAAGTGATCTCCGTGCAGACCGCCGACGGCAAGCCGCTCGGGCTGCTCGCGAATTTCTCGATGCACTACTTCGGCGATCAGGACATCAGCGCGGATTACTTCGGGCTCTTTTCGAACGGGCTTCAGGACCAACTCGATCCCGGCAAGACCGGCTTCGTCGCGATGATGTCGCATGGCTGCAGCGGCGACATCTGGCGTCATAACTACGAGAAGAGTCCAGAGCGCGGCAAGGATGGTCCGACCATCGAAGAATACGCGGCGGACATGATCGCCCTCGCCCTCAAGGCGATCGACGGCATCGACTACGAGAGCCCCGCCTCCATCGCCATGAGCGAAACGCGGATGATTTTGAACTATCGCGTGCCGGACAAACAACGTCTCGAATGGGCCCAGAAGATCGTCGCGGAGATGGGCGACCGTTTGCCCAAAACCCAGCCCGAGGTTTATGCGAAAGAGCAGATCATCCTTCACGAACGGCAGAAGACCGAGATCGTCGTGCAGGGCATCCGTCTCGGCGAACACATCGGCATCGCGACAACACCGAACGAGACTTACGCCCTGACCGGACTCAAAATCAAGGCGGCCAGTCCCCTGCCCCAGACGATGGTGATCGAACTCGCCAACGGCGGCGACGGCTACATTCCCCCGCCGGAACAGCATCTCCTCGGCGGCTACAACACCTGGCCGGCCCGTTCGGCGGGTCTCGAGGTGAACGCCGAGCCGAAGATCACCGAAGCGGCGATCCAGATGCTGGAGCAAGCGAGCGGAAAGGTGCGGATGGTTCGACGAGCCACGGCGGGAGAGGCCGTGGAAAAGACGCTGGATCTGAAACCGAAAGCCTACTGGCGTCTCGATGAGTTCGCAGGACCGCGTGCGATCGATTCGTCGCCGAACGGGATCGATGCCTTAATCGAGCCACGGGTGTTGTTTTATTTGCCAGGGCCGAATGATGCGGCGTTTGCGGAGGGTGGGATCAACCGCAGTGTGCACCTGGCCGGAGATCGCATCAGTGCGCGCATTCCGGGGATGACAGGAAGGGATTACACGGTTTCGCTTTGGTTTTGGAGTGGTTCGTCGGATGAGGCGATGCAGGGAACCGAGTGGATCATCTCTCGAGGCACCCTCTATGGGCATACCGGAATCGGTGACCATGTTGGTATTCACCGTGACGCCAAACGAGGAAGAATCCTTGTCACCGAATCGCTTGGGGGAAACCGGAAACCGTTGGAATTTGATACCGCGCAAGTGACTCGTTGGAGGTGGCACCACTTGGCGCTAACCCGTGAAGGCATCGCCAGCCACGTCTTTCTCGACGGAATCCACCTAAGCGTTATGCAAACCGGGGGCAACGACCGTGAGCATCCAGATACCTTCTTCTTCGGCGGCAGTTGCAACGGCGAAGGAAACTTCGAAGGCCGCCTCGACGAGATCGCCATCTTCGACCGTGCCTTGAGCGTGGAAGAAATCATCGACCTCTATCGCGCGGGTGCCCCGTGACCGATCGTCCAAGAGACGCCCGTCGGAAGCGTCGCCGCTTCCGCTACCGCTGACGCGTCCACCGCAGCTCCCCGTAGCGGAACGGGCTAC
>DGXY01000025.1:4458-10636 GCA_002396885.1 Akkermansiaceae bacterium UBA5020
ACCGTTCCGACCGAACGTCCAAACCGCGCCCGTCGGAAGCGTCGCCGCTTCCGCTACCGTTGACGCGTCCATCGCAGCTCCCCGTAGCGGAACGGGCTACCGTTCCGATCGAACGTCCAAACCACGCCCGTCGGAAGCGTCGCCGCTTCCGCTACCGCTGACGCGTCCATCGCAACTCCCCGTAGCGAAACGGGCTACCGTTCCGACCGAACGTCCAAACCACGCCCGTCGGAAGCGTCGCCGCTTCCGCTACCGCTCACGCGCGCCTATTCCGTGATCGCCGTCCCCTTCCACCCCATCTTGCGATGAAGCACCCCGTAGAAATCCTGATGCGGCAGCGACACGAGCGGCAGAGAAAAATCCGCCTTCCGCAGGTGCACCTTGGCGGGCTCATCGAGCACGGTCAGCAATTGTCCATCGACCAAAAGCGACAGCGAATCACGCTGCCGCGGGGTTTCAAAGACCAAGCGGCTTGTCGCATCGACGACGAGAGGACGATTGGCCAGCGAATGCGGACAGATCGGCGTGACCACAAAAACGTTCGCATCGGGCGAGACAAGCGGCCCACCCGCCGAGAGGGAATAGGCGGTCGATCCCGTCGGCGTCGAGAGGATCAGTCCGTCCCCGGTGTAGCGGTTGGCAAAGATCCCGTTCACGCGCGCCTCGACATGGATCACCCGCGAGGCCACCGCACGGCAGATTGTCACTTCGTTGAGCGCGTAGAAGGTGTCGCCGACCTGCCCGTTTTGTTCGAGCTCTCCGGCGAGAAGGAGCCGCTCGCTGATCGCGTAGCTGCCCGCCACCAGCGCATCGACGAGGTCGCCGCTTTCTTCCGCCGTCGCGCAGGTGAGAAAGCCGAGCGTGCCCGTATTGATCGCGGCGATGGGTTTCAGCTTCGCCCCCATCTGCCGCACGACCCAGAGAAGGGTACCGTCGCCACCGAGGACGACGATGAGATCGACCGAGTCGCCCAATTCCTCGAGCGGAATGCCACCGGGCAGTCCGGCGAGAGCAGCGGTCTTCTCCTCGAGCCGCACCGTCTCTCCGGCCGAGCCGAAGCGGCTAACGAGATCGTGCAGCAGCGCTGCGGCGCCGGGCTTTTCGGGATTCGCGAGGATCCCTATGCGGGGTGTTTCAGCCATGCGAGGAATTCGGTGTTGCCGTCGGTGCCACTGATAGGCGACGCGACCAATCCCTGCCAGCATTTTCCGAGGGTGCCGGTGACGTGGGTGCGGATCTTTTCGACTGCCTCTTCATGCAGGGCGGGATCCCTGACAATGCCACCTTTGCCGATCTGTTCCTTCTTCAATTCAAACTGGGGTTTGATGAGGCAGATGACCTCCCCCTCCGGCTTCAGCACCCCGAAGACGGGACCGAGGATCAGGGTCAGGGAGATGAAGGAAACATCGATGACGACGAGATCGACCGGCTCGGGAAGATCGCCGGGCTGGAGATGGCGCAGGTTGAATCCCTCCTGCGAGTCAACCCGCGGATCGCTCCGGAGCTTCCACGCGAGCTGATTTGTGCCGACATCGTAGGCATAGACCTTCGCCGCACCGCGCTGGAGGACGCAATCGGTGAAACCTCCCGTCGAAGCGCCCGCATCGAGGACGACCTTGCCCGCGACGTCGACGGCGAACTCATCGAGCGCCTTCTCGAGCTTGAGCCCGCCTCGGCTGACATACTTCGGACGGTTCTTCACCTCGATCGCCGCCTCGTCGTCGACCTTCAGTCCGGGTTTGAGATTGCCCTCGTGCCCCTCGACCCGCACCTCCCCCGCGAGAATGAGCCGCTTCGCCGTCTCACGGGAATCGCAGAGACCGCGGCGGTGCATGAGTTGGTCGAGACGTTCCTTGGGCATGGGGGAAGGGAGTGTAAGCACGAATGGCGCGGATGGCACGAATTTGTGTGGGGCATCCAAACGTCAATATTCGTGCTGATTCGTTTCATTCGTGGTCAAAAGCTTCCTCATCTGCGTCAATCTGCGCCAGCGAAGCGCATCAGCGTTCATCTGCGTTGGATGTTTTCCAGCACTTCTTTTTCCGCGCAGATGACCGCGGATTTCCGCAGATTTTCACAGATTCGGAGACTGTAACCAACTCCACGGCACCCCCGTCTTTCCCTCACAAGTCCACCGATGTCCTTCTCCCCCTTGCGCGCCATTCTCCGTCTCTCCGCCCTCGGAGCGATCGTGGCCGCATCGGGAATGCTTCTCTGGCGTCACTTCGACTCAGGCAAACCCGCGCCCCTACCGGCCGCCAAACCCGATCCCGCTCTCGCAAGCGCCGTCGCCAAGGTCAACGCCGCCTTCCTCGCCTCGTGGACCAAGGCCGCTCTCGAACCCACCCCGGAGGCCGATGCGCTGACTCTCGCCCGTCGTTTGTCGCTCGCCCTCACCGGGGCGCCACCCTCGCTCGAGGAGATCCGCCGCCTTGAGAGTCTGCCCGATGGTGCCGATCCCGTCGCCGCCTGGCTCGATCATCTCTTCGCCGACCGTCGTAGCGCCGATTACCTCGCGGAACGTTTTGCCCGCGCCTTTGTTGGTGTCGAGACGGGGCCATTTCTTGTCTATCGCCGACGGCGACTCGTGAATTGGCTTGGCGATCAGATCGAAACGAACCGTCCCTACGGCGCGGTGGTGCGCGATCTCGTCTCGGCCGAGGGACTCTGGACGACGAAGCCGGAGACCAACTTTCTCACCGTGACTCTCGAGGAAGGCAACGGCAAAAAGGGACCCGATGAAATGAAACTCGCGGGACGCACCGCCCGCGCCTTCCTCGGCCTCAGTCTAGACTGCATGCAGTGCCACGACGACTTCTTCGGAGACCGCTGGAAACAGGCCGACTTCCACCAACTCGCTTCCTTTTTCGCCCAGGCGGAGCTGAATCTCACGGGCATTCACGATGACCCAAACAAGGCCTACGAAACCCGTTATCTCGGCGAGAAGGCGTCGGTAAAAGTAGCGGCGGTGGTGCCTTATGGTTCCGATTTTTTTGGCAAAGACGGCTCCCGTCGCGAGCAGCTCGCCCGCTGGATCACCCATCCTGACAATACCCCCTTCGCCCGCGCCGCAGTCAACCGGACCTGGGCGATCCTCTTCGGCAAACCCCTCGTCGATCCGGTCGATAATCTCCCCATCGACGGCCCCTTCCCGGCCGGACTCGAGGCCCTCGCCCGCGAATTCACCGCGAGCGGCCACGACCTTCAACGGCTCATCCGGCTCATCGCGATGTCCGAGCCATTCCGCCGCGAAAGCCGTTCGCCCGATCCTGACACACCCGCTACCATGGAGCAGGAAACGGCATGGGCCGCCTTCCCCCTGACGCCCTTGCGGCCCGAACAGGTCGCCGGATCGGTGATCCAGTCGACCACCCTCAAGGCTCTCGACAGCAACACCCACTTTCTCCAGAAGCTCCGCCGTTTCGGCGAGACGCAGGATTTCGTGAAACGCTACGGCGACCCGGGCGAAGAGGAGTTCGCGGGCGAGTCGGGCACGATCCCGCAACGGCTGCTCCTCATGAACGGAAAGCTCGTCCGCGAGCGCACCGAGCCGAATCCGGTGATGAACAGCTCGACGCGGATCGCGAGATACTCGCCCTCCGATGAGACCGCGGTGAAGGCCGCTTTTCTCGCCTCGCTGACGCGATATCCGGCACACGCCGAGCTCGCTCACTTCGTCTCCGGTCTTGCGGGAACGAAGGGCGAAGACCGCGACCGCGCTTTCACAGACCTCTGCTGGACCCTGATCAACACCACCGAATTTTCGTGGAATCGATGAATCCCTTCCCTCTTTCCGACTGCGGCTCTTCTGATCATCTCGCCTCGTGGTCGCGGCGTCGTCTCCTCACAAGCTCCGCCCTTGCCGGACTAGGCTGGCTCACGCCCTTGGCGCAACAACTCGCCCGCGGCGCGGAAGCGACGGGCCAGCGCCCGAAATCGGTCATCGTGCTCTGGATGGAAGGAGGAATCAGCCAGCTCGAGAGTTTCGATCCCCATCCCGGCAGCGCCATCGCCTACGGCGGCAAGGCCATCGCGACGGCGGCGAAAGGCATCTCCTTCGGCGCGGGCTTGCCTCTCACCGCCGAGTTGGCGAACGAGTTTTCCGTGCTTCGTTCCGTCACGGGCAAGGAAGGTGATCACTCCCGCGCGACCTACAATGTGAAAACGGGCTACCGGCCCTTCCCCAATCTCGTCCATCCTTCAATCGGATCGATCATTTGTCATGGCCTGCCCGAATCGGAGAGAGAGGTCCTCGATCTACCCTCCCACATCTCGATCCTGCCTGGCGGTTTCCCGGCGCGCGGCGGTTACCTCGGGGCACGCTTCGATGCCTTCCAGACGGGAGACCCACTGCAACCCATCCCCGATGTCCGCCCGCTCGCAACCGGGGATCGCCAGCAAAAACGCCTCGATTCGCTGGCGGTGCTCGAGCAGTCCTTCGCCGCGGGGCGGCTCGCCAGTCTCGAGGGCGAACGCACCCTGCACCGCACGTCGGTAGAGCGTGCGCAGCGGCTTATGTCTTCCGGGCAACTCGCGGCCTTCGATGTCAGCGGCGTTCCGAAGGCCGAGCGCGAAGCCTACGGTGACTCCGCCTTCGGCCGCGGTTGCCTCGCGGCGATCCGCCTCATCGACGCCGGAGTGCGCTGCGTCGAAGTGACCCTGCGCGGCTGGGATACCCATCTCAACAACACCGAGGGACAGGCCACTCAGCTCGCGCTTCTCGACCCGGCCTTGGCCTCGCTTATCCGAGGGCTGAAGGCACGTGATCTCTACGAAGACACCCTCCTCCTCGTCGCGACCGAGTTCGGCCGCACTCCGAAACAGAATCTCACCGAAGGACGAGACCACTGGCCGCACGGATTTAGTATTCTGTTAGGCGGCGGAGGCTTGCGTGGCGGGCTCGCCGTGGGTGAGACCGATCCCTCGGGCGAGAAGCAGGAGCCCGGCCGCCCCATCCGCGTCGAGGACGTGCATGCCACGATCCTGAGGCGCCTGGGCATCGACACGACCGAGGAAATCACGACCCCGATCGGCCGCCCCATCAAGGTGAGTGAGGGACGGGTGATTCAGGAACTGGCGTGATCGGTCCGGTTCAAGCGGCGAGACGCCGCTTCTACTTTTTTTCAGAGTCAATCCAGCACCTTGATCTTCACGTTGCGGAAGGAGACGATGTTGCCGTGGTCCTGCAGGCAGATGAAGCCCTTGGTGGGTTTGCCGAATTGGGGAAACTTCGAGAACTTGCTCGCCGCGACCTTCGCGTCCCAATCGGCCGAACCCTTCACGTATTCGACGTATTTGGTGCCGTTCATGGTGTGGACGCACTTTTCGGGGGAAATGAGAATGTGGACCGTGTTCCACTCGCCGACAGGTTTGGTCGCATCGACGGTGGGCGCGTAGAGCTGGTAGAGCCAGCCGGCCTTCTGGGGATCGTGACCGTCGACGTTGTCCTGGATCTGGATCTCCGGACCAGTGCGCCAGGGGGTGTCCTCCTCCTCGGTGACGTGATACATGAGGCCGCTGTTGCCACCCTTGGTGATCTTGTAGTCGAGCTTCAGTTCGAAGGCCCCATAGGTTTCCTTGGTGATGATGTCACCACCTCCCTTTTCGGTGAGGGTGAAGGCGCCGTCCGCGATGGACCACTTGTCGCTGATCCCGTCTTTTTTGAAGTTGCGCCATTGCGCGAGATCCTTGCCGTCGAAGAGGAGCTTCCATCCCTTCGCCTTTTCGGCATCGGTCAGGGTGTTGGGCTCGTCGGCGTGAAGGAACAGAGAACCGGCGAAAAGTGGGGCGAGTAGCAGCAGCGGGAGTTTCATAGGCCGGATTTTTATCATGCGGGAGCCTACCCGGCAAGCCCGGGAAACGCCGCGATCAATGGCTTTCGACAGGGGTTGACTCGGAAATCGCTTCGATGAGGATCGGGGTCGGATTCGACTCGGCCGAGGTCACCGTAGCGGCCCAGATCGCCCCGGTGGGCGTCACGGGAGCGGCGTTGGAGAGCGTCGTGAAGGACTTCTCCGGAAAAACAACCCTCCGTCGCCCGCGACTTGGCGGAACGACGGAGGGATTTAAATCAATCAGAGTCCGGAGTCGGATTACGCTTCCGGAGCTTTCTCTCCTTCGGGGCGGGGCTTGGCACCATTGCTGGGTCCACCTTCGGGGCGGGGGTTGTCTACATCCC
>DGXY01000090.1:0-30439 GCA_002396885.1 Akkermansiaceae bacterium UBA5020
CCTTGAAGCGGCGATCGAGAAGGCGCTCGGGGGAGAGTGAGAGAGAGCTGAAGCTGCCTCCCCCTGCCCATTTCGAAAGAATGCGGCGTGGCGTCGACTCCACTTTCTAGTTTCCCCATCGCGAAATCCGGCGATAGTGGCGCGCCCCGCCCCATGACCTCCGAAAACCGCATCGATCAACGTTTTACCGCTCTCAAGGAAGCCGGGAAACCGGCCTTCATCGCTTATGTCTGCGCGGGCGATCCGGACATGGACCGCTCGCTCGAGATCCTCTTTGCCCTGGAGCGGGCAGGAGCCGATATCCTGGAGCTCGGGGTCCCCTTTTCCGACCCCATGGCCGACGGCGTCGTCAACCAGATGGCCGCCCACCGGGCCCTCGAAGCGGGTGCGACGACCCACAAGGTCCTCGACCTGATCCGGAAGTTCCGCGAACGCTCCGAGACGCCCATCGTCCTCTTTACCTACCTCAACCCGATCTATAGCTACGGCTTCGCCCAATTCCACGAAGACGCCGCCGCCGCCGGGGCTGATGGCGTGCTGCTGCTCGACCTGCCGCCGGACGAGGCCTCGCTCAACAGCGAGCTCACCGAGAGTGGCTCGCTCCGGCACATCCGCCTGATCGCTCCGACGACGCCGGCCGACCGCATCCCCAAACTGGCCGCGTCTGCCGAGGGCTTTATCTACTACGTCTCCCGCGAAGGCGTCACCGGCACGCAGACCGCCCTTGCCGAAGGCATCGCGGAGAACGTCGCAGCGATCAAGGCCCACACCAAGGTGCCGGTCGCCGTAGGATTCGGGATCTCCACTCCCGCCCAAGCCGCCGAGGTTGGGCGTGCCTCCGATGGGGTCGTCGTGGGCAGTGCGATCGTCCGCATCATCGAGCAAAACGGGGCTTCTCCCGACGTCGCCGCGAAGGTCGAGGCCTTTGTCAAACCGCTTGTGGACGCCGCCAAGTCGATCTAACCTGCCCCCTTTTTTCTTTCCGATTTTGCCATGGTCTCCTTCTGGAAAATGAACGGTGCCGGGAACGATTTCGTCGTCCTCGACAACCGCGATAACACTCTCTCCCTCAGCGGCGAACAAATCGCCCGCCTTTGCCAGCGCCAGCGTGGCATCGGGGCCGATGGACTCCTCGCGGTCGAGCCGGCCGAAAGCGGCGCCGATTTCCGCATGCGTTATTACAATGCGGATGGCGGTGAAGCCGAGATGTGCGGCAACGGCGCCCGCTGTTTCGCCCGCTTCGTGAATTTCCTCTCCGGCGGCAATCTCGCCAAGACGACCTTCGAGACGATGGCCGGGGTCATCGAAGCTGATTTCCAAGGCGATCAGGTCCGCATCCAACTCAGCACGCCCCACGGTCTCGCTCTGAACGAAACCCTCGATCTCGACGGCGTTTCCCACACGGTCCACTCCCTGAATACCGGGGTGCCGCACGCCGTGGTTTTTGTCGACGACCTGACCAAGGTGGAAGTCCGCCGTTTCGGAGCGGCGATGCGCTACCACACCCATTTCGCCCCGAAGGGCACCAACGCGAACTTCGCCGAGGTGCTTTCGCCCGGTCACATCGCGATTCGCACCTACGAACGCGGGGTCGAGGACGAGACCCTCGCCTGTGGCACCGGCATGGTCGCCTGCGCCCTCATTCATCATGAGCTGAGCGGCGCGCCTTCCCCTATCCGTGTCCGTGTCGCGGGCGGCGACACCCTCGAAATCGGTTTCACCGAGACCGGACCCGGTCAATACACCGGCGTGACTCTCCTCGGTCCGGCCGATTTCACCTTTGCGGGTACGCTCAAGACGTTCTAATCTGTCTTTCCCATCCCCGTTTTTGATCCCCAACCGTTCCCGCCATGTTTGAAGGAGCCCATACCGCCCTCGTCACTCCTTTCAATGAAAAGGGAATGATCGATCCCGACGCTTTCCGAGCCCTCGTCGACCGTCAGTTCGACAACGGCATCAAGGGCATCGTGCCCTGCGGCACGACCGGCGAGTCGTCGACACTCTCTACCGAAGAGCATCACCTCGTCATCGAAATGGCGGTGAAGCAGACCAACAAACGTGGGCTCGTCATCGCCGGCACGGGATCGAACTCGACCCGCGAAGCCATCGACCTGACCCAGGCCGCCGAGAAGGCCGGGGCCGATGCCGCCCTACTCGTGACGCCCTACTACAACAAGCCCTCGCAGGAAGGACTTTACCAGCACTACAGGGCGGTCGCCCTCTCGACCGACCTGCCTCTGATGCTCTACTCGATCCCCGGCCGCTGCCACATCCAGATCGATGTGGAGACCTGCGCCCGCCTCGCCGCCGACTGTCCCAATATCCTGGCGATCAAGGAAGCAGGCGGTGTTACCGAGCGAGTCCGCCAGCTCCGCGCCGCCCTCCCGGCCGAGTTCGAGATCCTTTCGGGCGATGACGCCCTCACCGTCGACTTCATGAAGGAAGGTGCCGTCGGGGTCGTCTCCGTCGCGGGCAACCTCATCCCCGGACCTATGGCCGATCTCACCCGGGCGATGCTCGAAGGACGCCTCGGCGATGCTGAGGCCATCCACGCGAAGTATGCCCCGCTTTTCAACGCCTTCCTCAAGATCGACACGAACCCGGTCCCGATCAAGGCGGCCCTCGGTCTCACGGGTGCCTGCCGCCCGAAACTCCGCCTCCCCATGGTCGAAATGAGTGCCGCAAAAGTCGAGGAACTCCGAACGGCCCTCGTCACCGTCGGTCTCCTCTGAGATCCCCCTCGCTGCGTTCCCCTACTCTCCTTCCGCCATGTTGAACATACTCGTTACCGGATTCCGCGGCCGCATGGGGCAGGCCGTGGCCACTGCCATCGGCGAAGATGGCGAAGCCCGCGTCGCCGCTGGCATCGATCTCGGCGATTCGCTCGAGGAAGCGCTGAAACAAAGCGAGATCGTGATTGATTTCACCCTGCCCTCCTTCACCACCGAACTTGTCGAGGGTTGCGTCGCCTCAGGCACGCCGCTCGTGATGGGCACGACGGGCCATGATGACGCCCAGCTCGAACTGATCCGTCGTGCGGCCGAAGAGATCCCGATCGTCCACGCACCGAACTATTCGGTCGGCGTGAACACCCTCTTCTGGCTGACCCGTCGGGCCGCCGAGATCCTCGGCGATGAGTTCGATCTCGAAGTCATCGAGATGCATCATCGCCACAAGAAAGATTCCCCCAGCGGCACGGCCCGCCGCCTCGCCGAGATCCTTACTGAGGTCCGGGGACTTTCCTACGAAGACGACTGCCGTCATGGCCGGGTCGGCGATGTCGGGGCCCGCACCAACCACGAGGTCGGCGTCCACGCGATCCGCGGAGGCGATGTCGTCGGCGATCACACCGTGATCTATGCCGGCAACGGCGAGCGGGTCGAGCTGACCCACAAGGCCTCGAGCCGCCTCACTTTCGCCATAGGTGCCGTCCGCGCCGCGAAGTGGATCAAGTCCGAAGGCTTCAAGAGCGGCCTCTTCGACATGCAGGACGTCCTCGGCCTGAAGTGAATGGCCCGCGTTGGGATCAGCCTTGGGTCGAATCTCGGCGATCGCATCGTCCATCTGCGCTCGGCGATCGAGCGGCTCTCGCCGGTGCGTCTCTCGGAACACCTGCTCCTTTCACCTGTTTTCGAAACGGAGCCGATCGATTGCCCGGAGGGATCGGGGGCGTTTTACAATGCGGTCATCGAGATCGAGACCGACCTCGCACCGCTCGAACTCCTCGCCGTGACCCAGGCGATCGAACGCGCCCTCGGACGTCCCGAAGTGCGTGCGGTCAACGCGCCCCGCACCTTGGATCTCGACCTGCTCTACTACGACGATCTCTCGTTGGAAGCCCCGGGACTCCTCCTTCCCCATCCCCGCATGTTCCAGCGGGCCTTCGTCCTGAAGCCCCTCGCCGCGATCCGGCCGGATCTCGTGCCGCCTGGTGTCCTCGAGTCGGTCGATGATGCCGGGGTGAACCTTGCGACCGAGTCGCTCGTCCCTTGAATCCGCCCAAGCGAGCCTCGCGAATCCCAAGAATTCAGTTGGCAAACCGAAGCGCGTAGAGGTCGGCATCTTTCAGCGAAACGCGCATGCTCACCGTCTTTCCCTTCAACGCGGACAGATCCATTCCGGGTGCGTCGAATTCATCGCCGTAGAGTTCCTTCAAATCCGCGACGACCTTGCCGGCTTCATCGAGGACTTCGATTCCGACCGAACCGGCGGCGGAAGTGGCGTAGTTGAGATGCAGTTTCGCTCCGCTGACGACGAGGGGCTTGGTCGTGAAGCTCCCACCCGCGGCCCCGCCGTGCATCGAAGCGAAGCCCTGCTTGCGGACGCTGAGACGGCGGATGCGGTGATCGTCGTGACGATAGTGCTCGCTGATGTAGAGCGACCACTCCCCGTCCCCGGTGGCAACGATGCCGTTCGCGGTCATGTTGTTGCGATCGGTCCAGTTCTTCAGGTCCGGCCCGGGGCGCGACCAGGCTTCGAGGAAGGGACGATCCCAATGCACGCCGTCACGGCTCGACATGAAGACGGCATCGGAGACGCCTCCGGCCTCGTGATCAGGCACCTTCTTGCGGTCGGTCACGTAGCGTTTCGGGAAGGAAAGGAAGAGATGCGGTGCGGTCGGGCACGGCACCGTCGCAGAAGTGTAGAAGTGCTCCATCGGCACACCCTCGGCATACAGGTGCGGCACCGGCTCGGTCCAGTTCAGGAAATTGGTGGAGGTGTTGCTCTGCACCGCTCGAACCTTGTTGATGAAGATGCGGCTGAAGCAGACGTAACGGTCGCGGGTGGTGTCGAAGAAGGCGAGATTCTGCGAGTCAAAGGCACCCTTGGTGATGACGGGTTCGTCCCTGATCTTCTTCCAATGGATCCCATCGGCCGAGGCGAAGGCGTAGAGACCTCCCGGAGTCTCACCTTGATGCCAGTTCTTGCCGGGTTCCTTCACCCCACCGAGAGCCTTGTAGCGCTCGTCGGGCTTCGCTTTCGGATTCGCGTCGAGGAAAGGCGAAAAGTTGTGCGACTCGACTCCGCGCCAGATCACGTTGTTGTCCTTGGTTCCGCCGGCCTCGATGAGCCCGAGTTTCGGACGGGTGAAATGGATGCCGTCGGTGCTCTCGGCGACACAGGTGACCTGGGCGTCGCTGTGGTCCGAGCCACCGGACGAGCCGCGGTAATACATCAGCACTTTGCCTCCGTCCTGGATCACCGAGAAATAGGCGCAGGTCTTGCCCTCCCAGGGTTGGTCGGTGGTGAGAACGATTTCACGTTTTACCGGCTCGTGCAGTTTCAGCGTGACACCGTTTTTCTCCGCGACCAGGTGCTCGTCGACGAAGAGTTCCCAGCGTGGCCCCAGATCGATCGGCTCGGCAGCCTGAGCGACGAACGGAAGAAACAGCAAGAGTGCGATCGATTTCATGGTTGGTGGGCTTGATAGGATGGCGGAACGAGTTTCCGAAGGGCTTCGAGATCCGCGCCGGTGGCGCCAGGTTCGGAAGGTCGGCCGCTGACGAGAGCGTTTCCCCAGGTCACGGAGCCTGCGATCTTGAAGTCGAGTCCCTCGAAAGTGCAGCGTTTTGCCGCGACCACGGCCCGCGCCGCGATCTGGCCGAGGCGCGGATCGACGAGACGGCGCAGGTGGACGTTTTCCATCGTGAGGCGGCACTCGCCGCTGGCGCGGCCGGTCACGACAAAGGGATTCTGCGCGGAGGAAAGGACGAGGACATTCCTCAGCGAATAGCGGCCCTCGTCGAGGAAGTAGAGATCAAAGCCGACGCAATCGGCGATGAAGACATTGGCGTAACTCGTCTGCGCCCTACCCGTGTCGCAGATGCCGGTGCTGTTGCCGATGCTGACAAAACCATCGACACGATACTGGGCCGACTCGTGCGCACTGATGCCGTCATCGCCGCACTCGATCGCGTGGATGTTCTCGAAGACGACGTCGCGGCAGTCGCCATGGATGTTGAAGCCGTCGTTGTAGGGATGCGTTGCCGTGAGGTTGCGGATCACGAGGTGGGCGTTGTCACCGCCGAACTGCACGCCCGCGCTGCGCACCGGCACGGAGATTTTCGCTTCGGCGAGGGTCTTCCCCGGCGCGAGACGGAGGTGAAAGACGCCCTCGATGGGAACACCGTGGTCCTTGGCGGGCGGGGAGGTCTGGACGAAAGTCCACTCGCCCGGCGCGAGATCTTCGGGATTCTTCAGAGGGGCACTCTTCCCCTTCGAGACGCGCCCCATTCGCTGCATCCGACCGTCGAAAAGGAAAAACCAGCGCGCGAGGATGGCGCCGTTGAGGGTCGGCATCAGCTCGGCGCAGGTGAAGTGCCCCGGGGAAACCTCCTCCCACGCCAGCGGATCGAGCGGGTCCGAACCCTCCAGGGTCGCGCCGTGACCGTCGAGCGTGATGGGCTTGCCGGCTTCTCCCTTTTTCTCATAAAAGCCCGCGTAGTCGCGGTAGACCATGCCAGGCTCGAGATGGATCGTGTCACCGGGCTGAGCGATTTTGATGGCGTGGTGAATCGAGGGCACCTCGGAGTCGACGCCAACGCGGAGATCGCGGGCGTGGAGATCGACGCAGAGCAAAAGGAGCGCCCCCACAAGCAGGCGCGGAGGAAGAAGAAACGAATTCATGCCGATCGTCCCCATCGCGTTTTCTTCGGACAATCCTCAAATGAGGAGTCCTCGTACTACTTTCGCGCCCTCAACCCCGGTAAGCCTCTGTTCCAAGCCCTGGAAGGGGTGGCTGAAGCGGTTCGCCTCGATCCCCAGGCAATGGAGGATCGTCGCGTTGAGCTCATTGAGGTGGACGGGATTCTCGACGGGATTGTAGCTGAAGTCATCGGTCTCACCGTAGGTCAGACCTTTCTTCACCCCTCCCCCGGCCATCCACATGCAGAAGTTCTTCGGATGGTGGTCACGGCCGTAATTGTCTTTTGTCAGGGTGCCCTGTGAATAGACGGTGCGCCCAAACTCGCCGCCAAAAACGACCAGTGTCTCATCGAGCATGCCACGCAGTTTCAGATCCTGGATCAAGGCGGCGGTGGGCTGATCGACGTCGCGGCACTGACCGGCAATGAGCTTGGGTAGACTGCCGTGCTGGTCCCACCCGCGATGAAGGATCTGGATAGTGCGCACACCGCGCTCAGCAAGACGGCGCGCCATGATCGCGCTGTGGGCGTAGCTGCCGGGTGTCTTCACATCCGGCCCATACATCGCCAGGGTCGCCTCGCTTTCACCGCTGAGGTCGGTGAGTTCCGGCACGCTGGCCTGCATGCGGAAAGCCATCTCGTATTGAGAAATGCGGGTCTGGGTCTCGGGATCAGCGAGTCGCTCGAAATGCTTTTGATTGAGTCGGCCCAGGGCATCAAGCATGGTGCGACGATCGTCGCGGTTCACGCCGGGAGGATTCTTCACGAAGAGCACCGGATCCCCCGCCCCGCGCAGGGCGACGCCATCGTATTTCGTCGGGAGAAAGCCGCTGCTCCACATCCGCGTGAAGAGCGCCTGGGCCTGGCTTTCCTTCGGGAAGGTCGGGGTGAAGACGACGAAGGCCGGCAAGTCGTTGCTTTCACTTCCGAGCCCGTAGCTGATCCACGAGCCGAGGCTGGGCTTGCCCGGCACTTCCGAGCCGGTCATGACAAAGGTGCAGGCGGGATCGTGGTTGATCGCATCGGTGTGCACCGTCTTGATCATGGTGATGGCGTCAGCGATGCCCTGCATGTGGGGCACGAGTTCGCTCATCCACATGCCGCTTTTGCCACACTGCTTGAAGGCGAACTTGCTCGGAGCGACAGGAAGGCGCGCCTGACCACTCGTCATCGTCGTGATGCGCTGGCCTTTGCGGATCGAATCCGGCAGGTCGGTGTCGAAGAGTTTTTGCAGGCCCGGCTTGTAGTCGAACAAGTCGAGCTGCGAGGGCGCCCCGTTCATGTGCAGGTAGATGAGGCGCTTCGCCTTGGGCGCGAAGTGGGGAAAGCCGGGCAAAGCCGGGTGGACCGAGTCGGATGCCGGCGCACCCGACGCCGCGCCGAAAGCGGATCGGCCCGCGAGCGTGGCGAGGGCGAGACCTCCGAGCTTCAGGCCGGCCCCTTCGAAGAAATTCCGGCGCGTGAGCAGTTCGTGGTAGGAGATGGCGGGGTTCATGGGGGATTGTTGCTGCGATTCACCTGATCATCGACAGGGGTGAGGCACCGGTTTCTTCTCGTCTATGATGTTCTCAATGTGGCATGGGCATCCTGCCCATGCATCGTGGCGCGACGATCGAGTTCCCTTCACCTAGAGTTGTCTTTGGATCGTGGCTTCGGGTAGGCCGGGCCTCTTCGAAATTCTCAGAGCAATTGGAGCTCTTCACGCCTCCGCCCGTCTCGCCACGATGCATGGGCAGGATGCCCATGCCACTTTCTGTTACCTTGGCATTCACGTGTCTTCAGTTCTTCACAACGACCTCGTCCAGATTGAACAAGAGATTTGCGACGAGCGTGTAGGCCGCGAGTTCGCCGGGCTCGACTCCGGTATCCGGCTTGCTTTCGCCGTATCCGGTCAGTTCCTTCGCCGCGGCCGGGTCGGAGTCGTAGCGGTTGCGGTGTTGGGTCAGGGCATTCATCACCACCGCACTTTCCTCAGCCTCGGGGAAACGCGCCGTCACCGCCCTCCAGCCCCAACGAATCCGTTCCTCAGGCGTCGCCCCGCCTTCCTTGAGCATGCGCTGGGCGAAATGACGCGCCGCCTCGACATGCTGGACGTCGTTCATCAATTGCAGGGCCTGGAGCGGCGTGTTGCTGCGACCCCGGACCGAGCAGCTCTGCTCACGGTTCGGTGCGTCGAAGCTGCTCATGAACGGAGGCGGCGCAGTGCGCTTCATGAACGTGTAGAGACTGCGGCGATAGAGGGCCTCGCCCTTGTCCGGCACATAGCTGCGCGTATTGCTGCCGCCAAAGCCGACGGGCTCCCAGATGTTCTCGGGCTGGTAGGGCTTCACACCTTTTCCGCCGATCGTGGGCACCAACAAGCCGCTCAGGGACAGGCTCTGGTCGCGCAAGACCTCGGCATCGAGACGGAAGCGCGGCCCGCGGGCGACGAGCCGGTTCTCGGGATCACGCTGGCGCAGGGCGGGATCCGCTCCGGAGTGCTGGCGGTAGGCATGGCTTGTGACGAGCCGTTTCACCAGCTTTTTCATATCCCAACCGTCCTCCACAAAGGTGACCGCGAGCCAGTCGAGTAACTCGGGATGGCTCGGCGGTTCGCCCTGCGAGCCGAAGTCCATGCTCGTCTTCACGAGCCCCACCCCGAAGAACTGCTGCCAGAAGCGATTCACCGTGACCCGCGCGGTCAGGGGGTGTTTCCCACTGACGAGCCAGTTCGCGAAGTCGAGGCGGTTGTAATCGCGATCCGCCGGTTTGGCGTCGAGCGGAGGCAGAAAGGAAGGCACGTCGCGCGAGACCTTTTCGCCCGGCTTGTCGTAGGCTCCCCGCTGCATCACGAAACTCTCCCGGGCCTGCGGCAAGTCCGCCATGACGAAGGTGATCGGCGTGTCCTTTTCAATACGGTCTTTTTCCTGGGCGAACGGTGCCTTCTCCGCCTCGAGTGGGGCGAGTTGATCGCGGGCACCGGCGTAAAGATTGCCAAGCCAGAAGTCTTTCACGTTCTTTGCTTCAGCCTCGCTCCATTCGGCGGGCTTCTTGCCGCGGACGAGGTCGCGGAGAGCGTCGGGGAGCAGGTCGTTGCGTTTGCCTTGATTCTGTTCGAGCCAGACCTTCCAGGACCAACTCGGGTCCTTCGCCGGATTCGTTTCCGCAGCGACGCCGAGCCGGTCCCAGCTCACCGTGCCGCCGTATTGGGTGAAGGCGTAGCCGTCCACCTTCATGCCCGCTTTCAGACCGAGCTTGGCTGCCGGCACCTCGAGCCGCACCCATTCACCCGCCTTCGGAAGTGGTCCCATGTCGACGCGTTCGATCGTGCCGGCCTTGCCAAACCCGATCTTGTCGCCGTTGCCCCAGACCGCGCGATGTTTCCATCCGCCGGTGTGGAACTGGATCATGATCCCCTCGGGCGGACTCGCCGGATCGAGATAGGCATGGACAAAAATCGTCCCGTTCGCGGGCACCGTGAAGCTCGCGCCACCGCTCCAGAAATCCTGGGCCACCGCTCCAGGAGCGCTCCGGACCAGCGATCGGTTCCCGCTGTGGACCGGCCCCTTCCCCTTTTCATTCCAGCGCAACGGTTCGCCCGAGACCTGGGGGCTCGTCCCCTTCGGAAAATCATCCTCGAACCAGACCGTCTCGGTCTTCGTCACGGCGGGTGCCGGGTTCAGGGTCGCGGGATCGGTATATCGCAAACCCGCAACGGTCTTGGCGATGCGCCCCTCCACTTCCTTGATCTTCGCCGCGAGTTCGACGAGGCGCTTTTCATCCTCGGGCTTCGTCAGCTTGAGGATGGGAGGCGTGTCGATCTTGTTCCCGTCCATCGCCGGATCGGCAGCGCTGTGGAAGAAGGAATACATCGAGTAGTAGTCCTTCGCCGAGATCGGATCGAATTTGTGATCATGGCAGACCGCGCACCCGGCGGTCAGGCCCATCCAGACCTCCACGGTCGTGCTTGTGCGATCGACCGCGTAGCGGTAGACCCACTCCTCGGCGATGCTGCCTCCCTCGCTCGTGGTGACGTTGCAGCGGTTGAAACCCGAGGCCACGAGCTGGTCGCGGGTCGGCTTTTCCAGCAAATCCCCCGCGAGCTGCCATCGGGTGAAGTCGTCAAAGGGCACGTTTTCGTTGTAGGCCCTCACCACCCAGTCGCGATAGGGCCACATCGAACGCTCGTTGTCGAGGTGCAGTCCGTGAGTATCGGCGTAGCGGGCGAGGTCGAGCCAATAGCGGGCCATGTGCTCTCCGTAAGTGACGCGCGAGAGCAGACCATCGACGAGCGTTTCGTAGGCCCGCGGAGACGAGTCCGAGAGAAACGTCTCGATCTCGGCCGGGGTCGGAGGCAGGCCGGTGAGATCGAGCGTGACCCGACGAATCAAGGTTTCCTTCGATGCCTCACCAGCAACACTCAAACCCTCTTTTTGAATCCGATGCTGTAAAAAGGAATCGATCGGATTGGCCACTCCCGGGAGGGGCAAGTCCGCCTTTTCCGGAGCCACAAACGACCAATGCTGCTGGTATTCCGCCCCTTGCTCGATCCACCGGCGGATCGTCTCTTTCTCGCTACTCGTGAGGGGTTTGTGGTGCTCCGGCGGAGGCATCACCTCATCCTCGTCATCGGAGAGGATGCGCAGCCAGGCCTCGCTTTTCCCGGGGTCGCCCGGAACGATCGCCGCATAGCCCCCGAGGTCGGCCCGGGCTCCCTCCGCCGTGTCGAGACGGAGGTCGGCCTTGCGTTCCTTGGCGTCAAAACCGTGGCAGGCGAAGCAGGCGTTTGAGAAGATGGGGCGGATGTCGCGGTTGAAAGTGAGCCGCTCCTCCGACATGCCTGACCAAGGCCAAAGGATGGCGAGAAGCGGGAGCGCGACTCGATTCAGGGAGATCATGGGACAAAAGAGGGTCATGGCAGACTGGAACCAGCTTCTGGGAAGGTAGGAGCCGGTGGCAAAGGCTCAAGAACGGGTTTGCGTAGCCAAGGGGTGCGGGGGAGTTCCCGCGGCGAAGTCACGCTGACCACCCCAAACGACAAACAGAGCTTGTCAGGCCTCTTTTCCTCGTTCAGAATCCGACGTCCCCGTTTCCGCGGCTTACCGACCTTTCCATCTCATGAAAACCCTTTCACCCACCCGACTGCTCCTCGCCACGCTCCTCCTCGTGCTGGCCTCGCCCCTTTCTGCGGAAAACTATTCCGGGATCGTCCGGCTCCGCGGCGAAATTCAGAACGACGCGAAGCCGGGCACGATTTCGATGAGCCTCGACGGCCAGCTCACGGGGAAACGCTCGGGCGACAAGGCGAACATGACCGGCGGCGGACTGCTCCGCAGCACCACGGATGCCATCACCGATACCACTTTTACCGGACGGCTCCAAACGAACATGCGCCTCACCACGCGCCCCGGATCTCCCGGCAAGCTCGTGCGAACGAATGATCTCGTGGTGGTCCGTGTCACGAAGCGCTACGTCATCCTGCCCTATGGCCGCATCAAGCTCGAGCGCCCCATCGACGGAGCGCTCGTCACGAGACAGCGGATCAAAGGCTTTGGCCGTCTCACGCTGAAGGACTGAGTTCGTCTGACGGCTCAGAGAATCTCGAAGATCGCTTCGACCTCCACGGCCGCTCCGGTCGGGAGGGCGGCAAAACCGAGGGCGCTTCGGGCGTGGTAGCCGTCGCCTTCCTTCCCGTAGAGTTCGTGGACGAGATCCGAGGCGCCGTTGATGACGAGGTGCTGGTCGGTAAAGTCGCCGGCCGAATAGACGCAGCCGAGCAGCTTGAGGCAGCGGAGTCCGTTCAGGCTGCCGTGGGCGTGGTGGACCGAACGGAGGATTTTCTCCATGCAGTTCTTCGCGGCGGCGTAGCCATCCTCGACGATGAGATCCTTGCCGAGAACGCCCTTCAGGTCGCTGACGTGACCCGAGGTGATGAGCTGGTTGCCGCTGCGGATGCAGAGATTCAGGTAACCGGGAGTGATGGGCGAAAGGTCGATTCCGAGGGACTGGGCTTTTTCTTGGGGTGTCATGGCAGTTGTTTTAGATGGAAATGCGGAATTTTCCAGCGCGAGTTGCGACGTGATCGGGGGCATTGGGGAGGCCCGAGGCGGGCACGCGGGAGCGTGCCCCTCCAGGCTTCGCGGCGTGTTAAGAGCGCTTCATCCAGGACGCCCCGAAGGATTGGGCGTCGGCCTTGGGCGCCGCCACCGCAGGCTGCGCGCCGCCCCGGACGCCTTCGACCTCATCCATCCCCTCCAGCGCCCCCTCGATCGAGTTATCCTTCCACTTGGTCCCCTCGACCGAACGCTCGACTCGGACGGCGGGTCGCCCCTCGCGGGCTCTGACGGAATTTCTTTCGAAGATCGTTCCCATCGGGGCGAGCGTTGCGTCTTCCACCTCGTTGTTCCCGAGGAGGATGGCATCCATGCAGTCGACAATGGTGTTTCCTTCGATCTTTGCGTCGATCACTTGCAGGTAACCGTTCGCGGGGCTCCCGGGGATGCCGTTGAGGAGGCCGATCGCGCTGCGGAAGCCTTCACCCTCCAGACCCGTCAGGAAATTGCCGACGACGCGATGCCGCTCGCCGATCACGCGGATCCCGCCCGTCTGCGCCCTGCCTTTGCCGAAAAAGAAATTCCCCTCGACGAGGCAGTCGTTACCGTGGCGCAAGGTCAGGGTGCCCCGGGTCTCGACGAACCAGTTCCCCCGATAAACATTGCTGCAGGATTTGTTCGAAATGCATTCCATCTCACCGTCGCAGCGGAAGAAGTAATTTCCCTCGACGAGGCACTCCGCCTTCATCATCGAGGACTTGCTGTCGCCGACGCGGATGGTCTCCCCTCCGTTTTTTCCGAGGCGGGGGCGCTCGCCGAAGTAGTTGTGGAGGATGCGATGCCCGCCCGTGTCGGACTCGCCCAGCCAAACCACGAGCGTCGTCCCCCTGTTCTTTTTGCCGAGAACGGTGCAGCGCTCGATCTGGTTCTCGGTTCCGTAAAGCCCGATCCAGCGGTTCTCCTTCTCCTTCACGGCAAAATCAGCGTCCTCGGTGAAGGCGCACTCGGTGACCCGGCAATGGCTGGCGCGCCGTTTCGAATCGATGCGGAATTCGAAGAGGTCGGCCCCGCCTCCGGAGAGGTTCTTCAGCCAAAGTCCGCTCACGACGAGGTGGGATCCGCCGAGCCGGATCCGCGAAGCCCCAGTGAAGATGGTTTTCCCCGGCTTCTCCGCCCGGATCTTGATCGGGGCGGCCGCAGTCCCCTCGCCATCGAAAAGCAGGTCCGCGTTCTTCCATTCACCTGAGGCAAGGACGATGACGTCGCCGGGTTTCGCTTCACGAACCGCTTTCCGGGCCGATTCGGGATCGGAGACTTTCACCTCGGTGGCGAACCCGTTGAGGCGGAAAAGGGTGAGGGCGGAAAGGACCAGAAAACACCTCAAGTATCTGGATTGGATTTGACCCCGAATGACACAGATAAACAAGAATCGAGCGCTTGCGGGGTCTGAAGATTTCGTGTTCATCCGTGTTATTCGTGGTTCAATCCCCTGTCACTTCCTCGACCTCACAAAGGCAAGCCCGCATTCCCAAACAAAAAACCCGGCCTCCTCGCGGAGAACCGGGTTTCCGAAAATCAATCGGGAAGACTGATCAGGCTTTGTCGGCCTTCACTTCTTCACCCTTTTTGGTGTGTTTGTCGGTGGAGACGGTGACCTTCTTGCCGACGAGGTCTTCGATCTTCACTTCCTTGCCGTCGGCGTCGACGATCTTAGCGGCGGCGGCGAGGGTGATTTCTTCACTGCCGACCTTGAGGGACTTCTTCTCGGCGTCATACGAGGAGAGTTCACCCGAAACCGGGACTTTCACACCGCAACCGGCGTAAATGGATCCGGAAAGGGCGACGATTGAGAGGATAGCGAACAATTTTTTCATAGGGGTCGTAGAGTATGGGGAATCGGTAACGGTCTAACTTGATCTGATTTCGAGTCAGGAGACAAGAAGAAAATCACGGCAAAACGTAAATTTCTTCCCAAACCCACCAAAAAAGTTCAGTGTCGCCTCGTTTTCATGAAGCTCCCCAACCCCCGCCTCCTCACCGCCTCGCTCCTCTTCGCCGCGAGCGCCGCCCTGGCCCACCCGGTCCCCGACGTCCTCGTCCGCTCGCATTTCAGCTCGACCGGCGAAGCCGAAATCCGTGTCGAGGTCGATCCCCGCTCCTTTGAGGCGCACCCGGAGGAGCATGACTACCTCGAAAAATCGGCCGCGGAGACCGTCGACCAGACCGCCCTCGAGACGATGGGCAAGACGGCTGACCGCTTCCTCGCGGGCCGGGTCAAATTCCTCCTCGAGCCGATCGGAGAGGTGAATCCTGAATTCGAGTGGGCCTTTGCCAAACTCGGTGACGAAGCGCTGGAGAATCCGGACGATCCCACCGTGCTCGTAGGTTCCTGGAAAACGACGCTGCCCAAGGGGCTCTCGGGATTCCGGATCGAGTCGCTGAAGCTCACGGACCCGGCCGCGATCCCGATGAACGTGGTCTTTCTCAATCACCTCGATGGCAAACAGATCGAGCGCTACGCGGTCCTTTTCCCAGGGGAGAAGAGCTTCCTCCTCGACCTCACTGGGCTCGCCACTCCCCTTCCCGTCACGTCGCCGGAGGCCGTGGGAGTGAAAGCCGGCAACGATGACCTCGCCGCGATTTTCACCTCGGAGGTCAAGCGTGGCTTCCTCCACGTCCTCCCGCTCGGGCTCGATCACGTCCTCTTTGTCCTCGGGCTCTTCCTGATGACGCGGAAATGGAAACCGCTCCTTTTCCAGGTAACGACTTTCACGCTCGCCCACACGATCACGCTCTGGCTCGCCTCGGCGGGCTGGGTCAGCCTGCCGCCCTCGGTGGTGGAGCCGGTCATTGCCGCGAGCATCGTTTTCGTCGCCCTCGAGAATCTCGTGCGTCGTGAATACAGCCACTGGCGGCTCGTGGTCGTGTTCGTCTTCGGACTGATCCACGGCCTCGGCTTTGCCGGCGTCATGGCGACGCGGCTCGATTCGACCGGCTCGCTCGTCTTGGGTCTGCTCGGGATCAACATCGGCGTGGAATTCGGCCAACTCGCCGTCATCGCGATCGCCTTTCTCGCGACCTGCTGGATCGCCAGCGAAGAGAAGTATCGCCGATTTGTCGTCGTCCCCGGTTCGATCCTCATCGCCCTCGCCGGGGTCTGGTGGGTGGTGGAGCGGACGATGCTTTGATCGCAGCCCCTAGCTCGTGCGCTTCGACACTGGGTCGGATCGCCCCATCCTCCTCAAATCCTCCAAGGCAAGCGTCCACAGCCTTCCATGACGATGAAACCTACGCTGCTCGTCGCCATCTCCGCACTCGCCGTCGGCCAGAGCTCAGCCGCGCCGCTCAAAGTCTACATCCTCGCCGGCCAGTCGAACATGGAAGGGCACGCGAAGATCGAGACCTTCGACTACCTCGGTGATGATCCGGCCACGGCACCGCTCCTGAAGCAGATGCGGGGTCCCGACGGCCAACCGGCGGTCTGCGAGAAGGTTTGGATTTCCTACCTCACCGGACCATACGACGGCAGCGCGAATGGCGAAGGCATCGGCAAACTCACCGCCGGCTACGGAGCGCGCGGAGATCGTCCGACGGAGGATGGCGGCAAGATCGGTCCGGAATTCACCTTTGGACTGACGATGGATGCGGCACTGGAGGAGCCGGTGCTCCTCATCAAGACCGCCTGGGGCGGGCGAAGTCTGAACACCGAGTTTCGTCCTCCGAGTGCCGGACCGTATGAGCTCAACGACTATCAGAAAAAACTCTACTACGGCCCCCCCGGCCATGGCGTGCCGAAGGACATGGACGAATGGCTCGCGGAGAAGAAGCGGGAGACGGGACGCTTTTACCGCTACATGGTCGAGCATGTGAAGCAGGTGCTGGCCGATCCCAAACGCGTCTGTCCCGACTACGATCCGGCGGCAGGCTACGAGATCGCCGGCTTCGTCTGGCTCCAGGGCTTCAACGACATGGTCGATGGCCACACCTACCCCGATCGCGGGAAGCCCGGGCGCTTTGCCGTCTACAGCGACTTGCTCGCCCATTTCATCCGCGACGTGCGGCAGGATTTCAATGCGCCGAAGATGCCCTTCGTCATCGGCGTGATGGGGGTCGGGGGAGTGAACGCCGACGCGGACACCCTCGCTTTCCGGCAAGCCATGACAGCCCCGTCCTTGCTTCCGGAGTTCACGGGCACCGTCTTCGCCGTGCCCACCGCCCCCTTCTGGTCGGAGGAGCTGGCCGTCATTGATGAGAAACGCCAGCAGGTGCGCCAGATGGGCCACTTCCTGAACTCGAAGCACAGGGATCACGCAAACGCCGATGGTCACATGACCGAGGAGGAAAAACGCGCGTTTTTGAAGGACTTCGAAAGCAAGCTCATCACGCCCGCCGACCTCGCCCTTTGGGAGCGCGGGGCCTCGAACGCCGGCTACCACTATCTTGGCTGCGCCAAAACCTTCGCGCTCATGGGCAAGGCCTTTGCGGAAACCCTGCTCCAATCCTCCGCCCGATGAGACGAAGACTTTTCCTCGCCGCCACCCTTCTTTTCCCGGCCGCGGCCTTTGCCAAAGACCCGCCCGCCACGCCGCCCGATTTCACGAGGGGTGGTGTCATTCCCCAAAATGCCAAACACGACTGGAACCTGGGCGCCACCGGTTTGCGCGGGTGGATGCACTGCGACAAACTGGTGACGAGCGATGCCCGCCAGATCGCGATCACGAAGGTGGAGGCGAACTCACCATCGGAGGGTCTTCTTGCGGTTGGCGATGTGATCCTGGGCGTCGGTGGCAAGCCCTTCTCTTTCGATCCGCGCACCGAACTGGGCAACGCGCTCACCGCGGCAGAGGCAGAGACGGGCGAAGGCAAGCTGGCGCTCACGCGCTGGCGCGAGGGCAAGACGGAGGAGGTCGTTTTGACGCTTCCAGTGCTGGGCAGTTACTCGGCCACCGCTCCCTTCGATTGCCCAAAATCGAAACGGATCCTCGAAGAAGGATGCCGGGCGCTCGCGACCCGCATGGCCGGTCCGGACTACCTCAAGGGGCCCTCGGACGAACCCATCACCCGGTCGCTCAATGCCCTCGCCCTCTTGGCGAGCGGAAACGAAAGCTACCTGCCCCTGGTCAAGAAGGAGGCTGAATGGGCGGCCGGCTTCTCCGCCGATGGCATGCAATCGTGGCGCTACGGCTATGTCATGATGTTGTTGGCCGAGTATGTCATGGCGACCGGCGATGAAGCGGTCATGCCAGGCCTGCAACGGCTCGCGCTCGAGTCCGCCAAGGGCCAGAGCGCCGTCGGCTCTTGGGGCCATGCCTTCGCCAAACCCGATGGCCGGCTCAAAGGTTACGGGATGATGAATTCACCGGGCATCCCCATGACCATCGGACTCGTCATGGCCCGAGCCGCCGGCGTCAAGGATCCCGCGATCGACCTCGCGATCGAACGCAGCGCCCGCCTCCTGCGTTTCTACATCGGCAAGGGAGCCATCCCCTACGGCGATCATCATCCCTGGATCGAAAACCACGAGGACAATGGCAAGTGCGGGATGGTCTCGGTCCTCTTCAACTTAATCGATGAACCGAAGGGAACGGAGTTCTTTTCCCGCATGAGCCTCGCCTCGCACGGGCCCGAACGCGACACCGGGCACACGGGCAACTTTTTCAATCTTCTCTGGGCCATGCCCGGCGTCGCGCACTCAGGCCCTCACGCCACCGGCGCCTGGATGCAGGAATTCGGAGCCCGGTATTTTGATCTCGCCCGCCGTTGGGACGGCAGCTTTCCTCATCAAGGACCACCGGAACCGGGGAACGACAGCTACGCGGGA
Organism: Akkermansiaceae bacterium UBA5020; assembly: GCA_002396885.1. Lineage (GTDB taxonomy): Bacteria > Verrucomicrobiota > Verrucomicrobiia > Verrucomicrobiales > DEV007 > Arctic95D-9. Next base: position 18,498 of record DGXY01000090.1, read on the forward strand.
TGGGACTGCACGGGAGCTTATTTGCTCGCCTACGCGATGCCGCTGAAAAAGATCCATCTCACCGGAAAACGCCCTGCCGCCATCCCCCAACTCGATCCCGCAGAGGCTCAGGCCATCATCGCCGACGGACGCGGTTGGAGCAACCAGGACCGCGTGAGCTTCTACGATGCCTTGAGCGACGAACAACTTCTCGCCCGTCTCCAGAACTGGTCGCCCGTCGTGCGCGAGCGGGCCGCCATGGCCTTGGGCCGCCGCAAAACCGCGGCCGCTGAGCCCCTCATCGCGATGCTCTCTTCTCCGAACCTTGAGGCTCGCTACGGGGCCTGTCAGGCCTTGGTGTTTCTTCGTGGTCGCGGAGCGCCCGCAGTGGCGGTTCTGCGAAAGTCATTGTCCGATGAAGACCTCTGGCTGCGCATCAAAGCCGCCGAGGCCCTTGCCGCCATCGGCGCCCCCGCGATGGAGGCGGTGCCGCAGCTCCTCGAATTGCTGGCCCAAGTGGACGTGGAGACGGATCCCCGCGGCATGCAGCAGCGTTATTTGACCTTCGCCCTCTTCGACAATCGTGACGGGATGCTCGGTCGTTCCCTGGAAGGCGTCGATCGTCCCTCCCTCTACAAAGCGGTGCAAGCCGGCCTGAAAAACCAGGATGGTCGTGCGCGCGGCAGTCTCGGCTCAGTCTATCGACAGCTCTCGTTCGGGGAGATCCAACCGCTCCTGCCCGCCATTCTCGAGGCCATCGTCGAGCCCGCGCCCAGCGGCGAGATGTTCGCCGATGAGATCCGCGTCGAAGGCCTGCGCCTTCTCGCCCGGCATCACATCGACGAAGGCATGGACGCCCTCGTCAAATACACCCGCGACCAAAACCCCTGGGCCAGCCAAAAGCGGACGCCCGAACTGATGACGATCCTGCTCAGCTATGGCACCCACGCCAAGAGGCTCATTCCGGAACTGGAAACACTCGCCCACTACTTCGAAAAGGACGAGAAGGACTTCCCTCCCAAACTCATGCTTGAAAAGGCGAACTCCGTCCGCGAAACGATCCGCGCGATTGAGGCGAGCACGGAGACTCCCGCTCTGCGCAGGCTCGCGAACTAATCCTGTTTCAAGGCCCGCGAGACTCCGATCGACACGGCTCAAAGCACACCCGTTTTCTTCCTGAGGAGCGTTCCAACCAAACTCCAAATGCCATGAGCCCAGTCTCCATTTTCAACGACGTCATCGGACCCGTGATGCGAGGGCCCTCCAGCTCCCATTGCGCCGCCGCGCTGCGCATCGGACGGCTCGCCCGCGACCTCATGGACGGCGAGATCGCCGAAGTGCTCGTCGAGTTCGATCGCGGGGGTTCGCTCCCCACCACGCACGAGAGCCAGGGCAGCGACATGGGCCTTTTTGGCGGTCTGTTAGGCTGGGAGGCCGACGACGAGCGCCTTCCCCGATCCGCGGAGGCGCTCGCCGAGGCCGACCTCAAGCTCCGCATCGAAACCGTCGATACCGGCGACCCGCATCCGAATACCTACCGGCTGACTTTAGAGAACGATCGCGAGACCCACTCCCTCATCGCCATTTCGACCGGGGGCGGCATGATCGAGGTCCTCGAGATCGACGGAGTTTCCCTCTCAATGGACGGCGGATACCATGAGACCCTCATCCGGCTACCCCGGGGCACTGCGGCGGTCTTCGAGGCGGATGAGGTCGTCCGACACGAAGCCGGCACCGAGGAGCTCTGGCAGGTCAAACATTCCTCCTTCGTCGATCCCGCCAATCTGCCGGCGATTTCGGTGAAACGTCTCGCCCCCGTCCTTCCCGTGCCTTCGCGGAAAGACCTGCGCATTCCTTTCGCCAGTTGCGGGGAAATGCTCGAGGTCGATGGCGGAAAGCACACGCCGCTCTGGCAGCTCGCGGTCGAGTATGAATGCGCCCGCGGAAACTTCTCCGAAGCCGAAGTGCTCGCGAAGATGACCGCCATCGTCCGCATCCTCCGCAAATCGGTGGCCTCGGGAATCGCGGGCACGAGCTACGAGGACCGCGTCTTGCACCATCAGAGCGGACGTTTCGCGGAGCGCATGAATCAAGGCCGCCTCCTCGATGGCGGGGCCTTGAACCGCATCATTCTCTACGTCACCGCCCTGATGGAGGTGAAGAGCAGCATGGGCGTGATCGTCGCCGCGCCCACCGCCGGAGCCTGCGCCGCGCTGCCCGGAGCCGTCATCGCGATGGCCGAATCGATGGGTCTCGACGAGACAGAGATGACAAAAGCAATGCTCGCCGCGGGATTGATCGGCGTCTTTATCGCGACCCGCTGGACCTTCGCCGCGGAGGTGGGCGGCTGTCAGGCCGAAGGAGGCGCGGCCGCGTCAATGGCGGCGGCGGCTCTCGTCACCCTTGCCGGAGGCACGCGTGACCAGGCCGTCGCGGCGGCTTCGCTGGCCTTTCAAAGCATGTTGGGGCTGATCTGCGATCCCATCGCGAACCGCGTTGAGGCCCCCTGCCTCGGCAAGAACGTCATGGCAGCAGCCAATGCCCTGTCGTGCGCGAACATGGCGCTCGCCGATTTCGATCCCCTCATCCCCCTCGATGAGGTCATCGATGCCGCCAAGAGCGTCGCCGAACGCATGCCGCGCGAACACCGCTGCACCTCGCTCGGCGGCCTCGCCGTCACTCCGACCTCACTCGAAATCGAGCGCAAGCTCGCCAGCTTGAAGGGAACGGGGTGCGGGTCGTGCGGCTGCCATTGAACCATTGAGCGCCCGCCCTTGAACGATCAAGCGCCCCGGGCCTGAGACACCGCGAAACAGAGTTCGCGAAGTTTTTTCAAGTTCGTGTCATACATTCGGGTGCCCCGGGTCACTCATGGGGAAATGGATGAATCCCGATCTCACCCGATCCCTCGAGCCGCTGCACCACGACGCCTGCGGCTGGGCGCGGCATTGCTGCATCGGGAGCCACGTCGATCCGGGCGACGTGCTCCAGACAGCCTACCTCAAGGTGATGCAGGGCAAGGCCCGTCCATCCGGCAACGGATCGCTCAAGACCTGGTGGTTCGGCGTGATCCGGCTCACGGCGAAGGAGGAACAACGACGCCGCCGCTTCCGCGAATCGCTCGCAGGGAAGTTGCTGCGTTTCGCTCCGGCGGGCGAAGGCGGCGCCCGTGCCTTGTCCAGGATCGAACTCGACGAGTCGTCCCGCGAACTGAAAGCGGCCCTGACACAACTGCCAACGCGCCAGTCAGAGGTGCTGCACCTCGTCTTTTACCAAGACCTCTCGATCTCCGAGGCCGCCGTGATCATGGGCGTCTCCCTCGGCTCGGCTCGCACCCACTACGAGCGGGGCAAGGCTCGGCTCCGAGAACTCCTCTCCCACTCCCCTGACCGATGAACCACGAAGATCCCACCGACGCCGACCTCAAGGCCCGTTTCACCGATCTGCGCAAAGCCGAGACGTCGGGGGCGCCGTCCTTTGCCCGGACCCTCGCCGCCTCCCGCATACGAGAGGCGCGGCCGCGCGAGACCTCGTCCCTCCGATGGAAGATCGGCGCGCTCTCCGCCGCCGCCACGCTCGCCCTCCTCGTCGTGCCGAGAATGGCGGAAAAGACGCCCCCGACGTCCCTCGCCAAGGCGCTCCCGGTTTTGCTCCCGCGTTCTGCGGATTCCGGGAGGCTTTTCCCCTCGCCGCTCTTTGGTGAAAGCCGCCTCCCCTCCGACTCGGTCCTCCCTTTCCACCTCGCTTTCCCCCTCTAACCGAACCACATCCCTGCTCATGAAATCCATCCTCATCGCCTCCGCCTTCTTCGCGCTCGTGCCGGCCGCCCATGCCCTCGACCTTCCCCGGCTCATCAAACCCGAGACCCTCACCGCCCACCGTGAGGCCCTTGCCTTCACCGCGGAGCAGGAGACCGAGCTCACCCGCATCTACGAATCGGCCAAAGCCGAGGCCAGCCCTCTCGAGGAGGCGGTGCGCAAGGAGGAGACGGCCCTCACCGAACTCCTCCGCGGCGAATCACTCGAGAACAGCGCCGCCGAATCCCACTTTTCCGCGCTCCTCGCCGCGGAGAATCAATTGAAGCAATGGCAGTTCAAAACCCTCCTCGCCTTGCGCACCGTCCTCACCCCGGAGCAGATCGAAAAGGCGGCCGCGCTGGAGAGCAAGGACTCACAGGCAAAAGCGCCCGTGATGGCGACCATCGAGATCAAGGCGCAACGTCTCAAGGCCGCCTTTGATTCCCTCGAGATCAAACCGGGACCCGTGCTCGAAAGCAAGGGCGAACACATCCGCGGACTGATCAAGTCCGGCGACCTCGTCACCGCCGATGCCGCCCTCGACGCCCTCGGAAAAGAAGTCGGCATTGACGAACCCGTCGACGAAACCACGATCGACTTCAGCCAGCAGTCTCCCGGAAACACTGACCTGACCGTCCTCGAATCGCGCTTCCAAGCCGTCGAGAGAGCAGCCCGGGAAGTGGTTTTCCTCCCCCGCCTGCGCCAACTCCTTCAGGGACGCGACGCCCTCGAGATCGCCAAGTCGGCCGAAGACGCCGAGGGCGTCGGACGAGTCCTCACCTGGGCGGAAAACCTTCTCGGGATCACGACGGCTCCCTGACAAAACCCTTTTTCCGCCTTCACCTTCCATGTTCCGCCCGCTCCTCGCGATCCTCCTGATGATCGCGCCCCTCGCCGCCTCCGCCCTCGACGACGAGACCGAGGCCCGGTTGAGGATGGCCCATCAGATCGCAAGGGAACGCAACGATGCGACACTCGTCGAACGGGTCAAGGGAACTGCGGCCAGAATCGAGGAAGGACTCGACGCGACCGCCGCGGAGGCGCTCCTCCGTGAGGTCGAGAGCGTCGTCGGCATCGATCCGGGCGGTTGGTCCATGGCGGGGCAACCGCTCTTCCATCCTTCGCCTGAACGCGAGGCCGGAACCCGAACCGTCGGTCCGAAACTGAAAGCCGCCCTCGCGGAGGAATCGGTCGAGGGAGTCGAAGCCGCCGTGGCCGAGTGGCTCGCCGTCCTCGGCGATCAGGCCGGAGTCCCCGACGGACGACGCCCCGGCGCGAAGCCCGGCCCGCTTTCGCTCGATGAAGCCGCCGCCACCCGTCTTTTCCTCGATGCCCTCGCCTCCGAGGGACGCGCTGTCCGGGAACTGACCGCCAGCCGTCCCCTCCCCGGGCAAATGCTGCGCTTCTACGCCTACGTCCTCGACGGACTCGCCACGATCCGTCCCTCGGTCGAGCGGCACGCCGTGGACTCGCTCGACGAACTCGACGCCCTTGCCGCCGGCACCGCCTCGATCCTGACAAACCTCCAACAGCCCGACGGACATTTCCCTTTCCCTGATCTCCGGGGGCGCAATCTCCGCTTCGGCGACATGATCAAAAGGCAGCTCGCGGCCGGGACGATCGAGCTCCGCGACGGTTGGGTCATCACCGCCGATCCGGACGGGGGCACCCAGTTCGACACTGGGGTTTGCGGTGTCGCGCTTCTGAAGGCTGGCAAAGTCTGGGCAAATTCCGCATGGACCGCCGCCGGGTCGCGCGCCGCGGACTGGGCGACCGGGCAGGCTTGTGTCGCGAACTTCAACTACAACGCCTTCTCCGTCTCCCTCCTCTGCGAGGCCTTCACCGCCTCAGGTAAAGCCGGATACCTCGACGCCGCCCTCGCCAAGTTCCGCCTCGGCGTCGCCCCGGGGCAGGCCCCGAACGGACGCTGGATCGATCCTCACAATGCGCGAACGGTCTATCACATCATCATTCTCCGGGCGATCGGAGATCTCCTCGACGTTCTCCCCGCCGACCGTGCCGCCGAATTCGCCGAGGTGAAAGCGGTCGCCGATTCCGCCGTCACGGCTCTCCTCGATGAATTCGACACCATGGGCATCACCGTCGAATGCCTCCCGGAAGTGATGCCGCTGCTTCCCCATCTCGGCAACCAGGACCGGTTCCGCGCCGCCCTTGATCGCATCGCCTCAAGCCTCGTCGAAAAATGCACCGACGGCACCCGCGTGAAAATGGGAGCCCAGCCCCATCAGTTGGCGGCGGTAGCGGTGTGGGTTCGAAAGTGATCCGACTCACCTCCCCACCTTCGCCTTCAGTGCCAACCGCACCACCTCCGGCACAAAGCGGTCGATCTCACCGCCGAGGGTCGCGACCTCTTTCACGATGCGCGAACTCAGGTAGATGTTCTTCTGGCTCGGCATGACGAAGATCGTCTCGAAGTTCTCGTCGAGGCTGCGGTTCATCAGCGCCATCTGGAATTCATATTCGAAGTCCGAGACGGCCCGCAGCCCTCGGATCACGGCATCGCCCTGCTCCTCGCGGACAAAATCGACGAGCAGGCCGGAAAACGATTTCACCTCGACGCCCGGGATGTGCCCCGCCGCGGCGTGAATCAACTCGACCCGCTCCTCCATCGAGAAAAGCCCCGTCTTGGCGTGGTTCATCGCGACCGCGACGACGACCCGTTCGCAAAGCTTCGCGGCGCGCCCGATCACGTCGAGGTGTCCGTTGTGGATCGGGTCGAAACTGCCCGGATAGATCGCGGTCCTCATAAGGTCGGGGTTGGGGTGACAGCCGCATTGTGAACCCAAATCCGCGATTATTTCAAAGACAATTCATCGGAATCCAGTATCATTCCGCCCATGAATTTCATGAAAGCTTGGCTTTTGACCTCTCTTTTTGCCGTCGCCCTCATCGGTAGCGCCTGCACCGCCCCCAAGAAACCGGACGCCACCGGAGGTGCGACGGGCGCGGCCACAGGCGATGCCCACAGCCTCGCCAGCTTCCTCGTCACCGACTACGCGCCCCTCGCGAAGTGGCTCGATGAGCGTTTCGAGGTCGATTACAAGCACATGACGCCGCAGCTCATCTTCGATCAGGTGCCGCTGAACGACATCTACTACGAAACCTCGAATCTTCCCTCGGCCGTGGCGCCCTTCAATTACTCGAGCAAAGACATTTCCCGCCGCGAGTTGCTCAAGCGCATCGCCCATCACTGGAATCTGAACATGTCTTTCGCCTCCGACGCCTCCGGCAAACCGAGCGCGGTGAAGGTGGAGGGCTAAGCCGAGCGCAGCCGGCTTGGCCGGGAAAAGGTGGGCGGTAAAAGGGATGAAAACCGTTTACCGATAAACTTCGCGGACGACCTCGCCGAGAATCTTGAACCCTTCCGCCACGACCTCCTCCGGCTGAGTGAAGCTGACGCGGAGGCATTGTTCGGCGTGATCCCATCCCGTCGTATCGAGACCGAAGAAGAAGGCCTTGCCCGGCACGACGAGGAGCCCCGCCTTCTTGAGCCGCTGGTAGAGTTCGCGGCAGGTGACGGGGAGCCGATCAAACCAGAACCAGAGGAAGAAAGCTCCTTCGCTTTCATGGACGCGCCACGGCACATCGGCAGGGAGATGTTCTTGGGCCAACGCGAGGGCCCGCTCGGCGCGATGGCGATAGTAGGGACGCACCACCTCCTCGGCGAGGCGGCGGATCCGGCCGGACTCGATCATGGGCCGCGCGAGAGCCTGACCGAGGTTGTTGTTCGCCAGACCGACAATCGCGGTCATCGAACGGAGATCCGAGATGAGGTCCTCCCGCGCCACGACGATGCCGGTGCGGGTGCCCGGCAGGCCCAGCTTGCTGAGGCTCATCGTCAGAATGATGTTCTCGTCCCACACCGGCGCCGCTTCGGTGAAAATCACTCCGGGGAAAGGCAGGCCGTAGGCGTTGTCGATGATCAGGGGAATGCCCCGCTTCGCCGCGATCAGCCGGAGCCGCTCGATCTCGCGATCGGTGAGGACATTGCTGCTGGGATTCGTCGGTCGCGAGACCGCGATCGCTCCGTGGCTCTCGTCCACCGCGAGATGCGCAAAGTCGATGTGGTATTTGAAGCCCCGCTCCCCGATCAACTCGATCTCGGGCCGCCGACTGTCGAAGAGCGAGACCGCCGAGACGCCCTGATCGCCGTAGCCGATGTATTCGGGAACGAGCGGCAGGAGAATGCGTTTTTCTCCGCCGCCGACCATGGCTCCAGCGAAGCGATTCAGGAGAAAGAAGAAAGCGCTCTGCCCTCCGTTCGTCACCGCGATGTTCGCCGCGGTGAGGTTCCAGCCATACTCGCGTTTGAGGAATCCGGCCATCGCCTCGCGAAAGGCGGGGCTGCCCGCCGGGGGATCGTAGTCGGCGAGAACCCGGTCGAACTCTCCCGAGGGTTCTTCGATGAGCTCGCGCATCCGTTCCCGCCAGATCGCCTCCATCGCCGGGATGTGGGCGGGATTGCCGCCGCCCATCATGCGGATCTTCCCGCGGCCGAGCGTCAGCGCCTCGCCGAGGTCGTCCATCAGTTCCGTGATCCCCGCCTCCTCGGTGAGGTTGCGGGCAAAGATCGATTTGGGCCAGGGGCTGGGGCGGTCCATCCGGGTATCTTTGACCCGGGATCCAGCCGGGACAAGGTGGGAAGTTAGGGGGCGCGTGATCTTTTACCTCCTACTCTTACCTCATACTCATACTCTTACCTCCTACTCATACTCCACGAGAAGCGACGTTCGATTTGAGTAGGAGTATGAGGTAAGAGTAGGAGTATGAGATTCAGCCCACCGATCGCCCTCACCATCGCCGGTTCCGATTCCTCGGCGGGCGCCGGGATGCAGGCCGACCTGAAGACCTTCGCCGCCCACGGCGTCTACGGCGTCTGCGCCGTGACCGCGATCGTCGCCGAGGTGCCGGGGGCGGTGACGCGGATCGAAGCAGTCGAACCAACCCTCTTGAATGCTCAACTTCATGGGGTTGCTCACGCTTTTCCCCTCTCGGCAATGAAAACGGGAATGCTCGCCAACGAGGCCCTCGTCGCCGCGGTGATCGACTTTGCGAAGGCTCACCCAGCACTTCCCCTCGTCGTTGATCCCGTCATCCGCGCCGGTGCCGGAGCCCCGTTGCTCGATGACGCGGGGATGGCACGGATGAAGGCCGGGCTCCTTCCCCTCGCCCGTCTCATCACCCCGAACCTGCCCGAGGCCGAGAGCCTCCTCGGTTCCCCGATCCGCTCGGAGGACGATTTCGCCGCCGCTCCGCGTCAGCTCCACGAACGCTACGGCTGCGACGTGCTTTTGAAGGCGGGGCACTTCGCCTCGACCCGTGACACCATCACCGATCACGCCTGGATCGCCGGAGAGGCCCGCCTTTTCTCCCGTCCCCGCCTCGTCGTCCCAGACGTCCACGGCACCGGCTGCACCCTTTCCGCAGCCATCACGGCGCGACTCGCGCGGGGTGAGACCCTTGTCGCGGCGGTCGACGGGGCAACCCGCTACCTCGCGGCCGCGCTCGCCCAACACCACCGCTGGGACAGACCCGGCGGCGGAATCGAGGCGTTGAACGCCTTCCCCGATGGCGTAGAGTGACGGCGATCATGATTCGAGGCCTCGTTCCCACCCTACTCTGCTCCGCCACCCTCGTCGTCGCGCAGGAGAAGCCTCAGCCCGCTGCGGCGGTCTCGAAGGTCGTCACCGCTTCCCCTTCGCTGGCATCCTCGCTCGCCCCCCTGGTCGACACTCTTGATCAGGCCGCCCTGCAGGAAGCCTTCCGCCTTCTCACGAGCGACTACATCCAAGAAAAAGATCTCGATCCCCTCGAGGTGAACCGCGCCGCACTCCAAGGCCTGCTGGAACGACTCGACTTCGGGGCCATGCTGCTGACCGAGAAAACGCGCGCCGAGAGCGATTCACCGTTCGGATTTCACCACGCCCGCGCCCACGATGCCCTCGCCTACATGCGTTTCGGCCGCTACACCGAGGAGGAAATCGCCGAATTCGACGCCGCGCTGGAGGCCTATCAGGCCGAAAAGGCGATCACCCATCTCGTTCTCGACCTCCGTTCGCCCCAGGCTCAGGCTGAGTTTTCGATCGCCTCGCGCATCCTCAGCCGCTTTCGCCCACCAAACGAACTCCTCTTCAAAATCCGCCGACCCGGCAACGACCGGCCCACCCTTTTTGTCTCCACACCCGAGGCGGAAAGCTGTCGGCTCGAGACGATCCTCCTCGTCGACCGCGAAACGGGGAACGTCGGAGAGATCATCGCGGCCGTCCTGAAGCGACAGAGCGGTTGCCTCATCATCGGAGAAAAGACGCCCGGCCTCGCCGTGGAATACCGCGATGTGCCGCTTGGCGAAGATCGCATTCTCCGCTACGCCATCGCCGAAGTCGTGCTCGAGGACGACAGCTCGATCTTCCGCACCGGGATCCAGCCCGACCTCCTCACCCCGACCCCGATCAAGATCAAGACGGATCTGTTCCGCGCCGTCGACGGAGGAAAACCCCTCGCCGATTTCCTCGTGCAGAAGGAGCGACCCCGCATGAACGAGGCCGCCCTCGTCGCTGGGACGGACCCGGAGATCGATTATTACCTCCTCCTCAGCCAGAACAAACCGACCCCTTGGGATCGCCCGCCCCTGCAGGACCGCGCTCTCCAGCAGGCCGTCGACCTGCTCGACACGACCCGCTTCCTCGGATCGAAGCAAAAGCCCCGCCGCTGATGCGCGATCCGGAAGAGGAGCTGGGCGCACTCGAGGCCTCCGGACTACGCCGCCGCCTGCGTCGGCTCGATTCGCCCCAGGGGAGGATGGTGAAAGTCGCCGAGGCGTTCCCACACGTGGGACTGGCATCCTGCCAGTCGATGACCGGCGGGACGCCGGTCCCACGGGAAACCTCTCGCTCCTGCCTCAATTTTTCCTCGAACGACTACCTCGGGCTCGCCGACGACGGGGAATTGAAATCACTCTATCAAACCCACATCGGCCGGCTCGGCGCCGGCTCGGGCGCTTCGCGTCTCGTCTGCGGGACGATGGCCGCGCATTTGGAACTCGAGGAAAAACTGGCCGCCTTGAAACGCTCCGCAGCCGCCCTCACCTTCACCTCGGGCTTCGCTGCCGCGACCGGCACGATCCCCGCCCTCTGCGGGAAGGACGACATCGTCATCCTCGACAAACTCTGCCACGCCTCCCTCATCGACGGGGCGCGGCTCAGCGGGGCGACGATGCGGGTTTTTCCCCACAATGATCTCGATCGCCTCGCCAGCCATCTCCGCTGGGCCGGTGAAAAACGGGAAAAAAACACCCGCGTGCTCGTCGTGACTGAGTCCGTCTTCAGCATGGACGGCGATCTCGCGCCGCTCGCCGGGATCTGCGATCTCAAAGACGCCCACGACGCCCTCCTCCTGCTCGACGAGGCCCATGCCTTTGGGGTGCTTGGTCCGGAGGGACGCGGACTCGCCGCCGCCCTCGGGCTCGAAGCGCGGCTCGATCTCCAGATGGGCACCTTCAGCAAGGCGGCGGGCCTCTCCGGCGGCTACGTCTGCGCCTCGCGCGCGATCATCGACCTCTTGGTCAACCGGGCCCGCAGTTTCATTTATTCGACCGCGCCCTCCCCCGCCCTCGCCGCCACGATCCACGACGGACTCGACCTCGTCTGCGGGACGCGTGGCGACGAACTCCGTGCGATCCTCGGCGCCCATCGCGAAGCCTTCCAGCCGGGAGCACCCAGTGCCATCGTCCCCCTCATCCTCGGCGAAAACGAAGCCGCCCTCGCCGCCTCCGCCGCCCTGCAAGAACGCGGGTTCCTCGTCCCCGCGATCCGCTATCCCACCGTGCCCCGGGGCTCGGCCCGCCTGCGCGTCACCCTCTCGGCGGCGCATCGGACGGAGGACATCACAGCACTGCAAGAGGCGCTCGGAGAACCGGTTTCGGGGTGGCATGGGCATCCTGCCCATGCTTTCGGCGGAAAAGACGCAGAAGGGCCGGGAACCTCCCATCGCTGAAAGGCCCGGGAGGCAAGGGTCCGGCGCGACGATTCGACTGGGACAGAATCGCTCCCCCCACCCCCTGACTTTGTCCGTCGCACCCGTTTTCGGACTTTGCTTTTCTCGAGAAACGGTTTCGGGGTGGCATGGGCATCCTGCCCATGCTTTCGG
>DGXY01000090.1:30563-38536 GCA_002396885.1 Akkermansiaceae bacterium UBA5020
CCGTTTTCGGACTTTGCTTTTCTCGAGAAACGGTTTCGGGGTGGCATGGGCATCCTGCCCATGCTTTCGGTGGAAAAGACGCGGAAGGTCCGGGAACCTCCGACCGCTGAAAGGCCCAGGAGGCAAGGGTCCGGCGAGACGATTCGACGGGGACAGAATCGCTCCCCTCACCCCCTGATTTTGTCCGTCGCACCCGTTTTCGGACGTTGTTTTTGTCGCAATCTGTGCGCTCTTGTCATTTTATTCGGTTCTGCCACCTTGACGGATCCGCATCCCAACCTGATGAAAGCCTCCCGTCCTGCCGCCCTGCTCCTTCTCCGATCGCTGATCCTTGCCGTGGCGTGGGGCGCAGGCGTCGCGTCCGGCTTGCTTGGAGGGGTGGCGGTGGGGCAAGCGACGCCGACGGGTTACTCCTACATTCCCGGAGGGAATTTCACAATGGGGCGAACGAGCGGGGACACCGACCCCGAGGCACCGCCAATCTCGGTAACGTTGAGCCCCTTCTACCTCCAGCAGACCGAGACGACCAAGGCGCAGTGGGACGAAGTAAGGACCTGGGGCCTCAGCAACGGCTACACGGATCTGGCGGCAGGCGCGGGGAAGGCAGCGAACCATCCGGTGCAGACGGTGAGCTGGTGGGATGTGGTGAAATGGTGCAACGCGCGGAGCGAGAAGGAAGGGCTCACGCCAGTTTACACCCTGGGGGGTAACGTGATGCGGACGGGGACGACGGAGCCCACGGCGAACTGGAGTGCGGACGGCTATCGCCTGCCGACGGAGGCGGAGTGGGAAAAGGCGGCTCGGGGAGGGGCGGAAGGGAAGCGATTCCCGTGGGGCACGGACACGATCAGCCATGCGCAGGCGAACTACCAAGGGAACCGTGATTGGTATGACCTAAGCCCGATCAACGACTACCACCCGAGCTATGCAACGGGCCCATTTCCCTACACCTCGCCGGTGGGGAGTTTTAGCACCAATGGGTTCGGGCTTTACGATATGGCTGGGAACGTGAATGAGTGGTGCTGGGACTGGTATGAGGAAAGCTCTTACTTATATTTCGCGAGCAATGGAACGACTGACCCGCGGGGGATCCCCTTTGGCTTCCAGCGGGTGTCGCGAGGGGGCAGTTGGGCTCAACAAGGCCCGCGAATCTGCCGAGTCGCGAGCCGCAGCGAGTATTACGACCCGTCGACAGCGAATTTCTACTTCGGCTTCCGCCCTGCCCGTAGTTTTGTCCCGTCGGTCGAGGCCGTTCCAAAGCCAGATCTCTCGATCGGATCCGACCCGACCGCCGCGACGGGCGTGGGCGTGTATCCATCAACGGCGCAGTCCATTGCGATCCTCTCGCGCCGCGGGGCGAGGGTGACCCTCTTCGCCAAAGTGGCCAACGAGGGTCTCCTCCCCGACGCGATGCGCTTACGCGGATCGGGCGGCAACAGCCTCTTTGCCGTTAGCTACAAGACTGCGGAGGCCAACGTCACCGCACAGGTCATCGCCGGCACCTTCGCCACTCCCGAGCTGGGTCCGGACGACGCGGCGGTCGGACTCACCGTCACCGTCACTCCGAACAGGCGCCTCCTCACCAAGACGGTGAAAAACGGGAATCGTATCCGCACGGCCTACCTGCGCAAGACCTACACCGGCCTGATCGAAGCGACCGCAGCCCGCGACACAAACCGATCCGACACCGTTCGATATCAGATCACGAACCCTTTTATTCTGGAGATTCTTATCGATCGAGAGCCCGCCCAGCCCACAGGCCCCAGGAAACGAATGAAACGGGAGGTGCGAGGTTGAAAAAGCAAATCCCGTTTATCGATAAGGCGGAGTTTCGTGGCCCGCTGACCTGTCCCACCGCTCCGATAGTCGCTTTCCCATCGGCGAAACCCCTCGTGCCGCCCCATCAAAACCGACCCAATTCGCATGACGTCAGCCTGTTCCTCCATTTTCGCTGCATCGTTTTCCCATTAGGATGAGACCGCTAAGGAAATCCCCCGAGTGGCGAGCTGCCTTCCTCATCTGGCTTCTTGCCGCTGTTTTCCTTTCCTCGGCGAGCGGCAAAAATCTGACCGCTTGTCCCGATTGTGAAAAGGAGGTCTCGGCGCGTGCTGTCTCCTGTCCGCACTGCGGGTGCCCAGGCAGTTTTATCGCCGAAGTCGTCCGCCAGAAGGAGTGGGAAAAAAAGCCGAAATCGGTCGTGCACATCAAGGCGGATGTGACGGCAGGATTCGGTGTGGCGATCGAGGTGGAGGGCGCTCGTTATGTCGTCCTGCCCGTGGCCGCGGTGGGGACCGCCGACTCGTTGAGTCTACGGACGGTTCAAGGAGACGAGTTGCCCTACTCGCATCTTGAGGTGGCAAAAGACGCTTCGCTGATCCGCTTTCGGGTGGGATCGGATGCGCTCACCTACCTCCGGCCATCGACGGCCTCGGGTGATGCACCCACCAGCTTGCTCGGTGAAAATGGCATGGCTGTCGGCGTACCAACGACACCCGACTCCAGCAGGGGCGTCGCGCGTCTTGGGAGCGACGGCGGCGTGATGGCCCTCCAGGTCGGTGGGAACGCCGGCGACCAATGGGTCGCGCTGAATCAACCGATCGAATGGGCGGCGGTGGAGCCTTCCCGCTTCCGTGAACAGGCCGCGCTCCTCGCCCGACTCGCTTCGCAGCCACTCTCTCAGCCCCTCGCCGCGACCGACCGGACGGCGCTGGAAAACACGGACTGGATCTGCCTCGACTTTCGCGCCCGCGCCGAAAAACTTCTCTCACCTGTTAGCTCAAACCCACCCAAAAAACCATGAACCCATCCAAAATAATCGCTGCCGCACTCTGCGGTTGTTTCGGCTGCTCTGCCGCCTTCGCCGCCGTCCCGGTGGTTTCCAATGTCACCTCCCAGCAACGCGCGGGAACCAAGATGGTCGACATTACCTATGATGTGGCCGACGCCGATGGCGATAGCTTGAAAATCCGGATCGAGGTTTCCTCGAACTCCGGCACCACCTACAACGTGCCGGCCTCTTCGCTCACCGGCGCCATCGGCGACAACGTCACCCCCGGCACCGCCAAACAGATCGTCTGGAATGCGGGAATCGATTGGGACGGTGAGTATTCCGCACAGATGCGGGTGAAAGTGATCGCCTCCGACGCCAAAGGGCTGCCGGGACTCGAGTGGGGGAACGAGGTGGCAGCAGGGGGCTTCCTGATGGGGCAAGACGGCGGCGCGGAAGGCAGCGGACCTTCGCGGCATGTGAACATCCCGTGGTCTTTCTGGCTCTCGAAATACGAGATCCGCAACGATCAATACTGCGAATACCTGAACCTCGCTCTCGCCAGCGGCAAGGTGTTCCGAAATGGCTCGACGGATGTCAAGTCGGCCGCAGCGCTTTTCACCGGAGCACCGGCCAATGCCTTACTCCTGAATCTGGGCGATACCTTGGACATACGCTGGAATGTGAACAAGTTTGAACCGGTGACCGGGATGAGCGATCGCCCGGTTTCAGTGACCTGGTATGGCGCGCTGGCTTTCGCAAGATTTTACGGATACGATCTGCCGACGACGGCGGAGTGGGAGAAAGGAGCGCGTGGACCCAATCATGACGACGCGGGAGAGCATCTGATTTTCCCGTGGGGTAACACTATCAGTGGCGGATATGCCAACTACTTCAATAGCGGCGACCCCTACGAAATTTATAACTCCCCTCCGTCCTCTGCCACCAAAACTCCCGTGGGTTACTTCAACGGAAATCAGACGCCGTTCGGACCGAATACGGTCAACGGTTACGGGCTATACGATTTGATTGGCAACCTCAGCGAGTGGACCAGAAGCCTGAATACGACCATTGAAACCTACAGCCAGCAGGAATCGCTTTCGGCCAGCCACAATCTCCTAGATGCGACGGCCAACAGATTGGCTCGCGGTGGAAGCATGGGCCTGGGACGATTTTACACCGGCAAGTTGATGCTATATTCCCGCGAGGCGCTTTCGACGACCTCATATACCTTCGACACGGACTATAGTTCTGCGCCCGTGGTTGGCTTCCGCGTCATCCGCCGCGCCACACCGTAAGCGGCTCGTCGCCCTGTCCCCTTCTTATGATGCGCGACGTCCATCGGAGCTTGGTCACCCTATTCGGGTGCGCCTTGCTCCGTGCATCCGCCGTCGCGCAGACCGCCTCCGAGGCGGAATCGAACCTCTTCCCACTTAACACCGCAGTAACTCGCGTCGATTCCGACGGCGACGGGATGCCCGACGCCTGGGAAACGGCGCGCGGCCTGAACCCCCTCGTGGCCGATGCCAACGGCAACCCCGACGGCGATCCCCTGACCAATCTGCAGGAATACAATGCCGATTCCGACCCGCAGGTCTCCGAATCGGGGACCGTGGCCTTTGCCGTCTCCGCTCTCTTCACCCTGCAAACCCGCACCGACGCGCCCGACCAAGACGGCGATGGGCTGCCCGACGCATGGGAAACGGCGAATGGACTGAACTCCGGGGTCTCCGACGCGAGCGCCGACCCGGACGGGGATGGACTGACGAACTTGGAGGAATACAACGGCGGATGGCACCCGCTGGTCGCCGAGAACGCCGCCCTATCCTCCAGCCAATCCGCGCTTTTCCTCGCGGACACGGGTGCCTATCCCAGCGGCTACACCCTCGACACGGACGGCGACGGGATGCCGGATTGGTGGGAGGTGAAATATGGTCTGAACCGATTGGCGAACGATGCCGCGGGCAATCCTGATGGAGACGACCTCAGCAGCGTGCAGGAATATCTCGCGGGGCGAAACCCAGCCGTCGACGACCTCTCCGGCGAGGTGCAGCAGCCGTCAGCGCTTTTCACTCTCGACACCATCGGACTGGCCCCGGACACGGACCAAGACGGGATGCCCGACGCATGGGAGACCGCGCACGGGCTGAATCCGCTGGTCGCCGATGCCAATGCAGATCCGGACGGGGACGGGCGCACGAATATCGAGGAATACAACGCCAACACCGATCCCCAGGTCAACGACTGGCTCGGGCCAACCTCGCTGACCTCGGCAAACTTCCTCCTGAATACCGGCGCCTATCCCGGCGGATACAGTCTGGACTCCGACAGCGACGGGATGCCTGACTGGTGGGAGGCGCGCTATGGGATGAACTTGCTGGTCATTGATGCCACGGCGAACCCCGATACCGACGACCTGACCAACCTCCAGGAATACAAGGCCGGCACCAACCCGATCGTCTTCGATTTCCTCGAGATCATTTTCGCGGTCGGCAATGTGTTCCCGCTGAATACCGGCGGAGCCTTGACCGATACCGACGGCGACGGCTTACCCGACTGGTGGGAG
Organism: Akkermansiaceae bacterium UBA5020; assembly: GCA_002396885.1. Taxonomy (GTDB): domain Bacteria; phylum Verrucomicrobiota; class Verrucomicrobiia; order Verrucomicrobiales; family DEV007; genus Arctic95D-9. The sequence goes on from DGXY01000090.1 coordinate 35,897, forward strand.
CGGCTTTACACCGGCAGCAGCACCACCGTGCTACCCGGTGGCGATCTCGACAACGATGGAATCAACAATCTCCAGGAGTTTGCCTTTGGCACCGATCCTACCCTCGGCACCAGTGGCCCGACGGGCCTCACCATGACCGGCCCCTTCGCCGCCGCCGTCTTCGGCGTCACCGGGCAGCCCATCACCAAAGTCGAACCCATCGCCAACGGCGTTGATTTCCGTCTCGTCTTCGTCCGCCGCGCGGATCACGTCGCCGCGGGCCTCACCTACACGCCGGAGTTCAGTGGGGATCACTTCACCACCTTCACCCCCAGCACCATCATCCCCACGGTGCTGGCCGCCCGTGACGGCTTCGAACTCGTCAGTGTCCCCTATCCGCACTTCCTCCCGAGCGGCAAAAAAGCGCGCTTCTTCCGGGTCAGCGTCACCCTTACGCCCTGAGGAATCTCCACCTATGCACCTTCTCACCTCTGGCTCGGCAGATTCTTCTTTCAACGTTCAGCGTTTCCGGTTGATCGTTGAACGTTCCCTCTTGGCCGTCTGCCTGCTCGCTCTGAACTTTGTCATTCCTCAATCCGCGCAAAGCGCGGTGGTCTATTCCGGCATCCAGAATCTGAGCGTGCCGCAGAGTCTCGGCGGACTGTATGTGAATGTCACGCTGCCCGGTTTCACCACGAATGGTGGCACGGAGCCTGCCACTTGGACCACCGCGCCGTGGATCAATCCCTTCTTCGGTGGCGTCAGCATCGCCAACAGTGATCTGTTGCGCCCCCATACCGACGGAGCCGGGCGGAACCGAAAAGTGGCGATCGGCTCCGTCGTCGACGACACCCTTTCCTTCGCTACCGGGGAAGCGGGTAGCACCACGCACCTTGGCGAGGCGTCGGACCAGTTTGAGCTCGGCGCCGAGGGGGTGCTGGCCCTTCAGATCCAGGAGACGGCCGGTGCCCCGATCCGTTACGGTTGGATGCGCATTGCCATCAGCAACTCCGGCGCCGGAACGATTGTGGACTGGGCTTATGACACCACTGCCAGCCGTATTTTGGCCGGTTGGACGGGCACTCATTTTATCGACGGCGGAGCTAATATCACCTCCCTGAATCGTGTCAACGCAACCGTCACCAACGGAAGCACGGTGAATTGGACCTTGAGCTTTGCTTTGGCGAACTCTGGCATCAGTGCCAGCAATTTCTCCCTGAGCGGCACGGCGGCAGAGGGGGCTAGCGTCAGCACGCCGACGACCGCGGATGGCGGCGTGAACTGGAACATCCCCGTCACGACGGGCAACACGGCTGGCTCGCTGACCTTGAATTTCGTCAACCCCGCTGGCACCACGCTTGACCCTTCCACCCCGCTTCCCTTCGTTGGTGAAAGCTACACGATGGACAAGACCGCTCCAACCATTGCCATCAGTGGTCCGTCTATCAGCAGCGTCGAGGCGGGGGCCGATGCCGTGACCTACACGGTTACCTACGCCGATGCGAACTTCACTACTAGCACCTTGGCCAATGCGAACCTTACCGTGAACGCCACGGGCACCGCCAATGGCGCGGTGGCGGTCTCGGGCAGTGGAACCACCCGCACCGTCACGATCAGCAGCATCAACGGTCTAGGCAGCCTCGGCATCAGCATCGCCGCAGGCACGGGCTCGGATACCGCGGGGAACCTCGCGCCCGCGGCAGGGCCAAGCGTGGCCTTTACCGTTACCGCCACAAACGCCGATCTCAGCGCCCTCGTCATGAGCAACGGCAATCTCAATCCGACCTTCGCCCCAGGCACCGTCAGCTATAGCGCGAGCGTCGCCAATGCAACGACGTCTCTCACCGTGATTCCGACCCGCGCCCAAGCCAACGCCACGGTCGAAGCCCGCGTCAACGGCGCCAGCTACACATCGATCACGTCCGGTAGCCAGAGCGGGTTGCTCGCTCTCGATGTCGGATTGAATATCGTCGACATCCGAGTCACCGCCGGGGCCGGAAACACGAAGACCTACACGATCACGGTGAACCGCGCCAAAGGCGCGCAGGCGATCTCCTTCGCCGCAATTCCTGACAAAACCACTACGGAAACGGTCGCGCTCGCAGCGACCGGAGGCGGTTCGGGCAATCCCGTCACCTTTGCGGTCACGAGTGGCCCCGCTTCCATCACCCACGGAGTATTGAGTTTCACCGGACCGGGCAGCGTCACGATCACCGCGAGCCAGATCGGCAACGCCAACTACGAGAGCGCCACACCGGTCTCCCGCACCTTCACCGTCTCCAAGGCCACCGCCACGATCACCCTCTCGCGCCTCCACCAAGTCGCCGACGGCACCGTTCGCGAGGTCGTCGCCACGACCGTTCCTGCGGATCTCGAGATCGCTGTCACCTACGATGGCACCGCCAACGCCCCCATCGCCCCCGGTTCCTACGCCGTGGTCACCACCTCCGCTGATGATCGCTACGAAGGCTCTGCCAGTGGCACCTTCGTCGTCGATGACCCGGCCCGATCCGTTCGTGTCCCCGGCGGCAGCCTCTCCGCCCTTGGCGATCTGACCGTGCCCACCTTCTCGATCGGCGCCTACGAGGTCACCGGCAGCCAGTGGGCCACGATCGTGACCTGGGCCGAGGCCAACGCGGGTTACGACTTCGCCGGAGCCGG
>DGXY01000100.1 GCA_002396885.1 Akkermansiaceae bacterium UBA5020
ATTCGAAGCGAGCCTGAGGCGAGCGAAGAAAGACGGAGACGAAGTCGCAGTCAATCCCACCCTGTCCGCCATTGAAAGGCCCGAACCCAATGCGCAGCATGGGTTCGGGCCTTTCAATTTCAGCGGAACGGATGAGAACCGCGGTTCGATTCGGAGCGAGCCTGGGGCGAGCGGAGAAAGACGGAGACGAAGTCGCAGTCAATCGTAAGCGTCAAGCCGAGCACCTCTTGAGGAGGGCATCATAAGCGTCGTAGCATATACGCTATGACGTTTATGACCGAAGGAGACGGAGCGAGCGAGATTCTGAAGAGCGATAAACTGGGCCGTGTCCAGGTTCCCCCGGAACGACGGGAGGCGATCCTCGACGAGTTCGAGCGCAGCGGGATGTCAGGCATCGCCTTCGCGAGACACCACGGGATCAAATATCAGACCTTCGCCGCGTGGCGGAAACGGAGGAAGAATGCACCGACTGAGGCTCCTGCCCGCAAGAGCGCCTTCGTCCTTGTCGAACCACCCCGCGAGATCCCTTCGAGCCAAGGTTTGGAAATCGAACTCGGTGGCGGCGCCCGGCTCTTGATCCGCTCGCGGGCCGACGTGGGCCTGGCGGCCGAACTCATCCGCAATCTTCACCCCTAGTCGCCCGGCATGCTGAGCTTCTCCGGCAACCTCAGGGTCTACCTTGCCATCGAGCCCTGCGACATGCGCAAGTCCTTCAACGGTCTCTACGCCCTCGCCGAGGAGACACTCAAGGAGGATCCCAAGAGCGGGGCCCTCTTCGCCTTCACCAATCGGCAGCGCAACCGGATCAAGCTTCTCTATCATGACGGGACCGGTCTCTGGGTGATGAGCAAGCGCCTCGAGCAAGGCACCTTCTCCTGGCCCAAGGCGACTGACGCCGGCAAGGTCAAGCTCTCCCTCACTCCCGAAGCCCTCGTCTTGTTGACCGACGGGATCGATTTGCGCGATGGCTGTCGCCGGGCCTGGTATGAGCGTGAATAACCTCGGTTTTTTTTGCGCGAGACGATCAATGCACGTGACATTTTTTCGCGATCCGTTAGGATGATATTCGATGACGGAACTGGAGCGTGCGCTCGCTGAAATTGAACTGTTGCGCGAGGAAAACCGCCTCCTTCGCCAGAAGCTCGACCACGTCATCCGGCAGCTCTACGGGTCGAAGAGCGAAAAACTCGATCCCGCCCAGCTCGACCTCTTCGGGGATCTCGACGGCCCGGGAAAGCCCGAAGCCTCCGCAGCTCCGGAAAGGAACGAAGCGGCGGAGGCACTGATTGCAACGGCAAGCCCCTGCCGCCCCAAATCGGCTAGGGAGCGCAAGCCCCGCCTGCCCGAGAATCTGCCCGTCGAGGAAATCGTTCTCGAGCCCGAACCGGTCAAAGCCTGTCCCGAAGCGTGGCGGCGCATCGGCGAGGAAGTTAGCGAAGAACTCGACTACGAACCCGGCCGCTTCCTGCGCCGCCGCCTCGTGCGCCCGAAGTATGTGCGTATCGCCGACACGCAAGCCGCTCCGATCGTAGCGAAGCTTCCCGAAAAACTTCTGGAACGCGGCATCCTCGCGCCGGGGCTGCTCGCCCACATCGTCATCGGCAAATACGCCGATCACCTGCCCCTCTATCGACAAGAGCAGATCTACCTGCAGCGGCACGGAGTGGGCCTCTCACGCCAAACCATGGCCAATGGCGTCGCCTTGGTCGCCGAGTGGCTCAAGCCCGTGGTCGAGGCGATGAAGGCAGAACAGTTCGCCAACGGCTACGTGCAAATCGACGAAACACCGATCCAATACCTTGCCCCCGGCAAAGGCAAGACGGCCCAAGGCTACCTATGGACCAGCCATCGCCCGGGTGGAGACACCGTTTACCATTGGCATCCCGGACGCGGGAGCGACCGATTGGAAAACATTATTCCTCACGACTTCTCGGGAACGATCCAGTGCGACGCCTTCGGAGCCTATCGAAGCTATGCCCGGAACTACGGGAACATCGACCTTGCCGGATGCTGGGCGCATGCGAGACGGAAGTTCCATGAAGCCTTCGTGCAGGGCGAGTCGAAGCAGCGGGCCGCCTGGATCCTCCGCCAGATCGGCCACCTTTACGAAGTGGAGCGGCAACTTCGGGAGAACCGCGCGGGACCAAGGCTGCGCGAAGCGGAGCGGCAAGGCCGCAGTCGGCTCGTCCTCGAACGAATCTATCGAGCCCTCCTGCACCTCCAGAAAAGTCGTCGTCACTTACCCAAAAGTCTCATGGGCAAGGCGATCCGCTACACCCTCGGGCAATGGCCGATGCTGTGCCGCTTCATCGAGGAGGGACAGGTCGAGATCGACAACAACCTCGTCGAAAACGCGATCCGACCGACCGCCGTGGGCAAAAAGAACTGGCTCTTCATCGGAGACAAAGACGCCGGCTGGCGGAGTGCGGTGATCTACTCGATCATCACGAGCTGCCGCAGCCGGGGAATCGATCCCCATGCCTATCTCAAGGACGTCCTCACCAGACTTCCGACGATGACCAACCGTCAGATTGCCGAGATCACACCGGCGGCGTGGGCGAAGCAGAACGGATTGCAATACGCTGCCGAACGGCGCTCGGCTTGACGCTTACAGTCAATCCCACCCCGCCCGCCGCGCTGTGTCCGCCATTGAAAGGCCCGAACCCAATGCGCAGCATGGGTTCGGGCCTTTCAATTTCAGCGGAACGGATGAGAACCGCGGTTCGATTCGAAGCGAGCCTGAGGCGAGCGGAGAAAGACGGAGACGAAGTCGCAGTCAATCCCACCCTGTCCGACATATTTAACATCAACGGGTTATGTTGCTCAATCAGGTCGAGTGGCAACACTAGTGGCAACAAGTCAATTGCCGTAGCCTAGGTAAAGCGGGTAATCGGCTCCCCTCCCCCTCTGCAGAAAAGCCTCGTCCGATAGGACCGGTAAGCGGCGCGGCGGCTCGCATGCCTTTCAAGGATGTCCCAGATTTCAGCGGGCGTTCGCGGCTTGTTCTCCATTCCGTTCGGAACCTCGCCGTTCATGGTAGCCTAGAACCACTGGCGAGCGGCGAAAACGTTGGGATGATTCATGAGACGGCTGCAACTGGCGTGCGCCCCGTTCCTGCTCTTAGCCTCCGGGAATGCTGTCTGGTAGGCTTCCACGTGGCACGGGAACGGCAGAACCTTCCCGCCCCGGTGAACGCTCGCATAGACGCTGAGCATAGCGAACTTCCAGTGACGGATGGAAATCGGCTTTCCCATCTGCCATCGCCACGGGGGGAGTTTCGCGGCCGAGGTTTTGCTAAGTTGGACAACGCGTGCAGGTCTTCCTGTCCGGGGCTTGCGGATCACAATCCGGACCCATCCGAGTTGCGCGGCTTCATCAATCTCGGAGGGGAAAATCGCAAAGCGCCGGAACAGCTGGCGGACGGTCTCCTCGACACCCTGCCGGTCGAGGACCTTGAGTAGCCTCTCGAGACGCTCCCGGCATAGAGTGGCTGCGTAGGACTGCATCGGGGTAACTGGCGGCGGGGAAGGGGAGGTCATCGCAGGATGGTTCAAACATTCCCGACCTTTTGACCACGCGCCACGTGGCATCAAATCATGACCGCCCTTTTTCCCAACACCTTACCGCTTTGCCGTTGGATGGCCTCGACGAAATTGGAATTAGGGGAGTGGGCTGGGTTGGAAGCACAAGCCATTTCCGGCAAATGCCTTGGAGTCAGATGGAGTTCGGGAATGGCTATTGCCGCATCAGTTCATAAAACGGCGTTGCGCGAATGAAATGGCCATCAACGTCGTAAGTCTTGTAGAGGCACTCGTGGCACTCCAATGACTTGATCCGTTGTACCATGTTGCTGTCAACATGCGGAAGTCCAAGAGACTCAAGTTCCTTCACCGTGATGTTCGGCACCTTGTGCACCAACCAAGTCAGAAGGGGCTCGACGTAGTTCTCTCGTGGGGTTTTAAAATGCGAAAGGTATTGAGAGGAAAGCATGACGCCCACCCCGAATTCGCGCCCTTGCAAAAGCACCTTCTTCAGAACGTCGAACTCGTATTGCATGATATTGTCGGCCTCGTCCACGAGCAGCATCGCCTCGACATGACGAAGCTGCGGGTCAGACCCGATGAAGGCTTTCTTCTCGATGGTGAGCATGTGTTCGTAGAAAAGATTTAGGAAAATGGCCACCAGCATGTTCTTGGTGCGGTCGTCTTGACCAACGGCTCCAAGATCCACCACCACAACGCCGTCAAGAAAACTGGAGAAAGTCTGCACCTTTGATCGGTCGCCAGTAAAGTAGCGTCCGTCGACGAGATCGCTCATGATCGAATAAGGTGAGTCAATCTTGTCGCCGGCGGCCTCCGAGTAGGCTTCGAACACGTCATCCAATGTAGGGAAGCCGGGTGCGGACTCTCGTGTAGCAGCGTAGGCCGATTTCACGGCCTCCTTGATCTTCTGTCGCTGCACGGGGCCGATCCCGGAGAAAATCTTGTCCAGCACGTCGGTGAAGAACTTGCTCCGCTCAAGCCACGCCCTTTCTGGATCAGCGGAGCCCCTTGTGTCGAAGAGACTTAGAGGAATTTCAAATGGCTTCACGACCCGGGCCCCGGTAGCTTCAACGAACGCCGGCTTGGAGTAGTCCTTCTTGTAATCGAAGATGAGGATGCGGGGGGCGGTTCCACGGTTCTGTGATGGATCTGCCCTCAACTGGAGAATGAACGCTTGAATCAACTGGGTTTTCCCTGTACCTAGGTCGCCCACGATTCCGACGTTGAGCTGGTTGAGTCGTGTGTTGGCTGGGAAGAAGTCGACATCACGCGCTTGGAACGCGTCCTTTACTGATCCAACTTTGAACCGGAGCACCCGCTGGGGGGACAGTTCGCTGTCGGGACTCCCGACAGCCGTAACAGGCGTTGCCCCGGTCGGGATTCCGGTAAGTGGCTCGGGTGTTTCGCGTCTCTCCGGCGATACGACAGTTTTGTCATTCGCAGACTCACTCGCCTTGGCTTCCCCGATACCTTCAGCAGAAAATGAAACCTCTTGATTGTCCGGAGGATTTTTGGTTGGTGTCGGGCATCGAAGCCCGTCACTGGGTGTAAGGTTCCAATCCCCAAGAAGTGCAACGATACCATCAACAAGCTGCGCGTGTCTGGAGTCCAGAACAGAGAATCCATCTGAATGATTGAGCGCGATGGTTTCTTGAAAGCCATCACCATCAACGTCAGCAGGGCCGGACGTGGATGAGAGGTCAACGACAATAAGCCTGCCCCGTTCGTCGATCTCAATATGAAGAGAACCTGACATCACGCCCGCCAGCACCTCCTCGTGAATCTTAGCCCAGTCCGAGTGCCGCAGGAACTGGTCCAACTGACCATAGACTCGGAACGCGTAATCCATCCACGAAGCAATAAGACTTCTCCATGCGATGCCCCAAAGCTCGTGCTTTTGCCCCATGTCGCGAATTGTCCTGATGAGATCAGCGAAGGACTTGGCCTGCCCCAGGGCGGACTTTCGCTCTGATGCATTCATCACGCTGGATCGTGCCTTCACCTCCAATGGAGTCACCTTTACGGCCACAGGTCCGCCGTTCTTGAAGCGAATACTCATCACAAGGAGGTCCGGTCGCTCTCCACCACCTTTTTGCATGGCAGCACGAAGGTTCTCAAAGTGGTTTTGGAAGGGGTCGACGGGTATTACGAGGTTCAGTATGTCCTCACCAGCCTGCACAGACGCGATCCCCTGGCAGGATGGGGCTCCCTCGAACTCCGACTGGAGGAGTCGCAGCGCGATCAACATCCCCAATTCGCCGAGTGATGCACTGCCCCCCACCGTGAGCTTCTTTAGGGTGGGCATACCCCTCCTCGACACTTCAGCCAGCATCGACTCAATCTTATCGCGGGGAATCTCCGACGTAGGGGCTATGGTCCTGCAGGCCGATTGCACCGCTCGTATCATGGTTGGCGATTCTTTGGCGAGCAGGAAGTATCCGCTGTTCTCCCCAGCCTTTCTGCCGTAGGACGGCAGGTCGTAGTCCCAGAGGTAGGAGCTACGGGTTCCATCAAAAAAGCATGGCGCGTCGACGTTAGACGAGGAAACGGCGCAGTAGCGCGCATGGCGAAGCCCTGTCTCTAGCGTATGCAGCCGCGGTGCGAAGAGGTAACTGTCAAAGTGCTCTGTGCAGGCCTGCTCAAGTAAGCCCGAGCACCTTCCTATCCTCTCCCCAAGCACACCAGCTTCCGCGGCAGGGTAGCGCCCAACCCGCGACTCGGCGATGAACCTGCTACCGGGTGTCGCGAGTTGCTTGCGAAGCCGCCGCCGCGATAGGAAAGAGCAATCTACCGGCGAGCGAAGGTTCTCACGCTGGAAGCTGGGATTGGCGGTCCCGAGGTGGGCCACGATCGTTAGGTCGCATGGTTGCTCTTCATCCCGTCCGTGCAAGTTGAACCATCGCAGCTTGCCGCCCACCCCGTTGACCATCGAGGCTAGCGCGGATTCCTCCGGCTGCAGGATAGGATCCCGCATATCGTTCACGTGCAGGGCCTTACCGCCAGCAACATACCACTCGTCACCCTCAACCCCAAGCCGCTCAGCTGCCCAGGCCTCGATTCCCTCGTTGCAGGAACTCGAGCCTGTGGTGTCACTCATAACACCGACACGGAGAGTTGAACGGCCGGCCGAGAGCCTTTCCACTTCAACTAGCGAGCGAACCACCTGTTGTACGCTAAAGCCTGTCTGCAGGCCATGGATTTCCAGTCCGAAGGAAGCTGAAAAGATCGAGGCAGCGTGACTGCCCGAAATTTCGGAAATACGGTCACAGTTCCACAGGACGCCCCAGTAGTCCGAACTGCTTGCAACTGAAATAAAACCCTTCGGTAGTAGCCGCCCGGTCGCGCTCATGCAGTGGAGCACCATGCAGTCTGGAAACTGCCCTGGGTCTAACGTGCTCGCAGCGGGGCACCGGGCATGTTGGTCGAGCGAACGTTTCATTACGGCTTGAGCATGACATTGCCAGCTCAGTCGAAGGGGGTGAAGTGGCGTCAGCAAAAAAGCATAAGGGATGGGATTCAGCGTATCTCCCTCCGACTCCATGTCATGGAGCGTGACCACATCCACCCAACATGCGGCCTTATGGTCTGCCTTCATCCAGTCGGAGTAAGCGTCTATATACAGCGCAACCGACTCAGCGAAACCGGCGTCCAGCATCATTTCGCCGAGCCGAAGCGCTTCAATGGGCGACGTTAGATCCTGCCCTCCTGCCGGAAGCAGTTGGTTGAGCACGTTGCGGCGTGCATCGACGAAAGCAGGTGGAGCCACGAACGCGTCCGGTTCAGGGCGAGGGTCTAGGATTAATCTCTTTGCAGAAAACACCGGTCGATGGCACCAATCAGGACTCTTCCAACAGTCGAGATAATCGGGTCCCATTACAACAGGTCGGAACGACTCCTCGGATTGCATTGCCCATAGCGAAAAATCACCGAGGCGGGACGATAACACCTCGACGCGTGTGTTCGCGCCCGCCTCTATGTTTTGAAGTATGAGGCTGTCAAACTCACTCGATGCCCCTGTTGGCGTGTGATCAGCAGCGCTGATCCAAACTCGGAACTGCACTAATGCGTCGTTACCCGGCAGTTGAGCATGAAAATCATAATAGCATTCCTCATCGGTCTCAACAACACAAACGGCGTGGCGTTCGTTCGACATGCTTATGCGACGAATCACCTCGTCACCGTGCTCAGAGTTGACCTCATGCCCCGTCATGAAATCCCCAAGTACAGTGCCTGAGCGGAGATAGAGATCAACCTGATGTGATCCAACTCCGTTCACCCTAACTTCCGCCTCGTATCGTTCAATTTTTCTGCCGGATCGGTCATCCCGCGCCTTCTTGTTCAACTTGAAGGGAGTGACCCTGCTGGCGCTTCTACAATAGAGGGTCACCCCTGGCCCATAACTATCGATTGCAATTACGTTTATTGTAACAGGCTTGTGGTTTTCGAGCTCGTAGCGATAGCGAATGTAGGGGTCGTGATCGGGAATGTCATCGGAGTCCATCCACTCGACAGGCTCGCGAACGTGCAGCCTTGCTGATTCCACGAGTTGCTTCCTTCCACATGCACGACTGACGATGACTTCTCCAGAGATTGAGTCTTGGGGAAGGCTCACACAAAACCGGGGTGTACCAAGAAATACGACGGGCATCCCCTTCGAGAGGCAGGCACTGAATTGCCGGTGGTGCTCGGAGAGCGATTCGGCGCCCGGAAGGAATTTCCCACTGACCCAGCGTCCGATCTCGTCCCCGTCGAACGCAATCGCGGCGATGTATCGGTCGCCTTTCTCGTAAGTGTCCTCGTCGTCACTCCCGACGGTCCGGGCCGCAATCGCCGGAATCGAGCGGATTTTGAAATCCTTCGCCGAGGCCTTCAGGACGGGCTTCGCGGCGGTGGCCGCGTCCCTGAGATAAGCGAGATGCCAGACGCGCTTGATCACGGAGACCGCACCGAGGTAGTCCGCGTGCTTGGCGAAGAGGGAATCGTATTCCCCCCCTTGTCGCTCGCGCTGTTGGCGGAATTCCTCGCCGCCCAAAACGGCCTCTTCCTTTCCGCTGAGGCTGTCCTTCTCCAACATCCCGTGGCCCGTGCTCCAGGCCGAAAACTCGCGACTCTGGCGGACTGCATCGAGATGCCAGCCATTGTTCCGGTAGGCCTCCACATAGGTGGCATCCGAGCCCTCCGGCATCGGCGTGGCGCACCACGAGAGGGAGAGGTGCCGTTCCGCCTGGGCAAAAAAGCGGTCTTTTTGCTGGTCTGGCAATCCGAAGCGACTGCGGTTATTCCAGACCGAATCGGCGATGGCCCTCCACTCCGCCACGATCGCGTCGCGCACGGCCCTGACCACTTCGTCGGGGTCGCCTTCGACGCCAGCGATAAAGAGATTGGGCAGGTTTGGGGTGAGGAGGTCGCGGTGATCCCCAGCCGGAACCTCCGGAAGGCGCAAGAGCGGCTGTCCCTCGGGGTTGGGGAAGATCACCGTTGCCCCTTTTCGGACGACTTCGCGGATGCCAGCCGCCACGAGCCAGCTCAGGAGGTAGCTGCCGCTCCACAAGTCTCGGGTGCTCCTCGCCTGCGCGATGAAGTCCTGAACGGGTCCGATCTGGAACTTTAGGAGCGAGCTTTCGGAATGCATGGGACCCTAGTCTCTGGGGCAATTGTCTGGTTCATTCAAGTACGAAGTTGCATGACGACAAATTATTCGGGCTCCGCAACTCACCGCTCCTGCTCGTCGTGCTAGAAAGGCCGTAAATCATCGCATTCCTTCATCGTCCCCGCAGCATTCCGGACATCCCCGGACCTCCAGAAACGCCCGCCGGGATATCCGCGGAGATCCCGACGTTGGCGGCCACTTCGTTTTTAATTCATCCTCGCTCTATGCCCACCGCTTGTGTCAGCACCCCCGGTTGCCAGATCCGCCTTGTCTCCGAGCGACTTCAGGTCCATGGTCGCGACGAATCGGGAGACTCGACCGTGCTTCGCGAAATTCCGATCCGAGATCTCGACCGCCTTCTCGCCGTCGAAGGCACCCAGATATCGGGCGAGGCACTTGCGACCCTGCTGCGGTCGGGCATCCCGATCGCCTTCCTTGGCTGGAACGGGCGCTACCTCGGCGGCTTTCAGCCGACGCCTCCGGCCCATGGGGCCTGGCGCCTCCGCCAATATCAGGCCACGCTCGACGCGGGCTTCTGCCTGGCCATGGCCGGTCGTCTCGTCGCGGCCAAGGTCTACAACCAGCGCCGCGTCGTGCAGCGGCTCGCGGCGAACCGCGGTATCGATTCCTCGGGCGACCTCGGCTATCTCGATGCCATGCTCCGCGAGGTCGGCCGGGCTTCGTCCATCGAAACGCTGCGCGGCTATGAGGGAGCGGCTTCGGCGCGGTATTTCCCGGTCTGGGCATCATTTTTACCGAGCGGTTTCCCCTTCGATCGCCGCTCTACCCGACCGCCTCTGAACCCAGTGAACGCATGCATCTCTTTCGGCGCAACCTTGCTCTACTATGAGACAGTCTCAGCGATCCATGCGCGCGGGCTCGATCCCGCGCTCGGTCTCCTCCACGCGACGGAGGACGGACGGTGGTCGCTCGCCCTCGACCTGATTGAGCCTTTTCGGCCGGTGCTGGTGGAGGCGCTCGCCCTCGATGTCTTTTCGCACCAGATCCTGAACCCCTCGCACTTTCGCCCCCATGAAGGTGGCGTCTACCTCAACGATGAGGGACGCGCCAAGTTCGTCGTGCAGTATGAGCGACGCATGGAGCGGCAGTTCATGAGCGAGTTTGTGGGCCACCGCACCACCCTGCGGCAGCAGCTGGAGGATTCAGTAACACGGTTCAAGAGTGCCCTGGCTGACTCGACCGCCTTTGAGGCCTTCATTATGAACTGAATGCCGCGACGGCCCATCTCGAATGCCCAACCCCAAGCCATGCCACCTGATCCGACAGGACCCGATTGGTGGCACGAGGCCTTCGCTCCCCTGCCCTATCAACGATCTGCTCCTGGAGAGAAGCAAATGCTCACCCTCGTGGCCTACGATATCAGCGAACCAAGGCGCCTTTCCCGCGTCGCGCGAGTCTGCGAGGACTACGGGGTGCGGGTGCAATACAGCTTGTTCGAGTGCCGGCTGAAGGAGGAAGAGTTCCAGGATTTCTGGCTGAAGCTGCTTGACGAGATTGATGAGCGGGAAGATCGCCTCGTCGCTTACAAGATTGACGCTCGTTCGGCCAAGGAAACGCTGACTGCCGGCACAATGGTTTGCTCGGAGAAGGTGGTGTGCTACGTGGTATAGCAGGCACGTGCCTCAGGTCGCGACCTTTTCAGCCGCAAAACAGCACACCTCGCGACCCAGCCTCCTCAAAACGCTGAGAATCAATGATCAAAACCTCAAAAAGTCCATTTTTGGTGGAGTCTGATCGAGGTTCACGAGAGGGCCGAAACCCTGTCAAATCTAGCTCGCGACCGATTCGTAGTTTGCGCGTTTGGTTTTCAGGAGGTTACGTAGAAGGAGGCCCAAGAGGGCTCGCTGCCGAAAGGCATTGGTGACTTCGCGGCGGCGGCGCGGAGGTTCGCGAACCGCTCAGACCTGGCCCAAGAGGGCTCGCTGCCGAAAGGCATTGGTGACCCTTGGCGGCGGCAAGCTTGGCGCTCGCCTCATCTGCAAGGCCCAAGAGGGCTCGCTGCCGAAAGGCATTGGTGACAGGACCGCCGGGGCGCTAGTCCACCGGATCTCGAGGCTGAGGCCCAAGAGGGCTCGCTGCCGAAAGGCATTGGTGACCCCATGCGGTCCGCAGGGCGTCACCGTCGCCTATCGCCTCGGCCCAAGAGGGCTCGCTGCCGAAAGGCATTGGTGACCCGAGAGCATGGCGATGAAACCGAGGAGGATCAGAATGGGGCCCAAGAGGGCTCGCTGCCGAAAGGCATTGGTGACCGGACGCGTCCCAATCTGAATACTCATCTAGGAAGATAAGAGGCCCAAGAGGGCTCGCTGCCGAAAGGCATTGGTGACGGGTGCGACCACCCTGAGAGCAGAGGGTGCAGCCATTCTTGGCCCAAGAGGGCTCGCTGCCGAAAGGCATTGGTGACAACAAGAGCGTCTTTGCGATGCGTGCTTTCTGCACGTTGGCCCAAGAGGGCTCGCTGCCGAAAGGCATTGGTGACCCAATGATGTGGCCGAGGAACGCCGCGAAGATGATCAGCGCGGCCCAAGAGGGCTCGCTGCCGAAAGGCATTGGTGACTTGGCTTGGGTTTGGATGGACTCGGTCCACGTCACGCCAGGGCCCAAGAGGGCTCGCTGCCGAAAGGCATTGGTGACAGAACTCAGCCTGTTTAGCAGTGGGCAGTGTGGTGAGAGGCCCAAGAGGGCTCGCTGCCGAAAGGCATTGGTGACAGAATTGGCACGTTGTGCGATCAATGCGCCAATTTCCGGGCCCAAGAGGGCTCGCTGCCGAAAGGCATTGGTGACAGGTTAAGGATGGAATCAATAGAGAGCATCGCGAGGATGCGGCCCAAGAGGGCTCGCTGCCGAAAGGCATTGGTGACACCTGATCCGCCAGTGTGTAGACCGCACGGGCCTTGATGCGGCCCAAGAGGGCTCGCTGCCGAAAGGCATTGGTGACACCACGCGGCGAGGCGGAAGGTCGCGGGGTCCGGCGAGAGGCCCAAGAGGGCTCGCTGCCGAAAGGCATTGGTGACCGGCTACCGTCCTGCGCCCGGTTGCCCGTGATGACCAGCACGGCCCAAGAGGGCTCGCTGCCGAAAGGCATTGGTGACCCAGAGGTTCGAGCGAGGGCGCGGAGGGCGTAGGCTGGCCCAAGAGGGCTCGCTGCCGAAAGGCATTGGTGACCGATCGCGGCGAGGGCGGGAATCCCGCCTAGTGAAACGCGGGGCCCAAGAGGGCTCGCTGCCGAAAGGCATTGGTGACCCGGCGGTTCGGGCGATGCGAGCGAGACCGGGGAGATCCCGGGGCCCAAGAGGGCTCGCTGCCGAAAGGCATTGGTGACTCGCGGTTCAGCTTCACGGCCTCGACCAGATCTTCCGCGGCCCAAGAGGGCTCGCTGCCGAAAGGCATTGGTGACGGGGCCTCGCGGCCCTCTGAGGAGCAACCCTCGCCGCCCTTCGGCCCAAGAGGGCTCGCTGCCGAAAGGCATTGGTGACCGAGACCGTAGCCGTTCGCGGGCCACTTGATATTCGCGGGGCCCAAGAGGGCTCGCTGCCGAAAGGCATTGGTGACCAACGCTGCTGGCTCCGTTAGCCATGGCGAGGCCCCGCAGGGCCCAAGAGGGCTCGCTGCCGAAAGGCATTGGTGAC